>JAGVMV010000040.1 GCA_020053595.1 Thermoleophilia bacterium | reverse complement strand
GCGCCTTCGGCGCCGCGCCCCGTTCTATTTCCTTCAATCATCCCCTCAGCCGGTCAGGACTTGGCTTCCGAATCGATGTACGACAGGATGAGCGCCCGGTCATCGGCGGTGATATCGGCGCCGGTATATCCCACCATGCGATCAACCACTCCACTCCACTCGGCCTTGGTGTGCAGAGTCACCGGGTAAAGCGCATGGCACTTTGAGCAAAGCTGCTCATAGGTCGCCTTGGAAGCGTCGGCGGATGGCACCTGGGGACGCTTCGCCGGCGGCGGTATAGTCGTCTTCTCGGCCGGCGGCCCGCCAGGATGGCACTTGTCACATTTATCGGTGGCCGGATGGCACTGGAAGCAGTAGGCCATCGTCGGGCGGTTGGTCTGGTTTATATTCAGGTCGTGGGCAATATTCCGGTGGCAATCCGCGCAGACAGCGTCGAAACCAAAGTGCGTCTTGTGCGGTATGTCGATATTTTTCTCGTTCTTTTTAAAGCCTGCCGTGTCGTTCTTTTCCTTCATTTCCTCGTGGCAGGTCACACAGTTCTCGCTGATCCGGTCCGGCTCGGCTTCAAAACCGGTCTGGTAACCATCGGTTACAAAATGCCCGCCGTTTTCGGCGTGACAACTGATGCAACCGACTTCGCCGTAATCGGGATGAACCTTGGACTGCTGCCCGACGTCGGCGGTTTCCCCTGTTCCGTGACAGGTCAGACAGAACCTCGGAGTGGTGGTTGTGTAATGGGCAAGCAACACAAAGGGCGACAGGGCCAAAAACAGCACTACCACACCGACCAGAGCCCATACTGGTTTTGATAGCTTCGGAATCTTCATCTATTTATCTTCCTCCTCTTACGCCACAGCGCATTGTCGCCTGCCCGTCTTACTGTTCGGTAATCTTATCCGCGCCGCCACAATGCAACTGCACCAGGGCTGACGCCAGCGTGGCCATGCCACGATAAAAAACGCTTTTCGTCTCCCGCTCTACCGCTTCACAAATCTCCGGCACCCAGATGTTCAGGTGCTCTTTACAGAACCGGCGCTGCTGCCTTTCAAGCAGCGCTGCCCCCTCCGCATCTCCCGCCTCGCGTCTGGCAGCTTCACACTCTGCCATTATCGCCATAGCCTCAAGCTCGAGGCCAAGGTGATCGGGAGTCTGGCCCGGCCTGAGCTCCAGGCCAACTTCCTTATAAAATTTTGACACCGCCACCGTTGCCTCGCCCCACAACTGCGGCTTGTCCTCACTCCAGGCCCTGACAAACACCGACTCATAAGGCGCGATATGCGGCCCGGTCGCCAGAAACAGCCTGGTGTACTCCACGGCCAGTTCTCCAGCCTGCCCTTCCTCGTCCCCGGCGAGAAATGCCTCGTCGAAAACCACACCGAAAGACGCCAGCGCCTCAATCATCTCCGGGTCCTTCATGCCCTTGAGCAGTTCCGGCGTCGGCCTGTCGCTGAATACACGGGATACGAGCCCATAAAGTCCGGCTCGAGCCCGGGCCATCTCCAGCTCCGGCCCGCCAGCCTCTTGCGGAGCCGTCGTCAACCCGATCGCCCGCTAGACCTTGGCGATGGTGACGACCATATCGCCCCAGGCCTGACCGCCGCCGATCGGTTCGGGAGCAATCGGCACAATCTGCTTGGCGTTAACACCGATACCATCCTTGTGACCCCACCAGACCAGAGTGACATTCGCGTCCCGCAACGCCGGCACTTCTATTTCATCCAGCGTCATTTTCTCCCCTTCGGCGATGTGGCCGAAAGCAGTGTGCCCGACGCCATTGGCCATGGCCACTACCTTTTCATGAATGCCTTCGGTGACAAACGCGGTGGAAATAATCGAGCGCTCTTTGGCCACGCCTGACTTCTCCTTCCGCAGCAGCTTGATCGGATCGCCGTGCAGGATACCCAGCCGCGCCGCTGTAACCGAATTGATCCAGATCGGATTGTCGTGCTGAATCTCGTCCAGCCACATACAGTTGGCCGTCTTGGCGTCGGTCTGCAGCGCTGTATCGAATATGGTCAGCACCATCTCGTCATCCTTGATCTCGCGGAAAGCGGCGATGGGCTCGTAACTCGGCAGGGCGGAAAAATTCTTCTCGGCAAGCCGGGGCGAAAAGACCTCGATGCGGCCGCTGGGCGTACGGAAACCGCCAGCCATGAACGCGCCGTAGTTGGGCCTCGTCTTGGGGTCGTACCAGACACCATGCTGCCTTAGGTATTCGAGACCGCCGGCCTGGGCAAGTCCGGGAATGTTTGCGATTCGCGCCTTGAGATAATCGTTTACCGTCTTGAAGGCAAAGTACTGCTCCATGCCACCCATGACCAGGTTCGCCAGCTTCGCCGCGATATCAAAGAATGATGCCGTGGATTCCATCGGCGGCACGACGGCCTGGCGCAATGACACGTACGGGACCAGTTCCGGCGAGGGCCGGACTTCCACTTCCCAGTCTTCCAGGAAGGTGGTTTCCGGCAATATGATGTCGGCCATCAGGGCCGTCTCGTTCATAAAGGGCGTAACCGCGATATGGTAAGGGATCATTTTCTCGTCCCTGAGCATGTCTTCCACCAACCCGCCGTCTGCACTGGAGTAGGCGGGATTGACGCCGTGGGTCATAAGCACACTGACCCTCTGCTTGCCTTCCTTGATCTGCTGCAGCGCTTTCTCGATGGAACCGTGCGAAGCCAATGGCAGGTTCGGCGGGTTTGTAAGAACGCTGGGAGCAGGCACCGGTGGAACCGGTGCAGGCTCGGCCAGATCATACTTGCGAGGCAGGCAAAGGCCGCCTTTGACGTCGATGTTGCCGGTGATGATGTTCAGCAACATCACCGCGCGCTCGTTCTGCACGCCGTTGGCGAAATTGGAAAGCATGGCGTCGCTGATCGTCGTAGCCGGGTGCGTGTTGGCAAATTCCGTAGCAATACGCCGGATGACCAGGGCGCTGACGCCGGTCTCGGCCTCGGCCCGCTCCGGCGTATACTGAGCCAGGTGCTGGGTCAGCTGGGCCGGCGACACATTGGTCCACTGCTCGATGAAGCCGCGGTCATACAGGCCTTCCTGCATGATGACATTGGCCATCGAAAGCGCCACCAGGGCGTAGGTGCCCGGATTTACATAATGGGACTCGTTGGCGCGGGTTTTAGTATTGGTAAGCCTGACATCGAAGACGACGAGCTTGGCCTGATTTTGTTGAATTCCATTGATCAAGCGGCGCGCCAGACCGACGAACTGGGGATTACTCTCCAGTGGATTTGCCCCGAACACCAGTATGTACTTGCTCTTGGAGACATCCGGCACGTCGCCGGCGGCGCCCCAGGTAAGCTCGGTGGCAACCAGCTTGTTGGCGTCATAGAATCCCGTGCCGCCAAGGGCGTTGGGGGAGCCATAGGCATAGGTGAACCGACGGCCAACTGCGTCCTGGTCAAGATCATCAGTCATAAAGACAAAATCGTTAGGATTGGCTTTGGCGGCCGCAAGAATTTTTGCCACCTCGCCGTAGGCTTCTTCCCATGAGATCATTTCCCAGTTGTTCTTGCCTCGCAAGCCGTTTCGCCGCATCGGCTTGAGCAGCCGGTCCGGGTCATAAAGAGCGTTTATTCCGGCCTGCCCGCGGGCGCAGAGGGAACCCTGGTTGCTGAGATGCATCGTGTTACCGCCGATCTTGACCACCCGGCTCTCCTCGATATAGCCCATGTTGCCGCAACCGGCCGGGCACTGCGTGCAGGTGCTGGGCAGGAACGACCGTGGCAGCCCGGAAGTCCGGTTCACGGACCGGCCACCTTCGATCAGGCGCTCGGCGGCGGATGCTATGGGACCGAACTGGGTCTCGATGGCCAGCACCGCGGTGCTGGCGGCACCCAGTTTGAGGAAATCTCTACGGGTTATGTTTCGCATTCTCCGGCTCCTTGAAATCAGCTGAGGGGAGTCGTCTGGCCGCCGATGACCATCACAAAACGCATGGCGTAGACTCCGATGTTGACCAAAATTGATGCAATCACGGCCGCTGTCAGGGACTTTCTGCTCTTTGGTCCCAACACCAGCAACATGGGGATAAACGAACCCAGTATGATCTCGACTCCAACGAACAGAAAAGCGAAGTTACCAGTCAGAAGGAGCATGCCGGCCTCGAAAGCGTCCGCATGGGCGGTAAGCAGTACCAGGATATCCGAGAGGATCAGGAACAGGTCCAGCATAATGACATAGGCCATGATCTGCGACAGCTGGAGGATAACTTTCTTGTCGGTCGCTTTCTGCTCCTCGTCAGCTTCCTTGTCAAACCACTTCCATCTCACCGCCGCGACAATGACCACCAGACCGATACCGGAAACCATGGCCGACACCAGAAAGATGGTCGGCATGGCGGCGGTGTTCCAGAGCGCCCGGGCCTTGGCCAGCGCCAGGATGAATCCGGTGTAACCATGGACCGAAACGGCCAAAGGTATACCCATGACACCAAGTATTTTTGCCGCCTTCTGCCGGTTGGTATAAACCATGACAGCGTAGATGATACCCATGACCGGATAGGCGGTCAGCAGGAACGAGCCGTAGGTGATCGGCGAAGCCCAGTTGTAATAGAGGAAAAGGTGCCAGAAACGAAGCGGCTGCTCCAGGTCGAGAATCAGGTTGAGCGGTGCGATGATCAGCAGGGCTGGCGCCAGCAGCGCTGTTATTTTACCGACCGGTTTGAACTCCTTGCGTCCCAGCAGGGTGGCGATAACCGAGATGACGAAGGAACCGGCGCTCAGTCCGGTAAAGAAGAAGTACTGGCCGATGTACATGACCAACGGTAGCTGGTGCTCTACCGAATAGACGACATTTACATCTCCGTGCTCCATGCGGGTCTTCTCCTCAGTTAGTCGTTAAGCCGTTTAAAACCTGAACTTGGCCAGCGAGCCTTCAGTGTAATAATTGATTTCTTCCTCGATGTTGCTCATGGCGGTCTCGTCAGCGGAGATATAAAAGACCTGCGGATCGGTCTGCATCTCCTTCTTGATGACGACAGTCGCGTTGGAGGCCAGCAGCTGCGCCACCTCGCTCTTGGAGTCGTTCTTGTCACCAAAGACCATGGCGCGCGTCGGACAGGTTTCCACACAGGCCGGTACCAGGCCGGCGTCGACGCGGTGCGAACAGAAATAGCATTTCTGTACGATGTTCTTCAGCGGGTTGATATAGCGCACATCGTAAGGACAGGAGGCTATGCAATATTTGCAACCGATGCAGCGATGCTGGTCGACCATGACGATGCCGTCCTCGCGCTTGTATGTCGCTTTGGTGGGACAATTGCGGGCGCAGATGGCATCGGTACAGTTATTGCAAAGGCGTGGCAGCCAGAAACGGCGGGTGTCCGGGAAGGCGCCCTTCTCGACGATCTTCAGCCAGGTCGCGTTGACCTCAAGGGGAACGGCCATTTCAGCCTTGCAGGCCACCGTGCAGGCATGGCAAGCTATGCACCTGCGAATGTCGATCACCATCGCGTATCGTTTTTTTTCGGGCACTTGCTACTCCTCCTTGTGTATATAAAACCTGCGCCTCCGCCCGGCGCCGATCTGCCGCTGGCGGGCGCCAATCATCTATCCCAATCTAGTTGCTATCCTTTTCTTAAAGCGCGCACTTCCAGGCAATCACAAAGTTTTCCGGATGACCTGGCCTGCGCGGGAAGGAAAGCTTTTACTACTTTGCATTCTTCCGTCATAAAACTGTAACCGTTCAACAAACCGGCCCGAGAGTGAAACCAGCCTGATCGGGCCCGCACCACGCTAGTCTGCCTGGTGCATCTTTTTCATCAGCCAGTTGATCAGTGGCGGGATTCCGAATGTAAGTATCGTCAGAATCGCAATGGTCGCGAACAGATTGATCAGAAAGAACCGCGGTGCTTCAACTATGTACCACATGGATACCCTTTCAACTTTTCCCGGCGCCACGATAGGCGCAATTGTTGCACGCATCTCACGTTGCTACAAAACAACGGGACGTATTGTACAGCAAACTTTCGCATATGTCATTCCCTGTATCCGGCCCCGTTCGAAGAGGCCGGATACAGGTATTGATTGC
This sequence comes from Thermoleophilia bacterium, assembly GCA_020053595.1. Lineage (GTDB taxonomy): Bacteria > Actinomycetota > Thermoleophilia > BMS3ABIN01 > BMS3ABIN01 > JACRMB01. The sequence continues at coordinate 84,007 of JAGVMV010000040.1, read as the reverse complement.
TTATCCTTCTTCGCCCACCCTGGCGAGTGAATCGTCCGTTCCTTCTTCCGCGTGTCCGGTCGCCTGGCCGGAAGTCGTTCCCGTGGCCGGCCCCAGGGTCTTGAAGTTATGGCAGTCGGCGCAGACTCCCGTGGGGTTGTGGGTCGTCTTGTCCTGATGGCAGGCGAGACAGGGCTCACGCGTCGTTACCGTCCACTCATGCGGCTTGTGGCAGGTCTTGCAGCGCGACTCGGAGTGCGTTTTCTTGCCGTGCAGCCCTTCGTGCTTGGCGTTCGTATGACAGCTCAGGCAATCCACGACCGGATTTGACTTGTCGTGTGGTTTGTGGCATTCGCGGCAGTCCCACATCATCGGCGCCTTTTCCGGGAACACCACGGTCTGGCTTGGCAGCTTCTGGTGACAGCTCAGACAGGTCTCTCTCGTCGGCCTGAGCGGGCTGTCCTCACGCAGGAAAGGATGGCACTCGGTGCAATGCATGTCGCGCATCTGCTCGACCTTGATGGCTTTTTCCTGCCCGGCCACGTGGTCGGCATGGCAGGCCACGCAGATCTCCGTTGAAGGCTTAAAGCTGTGCAACCTCATGCCATGGCAGGTCTGACAGGCGATATTCTGTCCCTCGGCATGAGTCTGATGACCAGCCGTGCTTTCCACCTGCACCCACTGGGGATCGCCGCTGTAGTGGCACTTCTCACAGGCTTTATCCGTAACCGCCGCGTGATTCGTGTTGAGGTCCGGATTTTCCATCAGGTAGTTCATCACCAGCTGGGCGCCGCCGACCGGGCTGACCGTATGGCAGCTGTGGCAGCCGACCTTGCTGTGTTCGCTGGTCGACCACTTGTTCCAGGCAACTTCCATGGTGTGGCAGGAGCGGCAAAACTCAGGATCGTTCTGTGTATAGTCGTACATCTTGTAGCTGCCGAAACTGCTGCCGAACAACACGGCGACGAGAACGACTGCCAGGATTATCTTGGCGACCAGGGGCAGATGGGCGATCCAGCTGCCGATGCCCTTGATTTTTCTGATTATCCACTTCATGACGTGCTCCGACCCTGATGCGTAATAAATTTGTTGACCTTGCCACTAACAATACGTCTTGAATCTGCCATGTGCCCTCCCTTGGAACACGAGAAAAAAAAGAGTTGATTCGCCCGAAGAATATCCAGAAGATGGATGTACCCTCAGGGGTATTAAATCCCAGCTTTTGGAATTTGTCAAGATATATAAGCACCATAGGTATAGAGTTACGTATGTTGTGTTTTGCTGGGGAATAATTCCACGATCGCTGGCTCGCCTGTAAATTGGAGTCGAAACAGGCAGCGCTCATCTGGTAAAGTCGGAATATATCGAATCCATCCCGGAGGTCGACATGCCCCAGGACCACGATTTCCCCAATCTCCAGGCCGCGGCAGCCAGGCTGGGCGCGCGGCGCGACCTGTCCCTGGCCGACCTGCGTGAGCTACTCTGCCATGACTGCAATTTCTGGCACGAAGAGCACGAGGACGATCTCGAGTGTTCGTGTTTCCGCATGCTGCGCCTGCTTATCGAACGCGGCGCGCTCACTCCCGAGCAGCTGGCCGCAACGCTCGGCCCTGAAGAACCAGGTTCAGGGGAATAATCGTGTCCGGCGGTGCTATCGATATGCCGTCCGATGGTGCGTCGCCAGCCAACGAGATAACGGCGACTGGCAAGCTCCTGCAACTTACGCCCGACTGTTCCCCGAAACTTCTCGAAGAGCCCTGCATCTACAATCGCGCCACCGACGACCTATACATATTGAATACCGAGGCAATCGAGTTCCTGGCCGCCTGCGCTCGCGGCGCCGTGCCCCCGAAAAATACCGAAGTCGCTGACTTCCTGGACTTCTGCCTCAGGGAACAGATCCTCCGACCGGCCACGGCGCTAACTGAGAGCCGGCTGCATCTAAAACAGAGCCCCGTCCCCTCCCTGCGTTACCTGCTTCTCCACATCACCGACCGCTGCAACCTCAAATGCCGCCATTGCTTCATCGGCGAGTCGGGCAACACCGACCTGCCGCTGGAAGAAATCAAACAAATCGTGGACGAATTCGAAAGCATGCAGGGCCTGCGCCTGCTGATATCCGGTGGCGAACCCCTTTTGCACCGGGATTTCCGCAAGCTCAACGATTACCTCTCCGACCGGGACTTGCGGACGGTGCTGCTCTCCAACGGCACGCTGATCGATGACGATACTGTGAGCTGGCTGCGCCTGCAGGAAGTGCAGATCAGCCTCGACGGAATGGAGGAAGCCCATGATTACATTCGCGGCCAGGGAAACTTCCAGCGCTCGGTGGCCGCGATACGTCGCCTGACCGCAGTGGGCAAACAGGTGTCGGTAGCGACGATGATTCATAGCCGCAACCTGGCTGATTTCGATTCACTGGCAGGATTGATCCGGGAGCTCGGCGTTCGCGAATGGGCGGTTGACCTGCCTTCGGCGGCCGGACGGCTGGAGCATGAAACCGGGCTGATGGTCGACCCGCGTACGGCAGGCCCTTTCCTGAACTATTCCTTTGGCGGCGCTATCCATGAGCCGATTCCCGGCTACGCCTGTGGGGCGCACCTGATGGCGGTGATGGCGAACGGCGACGCCGCCCGTTGCGGTTTCCATGCCGGAGAGCCGGTGGGAACGATTTCAGAGGGATTGGCGGCCTGCTGGCAAAAAGTAAGGAAGCAGCCACTCTCCGAACTGGAATGCGACTGCGAATTTCTGGAAGATTGCCGGGGAGGGTGCAGATTTCGGGCGACTGGGTATAATAACCCTGAGGGCGCTGACCTGTGCCAATGCTACAGGTACGGGATTATCAAGTAATGTTGGTCATGAAACCAGCAGGAAACCGAAGGTTTTCAAGGAGGTGTTGTCTGTGAAGATCAGGAAATCGGGCAAGAGGAGTTCCAGTACCTGCAAGTGCAGCTCTTCCTGCTAGAAATAACTGCATAAGATGTAAAAAAACTCCTCCGTTCGGAGGAGTTTTTCGTTGTTTCTTTATAGAAACTGCTTCCCGGACCAGCCGGGGCAGAATTTTTCTTAAGCCTCTACCATCTTTATGGCTTCAGTCGGGCATGATTCCTCGCAGGTGGCGCATCCGTCACAAGTTGCCGGGTTCGCCAGGGTCGCGATGTCCTCGGAATCGAGTTCGAGACATTCGTTGGGGCATTCGTCAACGCAAATACCACAGCCCGTACATTCCTCTGGATCAATCTTGGGTTTTTCGGCCAATCTAATTCACCACCCTTCCGGGAGAATAAATGCTGGGGAAGTCTTTCCAGTTGTCAGTGACTGCAGCTGCAGCCTGAGCCGTGGCTGTGCTCGTCCGGGGCTGCGCCGGGCTCACGTCCCATGACGGCGGCGGAAATTATTTCATTGACGCTGTCCATGAGCTGGTTAAAGCTGGTCTGGGCGGTCGCAAAATTCTGAATGCTCGGAATATCGCGGATCTTGCCCTGCATCTCCTGCAGCTCTTCCATCTGCTCCGGCGGAAGCTGGAGCCCCGAGCTTGCCGCCCGCTGCACCATTTCCTGCTTCTCGGAAAACTTCTGCAACGCCGCGGAAGCCGTCTCGTCGTTGTCGACGCGCTCGGCTGCCTCGCGCAAAACCCCCAGCTCTTCGCAATCAGAAATCGCGGCGGCGAGCTCCTCTGCCTTGATCAATATGATAGACATAATTTAACTCCAATCAGTTTGGGTAAAGTCTTCATTACCTAGGCTAGCGAAATATGGCGGGCATTTGCAAATTGTTGCGGGGGCTGGCTGTTGGCTGCTTCTGAGACTCGACGCCTGTCGAGCGGGCATCGGCTTCGTCCACCTGGAAGAGCTCGAACCTGTCGAACCAGACGCCACCGCAGTGATCACACTGGTCCAGCGTTACCGCCGCGCCCTGTCGGCTGTGGGCCTGGACCGGCCGGAGAGTGCCGTCGTCGTTGGGGCATTGAGGCGATCGGGCTGTTTCCGGCATCCACCTGACCTAATCTGAAGCCGGGGTGACTTTTCTGATCAGATAATAGGAAAGTACAAGCACGAAGATAATACCCACGTGAATCCCCAACTCGCTGATGTTTTCGTTGAATGAACGCTCGCCGGTGCCCAGCGACATCTGTGCGTCTATATAGAGCATGCGCCGGAGACTGGAGATGATACCCATAAAGAGGAACGGCGACAGGGAAAACTTTTCGCGCCGCAGGTAGCGGATGATGGTCCAGAGGAGCTCGGCGATGATCAAAACGAAGAGAACATCGTTGATTACCAGAAGAATCGCGGCCACGCTGATGTCGGTCAGGTTTTTGGCCGCATAGTAGAACATGAAAAAGGCCGCCACTACCAGGAATGCAGCCACGATCACATGTACCGCGTCGTCGGCGAAGATCAATACGCCACGGGCCCTGGTGACCCAGGGCGGCGTAGCGCGCTTGGGTTTATCGATATCCATGCGAACTAATTCGTTTCCCTGCCCGGGTTACCTGCTCGCAGGAAACGTGAGTTATCCATCCGGCTTACCTGCTGGCAGGAAACGCGAGCTATCCATATATAAGTATAGTGCGTTGGATCAATTTGCCTGTTGATGATCCTGCCTGCCCGTTTATTCGCATAATTGTCAGGGGATAACCGCTAATAACATGACTGGAGCCTGAGATGGGGGCAGCTGTTTGAACACATCCGGTAAATGGCGAAACATCACGGTGATCGTGCTGATCGTACTCGGCTGCCTGGTCGCCACGGTTTCGGTCGCCATGATCTGGCTCAACCAGGTTGTCCTCGATACTGACAAGTATGTCGCCACCGTCGCACCTCTCAGTGAAGACCCCGCGATCAAGGACGCCGTGGCCGACGCGGTGACCGACGAACTGTTCAGGAGGTCCCAGGCCGATCAGCTGGCCCGCGAGGCACTTCCTGAAAAGGCCGACTTTCTGGTAGGTCCGATAATCGGTGCGACTGAGGGATTCGTTTATGAGCAGGTACACAAACTGCTCGACTCCGCCGAGTTCAGCAGGGTCTGGCAGGAGGCCAACCGAAAAGGCCATAAAGTTGTAACGCAGGTCCTGCTGGGAGAAAAAGGGGCGGTTGCCGCCCAGGAAGGCAGGATTAGCCTGGACCTGAGCGGACTCTTTGAGATCGTCAAGGCCAGGCTCGCCGAAAAAGGCGTGACCATCTTTGAAAATGTCTCCCTGGAAAACACCGGCGCCCAGCTGACGATTTTTGAGTACGAGAACATTACCAGCATCCAGGAGGCCGTCAGTCTGCTGAATCATCTGGCGTTCTGGCTGCCCGTCATCGCCCTGGCGCTCTGGGGCGCCGCGGTCTGGTTTTCGCCAAACCGCATGACAGCCCTCTTCCGCATCGGGCTGGGCCTGGCTGCCGGAATGGTGCTGCTGCTGGTGGGAGTGGGCGTCTGCCGTGGCTATTACCTGGACGCGATCTCATCATCCAAAACAATTGATGTGCCGGCGGCGACATCCTTCTTCGATATCATCATCGGCTCCCTGAAGGGCGCCATCAGACAGGAATTTGCCATCGGTCTGGTGGTGGCCGCCATCGGCTTCATCTTCAGCCCTTACCCCTCCGCCGTGACGCTGAGGTCGGCGATCCGCGCATTTTACAAGGAAGCTGTGGACGCGGGGGAGAAAATCGACCTGGGGCCGACGGGAACCTGGATCACCCGGCAAAAGTCCGGGCTGCGCATCGGTGGCATTGTCCTTGCCCTGGTTATTCTGATGAGCATGGACCAGCCGTCTTTATCCCGGGCCTTTCTTGTCGCCATGATCCTGGCCCTCTATCTGGGAGTACTGGAATTCCTCAGCCGCAAGGCCGCGTGAACGGAATCACCGCCGCGGGCTCTGCCATATTTATCTTTATCAGCGGCGGCACCGTCGTTTACCACTCCCTTTGTCGAAAAGCCTTGATAGTGGTGGAGGCGGCGGGAATCGAACCCGCGTCCGAAGCCATCCAAAAGGGAGTATCTACAAGCTTAGCCTTCGCTTTTGGTTCTCACGTTCCGGCTCCACGAAGGCAGGATCCGGTCCGCCAGCCTCTCTAAGGTTTCCCAACCGCGGCGAGAGACAACCGCGGCGGTTGAGTCCACTAGTTGACGCCGTTACCCCGTCCGTGGACTTGGCAGGAACGACGAGCCGCAATTAAGCGGCTAACGCGAGATTATCGTCTGCGTTTAAGTTAGTTTTCCGGTAGTTTAACGAGCCCACCGGAAGCTCGGCTTGCTGCTCCCATCCAGATTGACCCCGTCGAAACCAGGTCGCCCCCACGAAGAGGTGGGTGGTGCTTATCGTGATGGATAATATGGATCTCGCGTCCACTAATAGTATACCCGCATGCGCGGACGAATGTAGCCGACGCGGCCGGAAAAACAGCGGGGGGGGAAAGGAAGGTTTGATCAAACCGACAATACGGGTTCCCAAGCAGTGGCCTGATGGAAAATACCGGCCCAACGGTTTGCTTGGGGAGTTGAACTTTACAAGCGTAATTCCAGAATGATAGATTTACGCTTGCTTAAGGCTTCGTTGGTTAATACCGCACGAAGATGAGAGCAAGGGGCGAGCAGTATGCTATTAATTCGGTAGTCGAAAGTTGGCGGTTAGAAAACAAAATGCAAAGCAAAGGAAAAAAAGTCAATCGATTAAAAGGACTTTTTCTGCGAGTATGCATTGCCGGCATCATCGTTGCTGCGGCAAGTTTTCTTCTTTTGACCGGATGTGATAACAGTGGGTCGGCCACCAATACAAACGGAGCACACGCGGCCCGAACTGTCCCATCCGATCCTTCCCAGCCACCCAAGTTGGACGGGGCGGTACCAACAGGCAATTATAAATTCGAGAACTTGGTCAAGCGCCTGGTCGCGCCGCTAGATAGAGGTATGAGTACTGCGATACCGCAAGGCAAGGCGCTGGAGATTCATGGCATCGGCGAATTCGTGCCGGGAAAGGGTTTCTGGGCGAAGATGGCCAGGCCGTTCACTTTTCAGGATTATGCTTGCGCGCAAATCATCAACTCTGAAGTTGGATGGGTGCCGACTGACGATTGGTGGATGGCAATTGACATGACGATGGGATTTGATTCCGGTATTCCTTTTGAGTCGCCTGCGGCGTCAACGCATGACCTTATCCTCGCTTATGATGAGATGAACTCCGTAGCATGCGCGACTTCCCCGCCACAGACCAATACGGTGGAGGCAGAACCGAACGGGCCAGTTTTGAAATACGTGAACTTTGAAAATGGTGATGCGGACAAGTTCGAGTATTTTTTCAATAATTACTCAACGAGCGGTTCATCGTTAAGCACGGATACTGGCGAGGTTCCGTTTATCGCGGGCCAGCGGTTGCGTTTCGTCATATCCTATTCCGCCGGTTCGGGCATGGACTTGTATATCAATGACGGTAAAGGCGATATCATTCACAAGACCAGAACCGATATCGTTCCAACGCATATAAAAAATCCTGATACCGTACATATTGGTTTGAGCTGGCAAGTTGTACCAGAGCCATGTTTTTGGTGGGGTGGTGGAGATACGGATGGCGATTATTCCAACTACTCCTATCATCGCAACTTTATAATCGCCAACGGAAAAATCAATGATAAGGCAGTTTATGACTATTTGACAAACCCAGACAATTTCGTCAAACAATTCTTGTCTTATTAACAGTAACCCTCTCTCCTCTGAGACCGCCAGCAAAAGAGGCTTCCCCGAAAGCCCGACAAAAACGGCCTAAGTCGCGGCGATCCGGCCTGTGGCAAGTGCGATGATCAGCAGGATGTAGCTTCTGAGCTCCTACTTTCTCTATTTTTTGCCGGGAAAACCGCCCCCAGTATCAAAATGATCACGAAAAGGCTGCCGGAGATCAGCCCGGCTTTTTTCCGCGTGAATTCAGTGCGAAACAGCCCGGAAAATAAGGAAGGCTTGATCAAGCCGGCGATCAGAAAACCAAGAGAAATAAAAAACGTGCTGAACCAGAATACCGCCATTGCGACTCTCCTTTCGGCCGTTAAACTAGCTTACTGTGAACCGCGCCTGCTTCAGATGAAGCGGATTGCCCCCTTATTGGTCCTTTTTGAAGCCTTTATAGATAAGGAAAAAACCCAAAGCGGTGGGCAGCACGCCGCCGAACAGGATCGCGGCCACATAAGTCGAAAGCGGCAATTTTAAATCACCGCCGGCAAACCTGACCACCGCGCCCAAAAGTATTATCAGGCCGAATGCGAGCAGCGGCGCTCCGACGGCTATCGACAGGAACCGCCTTAGGCCGCTCTTGCCGTTATTCTGTTGAGGATTATCACTCATTGGTCAGAATGGGCTGCACTCCATCGCTTAGCTGGAAGCAAGCTCGAGCTCGATGTCACCCTTCTCATCCAGCGGCAAACTCAACCTTGGTAGTGCCTTTTACCCGTGAATGAACCGGATCCTCCGATGGCCAGCCCGCTATGATTAAACGTCTTCTTATGGAAGTCACGGTATGCCGCAATCAGAAGATTGTCAATTAAAAAGGTTAATTTAGCGAAGACGGAACAGCCTCAAGCATCACCTTTCTGCCGCTCCCTGAACCCCCGTTCGATCTCTCTTTTGGATTCCTTATCAGCCAGCGAACGGCGCTTGTCGTGCAGCTTCTTGCCCTTGGCCAGGCCGAACTCGAGCTTAACGCGGCGATTACGAAAATACAGCTTGGTGGGAACCAGCGTCAGGCCTTTTTCCTGGGTCTTGCCGATCAGCGTGCGGATCTCGCGCTTGTGCAGTAGCAGCTTGCGGGTGCGGTCGGGGTCCACATTATGGATATTGCCCTGTTCGTAGGGGCTGATGTGCAGGCCGACGATGAAGGCCTCTTCATCGTTGATGACGCAATAGCTGTCCCTGAGGTTGGCGCGGCCGGCCCGCAGTGACTTGACCTCGGTGCCCTTGAGTTCCATGCCGGCCTCGAAGGTGTCCTCGATGAAATAGTCGTGGAAGGCCTTGCGGTTGGAGGCGATGGGTTTTGTATGAGGAGGCATGCGAAGATTATAACGGTTGGAGCCCTCGACGGGGATGATCGTTGCCAATGATTCCTGATTTATCGTCAATCAGCTTTGAAGAAAATGCTGGAAACGAACGTTTCCGGTCTACACCGATACCGGCCCGGCCTACCTGGCCAGCTCCAGCTCCACTTTCCCCCGCAGCTTGTCGATGCGCACCACTCTGATGGTCATGCGGTCTCCCAGCCGGTAGGGGCGGCCCGAGCGCCGCCCGACAAGGGCGCTGCCCTTGTCGCTCAACGCGTAATAGTCACCCCGCAGGCTGCGAGCGGGCACGTAGCCTTCGTAGCAATCCTCGAAGCGCACGAACAGGCCCGACGGTATCACGCTGACGACCTCGCCCTCGAAAATCCTGTCCCATCCCTCCAGATAAAGCAGCCGGTCGAGCAGAAATGCCAGAACAATGTCGTCGGCGGTGCGCTCCACCAGGGAGGCGCGGCGCTCGTTTCCGGAACTGAGCTCCGCCACCTCGGCAAGCTCCAGGCGGTTGCTGCTAAAGTCCTCCAGATGCAGCTCGCGTAGAAGCGCCCGGTGCACAACCAGGTCGGGATAGCGACGGATCGGCGAGGTGAAATGCAGGTAGGCTTCCGAGGCCAGGCCGAAGTGGCCGAGGTTGTCCTCGTAATAGCGCGCCTGCTTGAGCGAGCGCAGGACGATCTCGCCGAAGACCGAACGGTCCCGCTGCTGTTCGGTGAGCACATCCGGCAGCGACCGCAAAAGGTCGCGGATGGCCTGGCCGGCCTTCTCCGGGGTCCCGTGCGCCAGGGAAAAGGACGGAGTTGGTACACCCAGATCTTCCAGGAGGTCGAAGAGCGTATCCACTGCAGCGGCATCGGGTTTTTCGTGCACCCGGTAGATGCAATCGCCCCGGCGCCGCTCGAGATGCCGCGCTACCGCTTCGTTGGCGGCGATCATGAACTCCTCGATCAGCGCGTGTGATTCCGATTGCGGGCGCGGACGCACCCCGATAACACCGCCATCATCGGCTAGCCGGAACTCGGGTTCAAAGGTTTGAATGTTTAGAGCGCCACGGTCGTACCTGGCCTGGCGCAGGCCGTCCGCCAGTTGACGGCAGCGGATGAGGAGCTTTTCCAGGCCGGCCGCGTCGCTGCCGCCGGTCTCTCTCTGGCCGGCCGTTTCGTCACTCCCTCTCGGTTCCGGCTCCAGCATTTCACCGGCCTCGCTCAGCCCGGTTGAACCCTCATCACCGGCCTCGCTCAGCCCGACGGTACCCTCAAAGAAATCATCTACCTCGTTGTAAGTCAGCCGGCGGCGGCTGCGGATCGTGCTGCGATAGAAGCGGACCTTCTCCGGAAGCAGTAAATTCGGCGATAAGGCGGCTCCAGTTTTATAAACCATTTCCACCGTCACGCATTTGCGGTCGCGGCCGGGACGGAGGCTACAGGCGTCGCTCGAGAGCTTCGGCGGCAGCATCGGCTCGACGGCCACTGGCATATAGACGCTACAGGCCTTTTTTTGCGCCTCGCGGTCCACCGCCGAGCCGGCCGGCACAAAATAGCTCACATCGGCGATGTGCACATACAGGGTGACCTCGCCCTCACCGGGACCGTCCAGCAGTGAGATCGCGTCATCAAAGTCTCTGGCCTCATCGGGATCGATGGTGAAGGAGACCAGGCCGGTAAGGTCACGCCGGTCGCCGTCCTGCCTGGAGGCCAGCGTCGCCTGGGCTTCCGCCTCTTCCAGCGCCGCCGGTGAAAACCCTCGCGGTACCTCATAATAAGTGAGGATGCCCTCCATGAGCACCTTGAGCGAGCCCGCCTTGCCCAGCCGCTTGATTACCTCGCCACGGCCGCGGCCATCCGGCCGCAGCACGGCCAGCTCGCCCGGGCGCGTGCCATGCAGGGCCTTGTGCCCGACAAAGATTTCCTTGGCATTTTCAAAGATCGGATCGGCGCGGTAGATCTTGCCGCTTTTGGTGATGACGGCAACGAAGGGTCCGGAGGGGCGGGTTTGGGAATTTTTGGCCATGGTCAGTTGTTCAGTTTCGCTTAGCCACTGGGACGCGGTCGGTAATGAACCTGATCCGACCGGTCAACGGGCAAGTTCGGCAACGGCCCGATCCAGCACCTCGTCCGCCGGGGTCGCCGGATCGTCCACGACCGGGATATCCGGCTCGATACCGATCTTGTTGATGTCGATCCCCTTCGGCGTGAAGTAGCTACCCGCCGTGTACTTGAGCCCGCCGCCGTTACTGAGCGGCACGATACTCTGCACCACGCCCTTGCCAAAGGTCGTCTGGCCGACGAGCCTGCCGCGGGCGTCGTCCTTGATAGCGCCGGCTACGATCTCCGAGGCGCTGGCGCTATAGCCGTTGATCAGCAGCGCCAGCGGAATGGTTTCGTTGGCGTCACCGCGGGCGCTGTAAGCCTGGCTTTCGCCATCGCGGCCGACCACCGATACGATTGGGCCATCCTGGATGAAATTGCTGGCGACATTGATGGATTCGTCCAGCAGCCCGCCGCCGTTGTTCCTCAGGTCGAGGATGATGCCCTCGGCGCCCTCACCCACCAGCTTGTCCACCGCACCCCTCAGCTTCATGCCCGAGTCCAGTGAAAACTGGTCGAGGCGAACGTAGCCGATTTTACGGGTGCCGGCGTCGATCATCTTTTCGGTGACGATCGGCAGCTCAATGGCCCGTCTCGTCATCATGAACTCCAGCTCAGCGGCGCCGCGTAACACCTTCAGCGTCACCGTTGTTCCCTCTGGCCCACGGATGAGCCCCGATGTTTCTTCTTCCGTCATGCTCTGAACGGGTTTGCCATCGACCGCTATGATGATATCGCCCGACTGAACGCCCGATTCCTGGGCCGGCGAGTTTTCAAATACCTGCACCACGGTTAAATTCTCGACCTTCTGCTCCATCAGCACGCCGATCCCGGTGAACTGCCCGTTGGAATGATCGTTAAACAAGCGATAATCGTCGGGGGAGAAATAAGTGGTATAAGGGTCATTCAGGCTGGTCACCATTCCTTCCATGGCGCCGTTCTCCAGGGTGGACTGGTCAACGGGCTGATAAAAGCCCTCCTGGAGGATGCCCTCGATCTCCCGTTCGAGCTGCAGCGTGTTGTCCCCCGGGAAGAAAGCGTCGCGAACCGAGGCCGGGAAAATGTTGAGCAATGGCGATAACCGGTAGTAATGTCCGCCAAAGTAGATGCCGGACAGGAAGGCAACCGAGATCGCCAGCGTAATGAAGAATCCCCTGAAAAAGCGTGGCATGACTCAAGGTTAGCTGCTTTAAGGACCGAGCGCAATAATAGGCGCCGCCGTCTTGACAGCCTCCCGATTTCATGTTTTTAATTACTTCGTCGCCGCTCGGAGAAATAGAACTACGAGGAGATGGGGGCATACGGGCGACGGCAGGGCGAAAACGGGTGGAGGTTTTCACGGTTCTCTTCCCCATGCCACAAAGCCTGTTCTGATCTTCCCATCTTCGACCAGGATGCTTACGGTTTGGAATGGGCAGGCAACGACTCCAGCGGGTCTGGATGGAGCATGACCTCGTATTCCCGGACGATGCCCCGGCATCTCATCCGTTGAGACAGCAGGACTGTTGGTTATCTGGCGGCAAACAGAAGTTTTGAGGAGGAGTGACATGGCAGAAGCCAAAAAAGAGCGTAACAAGATTTATGCGGTTTGTGTTGTCGGGTTCCTGTTTATTCTTTCGTTACTGTATATCCAGGCCTCGTCGGTATACGTTTATATTGTGGCCTATTTGTGGTTCGGTTTTCTTTACGGTGTGCTGCAGCAGTACGGCCGTTTCTGCTTCGCCTCGGCCTGGCGCGATCTGATCATGGTCAAGGTGCCGCGCATGTTCGTCGGCATCATGATCGGACTGATGACTCTCAGCATCATCTCCGCCTGGCTGTTCATAAAATATCCTACTTTCTACCACCCCTCTCCTATCGGGCCCCACGAGCTCATCGGCGGCCTGATCTTCGGGCTGGGCATGGTCTTCGCCGGTGGTTGCGCGACCGGCTCGCTCTACAAGACTGGTGAAGGAAACATGATCTCCCTGACGGTGCTGCTCTCGCTCTCTTTCGCGCAGGCGATCTTCGTCACCATGCCGTTCTTCGATCCAATGATGGACGCGTTGCACCTGACCGGACCCAACGCAGTCGCCGCGGCTACTCCCGATACCTGGCACTGGCCCCAGTTCGTGCTTTCGACCGAGATATTCGGTATTCAAGAAGGCAGCCACGCCAGCTTTATCCAGAACCTGATCGCCAATTCATTTCTCAATACGATCCTGATCGCGGGCATCCTCATGATCGGCGTGTATGTGATCGTCGTACGCAAGGGCTTCCTCAGCCGCCGCAAGGCCGAGATGGTCAAAAGCGCCGATGGCAGCGAAGTCAAAACCGGTTTCAGCGATGATGTCGCCGGTTTCATATCCATGATCAGCTCTTCCAAACGCACAACCATCGCGGCGGTACTTCTGGGCATCGTCGCTGCTATCCAGGTATTCACGATGAGCTGGATGAGGGACAAATATGAATTCGGTCATCCGCAGGGCGACTCGGCTGCCATCCTCGAGCAGACCGGAAACTTCGGGCAGATCTTCGGCATGAATCCCGACGGCTCCAGCCTCACGGCTAATCCTCAGAATGCTAATAACCGGCCGAGCAGCTGGCCTGCCGCTGATCCCGGCGAAGCCGCGCAGCCCAAGAAGAACCAGCAGGGCCAGCAGATCGCCGGCACCGGCGCCACCATGTTCGACCCCGGCTACTGGTACATCACCACCCAGGAAGCCATGTTCGCGGGATGGATCATCGATGGCGTCTTGCCAGTAGACCTGAAGACGCCTCACTACAACACTGATTCGTCCTTACCCGCCAAAATCCAGGAGCAGCTGCCTCCGGATCAGGACGTGAACGGCAACCGTTACTTCGGCGGCTACAACGCCCTGCCGAAGCCCTGGCACAGCCCGGCGCTTCTGCTCTCCTTCGGCCTGATCCTGGGTGCCTCGTTCCTGGCGCTCTGGAACCGTGAGTTCAAATGGAAATTCCCGACCCGCGAGCTGTTCTTTTACGCGGTCCTCGGCGGTACGATCATGGGTATCGGCTCGCGAATCGCCCTCGGTTGCAACATCGGCGCTTTCTATACCCGCGCCGCCTTCGGCAGCCCCGGCGGCTGGCTGTTCTTCATCGGCATGGGCGTGGGCGCTTACATATCCGCCAGGTTCGTGAACTACATGGCCAATCGCAAGATGGCCGACATGGACTTCGACATCGAACTCTAATCAGCTAAACTATACAGGCTGGAAGCAACACTAGGAGGTGAATAAGACATGAAATTCAACAAGAAAGACGACGGTAGCTACGAGCTGGACGTGACGGGTTATGTCTGCCCGCATCCGCAGCTCTATACCCTCAAATCCCTGGATAAGATGAAGGACGGCATGATTCTTGATGTCCTCATCGACAACCCCTCCTCCGTGGAGTCGGTGACCCAGGCTTGCAACGGCAAGGGTTACACGATACTGGAGACGCACTCTCCTAAAGCCGGCGTGACGGCCATCAAGATCCAGAAGTAGTACCAGTATTTAAAGTCTGACAAGGCACGGGAAACCGCAGAAGATGACCTGCGGATTCCCGTGCCTTGTTTGTTTTCAAAGCCGTCGATGGCAAAGAAAACCCTTTGCTGTCGAGAAAGCCCGGCCATTTTCATCCATGGCGTCAGGGCAACTTCTTGAGTTACCACCGCCCCGATAATATAATCCCGGCTGCACCCCTGAATCAGAGGGGGCTTCCATAAAAACTAATTTGGAGGTGCGTGCACATGGAGGACAGATCATGAGCAAACTTGGAATACTTGTGAACACGAACAAGTACGGTGAAGACGTCGTGGGCGTGGTCAAGGCGGCCAGGGCAGCCGGCCATGAGGTGTCTATCTTTATGATGGATGACGGCACACTGCTGGCAGCCGAGCTCGCGAAGGCATGCGCCAACGATGCATCGTTGGCTTATTGCGACCATAGCGCCGAGCCGCGAGGAGTCAAGGATGTTGAAGGCGCCACCGCTGGCAGCCAGTATCAGAATGCCGTTATGATGCACGACGCCGACAAGGTGGTGGTGTTCTAATGGGCGATGACAAGAAAAAGATCGCTGTAATCGTGAGGGACCGTGAGGGAGAAGCGCTGCGCATGTCACTCGGCCTCGTGCTCGCGGATGACGAGGTTTCGGTTTTCAACCTCGGCTCGGTCATCGAGAGAAACGATGATAACAACCTGAACATCGAGAGCCTGGAGATGATGGACTGTATTCTCTACTCGGTCAATGAGAAAGATGAGAATTTCCAGACCATCGCCATGCAGGATGTCCCTGCCAAGCTGCTCGATTACGACCACGTAGTCGCCTACTAGAAAGAGGAGGAATCCATGAAGGTATTACACATCATCAGGGAACGGACCCCCTCTGGCAACGTGGATACGATCATCAAGGATCAGGCCGAGGCGGGCGGCAACGATGTCACCGTCGTCAATGTATACGAGGACAAGGACTACGCGAAGCTGGTAGACCTTATCTTCTCTAGCGACAAGGTCTTCACCTGGTAGATTTTTCTGCCTCCCCGGGTTTACGGCCCGGACGGTGAATCACGGCGCACATAAAAAAGGCCCTCCGCGAGGAGGGCCTTTCATTTACCCTAATGGGTGCTATTCTACAGGACGCACGTTCGTGGCCTGGGGACCCTTGGGGCCCTCCGCCGGCTCGAAAGTCACTTTCTGGCCTTCAGTGAGGGTTTTGAAACCATCGGACTGAATTTCAGAGAAGTGCACGAACAGGTCGCTGCCGTTCTCCTGCTCAATAAAGCCGAAGCCTTTCTGATCGGAGAACCATTTGACTGTTCCTTCTGGCAAGGTATTTCCTCCTCTCACCATTCCCGTGGCAAAAGCACTCGAACCTTGCCATAAGCAAACCGCCAAGTACTTCACACCAGATTACTGCCCTGCGCTTGTCACGCAAGCTAGTTAACTATACTTCTGCGCGGGCAATAAGGCAAACAAAATTTCCTCAAGATGCCGCTCCACCAAAGAAGTGTTCAGTGCCGCGGCGCCCCCGTCCGCGTCGTTTTATTCGGCCACAACCTGATAATGATTAAGCTCATGGCCAGAATTCCGATGCAATCGATCGCCACGTCGAGCGGCGTGCCGTTGCGTCCCGCTATAAAGTGCTGGTGGAATTCATCGCTGGCGGCGTAGAGAAAAGCGCCGGCGCCGGCGATCATCAGCGCCCGGGCGAAGGCGACACCGTGTTGCCGGATGGCGTTCCAGAGCAGCAGGCAGAGCACTGCAAACTCCCCCATATGGGCCATCTTGCGCAGCACTATCTCCCAGGCACCCATGTTTAATGTCAGGCTCGGCTGAGCGGAGAGATAAAAGATCAGCACAGCCCAGGCGATCACCGCCAGCCAGGGAAGAGCGGCGTTCTGCAAGGATAACCCAAATGTTTGATTGGCTTTCTTCACAAGATCTTCCGGTTCAACTTCAGGAGCCATTAGGTCCCGGCCGGGTTTCAGTCGGCACCAAGTCCCAGTTTTCCGCGTAGCCGCAGAGCCAGTTGAGAGCATAATGCCGCTCGATGGCTATTGAGGTCATTTCGGAATGATCAACATCTTCCTGTCGACGCCGCTCGAGCGAACGCCAGTGCCATAGCTCGGCAAGATCACGAGCCGACGCGATCTCCGCCGCCGGCCTGAGCTTCGCCGTTTCGATGAAGTTCTCGACCGGCGTGAAGAGGTTCAGCGGCTTGATGGTTTCCTGGGCGGTGAACTGCCTGTCCCAGGGTGGCAGTTCTTCGAATAGGGACAGCGACCAAAGAATCACGCCCAGAGCATTCGCCCGCCAGGCTACATCTACCAGCTCCTGCCGGCTCCATGAGCCCAGCCCTTTGCTGATCAGCAGCTTCTCGGAAGTCGACTGCGCGGCGATGAGACCTTGGTCCGCGATCCAGATACTGAGCTGGGTCGCCAGCTCCTCATGAACCACATGCATCTGGGGCGTTGCCGAGGCGGCGACGGATTCGAACTTGCCCCTCATCACCAGCGCCCCCAGGCAGAGGGCGCGGCGTGCGGCTTCGTCCTGAACCGGATGTTCCACTGACTAGATTTTGAGGAAGCGCCTCAGCGCCAGGCCACTACCAACGGAACCAAGCATGGTTCCGCCGACTATGACAGCCAGCACCAGCCAGAAGAGCGGCACTGCTTCGGCGTTAAAGGGCAGGAAAGGCATCTTGTTGACAACGCTCTCAATAATGAAGCGGTTGGTGATCAGAACCAGCATGGCCGCGCCGGCGGCTCCCGCCATGCCGGTGAAAACGCCCTCCATGACGAATGGCCAGCGGATGAACCAGTTGGTCGCGCCAACCAGTCGCATGATCTCGACCTCACGGCGTCGCGCAAAAATCGAGAGGCGGGTTGTGTTGGAAATTAGCAGTACTGAAGCTACGGTAAGCAGGAAGACGAAACCGGCGCCGCCGATCAGGAAGAGCGATGTTACCCTCAGCACCCTGTCAGAAGTCTCACCGCCGGACTTGACGCCGTCGTGTTTTCCCGGCGAGTTGTCGATGATCGGGTTCTCGTAGAATCGGCTGGCGACTTCCTCGATTTGGTTGGGATCCCTCAGCGTCATCTCATAGGACGGCGGCAACGGATTGCCTGACAGCGCGTCCAGGACATCCTCGTGGCCCTCCAGATTCTTGCGCAGGCGGGCCAGTGCCTCCTCCTTGCTGACAAAAATCACCTGCTTGATCTCAGGCATCGCCCGGATCTCGTCACCAAGCTCCTCGATCTGGTCCGGTGAGGCGGTGTTCTTGATGAAAACCTCCACTTCCAGTTTGTTTCGCAGCTCGCCGATGGCGTGCTGAAAGTTGAAGAACAGGATCATGCCCAGCCCCATGACAAACATGGAGACCAGGACTGTGACTATGGCGGCCACGCTCATCACCCAGTTGCGCACCAGGGAATTGACGGCCTCATTGAAGAAGAATTTGAATTGCATATTAGCGGTACAGCCCCTTGTCTTCGTCTCGAATTACTTTGCCATCCTCCAGCGCGATAACGCGCTTGCGCATCTTGTCCACCATCTCGCGGTCGTGGGTGGCCATCAGTACGGTCGTGCCGGTGCGGTTAATGCGATAGAGCAGCTGCATGATGCCCACCGAGGTGTCAGGGTCGAGGTTGCCGGTCGGCTCGTCGGCAATCAGCAGCGAGGGGTGGTTGACGAAAGCGCGCGCCACGCTTACCCTCTGCTGCTCGCCGGCTGAAAGCTCGTCGGGCAGATTGTTCATTTTGTCGCCCAGGCCCACCAGGTTGAGAATTTCCGGTACCTTGCGCCGGATGGCGCGAACCGGCTGGCCTGTCACCCGGAGCGCGTATGCCACGTTGTCAGCCACGGTCTTGTTCGGCAATAGCTTGAAGTCCTGGAAAACACAGCCGAGGTTGCGGCGATGGTAAGGCAGCGCCGAACGGCGCATGCGCTGCAGATTGCGGCCGGCGACGGTAATTGTCCCCTCGGTGGGCTCGAACTCCTTGAGCAGCAGGCGGATGAAGGTGGACTTGCCTGAGCCGCTGTGCCCCACCAGGAAACAAAACTCTCCGCGCTCGATGTGGATATTCACATCTTCGAGCCCGATGATGTTTGGGTCGTACACTTTGCTGACATTTTCAAAACGTATCACTATTTATACCTCTTGTTTGCTTCGTTCTATTTTGGCGGCCCCGGACCGGGCCCCTTGTATACAGCCAGTTTGTGATTCTTGCCCACACTCTGGCATTTGTATGCGCTATACACGCCCGGCAGGAAAGTTTTGGAAGGTTTTGTGATTTGGAGTTCGCCGGGCGAAAATTGCCGCCGGTTCTGCCTGATACCTGATTACTTGCTGCTCGCGATTACTTGTTCGGCGAGGCCAGTCAGGTGCTCGGTCGTCAGATGAAATTCCTCTAGAAGCTGGTCCGGCGCGCCGGATTTTCCAAACACATCCTTGATTCCCAGGCGGCCGATTCTGACCGGGCAATATTCCGAGGCCACTTCCGCGACCGCGTCGCCCAGACCGCCGATTATACTGTGCTCCTCGGCCGTGACCGCGCATCCCGTCTTGCCCAGGCTGGCGGCAACGGTGTCCACATCGATTGGCTTGAGGATACTAACGTTTACCACCTCGGCGCTGATATCCCTCTTTTTCAGCTCCTCTGCCGCCTCCAGCGCCCTGACTACCATTATGCCACAGGCGAAGATGGAAATATCACTGCCTTCGCGCAGGATGTCCGCACCCTTGCCCAGCGATGCCGGCGGCTCATCGTACAGGAACGGGGTCTTGGGCCGTCCCGTCCGGATATACATTGGGCCTTCAGTATCATAACTCTCCATCACTGCCGCGTACGTCTGGTTGAAGTCGGCCGGAACGACCACCTTCATGTTGGGCAGCAGGCGCATGAGACCAATATCTTCTACGGACTGGTGCGTGCAACCGTCCTCACCCACCGTCAGGCCTCCGTGGCTGGCGCAGACCCGAACCGGCAGTTTCGGCTGGGCGATGCTCTGCCGAACCTGGTCGAAAGCCCGGCCCGTGGCGAAAACGGCGAAGGTGGAAGCATAGGCAATCTTGCCACTGATGGCAAATCCGGCGGCCATGCTCATCATGTTGGCCTCGGCGACGCCGACGTTGAAAAACCTCTCCGGGAACTCGGCGGCAAACATTTTACTCATGGTGGAACCTGATAAATCAGCGTCCAGCGCCACTACGTTGCCGTGGCGTTTTCCCAGCTCTACCAGAGCCTCGCCATAGGCTTCGCGAGTGGCTCTCGGTTTAAGATCGTTGGCCACCGCTCAAGCCTCCCCTGGCTCGCATTTAAGCGCCTCGGCCTGCTCCAAAAGCTCGGCCAGGGCCTGTTTTTCCTGCTCCGCCGCGGGGGCCTTGCCATGCCAGCCGGCCTGGTTCTCCATGAAGGAGACACCCTTGCCCTTGACGGTTTTGGCGATGATGGCCGCCGGGCCTTCCACGGACCTGCTCCAGTCGAGCGCCTCGACAATCTGTTCCATATTGTGCCCGTCGATCTGGCGAACGGTCCAGCCAAAGGCCTCGTATTTGGCCGCCAGCGGCTCGACATTCATGACATCTTTGGTGAAACCGTCGATCTGCAGACCATTAGCATCGACGATCGCCGTGAGGTTATTGAGATTGTAGTGGGAAGCCGCCATGGCGGCTTCCCAGATTTCACCCTCCTGCGACTCGCCGTCACCCATAAGGGTAAAAATGTGGCCCGGCAGCTTGTCCAGACGCATGGCCAGCGCCATTCCCACCGAAACCGATAGCCCCTGACCCAGGGAGCCGGAGGATATCTCCACGCCCCGGGTTTTATGCATATCAGGATGGCCCTGCAGGTGACAGTCGATCTTGCGCAGGTTCAGGAGGTCGCAGACGGGGAAGTAGCCACTGCGGGCGAGAGCCGCGTAAAGGACGGGGGCACAGTGGCCCTTGCTGAGTATGAAGCGATCGCGTTCGGGCCACTTGGGCTCATCCGGGCGATGCTTCATTGTATGGAAGAAGAGCGCCGTGACGATGTCTGCCGATGAGAGCGACCCGCCGGGGTGTCCGGAGCCGGCCTCGGTGACCATGCGGACGACGTCCTGGCGCAACAGGTTAGCGGTTTCTTTGAGTTTCTGGATATCCAGCGGGTAGTGCCTCCGGACAGGGCCGAAATCTGATTGATAACCGGTCTAATCCGGCCCTTTGCATAAAAATTGACCTTAAAGCGAGCCTCAAGGTCATGGTGAATCCACAATCTAATTATCTAATGAAACGGGATGAGGTGCAAGAAAAGGGCGTTAAGCCGTGTTAATTTCGATGAATATTATTGTGAGTCCCGCCGGGACTCCGGGGAAACCTGTCAGCAACCCGGTTCGCCTTCGTGTCCGCAGCAGCTCCGGCCATGCCTGATCTTGATCCACTGGTTGCGGAAGGTGAGACGCAGTTTGCTGATGAACGGCAGGCCCGACTCATGCCAGTTGGTGAAAAAAGCGCGGGCGCTGGGGCGCTGGTGAGAGTGGTCGCCTCTGCCAGCTTCCGTCGCTTCGCTCCGATTTTTTCCTTTTAAAGATTTCATGGCGACGTTCTGATCTTACCCTAAACGGCCCAGTTCATCCGGATACAGCCCCGGCACCGGGTCCGATTGCCAGTACTCCTTGGTCTCGACATCCATGATCGTGAGCTTGCCATAGTAGCCGGCGCCGGTATCGAGACGCCAGATATTGTCTTTTTCTCCAAATTGCAGCGGCTTGTCGGTGCCTTCGGTCAGGGTCACCGTATGCCCGATGAAGATCTCCTTGTAATCCGGCACCCCATCTACCAGGTCGAACAGCATACGGTCCCAGAACAGATCGGATTCCACCTGTTGATTCAGCGGCACCATCGGGTCAATTCCGGCGTGGACGAAAAGCCGATTCTCCTCATCCAGAAACTTGAGCCTGCCCTTCATCAGAAAATCGAGATGTTCGCCCTTTTTCGCCCGCCAATCGCGCCGGCTATATGCTTCCATGGTCGCCAGGCCGCCCTGCTCCAACCACATGGCAGGTCTCTTGCCGTTAAGCAACCAGTTGAGCGCCCAGAGATCATGGTTGCCAAGCAGATGAATGAGGTGCTTCACTTTCAACAGCTCCTCGATGCTCTCAGGCGACTGCGACCAGCCATCCACCACGTCGCCGAGGAAAATCAGCCGGTCGCTTTGCGCGTCGTAACCGCTGCGCTCGAAAACCTGTGTCAGCGCCCGGCAGGCGCCATGGATATCACCGAGGACGTATGTTTTCATGGGGAGCTGCCTGTGGGGGATGGAAGAAACCTGCCTGACAATATTTTATCGCATCCGGCGGATGGACGTTAATGAGCACCGGGAGTCCCACTCCGGGGGGTTTCGCGTCAGTCTTGATCCCGGAGAAATATCTCGGGCAACTTTACTCCTCAGGCTCGCTCACGAACAGCTGTACCGGAAAGAATCGTCGAGCGTAAGCGGCAGGATCAAGGTACTGAATTCTTCCCTGGCGGCCGCATCGCAGAGTGACTGTCGCTTTGCCGCGTTTGTGATCAGCTCCTCCTGATATTCCGCGTTCAGCACCGGCTTCCCTGACTTGATAAAAGGTGACAGCTGATCGCATTCGTCGAACTCGTGGCATTGCTCGTTGACGCTGAAATCGAAATATTCAACCAGCTGTTTGACCTGATCGAGATCGTTCTTGAGGCCCACCGACAAGCCCCTTTTATGTGCCTCGTCGGCGATAAAACGATTGAATGCCAGCTGATCGGTCGCGCTTAAGTCAAATCCAGAGTCATTATCGTAACCGTCCATATTGTCCGGCTCGACACCGTCACAACCTTTTTGTTTTGCCAGGTCGAGGCGTTTCTGCATGATCCGGCGGACATTAGCCGAGCGAATATCCAGCCACTTTTCGTCTTCCCACCCTTCCAGAGTGTTACCAAGGTCTCCCTGAGAGAAATCGGATGCATCCAGCCGCCAGTTTTCATACGAGCCGGCGGAGAAATAACAGGTCACTTTGCTGCCCGATGATTGGATTGTGTCGATCAGGGGTTCTGAAGAATCAAAAAGGTCGATGTCGTAAATCTCAACAGGGTAGCCTGTATTGACTTTTCCTTTTAATTGCCACTGCCAGGTAACATTCAACGGCGGACGATACCAGTCGCCGACCGCAACGGTAGGCGCGACGGGGGCAGGAACAGATCCTGAATTTAATGTTGTGCTACTGCCGTCTCCACCATTACAGCCGGCCAGTAAAAATGTGGCGCAAATGAGTAACAGTAGTATTGTTTTCAATCTGCGGCCTTCCTTGAGCTGATCAGGCATATTTTCATCGCCAGCGGTCAGATTACCGGATATTCTATCTGCTTCCCTGTAAAAAAGCCCGTCTCTCACCCTCGGGAAACTTCTCGATGGCGTAGCGCAACATCGTGCGAGGCATATCCCTGTAATGCTTTAAAAGAAACTCTTCTTCGACATGGAAGTCCCGGTTGCCCACTGCGCGCAACATCCACCCAACCGCCTTGTGGATGAGGTCCTCCCGGTCGTGTAGCAGCAGCTCCGCGAGGGCCAGCGTATCCGCGAAGTCACCCGCCTTTATGAACCGGAAAGTTGACATGATGCCGATTCTTCGCTCCCACAGGCTTTGTGAGCGAACGAGCCGGTATAGGGGCTTCCTTTCCCTGTCGAACAGATGGGCGCCGACGATGTGCTCCGCCGAGCTATCGACCAGGTCCCAGTTGTTTATATATTTTGTATGGCCCAGATAGGCGCGATAGATTGCCTGCTTTTCACTGATCGCGCCTTTTGAGTACTTGGCAACCAGCATGAACAGGGCAAGCAACCGGGCCTCATGGAGGGATGATTTCAGCAGCTCCAGCGTATCTTTCAGTCCTGTCTCCCGGAATTGTCGTGCACACTTCCTGAGAACAGGAACCCGGATGCCGAGGAACCGGTCTCTCTCCCCGTATTCTCCTTTTCCGGTTTTGAAGAATCGCTGCGAATGGGCCGCAGTCTCGTGGTCACCCAGCTCTTGCAACTCGCTGATGATTTGCCTGGATGTTATTATGCTGATCGATTCCCCCGAGCGTGATCGTATCAACCTCTGCCTTTTTCCAGACAGCCGCCATAAGGTTACGGCTCAGCGACGTCCAGTCCTGAGGAGCCCGTCAGTAGAGATCATTTCTTTTCTTTTTTCGCTTTCTTATCGCGCCTTTTTTCTTTCAGGGATTTTTCAGATTTCTTTTTTACGTCTTTTTTTGCATTTTGACTTTTAGCCATGGTTTTTCTCCTTTATTGCCTGGGAATGATTTGGCGATCGGCCTCTGAACTCCTTTTCCGCCCCGGTTGATAAACCTGTTGTTATTCGCTGCGCTTCATCATAATTTACCCGCCGCGAGAAAACTTTAGACACTTGCGACCTCTGACGGCTTCACTCTTTCCCTGCTTGCGGGGGGTCTGATTCAGGTACGCGAGATATCCACTGCACACCGCGAAGTACATGCCGCAAGGAGCTATCAGGCTTTGTTCTTACCAGGATCGAGAATCTCGCGGTTAATGCGCATCCCCATCATCGATAAGCCTCCCTCCGGTGAACCACTTTGACAACGACAACACAGACCTCATCGTCGTTGACGGTATAAATGATCCGATGGATTCCCTGCCTGATACAGTAGCACTCCCTGCCGACGAGCTTCTCACAACCAGACGGGCGAGGGTCAGTTGCAAGCCCCTTGATTCGTTTGAGTATTCTGCTTAAGTCTTTCCTGGGAACCACACGAAGATCTTTGGCGACCGACTGCTTGAAGACGAACCTATATTCGGCCATGCTTCTTCAGGTCGTCGAGCAGCTCCTCGTAAGTGATGGTGGGTTCAGCTACCCGGTCGCCGAAAGCCGCCAGGTCTTCCTGATCTTCTCTTAATGATTGCCGTACCGCTTCATTAACGATGTCGGAGACTGAGCGGTTGGTGCTCGCCGCTTTAAGACGCAGAGCGCGATGGAGTTCCGGATCGAAATAGATGGTTGAGCGTTTCGCGGTTGGTTCAGCCATGACGCCTCACCCCTTTCAGGGACATTATAGCGTCATGACGTCATGTCATCAAGGGGTTATGGTGTCAGTCCTACCGCACGATCTTCGAGATGTTCTGCTCCAGGATATCCTCAGCGCCCATTTCCTTAAGCTTCGGGATGATCACGTTGACGGTGTCCTTATCGACAACCGTGGTGATCTCGAAATAGTCGCTGTTATACAGCGGGGCAACCGTGGGTCGTTTCATCGCCGGCAGCACGCCGACGACGGCGTCGAGCCTGTCCTTGGCCACGTTCATCGAGAGCAATACCCGCCCGCGGGCATCGAGGACGCCGAGCAACAGCGTGCGGATCTCGTCTATCGCCTTGTGCTTGGCCGGGTCTTCCCATGAGGCCTTGTTGGCGATCAGCCTGGTGGTCGATTCGAGAATAACGTTGACGATACGCAGGTGGTTGCGTCTCAGGGTGGAGCCGGTCTCGGTCAGGTCCACCACCACATCCATGATCTCCGGGACCTTGGCCTCGGTGGCTCCGTAGGAATAGAAAACATCCACCGGGATGCCGAGGCTCTCGAAATACTTCCTGGTGATGTTGGGGAACTCGGTGGTCACACGGCTCCCGGGCGTGATGTCGGCCGCGGCCTGAATGCTTGAATCCTCCGGAACTGCGATGACCATCTTCATCACGCCGGTGCCGGTCTTGGCGTAGGGCATGTCCGCCACTTCGACCACGTCGGCGTCGGACTCGGTGATGCAGTCCATGCCGGATATACCCAGATCGAAATAGCCTTCCTCCACATACTTGGGGATCTCCTGGGGCCGCAGTATCTTGACGGCGCTGATGCGGTCATCGGCGATGGTGACCGAGTACTCCCGGGAGCTCCGCTTGACCGGCAGGTCGGCTTCGGTGAAAAGAAGGAGCGTCTGCTCCTGCAGGCTCCCCTTGGGTAGGGCGATGCTTAACACTTATGGCTCCTTGTCATGGTGATGTGAAATCTCACGCGGATTTTTTCAGCTCTTTGTCGATACGCTCGGCGAGGAACATTTTCAGGAGCGACTGATAGGGAACATCCTGCTTGTTTGCCAGCAGCTTGAGTTCCTCCAGCATTGATTCTGGTAACCGCAGGGAGATAGTCTTGAGAGACGGCTTGAGATTGGGCAGGACCATGCGCTTGCCCTTTTTCCATTCCACATATTCAGTCGAATCGGCCGAGGCCCAGAACTCCTGCTCTTCCTTTTCGGTTTTGAATTTGGGAACTTTTTTCATGACGTTTCGAACGCCTTCCTCTCTTTGCGATTCATATCCCGGGCGGATATTACCCGTATCAGGTTGTTGCGTACCGTGAAAACCACGAATAACCGCCTTCGTGTATCAGTCTGTCCGAGTGTAAAGAAACGAGCCTCTTGGGATGAATGTTTTTCATCGTCGGCAACAATCAGTGGCTGGTTGAAAAACAGCTGCTCGCATTCGGCAGGCGTGACCTTGTGCTTCTCCCAGCTTTTAAGAAGGTTCCCCTCATCCCAAAGGAACCCTTTGCAACCGGAGAGAAGATCGTGTTTACTCATGAACTATGTATATATCAGCAATATACAGATGTCAAGGTGGTCCGCAGCCCATCTTTCTTCTGATGGGATAAAAACTATCCCCGGGCGCCGGGCGCCTTACCTAGTCTTCAAGCACGACTACGGAAGCAGACCCCTGCACCGGATATGACTCCGCTACCGGTCCCGCAAACCAGACGCTGACCTTCTTGCCGGTGGTCAATGCCGACTGGCTGATCTTTTCGAGGTTGGACCCGGAGCGCCGATAAATTTTCGTCTGGTCCTTAAGCCGTACAGATGCCTTCTGGGAACCCGTAGTATCACTGGGATTTTCTTCCACCAGAATAAAACGGCTCCCGGCGGTTGAATCTGCTTTTGTGATCACGCCGCGAATGCCCGGCTCAGAATTTGGCAGGACTTCTGCAGAGCCACCCGTTCCAACTGTGTCAATTGAACTGACTGAACCTGTTTTTTCAGTAGAGGTACAGGCTGAAAGCGACACCAGCGCAAACGCCACCGCGACAAGCAAAAGGAACATCGGAATCCGTTTCATCTTTTCAGACCATCCCTTCAATGTAATGGAAATCATCAAAAGCTGAGGAGCCTGCCGCCGTTGCCATCAGCCGTGGAGTTACCCCGTCTCCATTGCGACGCACGAGTTCTATTGGCCCAAGCTCTTCCATTTACCCTCCTTGGTTAGAATAGATTTTGACTATTGGTTGGGCTTACCAATAATTTCAGTTACGCCTTCCCCGCCCGCACCACCAGATACTCATGAATAAACTCATCAATATCCCCATCAAGCACGCCCTGTGCGTTCCCGACCTCATAATCAGTCCGATGGTCCTTGACCATCTGATAAGGCGCCAGCACATACGACCGGATCTGGCTGCCCCAGGAGATCTCCATGATGTCACCGCGCTCCTTCTCCATCTCCTCGATGCGCTGCCTCTCCTCGAGTTCGATCAGCTTGCCCTTCAGCAGTTTCATGGCGGTATTCTTGTTGGTTAACTGCGAGCGCTCGTTCTGGCACTGCACGACCAGGCCGGTGGGCATATGAGTGAGGCGCACCGCCGAGTCGGTCTTGTTGACGTGCTGACCGCCGGCGCCGCTGGCGCGGTAGGTGTCGATCTTCAGGTCCTTCTCGTCGATCTCCACCTCGGCATCATCCTCGACCATCGGGCTCACTTCGACGGCGGCGAAGCTGGTGTGGCGACGCTTAGCGGCGTCGTAGGGAGAGATGCGCACCAGGCGGTGGACGCCGCGCTCGGCCGAGAGCAGGCCGTAGGCATTCTCACCCTGGAAAGTCACCGTGGCGCTCTTCAGCCCCGCCTCATCGCCGCCGGTAGCTTCATTGATCTCGGTCTTGAAGCCACGCCGGTCTGCCCAGCGCAGGTACATGCGCAGAAGCATCTCGGCCCAGTCCTGCGACTCGGTACCACCGGCCCCCGGATGGATAGTCAGTACGGCGGCGCCGTCGTCATACTCGCCGCTAAATAAGCGTTCCTCTTCCAGGCGCGCGAGTTGGGCAAGGGTCTGCTTGAGGGAATCCCAGGATTCAGCAATAAAGTCGGCCGCGGCTTCGGGGCCGCTTTCGGCGACCGCCTCGCGGGCCATTTCCGCCATGGCTTCGGCGTCACCGACATCAGCCTGGGTGGAGCGGTAGCGCTCCAGCCGCCGCTTGGCGCGGCGGTACTCGGAACTTACCTTGGCGGCCTCGTGCTTGTCCGACCAGAAGTCGGGCTGCTGCATGCGGGTTTCGAGCGCACCCGCCTGTTTTTCCAGTGAAGCCGGGTCAAAGGTAATCACCCAGCCACTGGAACTTTCCCTGGATCTGGGAGAGCAGTTCTTCTAGTTCGTCGATTGAGTGCATTTTTGCCGGTTTCGCGTTCATGATGCCGTCATCTTAACAGCTAGCGGCCTCGCCGTTAATATCTCCTCCAAGTATTTTCGTTCTTGCATTGTCCGCTTTTGTTATAAGCTCTCTACGGTTATTCCATGGACCTGCTGACCCCAAAACTGTCCCGGCTTCTCAAGGCCAGGTGGCTGATCGGTTTTGCCGCCATTTTCGCCGTCCTTTGTGCCAGCATGCTGGTGCTGGAATTCACCAACCGCTATAACGGCGGCATCTGGCTCCGCGACTTCCAGGTCTTCTACCGGGCCGGCGGCAGGATTATCGCTGGCGAGGATCTTTTCCGGCCGGTCCGGGACGGCTACTACAGCTATAAATATTCGCCTACCGCGGCAATCGCCTTCATCCCCTTCTCCCTGATTCCCTTCCAGGCGGCCGAGGTTGTCTACTGGCTGTTCGTTTCGGCGATGGTGATTGCCGGTTTCTACCTTTCCCTCGCCATCATCTATCCCGACTTCAGGAACGCCGACCCGAAGAAATTCAATCTCCTGCTGATAGCGGCGGCGCTGATTCTGGGAGTTCATATCTGGTCGGAGCTGACCCTGGGCCAGGTGAACCACCTCCTGCTCGTCATGTACCTGGCGATGGCCTGGCTGTTCACAAAAAAGAAGCCGTTGCTGCTTGCCTTCATCTGGGCTTTCAGTTTATTTTTCAAGCCCTTCGGCCTGATTTTTCTGCCTTATTTCATTCTCAGAAAACGCTACCGGGAGATCGCGTACTTTATTGGTTTTTCAGCACTGCTCTTTATTCTGCCCGTTATTTTTTATGGCGGCCGGTTTCTTGACCAGCAGAGAATCTGGTTCAGTGAAATAAGCCTGGAACTCGGCAGCAAAGGCAGCCTCTTCCAGCCGGGGAACCACACACTCGTGTCTTTCATAGCCCAGCACTCACCGCTCAGCTCTCTCGACCCGGGCTCCGGATACTTGACGTTATATAAAATCATGGTAATAACTCTGGTCATGCTGCTGGCGCTGCTGGTGGTTCGCAAGGGCAATGGCGTCCAGCACGGAGAGGCTCTCGATTTCGCTTTCCTCCTGGCTCTGACGCCGCTGCTTTCCTACACGAGCAACAACGCCTTCGGGCTGGTGGAGCTGGCGGTCTTCCTGCTGCTGTTCAATTTCACCAAGCTGAAGACCTGGGAAAAAATCACCGCCGGCGTGGGCTTTGTTTTGATCGGGGGGAACTTCTACAACCAGCTGCCCTCTGAGTGGGGCGTCAGTTTTTACAAGTATTACGATTCGATCTCGCTGCTGACCATCGGCACGATCATGCTGCTGGTCTCCGTCGTCATGATGCGCTGGCGGGCTACGCTGTAGCTGGTCCGTTCACCGAAAGCGACCCTTGGTAGCCAGCGTCTGCTTATTCAGCGGAGCCTGTTTAAAGGCGATCATCTTTAACGGCTGTCGTTAACAAGATCAATAAATGGGCGGGCTTCGTCTCTGAATCCCGCAATAGCTTTGACCCCGGGAAGGCTGGTAAAAAATTGGTAGTCCTCTATTGCGCCCCTCCATCCCTTTCGGTGACTGAGGTAGAGGAGGCTGGGGTCGTTTTTGTCCGTGGTGGCCACCCGGTCATCCGGAGATGTCTTTTCCATAAGCTGATTTGCCAAATCGATTCTGGGCGAAGATTGGAATTGCGGAACGATGTACAGGTAATAAGACCTTGCCCCCATAACAACCATTCCCAGAACACATAAGGCGAGCAAAGCCTTTTTCCAGTTCAAGCCCTTTTTCAGCATGGCAAGATTATCTCCCAGCACTTTGCCCATCAATAATGAAGCCGGTAACAAGAAAGGCAGGGAGTAGTAATCATGGGCGTAATATCCTCCCGCCACAATGACCATGCTAACCAGGAAGGCTGTGCACCAATAGATTAAAAACCTGCCATTCGTGCTTTTCCTGCAAACATACAGCCCGATTATAAACAAGAAGATTCCAAAATATGCCAGGAGAGGCAGGAAGCGCATCATGAGCATCCTCTTCCAAAAATCCATCGATGTCGTCATGCTCCAGATGCCCCACTTGTCAGAACCGTAACCCCATACTCCAAATGTCAGCCCGGTATCGAGGTATAGCCGGTGGGCGTGGTAGTACCAGACTGTCAGTGGCGCTAATACCATGATGGACGACAGCCAGATCTTTGGATTTACAAACAGCTGCGTTCGCTGCTTCTTCCAGGCAAGGTAGGCAAAAGGAAGCCCCATGTATAGCAAATATGGCTTGATCAGTGCTGCCGAAACTAAAAACAGGGCTGAGAGGAGGATATCTTTCGTTTTGCCGTCCTCATACCATCTGAAAAATAAATAGGAAGATATCGCCAGACTCATGATCATGAAAGACTCCGGCATGATAGTCCTGCTATAGTAAATTTGTAGCGGCAGAAATGCGAAAATGCCCGCGGCCCAGAACCCGCTTCTTTCGTCCCAAAGTCTTCTGCCTAACAAAAAAACGAAGAAAATCCCAACCAGAGAAAAAATAGCGGAAAGCCCGCGTGCCAGAAACTCATGGAAACCAAAAACCTTATAGAGACACGCAACGGCAAAAGAATAGATCGGGAACTCGGACTCGACGTAACCGGATGAATCGCCGCCCCAGTCGATCTGAGGATAGAGAATGTTGAAACGGCCCTCATAAAAGTTGCGGGCCATGGCGGCGGTATCAGCCTGACGCCATGCTTGTGAACCAATGACCGGTGCAGTTATACCAATGAGCCTGAAGGCACCGGCTACCAGGAGTATGAAGACAATCGGCTGCAGAAATTTTTTTTCCAAATTGATGGGTGCCACTTACGCCCCGCAGCACTTCTTATACTTCTTGCCCGACCCACAGGGGCAGGGATCGTTACGGCCCACCTTGTCAGCATGGCGCGTGGTGACCGCCACAGGAGCTTCGCCGGAAGCTCCCCCGGCGCCGGCCGGCGCCGCACCTGCTCCAGCCGCGGCCTGCTCGGCCACCTGAGGCAGCCGCGAAGTCGTGCCATCGTCATAGGTATACTGCAGATCGCGCTCGCGCCGCTCGGCCATTTCATTCTGCGGCACACGGCTCATATGGAATATTGTGCGGACAAAATCTTCCTTGATGGAGCCCAGCAGCTCCTGGAACATGCCGAAGCCCTCTGATTTATATTCCACCAGCGGGTCCTTCTGGGAAAGGCTGCGCCAGTGGATGCCCTCACGGAGGTAGTCCATGTCGTAGAGGTGTTCGCGCCAGCGATTGTCGATGACCCCCATCATCACCAGGCGCTCCAGCTGACGCATGTGCTCGGGCGTGAAGTCCTGCTCCTTGCCGTCATAGATCGCCTGGGCATCGGCCAGAACCCGCTCGATCATTTCTTCCTGCGTCGCTTCCTCGATTTCGATGCCGTCCTTGCCGAACGAGATGTCGTAAAGCGACTTGAGCGAAACGAAGAGGTTCTCCCAGTCCCAGTCTTCCGGGTAGGCGCCCTGCTCGCAGTAAGTCTCAACCGTGTTGGTCAGGACCTCGTCGGTGATCTCCCGTGCGTCTTCGCTGATATCGCTGCCCTCGAGGATCTTGCGCCGCTGCTCATAAATGACCTCGCGCTGTTTGTTCATGACGTCATCGTATTCGAGCACGCGTTTACGGGTCTGGAAGTTCTGCTGCTCGACCTTTTTTTGCGCGTTCTCCACGGTCTTGGTGAGCATCTTGTGCTGGATAGGGACGTCCTCGTCCGGCGCCAGCTTGTCGAGGATGTTAAAGATGCGGTCCCCGGCGAACAGCCGGATAACATCGTCTTCGGCGGAAAGATAAAAGCGCGTGGCGCCAGGGTCGCCCTGACGGCCGGAACGGCCGCGCAGCTGGTTGTCGATGCGCCGGCTTTCATGGCGTTCCGTACCCAGCACATAGAGGCCGCCCAGATCGCGCACGCTGTCCTCGAGCTTGATGTCGACACCACGGCCGGCCATGTTGGTGGCGATAGTGACCTGCCCGACCTCGCCGGCGTGCTCGATGATCTCTGCTTCCTTTTCGTGGTGCTTGGCGTTCAGCACCTGGTGCGGAACCCCGCGGCGCTTGAGCATGTCGCTCAGGTACTCGCTGGTTTCGATGGAGACCGTTCCCACCAGGACCGGCTGCCCCTTTTTGTGGCATTCGACGATGTCTTCAGCGGAGGCGCGGAACTTGGCCTTTTTGGTCTTGAAGATGAAATCGTTGCGATCGTCACGGATCATTTCCTGGTTGGTCGGGATGGAGACCACTTCCAGCTTGTAGATATGCATAAACTCATCGGCCTCGGTGGCCGCCGTGCCGGTCATGCCGGCGAGCTTGTCGTACATGCGAAAATAATTCTGCAGGGTAATGGTCGCCAGCGTCTGGTTCTCCTCGCGGATGTGCACCTTTTCCTTCGCCTCGATGGCCTGGTGCAGCCCTTCGGAGTAACGGCGCCCTTCCATGATGCGGCCGGTGAACTCGTCGACGATCAACACCTCGCCGTTCTTGACCACGTACTCGACGTCTTTCTTGAAAAGGGCGTGGGCTTTCAGCCCCTGCATCAGGTGATTCACCAGCTGGCCGTTCTTCGATTCGTAGAGGTTCTCGACACCCAGGGCTTTTTCCACTTTGGTGACGCCGGACTCGGTAACAGCCACGGTGCGATGCTTTTCATCGACCTCGTAGTCATCCTCGGGGCGCAGGAGCGGCACGATGGACGCGAACTTGTAATAGGTGGAGGCCGCCTCTTCCGGGGCTCCGGAAATAATCAGCGGCGTACGCGCCTCGTCGATGAGAATGCTGTCCACTTCATCGACAATGCTGAAAGCGTGGTCGCGCTGCACCAGATGCTCAAGCCTGGTGGCCATGTTGTCACGCAGATAATCGAAACCGAATTCGGAGTTGGTGCCGTAGGTGACGTCAGCAGCGTAAGCGACCAGCCGTTCGGGGGGTCCCATGTTGTCCTGCAGAATCCCGACCTTAAGACCAAGGAAGTTGTAAATGGGGCTCATCCACTCGGCGTCGCGTTTGGCCAGATAATCGTTGACCGTCACGACATGAACGCTGTTACCGGAGAGTGCATTGAGGTAAACCGGCAGGGTGGCGACCAGTGTCTTGCCCTCGCCTGTTTTCATCTCGGCGATCCTGCCCTGGTGTAAAACGATCCCGCCCATCAGCTGGACATCGAAATGGCGCATTTTCATGACGCGGCCCGAGACCTCCCGCACCACCGCGAAGGCTTCCGGCAGGATGTCGTCCGGCTCCTCGCCATCTGCCAGGCGCTGCTTCAGCTCCGGCGTTTTCGCCTTCAGCCCGTCGTCGCTCAGCGCCTTGACCTCTTCTTCGAAGGTGTTGATAGCGGCAACCTGCTCTTCGAGCTGCTTGAATTTTTTGCCTTCGCCCATGCGAAGAGCTTTTTGGAATAATTTAGCCATGATTACAGGGGTATTTTAGCAGACTGTGGGCGCCGTAAAGACAAAAAGGTGGCACGGGCCTCACGGCCCGTGCCACCGGAACAAACCAGCTACTTGGGTTCGATCAGCCCGTAGTTGCCGTCACGGCGGCGATAGATAACACTTGTATCGTTGGTCTCCGAGTTGCGGAAGACGAAGAAGTCATGGCCGATCAGCTCCAGTTGCAGCGCAGCCTCCTCGGCCGACATCGGCTTGATGCCAAACGTTTTGAGCTTGACGATCTCCGGGCCACCTTCTTCTTCCTCCTCCATCATCTCCGGCAAAGGCATGATCGCATCGGGCGGGATGCTGCCGCGGACGTGCGCGTTGTGGCTCACAAGCTTGCCACGATACTTTTTGACCTGGCGACTGAGCTTGTCGGCAACCAGATCGATGGAGGCATACATGTCAGCGGAAGCGCCCTTGGCTCTCAGAACCGGACCTTTTGTGAAGATCGTCACCTCGGCGACCTGGTTGTCAGCGATGCTCGGATTCTTTTCAACAAAGAGCTCCACTTCCATGGTACTGGCGCTGTTTAAGTTCTTGCCCAACTTGGTCAGCTTCTCATCAACATAGACGCGGAGCGCGTCTGTCATTGCGATGTTTCTCCCCTTCACCTGTAAGTTCATATCCATCCTTCCCCGCGTGGTTGCGTACTCTTTTCTACCCTTTCGGCAGCTTAATTCAAACTCTATCGCTTTACTGTTCTGGCGAAAGTCCAGACCTCCACCTCAACCCCCAGTTCCTCGGCGAGGACCCTGGCGCACTCCGAAGCCGTCGATCCGGTGGTATAGACATCATCCACCAGCACCAAACGTCCGCTTTGCCCTGATTCAAGGGATGCTCCCCTGCGAAGAGTGATACTGCCCTCCAGATTTTGCCGGCGCTCCTCAAAACCCAGCCGGTTTTGCGCCAAAGTGGGGTGTTGCTTGCAGAGAAGGTCCTGAAGCGGCAGGCCAAGCCGCCGGGAAAGAGCCCTTGCGAACAGGCCAGCCTGATTGTATCCGCGATTTAACAGTTTTGCGCTGTGCAGAGGAACATATGTTAGCGTAACCGCTTTGTCGGAGCTAGTCAAACCAGCCTGATTGCAGGCTATTTCGGCCATATAGCTGGCCAGGCGGCGCTGCCCGGAGTACTTGAGCCGGTGAACCAGGCTACGGGCCGGACCTTCGAAATAATAGGCGGCGCGGGCGGTTTTGAAGTGAAGCTCACGGCCGCGGCACTCGGGGCAGTCGGCGGTACGGTTCAGGGAGGGTCGGCCACAGCGGCAGCAGAAATGCGGGCCGAGCGGTCGGAGCAACGCCACGCATTCCGGGCATAGCCATTCCCCGCCCCGTCCGCAGTGGATGCAGCGCAGGGGGAAAAGAACTGAAAGAAGCTCGGAGAACATCTATGGCAGCCGGCGAAACCCCGCGGTTTCGAAATGCTGGTCGAAACTGAAAGCGTCTTTGATACCGCTATCTTTCATGATGGCGAAACTTATGGCATCACAGAGACTAAATCGCTGATCCCCATATTTTGCCAGAATGCGCACGGCCTCCATTTCGAGTTCCCGCGTACTATAAATAACGCTCACGCGGCTGCTGGCCTCGAGCAATTCCAGGAATTTGAGAGCAATATGCGTGCCCCAGGCTTTTATCAGACCCGCGTGAGTTTCAGCTACAACAAGGTTTGAGGTGACAAAAGTCCTGAATTTTTTCAAAGCAGCTTCGCGATAGAATACAGCTGCTGCATCATGCAGGCTGTCCCGGGGATCATTGACCGCGAGCCAAGCGCTGGTATCGACAAAGAGAGCGGACCGGTCAACTGATTTCATTCACAGCGCTCCCTTTCCCACTTTGTGAGGTAATTGTCGTGATTTTCTGCGAGGTCAACCGGGAGGCCGCTGTCTTCACCCGCCAGTCCAATCATCTCCATCAACGGGTCTTCTTCCGGCGGGATGGCCTCGATGAGGTATTCATCGAGACTGCGCCGGATGACTTCCGCCTTGGAGATGTTCAGCTTGTCGGCGACGAAGCTGAGCTCAGCGTCCTGCTTGTAATCCAGGTAAACCTGCATCGGCTTTTTCTTGTTCTGCTTTTCCACCGCGGGTATCACCTCTTGGGAAAGGTACTTCTATACATGATATAAAAGTTCATGTATAAAATCAAAGGTGTAAATCGGATTGATTCCCGGTGACTTCGGGTGTTACCGCACGTGGCTGTCGGCCTCGATCACCGTGAACGGCTCGAGGTGCACCTCTTCATCCAGCACGCTGCCGGCGCCGATGACGCAGCGGTCGCCGACCACCACACGGTCGTGTATGTGCACTTCATCGCGTACATAGGCTCCACGGCCGATGATTCCGCCCTCGACGGTGGCCCCGGCGCCTGTTTGTGCCGCGCGCCACTTGATAACCCCTTTTAGGGCCGCGCCCTTTTCGATGACGCTATGGTCGCCGATGACCAGCGGTCCGGTCAGGCTGACGTTCTCCCCCACCCGGCAGTAATCGCCCAGCAGGATCGGCGCTTTCATCTTCGCCGACCTGGATATCCGCGTGCCCTTGCCCACATAGATCCCCGGAGAACGCTCAGTGCCGGGAATCTTCACTTTGACCTTGCCGGTCAGAGCGTCAAAATTGCCGATGCGGTACTGCTCGAGACTGCCGACATCGTTCCAGTAGCCTTCGATCTCGAAGCCATGGAACGGGATTTCCCTGGTTACGAACTCCGGGAACAGCTGCTTGCCGAAATCGTAGAAAGCGTCTTTGGGGATGTGATCGAAGATGGTCGGTTCAAAGATGTAAATGCCGCAGTTGCAGAGGTTGCTGAGCTCCTCGCCCGGCGCCGGCTTTTCCTGGAAGCCCAGAATGCGGCCATTCTTTTCGCGGTTGACCACCCCGAATTTGCTGGGGTCTTCCACCCGCTTGAGCGCCAGGGTGGCAATTCCACCCGATTGCCGATGCTGCTCCAGCAATTTGGTCAGATTGATGTCGGTCAGAGCGTCGCCGCTGATGACCAGGAAGGTGCCGTCTGACAGAAACCGCTGCATGGCCTTGACGCCACCGGCGGTTCCCATCAACTCCGGCTCCAGGGAGTAGCGCAACTCAATGCCGATGCGCTGGCCCCGGCCGAAATAGTTGGTGATGGCGTGGGGGTGATAATGCAGATTGGCAACGGCCTCATCGTATCCGTGTTCCCGGACCAGACGCAGGATATGGTACATCACGGGCCGGTTGACGATCGGGGCCATAGGCTTGGAGATCGAGCCGGTAAGCGGCCGCAGGCGTGTGCCCAGGCCGGCTGCCAGTACCATCGCTTTCAAGCTATTTGCCTTTCTTCGCTGCGGCCAGGCTTTCTGTGTAAGGCTCGCTGTGGACACCCATCTCGGTGATAATGGCGGCGATGTTTTGATGCGGAGTCACGTCGAACGCCGGGTTGCGCACACCGATGCCCGTGGGCGCGATCTGCCGTGAGCCGCAATGGGTAACTTCGGCGGGATCGCGTTCCTCGATGGGTATCTGTGATCCGTCGGTCAGGCTCAAATCCACCGTCGACGTAGGCGCCGCCACATAAAAGGGAACGCCGTGCTCCTTGGCCAGCACCGAGACCATGTAGGTGCCGATCTTGTTGGCCACGTCACCGTTTCCCGCTATCCGGTCCGAGCCGACGACAACCGCGTCGATCTCACCCTTCTTGAAGAAGTAGCCGGACATGTTGTCGGTGATGAGAGTGCAGGGGATGCCCTCCTGCTGGAGCTCCCAGGCGGTCAGCCTGGCTCCCTGCAGGAACGGCCGGGTCTCGTCGGCGAACACGTGAATGGTTGGATCGCGTTTGAACACCGAACGGATGACGCCCAGAGCCGTGCCGTAACCGGCGGTCGCCAGAGCTCCGGCATTGCAGTGGGTGAGGATGCGTGCGCCCTTGGGAAAGAGCGGCGCCGCGTGCTCACCCATGGCGACGCACATGGCCACGTCCTCGTCGAGGATCTCCTGGGAACGGACCTTGAGCCGGACGCGGATCTTGTCCACATCGCCGGACTCGTTATAGATCTTCGCCTGCTGCTCCAGGGCCCAGCCCAGGTTATAAGCTGTCGGGCGGGTGGCGAACAGACCTTTGGCGGCCTCGTCGAGGTCGCGCTTCAGATCATCCTGGGAAGTGGCTGTGGATTGCCTGGCGGCAAGCGCCATGCCCATAGCCGTAGCCACACCGATGGCCGGCGCGCCGCGAATTACCATCGTCTTGATGGAAGCGCCAACTTCCTGCCAGGTCGTGTGATGTATGTACTCTTCTTCAAGAGGCAGGACACGCTGATCGATCATGACGACCTCGTCGCCCTGCCACTCGATGGTCTTCACTGAATAGTTGCTCGTGTTCATTTTCCTAAACGCCCTGTCTTACGTTCCTTCATTCCAGGAGGCGAGGTACGCCACCTGTTCCGGAGTCAGTGTATCGATTTTTATTCCCATGGTCTCCAGTTTCAGCGCGGCGATATGTTCGTCGATGTCGCGCGGCACCGGGTAGACCTTGTTCTCCAGGTCTTTGTGATTCTTAACGATGAATTCCGCCGCCAGGGCCTGGTTGGCGAAGCTCATGTCCATGACCTGGGCGGGGTGTCCTTCAGCCGCTGACAGGTTGACCAGCCGGCCTTCGGCCAGCAGGAAGATGATACGGCCATCGGCCAGCACGAATTCTTCCATGAAATCGCGCACGGTGCGACGCGACTTGGCCATGCCTTCCAGCGCCGGAATATCGATCTCCACGTTAAAGTGACCGGTGTTGCAGATGATGGCCCCGTCTTTCATGACCTCCATGTGCTCGCCGCGGATGACGTGCTTGTCGCCGGTCGCCGTGATGAAAAGGTCTCCGTACTTGGCGGCATCGGCGATGGGAGCGACGCGGTAGCCGTCCATGACCGCCTCAAGCGCCCGCAGCGGGTCGACCTCGATGACAGTGACCCGGGCGCCGTGGCCCGAGGCGCGCATGGCGACGCCACGGCCACACCAGCCGTAGCCGGCGATGACCACGTCCAGGCCGGCCAGCAGCATGTTGGTGGCGCGGATGATGCCATCGATCGTGGACTGGCCGGTACCGTAACGGTTATCGAAAAGATGTTTGGTGTCCGCTTCGTTGACAGCCACCACCGGGAACTTGAGTACGCCGTCGGATTCCATACTCTGCAGACGGATGACGCCGGTGGTCGTTTCCTCGGTGCCGCCGAGGATCTCACCGATCTGATCCTGCCGTTCAGCATGGACGACACCGATGACGTCGGCGCCATCATCCATGGTCACTTGAGGATGGTGGTCGACAGCCGCGGTGATATGCCGGTAATAGGTATCGTTATCCTCGCCCTTGATGGCGTAGGTGCTGATGCCGTATTCCTTGACCAGCGCCGCCGCTACATCATCCTGTGTGCTCAAGGGGTTGGAAGCGCAGAGAACCACGTCGGCGCCGCCCGCTTTGAGCGTGCGCACCAGGTTGGCGGTTTCGGTGGTAACGTGCAGGCAGGCCGACACGCGAATACCCGCCAGGGGCTGTTCTTTCTCGAAGCGCTCGCGGATCGAATCCAGTACGTTCATGCGCTTCGCAATCAGTTCAATCTTCAGCTTGCCCTTATCAGCCAGGCCGAGATCCTTGACATCGTGGGCTACAACTTCAGGCACAGTCTTCTCCTTCCAGTCTTTGTGGCTCCGCGGACGATGCGCGCGAACGAGCCATCCTTCATTGTCTTGTGAGTTTCGCCTTCGGAAAAAAGCGAGTCATGCGCCTTCCGGCGCAGCCATTGCGGTTCGGTAAGTATACTAAAAGCTCGCGCTACAGTGTAGAAACGCCGCAAGTGACGGCATGGTCAGGCCAACCGCTTTTTCAGATTTTCGATGCGCTCTACCGGTGACGGGTCGATGCCGTTGAGCACCGCCAGATAGAGAGAGACATAATCTCCAAGGTTTATGCTGGATAACAGCCGCGCCAGGCGGCACTTGCCGGAACTGGCATAGCGCCTGATCTCGCCCGCGTAGCTCTCCAGAAGTTCGGCGGTGACATCCATGCGCTTGACGTTCTGCGGGTGCAGCTTTCCGTCGGTCAGATAGATGACCCGGAAGCGCTCCAGGTCGGACCGCGGAAACTCCCAGCCGACGATCTCATTGTGGTTGAGTTCCGGGAACTGGTGATTGAAAGCCAGTGATTTGGCATTCTCGTTGATCTGGCACTTCCAGCGCAGGGCGGCCACAGCGGTCACCTCGGATCCGTAAATGACCGGAATGCGATCGAAGAGATCAACCGCCAGCTGTTTGGCCGGATTGGAAGCTGACTGGTTTTCCAGGCCGTACAGCTCGCCCAGGCGCCCGAGCACGCTTGCCGCCTCTCGGACATCTTCCTCGACGGCCTCGATCAGGCCCAGGCTCTCCAGGCAGGCGGCGATCGGCACGGATAGCCAACCCATAGCGGCCCGCGGCTGCAGGCTGCTGGGTACCTCGATGAAAGGCAATTCGTTGGCCGCGGCAATCTCGCCGACCTTGCCGCCCGTGCTGAGGCAGATAATGCGGCAACCGCGCTCGAGCGCCTCGTTCAGGCAGGAGATGGTTTCCTCGGTATTTCCCGAATAGCTGACGACGAAGACGAGGCTGCGACTGCTGATCCAGTGCGGCAGATTATAGCCGCGGACCGTGACCATCGGGCTGGGCAGCTCGGCGTCGTAAACGGAGGCAATGACATCAGCGCCAATCGCCGATCCGCCCATGCCGGCGACGGCGATTCCTCCCACCTCACCGCCGTGATCCAACGCGACCCTGCCGCCCGCCTCGTAAGCGTCAAACAGTTGCCCGGGCAGTCCGGCCACCATGCCGAACTGGTCCTGGGAATCGAGGGCACGAATAGCCGCGACCTCGTCAAGTTTGCTGAGCATTGTCTGCTTGTCCGTAATCGGCATCTCTCGCTCCACTACTTCAGGTTGGCGGCAACCGAGGGAAACTGCCGCAGTTTGGCAAGGATCATCTCCTGGATCTCGTCGCGGCGCTCGGGCGTCTTCGCCTCGCAGCGAACCACGACCACGGGCGAAGTGTTGGACGCTCGCACCAGCCCCCAGCCATCGGGGAAGACGACACGGACGCCGTCGATATCGATGACCTTGTTATCCTTGGAAAATTCTTTTTTTACCGTCTCCACGATCTGGAACTTCTCCTCATCGCTGGATTCAATGCGCAGCTCGGGGGTGGCATAGTAACGGGGGATGTCGGCGAGATGCTCGGAAAGCTTTATGTCCTTGCGGGAAATGAGCTCCACCAGCCGGCAGGCGGCGTAGATGGCATCGTCATAGCCGAAGTAGCGATCGGCAAAATATATGTGGCCGCTCATCTCGCCGGCCAGCAGCGCCTTCTCTTCGCGGATCTTGGCCTCGATGAGGGAGTGGCCGGTCTTCCACATCAGCGGTTTGCCGCCGTGAGCCTCGATGTCCTCGATCAGCGCCTGGGAGCATTTCACCTCGAAGATGATGGTACCGCCGGGGTTGAACTCGAGAATGTCGCGGGCAAAAAGAATCATCAGCTGGTCGCCCCAGATAATGCTGCCGTCATCGGCAACGGCGCCGATGCGGTCGGCATCGCCGTCAAAGGAGATGCCCAGGTCGGCGCCCTCGCGGGCTACCGTGGCGATCAGGTCCTCAAGATTGGCCGGAACCGTCGGGTCCGGGAAATGGTTGGGGAAGTTGCCATCGAGCTCGCAGTATAGTTCCACTACCTCGCAGCCCAGTTGCCGCAGCAACCCGGGCGCCACCTTGCCGCCAACGCCGTTGCCGGCGTCGACCACAACCTTGAGTGGCCGCTCGACCTTGATATTGCCGGCGATATATTCGACAAAGGCGGGAATCGGGTCCGCGCTGGTCACGTTGCCCTCACCCTGGGGGAACACGCCATCTTCGATGATGCCGCGCAGCTTCTGGATCTCCTCGCCATAGATAGTCCCGTGCCCCCGGTAAAGCTTGAAGCCATTGTACTGGGGCGGGTTATGGCTGCCGGTAATCATCACGCCGGCCTGCTTGCCATATTCCTGCAGCGAGAAGTAGAAGGCGGGCGTGGGCAACTCGCCTACGTCGATCACATCGCAGCCGGTGGAGACGATGCCACTGACCAGGGCGTCCCGGAACGGCTCCGAGCTGGGCCGGTTGTCGCGGCCGACAATGGCCTCGGTATAACCAAATGATTTCATGTAAACGCCATAGCCCTTGCCCAGCAGCTCGACGGTTTCGATATCTAAGTCTTCGTCCACGAGTCCCCTGACGTCATACTCGCGGAAAATGTGGGGATTGACGCTTTTGGCCACGCTGTCCTCCTGCTTCGGGTGCGGTTGCTCGACCTGGAATGCCGTTTTAACCAAGTGAAGTACTATAGCGAATGAGCGCGAGGCGGGCAATTGCCGCCCTCTCCCCCGCGAATCGCTGAATGTCCGGCTTTTACCTTGCGGCTACTGGTCGACCTTCCAGTTACCGTCTTCCTTGACCATCTGGAATTTATCATCGAGCGTCTGTTCGTCCGTGTTCGGCATCCTGACCGTAGCCTTCCAGGAGACGGTACCCTTGTCGTCTTCGATTTTTTCTTCGGTGACACTGAAGTCGGTGATAGTCGTACCTTCGGGCAATGAGGCGCTCATTTGTGTGACGAAGTCATCGCGGCTGACCTGTGCGTGAACAGGAGAGTTGGAAGAGAAGGAGTCATAGGCATCACTGAACTTGCGCTCTGATAGCAGCTGGACCATGTCCCCAGCCGCCGAACCCGGTGAATTGCCACCGCAACCAACGGCCGTCAAAGCCAGAACGGCCACCATCATTATAATAATTGCCGTGATTGGCAGAAACGCCCGGATCCTCTGCGTCTGGTTCATCTGTGCCCCTTTCTGGAAAAAATGCGGATCAACTAACTTTGCTCCTTGTCCGTGGTTTTCCTCTTTATTACCGCTCCACCTCGAGACCAAACAGCCCGTACGCCGCCTGTTCGCAGAAGATAGCGGAAGCGGCGCCAGTAGTGAGATAGCTTATTGCCCGTCTCATCAGCCGCAGGCAGGCTGAGGCGGTTATAACGGGTGCCACGGTCGCGCGCAAAACGGGGGACGGCGCAATAGTCCATCAGCGGCTGCAGGCGGTCAACCCGCACGACCTCGATGAGCCGTCTGAGGCCGCTGTCACCGTCGAGGGTGTGCTCATTAACGCGCCCGGCTTTTTCCAGTGTCTGGAGCCAGCCGCGACGCTCGTCCTCCGATGCACAGATGAAAAAGTCTGCGGCAGCAAGAACGTCGGCAAGACTGGGAGTGATCAACCCGCTGTCCTTCGATGGATCTGCAGTCACATCGCCATCCCCGGGATCTGTCGCCATGCCGCCGTTCTGCGGAACGACAACACCCGCCAGATCCGCCGCCACCGGTTTGCCGGCGTTCAGCAGCTGCTGATGAAGCGCCAGGGCCGCCGAATCACAGATGACCACATCAGAGTCGCGGGCCACCATGGCGATATTGCGGGAGTTATAATAGACGACGGCAAAACTGCCGTGGGAAAGTCCGCTGAGCTTCGGCAGCGCCAGAATGACATCCTGATTTGCGGACAGGGCATCGGCCAACGCCCAGCAACGGTCGGTTTCGCCTGCCGTTCCCGGCTCTGGTACCTCATTGCAGACAACCAGCACCCTGCTGGTCAGGGAGCTCATCATATGTGTGATTTCCTGATGCATAGACGCCCGGTATTCTTGACAGCATCTAATACTGTAGCAAACTGTAGCAAAGCGCGTCCGGCGCCGCAGCCCGGTTGC
The DNA here is from genome assembly GCA_020053595.1 of Thermoleophilia bacterium. Taxonomy (GTDB): domain Bacteria; phylum Actinomycetota; class Thermoleophilia; order BMS3ABIN01; family BMS3ABIN01; genus JACRMB01. The sequence goes on along the minus strand of JAGVMV010000040.1, from coordinate 40,790 downwards.
GACCGGCGATGGCCACGCTCACGGCGCCTGAATATTTGACACCTGTATTTTTTTGCTCTAGTATCCTTCCTTGCGCCTGACTTGCGCGTGCTTTGAAATAACTATGAAAACTTACGTCGCAAAACCTTCAACCATCGAGCGTAACTGGCTCATCGTCGACGCCAAGGACCAGCGCCTTGGACGGCTGGCCACGCGCATCGCTGACAACCTGCGCGGCAAGACCAAGCCGACCTACACGCCTCACATCGACACTGGCGATTTCGTCGTTGTCATCAACGCTTCGAGAATAGCCGTCACCGGCCGCAAGATGGACAACAAGATTTATTACCGGCATACCGGCTATCCCGGCGGGCTCAAGCAGCGCACCCTGTCCGAGATGATGGACAAGAAGCCGGAAGAAGTCATTCGCCTGGCGGTCAAGGGCATGCTGCCCAAGAACCGCCTGGGCCGTGCCCAGCTGAAGAAGTTAAAAGTTTATGCCGGCCCCGAGCATCCGCACGAGGCCCAGAATCCGGAGGAGATGAAGCTTGGTTAGGTATACCGCCACAGGCAAGCGCAAGACCGCCATCGCCCGCGTGATCCTCACGCCCGGCGACGGCAAGATCACGGTGAACAAACGCCCGGTGGACGAATATTTCGGCCGGCCGCGGCTGCGGACCGAAGTGCGCATGCCACTGACGACTACCGGCACCGAGAGCCGTTTTGATGTCTCCGCCAACATCATGGGCGGAGGAGTGGGCGGCCAGGCAGGAGCCCTCAAGCACGGCATCGCCAAGGCGCTGCTCGAGGCGGACGACTCTCTGCGCAAGGAGCTGCGCGTCGGCGGTTTCCTCACTCGCGACTCGCGGAAGGTAGAACGCAAAAAGGCCGGACTGAAGAGCGCCCGCAAGAAGCCGCAGTTCTCCAAGCGCTAACAGCGGCACATACCAGTATTTCCAGAAGATGGCGGATCACCCGCCATCTTCTTTTTTTCCCTGGCGCCAGTTGTTATCTTCTATCCATGCTGTTTTCCAATCCGGGGCATGCCCCTCGCTGACTGAGCCAAAGGAACTTTGATGCCACGCCTGACTGTTAACCTGGGCAAAATAGAACAGAACGCCCGCCTGATCGCGGAGCTGCTGGCGCCACACGGGGTCAGACTGGTCGGCGTCACCAAGGCCTGCCGGGGCCATGAATTGGTGGCCGAGGCCATGCTTGCCGGCGGCGCCAACGCACTTGCCGACTCACGGGCCGGCAATATCCGCAACCTGCGCCGGAATTTCCCGGGAACTGAGATCGAATTCCTGCGATCACCGGTATCCGCGGACGATGTCGGCTTTGATGCAGATATCTACTTTGTTTCCTCTGTTCAGCAGGCGGAGTCGCTGCTGAGGATGACCCCCAACGGGCCGTTGAAGTTTTGCCTGCTGATCGAAACCGGCGACGGCCGTGAGGGCGTGCCGCTGGAGCAAGCCTCGGAGGAGGCCGCCCGCCTAAACGGGATGGAAGAAGCCCTGCTGGTCGGGCTGGCAACCAATGCCGCCTGCGCCCGTGGTGACCTTCCCGTTGGCGAAGCCCTGGAAACCTTCAACGACGTGGCGGGAAAGGTCGCCTGGCGGTTGGGCCGCGGACACATGAGGATTGCCGGCGAGCAGATAATGATCGGCGATAAATCCGCCGGGAGCGAAGAAAACGGCCTGTTGCCAATACTTTCCGTGGGCGGGTCGGGACTGCTGCGGTTGCTGGTCAACCCGGAAGAAACGGAAGAAAAAAAGCCCGGCTGGGGCATGTCGCTCTTCGCCCGCGTTAGCGAGCTGCGCTGCGGTGAGGCTATCCTGCTGGGCAGGATACCCGCGGGTCCGGCGCCGGACTTTTATCTCCAGGGAGCACACCGGGATGCTTTCATCCTGGAGGGGCCGGTGATCGAGGTCTTTGAAAAGAAGGGTGTAATCCAGGCGCTGGTCGGTTTCGGTGTGCAGGACATGGGAGGCGCGGCGCTTATCCCCTGTCACCCTGGAATCACACCGGCCTCTGCCACCAGCGATTATTTCGCCGTCACCTGCGCCTCGCCGGAACTGCACGCCAATCCCCTGCAGATCGGTGAGATGCTGAGCTTCATCCCCACTTATTACGCATTACTGGCGGCGATGACCTCGCCGTATGTGGAAAAGAATTTCGTCTGACACTTCCGGTCGGTGGCGTCCACTTTTTCCCGTTGTTGCATACACCCGAAGGCGGCTGCGCCGCTTGCGGCGAATAACTTTGCGGCTTCCATTCCGGTTGCCGCCATCATGGTGTACATTGGAATGGTGGAAGATAAACTGAAAGACTGGTTGCAGGCACGAATTTCGCTGGGGCGCTACCGGCACAGCCTGGGAGTGCTCGAAGCGGTCACGGGGTTGGCTGAGCGCTATGAAGTGGCAGCAGCGCCGCTCAGGCAGGCAGCGCTGCTACACGATTGCGCCCGGGAATTCACCAATGAAGAACTGGTCGCCACGGCGGAAGAATGGGGGCTGCCGGTGCGTGATATCGACCGCCTGAGCCCGGTGCTCCTCCATGGCAAGCTGGCCGTCGAGATCGCCAGGCGTGACCTCGGACTCAGTGAACCGGCAATGATGAGCGCCGTGCGCTGGCACACCGCCGGCCATCCGGAGATGACGCTTTCCGACAAACTTTTTTACCTGGCCGATGTAACGGAGCCAACCCGCCACCACGACTGGGTGGCTGACCTGAAAGCGCTCGCTCTTGAAGATGTGGACCGCGCCCTGCTGATGGCGATAGGAATCAACACCGACCACCTCGACCGCACCGGCCGTACGGTCGACCCGGATACTTACGTTTTGAGGGAATTGTTGCTGCAGGGATCCACCGGTTAACGCAGCGGCTCCCCCCTGGGAATGTGAGCCAGGTCACGCCACAGTTTGAGCCGGGTCATGGGAATATCCCTTTTTGCGGGCATAATAATAACATGCCCAAATCTGGAGACAGGCGATGAGCGACGAATCCCGGCTAAGCAAATGGCGCTGCCCCGGAGTCTTCCGGGACATCGAATTCCTGCCCTGCCCCGAATGTGGCGAGGAAGTCGAATTCTTTCCCCAGGACCTGGTCATGGCCTGCCCGGGCTGCGCCGCCGAGGTTAAACGGGTCTCGTCGGCCTGTATCTCCCACTGCCCCGCGAAGGAATCCTACTGTTACCGCCAGATGGTGCGCAGCCAGGTTCTGACTGACATGAAGAACCAGTGCGGCGGTTAGCGTCGTAGGGGGGCCCTATTTTCCGCTATAATCTTTTCCTCTACTTTTTTGAGGAAAGGGTTTTTTTGACGCGCAAATATTTCGGCACTGACGGCATTCGGGGCGTTGCCAACGAGGCTTTGACCGCCGACCTGGCGCTGGCGGTCGGGCGGGCGGCGGTGGCAGTTCTGCCCTCGGAGAACCCGGTCATACTCGTCGGCCGCGATACGCGTGTCTCGGGCTCCATGCTGGAGACGGCTTTGGTGGCAGGCATCAATTCCGCGGGCGGGCGAGTGATCCAGGCGGGAGTCGTTCCCACACCGGCAGTGGCAAGCCTCGTTGTCGCCGCGGGCGCCGACGCTGGCGCTGTCATTTCCGCCTCTCACAATCCTTATCCGGACAACGGCATCAAATTTTTCGGCGCTTCCGGCTTCAAGCTCACAGATGACCAGGAACATGAAATGGAGCGCTTCCTGCTGGGCGAGGCGGATGTGACGCTTCCGGCCAACCCCGGCACGTCCAGCACCCTGGAAAGCGCCGTCGAGACTTACGTTGACAATCTGGTGACGCGATTCGATCTCGAACTCTCCCGGTTCCGCATCCTCATTGATTGTGCCAACGGCGCCACTTTCAGGAGTTCACCGATGGCTTTCAACCGGCTGGGCGCCGATCTTACCGTGATTAATGCTGACCCGGACGGTTTCAACATCAACGATGACTGCGGCTCCACACACATGCGGCGGCTGCAGGAGATGGTCCGCGCCGACGGTTACGACCTGGGGCTCGCTTACGATGGCGACGGTGACCGGGTGCTGGCTGTTGACGCCGGCGGCGAACTGGTCGACGGCGATTTCATCATGGCCATCTGCGCCAATTACCTGAAACGGCAGGGGAAACTGCCCCTTAATACCATTGTCACCACGGTAATGACCAATCTCGGCTTCCATCTTGCCATGAAAAATCTGGGGATCGAAGTCAGGACCACGGCTGTCGGCGACCGTTATGTGCTCGAGGATATGCTGGCGGGAGGCTTCGGTTTCGGCGGTGAACAATCCGGCCATTTGATCAACCTGGAGACCGGAACCACCGGCGACGGGCTGGGGACATCCCTGCTTTTACTGGAAGTAATGGCGCGGAGCGGCGCCACGCTGGCCGAGCTGGCCCGGGTGATGACCCGCCTGCCACAGAAACTGGTCAATGTCCGGGTCAAGAACATGCAGGGCCTGGAGGAGGCCACCAGGATCTGGGAGAAAATTGACGAGGAAACCGGCCGTCTGGGCGATTCCGGCAGAATCCTGGTGCGCCCTTCCGGCACCGAGCCCGTGGTCCGGGTTATGGTCGAAGCGACAACGTCGGAGCTTTGCGACGGCGTTTGCGATAGAATTGTAGCCGTGGTTGAACAGAGCCTCGGCGTGGCCGGCTAGCCACTGCCGATTCACGAGATTCTTCTCTAAGCTCAGGATGATATTTAACATGAGTCCGAAAACCAGTCTTTTCCCATGTGCGGCATAATCGCCTATACAGGACAGCGGCAGTGTAAAGAGCTGCTTTTCCAGGGCCTGCGGAAGCTGGAGTACCGTGGCTATGACTCGGCGGGGCTGTCAGTCCTTTCCAACGGCCACATCGAGCTGGTGCGCGCCGTCGGCAACCTCGACAGCCTGGAGAAGGAACTCGAGGGAGATGGCTGCACCGGCGCTCACGCCGGCCTGGGGCATACCCGCTGGGCCACCCACGGACGTCCCTCCACCGCGAACGCACACCCCCACCTGGATTGCACCGGCAAGATCTCCATCGTGCTGAACGGCATCATCGAAAACTACCAGGATTTGCGCGAGAAGCTCACCGCCGAGGGCCACAAGTTTACTTCCGAGACGGACGCCGAAGTCGTTTCCCACCTGGTGGAGAAACACTACGACGGCGACCTGGTCGAGGCGACGCGTTTGAGCATCGGCGAGATCAGCGGCCATTACGCTTTCTGTGTGATCCACAGCGGCCACCCGGACCTGATCGTCGGCGCCCGCAAGGAGTGCCCGCTGCTCATCGGCGTTGGCGAGGGGGAAAACTTCATCGCTTCGGCAATCCCGGCCTTCCTCTCCGAGACCCGCGATGTCATGGTGATCGGCGATGACGAAATGGTGGTAATGACACCGGACGGCGTCCAGATCCTGGATCTGGACAAACAGCCTCTGGACCGGGAGATCACCCGGGTCAGCTGGAATGCCGACGCCGCCGAGAAAGGCGGCTACGAGACTTTCATGCGCAAGGAGATTTACGAACAGCCGGATTCGCTGACAGATACCCTGGCCGGACGACTTCCGGCCGGTGGCGGCATCGTCCTCGAGGAGCTGGCCATCCCGGACAAGGAGCTGGCGAAGATCGACAAGGTTTATATCGTCGCCTGCGGCACCTCCTACCATGCTGGGCTGGTCGGCCGTTATGTGCTGGAGAACTGGGCGCGGGTAGCGGTGGAACTGGACGTGGCGTCCGAGTTCCGCTACCGGGATCCGGTGCTGTCACCGACGACGCTGGTGGTCGGCATTTCCCAGTCAGGCGAGACCGCGGACACGCTGGCGGCCATGAGGCAGGCACGCAGCCAGGGAGCCCGGGTGTTGGCGATCACCAATATCATGGGCAGCCAGGCAACCCGCGACGCCGACGGCATCCTTTATACCCGCGCCGGGCTGGAGATCGGCGTCGCCGCCACCAAGACCCACGTGGCGCAGATTGCCGCCATACAGCTGCTTGCCCTCTACCTGGCACAGATCAGGCAGACCATGGACCCCAAAGAGATCAGCGAAGTCGCCGCGGAACTCAAGTCTATCCCTGACCTCATGCGCAATTACCTGAAAAACGAAGCATCCGCATACGAGATCGCCAAGCGCTATTACCAGCAACCCTTTTTCCTCTACCTGGGCCGTGGCGTCGGCCTGCCGGTCTGCCTCGAAGGCGCATTGAAGCTCAAGGAAATTTCCTACATCCCCACCGAGGCGTATGCCGCCGGCGAAATGAAGCATGGACCCATCGCCCTGCTCGACAAGGGCTCACCGGTGGTTGTGGTGGCCAACGACGGCCATGTCTACGAAAAGGTCGTTTCCAATATCGAGGAAGTACGTGCCCGGCGGGCTTCGGTAATCGCCGTGGCGACCGAAGGCAACGAACGGATCAAATCGCTCAGCGATGACGTCATGTACATTCCCAGGACCTCGGAGATGCTGTCGCCGCTGTTATCGGTGGTGCCGCTGCAGCTGCTGGCTTATTACATCGCCCAGCTCAAGGGCTGCAACGTGGACCAGCCTCGCAACCTGGCCAAGACGGTAACCGTCGAGTAGATTCTTGTTGATTGGCATCGACATAATCGAGAACGAGCGCTTCGCACAGGCCCTTGAAAGACGGCCGCTACTGGCCGAGCGTGTTTTTACCGCGTCCGAACGGGAATACTGTCTTTCAAGACCAAACCCGGCGCAGCATTTCGCGGCGCGGTTCGCCGCCAAGGAGGCGGTCGGCAAGGCGCTGGGCACGGGAGTCCGCTCCTGGCGCGAGATCGAGATCGGCTCGGGCGGCAAGCCCGGCGTGTGCATGACCGGCGCCACCCGGACTGCGGCAAACGAGTTGGGCGCCGATGAGCTTGCTCTTTCCATAAGCCACTGCGGCGCGGTTTCGGTCGCTGTGGCGGTAGCGCGCAGGCTGTATCCCTGACCGACCAGCATCGAACCCGGGCGCCGGCCAGCCGGTTTGATTTAATCCGGCGCCATTAAATATCGAACACGGGGAGGCTCATGGCTGAGCAACGAGATTCCGGTCATCACGATTCCGAAACCATTTACGGGCTGCCGGTCTATACCGCCGCCCAGATGCGCCGCACCGATGCCGCGGCCATCAAGGGCGCCGGCATCCCCGGCGTCGTCCTGATGGAGCGGGCCGGCCTGGCCGTCGCCGAGCACCTGCTCGAGCATTATTGCGAACACCACTATTTCGTGGTGCTGGCGGGCAAGGGCAATAACGGCGGCGATGGTTTCGTCATTGCCCGGCATCTATGGCAGTCCGGAGCCGGCGTGCGGGTCTTCACCACCGCTGCCGCGAAAGAGTACAAAAGCGAGGCTCTGGTCAACCTGAAGATCCTGGGGAAACTGGGCATCGAGGTCGATCATTCGCCCTCGGCCGCCGTGCTGACCCGGGCACTCTCCACCGATTGCATCCTCATCGACGCCATCTTCGGTACCGGCTTTTCCGGAGAGCCCCGGGGCAAGGAAGCCGAGTTCATCGCAACAGCCGCCAAGGCGGCAGCCCGCGGCGGCGCTCCCGTTCTGGCTGTCGATATCGCCTCCGGCGTGGACGCCTCTACCGGCGAGGCTGGCACCAGGAGCCTTGCCGCCGACGCCACCGTCACCTTCCACGCTCCCAAGGTCGGCCATTTCGTGGCGCCGGGAAGCTTCCTGACCGGCGACCTCATCCTCGCCGACATCGGCATCCCCCAGGAACTCTCCGCCGACGCGGACCATTTCCTCGCGGACGGCGGCGAAACGGCTTTGCTGGTGCCACCCAAGATGGATTACGACAACAAGTTCAGCGTCGGCCGCGTGATGGTCGCCGGAGGCTCCACCGGGCTTACCGGCGCCGCCTGCCTGGCCTCGGAAGCGGCCCTTCGCACCGGTGCCGGCGTGGTCACGGCGGCTGTACCCTCCAGCCTCAACCCGATATTCGAACAGAAGCTGCTCGAGGTGATGACGCTTCCCCTGGCCGACACCGGTTCAGGCCACCTGGCGGAAAAGGCGCTGGAGCGGCTGCTTGCCGCCGCTGACGGATTCGACTGTGTCGCACTGGGACCCGGCCTCGGCCGCGATCACGAAAGCATCGCGCTGGTTGAAAAATTCATCGCCAGGTCAACCCTGCCGATTGTCCTGGACGCCGACGGCCTCTTTGCCATGTCCGGCAAACTTTCGGCCCTGAGGCGCCGCCAGGCGCCAACCGTGCTCACCCCCCACGCGGGGGAGCTCGCCCGCTTGCTTGAAGTGGATTCCGCGGAAGTGAAAACCCACCGCCTGGCCATGGCAAAGATGGCGGCGAAAAAATCGGGCGCCATCGTTGTGCTCAAAGGATCCTCCACTATCATCACCAACGGCCGGGAGACCGTTCTGAACCCCTCCGGTAATCCGGGGCTGGCCACGGCGGGAGCCGGCGATGTGCTCACCGGCATCATCGCCACCCTGCTGGCCAAGGGACTGCGAGCTTTCGACGCCGCCGCGGCCGGCGCGTTCATCCACGGGCTGTCCGCCGACCTGGCCACCGAAAAGACCGGCGAAGACAACCTCATAGCTTCAGACCTGATAAACTATCTGCCGCTGGCATTGGCCAGCCTGCAGGAAGAAGATTAACAGGCCCCGAAAGGAAGGACCGCTTTGAACGATCTGACCGCTGCCGACATCATGAGGTCTCCGGTATTTACCGTGAAGGAAGACGACTCGGTTCAGGAGCTGGCCGCGCTGCTGGCGAAGAAAAAGATCAGCGGCGCACCGGTGATCGACAACCAGAACCGTGTAGTGGGTATCGTCTCCGAGGGCGACCTGGTTTCCCAGGACGCCGACATCCATTTTCCCCATTACATAGAGCTGCTGGGCAACATCATCTACCTGGAAAGCATCAAGAAGTATGAGGAGAGGCTGGAAAAAGCCGCCGCCTCTTCGGTGAGGGAAATCATGACCACCGAGGTGATCACGGTGCAAAAAGAGGCGCCGCTCCACGAAATCGCCACCCTCCTGACCGACAGGAAGGTAAACCGGTTGCCGGTGCTGGATGGCGATATTCTCGTCGGGATCATCACCCGCGCCGACGTGGTGCGGGCTATGGCCAAAGGCTGATCCTTGTCCCGCGCGCTGGCAACAGTCGATCTCGAATGCGTGCGGCACAATGTGGGGGCGCTCCGCCAGCGTCTGACGCGCGGCTGCAACCTGATGGCGGTAGTCAAGGCCAATGGTTACGGTCATGGCGAAGAGCCGGTAGCCCGGGCCAGCCTGGAAGCGGGCGCGACAATACTGGGAGTCGCCACCGTCGGCGAAGCCGCACGGCTCCGGGAGGCGGGCTTCACCTGCCCCGTGATCGTGCTGGGGCCACTGGCCGGAGACGAGATCAGCGAGGCCATCGCCGCCAGGGCTGAAGTGCTCATCTGGACCCTTCCCTTTCTCAGAACCCTGATGAAAGTCGCCCACGGGAAGAACGAGCAGCTGCGTTGCCACATCAAAGTGGATACCGGCATGCGGCGGCTGGGGCTTTACCCTCGCCAGCTGGTGGAATTCCTCGACCTGGTCGAACCGGCCCCCGAAGTGGAGCTTGCCGGGGTGATGACCCACTTCGCCACCGCCGACGAGGAAGATGACGATTTCTTCCGTTTCCAGCTCCACAGTTTTGAGGACGTGGCGCAAACGGTTCTCACCACCGGCTATACACCAATCTTCCACGCCGCCAACAGCGCCGCTACTATTCGCTTTCCTGAGTCACATTTCAACCTGGTGCGTTGTGGCATCGCCATCTACGGCCTTTCACCCTTCCAGACCGATGCCACCGCCGATGGTCTGAAGCCGGCACTCTCCCTGACTTCCTACCTGGCTGACATCAAGGAGCTCGCCGAGGGTGACAGTGTCGGCTACGGCTGCACCTGGACGGCTCCCCGGCGCACCAGTATCGGCATCATCCCGATCGGATACGGTGACGGTTTCAGCCGGCGCCTCTCCAACCGGGGCCGCGTGCTGGCCGGCGGCCGCTCGTATCCCGTCGTCGGCCGGGTTTCCATGGACCAGATCACCGTCGACCTGGGCCCCGCTCACAATCTGCGCGGCGGCGAAGAGGTCGTGCTGATCGGCAGGCAGGGCGACGAGTCCATCACTGTCGAGGAGATGGCGAGCCTGCTTGACACCATCAACTACGAAGTCACCTGCAACTTATCCCCCCGGGTGGAAAGAAGGTACACGGGATAGATATCGACCTGGAAACACCGGTGCTCACCACCGTCATCGATTTTCTGGCGGCTGCCGGCCAGAACGCCTGGCTGGCGGGTGGTACGGTGCGTGATCTGATGCTGGGCCGGGATCCCTACGACATCGACCTGGTGACGCCCGGACCTCCGGAACCTTTGGCCATGAAGTTCGCTGATTCGATCGGCGGCAGCTTTTTCATAATGTCCGGGGAATTCATGACCTGCCGCGCCATCAGCGCCGACGGCCTCGTCAACTACGATTTCGCCGCCCTGCGTGGCGGGCACATCGTCGAAGACCTGGGGGAGCGGGACTTCACCGTGAACGCCATGGCGGTGGAACTCCCCGGAGGGAAAAGGGTCATCGACCCCTTCGGCGGCGGCGCCCACCTGGCCGGTCGGGAGTTGGTGCCGGTAAATGATTCCATCTTTGACAACGATCCGCTACGCCTGCTCCGTGCCCCCCGACTGGAAAAGACCCACAAGCTGGTGATCGGTCCGTCCCTGGCACGGCTGATCTCCTCCAGAGCGACGCTGGCTTCCAACCCTGCTGCGGAGCGCATCTTCCTGGAGCTCTCGCGGATACTGGCAGCGCCGGGCGTTTCGGCATCCGTGGCGCGTCTGGATGAGCTCGGCCTGCTGGAAGTCCTTCTGCCCGAACTAACCGCACTCAAGGGCGTTACCCAGAACGAATACCACCACCTGGATGTCTTTAATCATGTGCTGGTTTCCGTTGAGGCGCTCGAAAACGAACTCGACGATCCAGAGTTTTTCTTCCCCGGCCGAGGCCATGCGATAAGTAAACGGATCAATCGGGGAATCGCCGGCGACGCTGATTGCCGTCTTGTCCTCATCCTCGCCGCCCTTTTCCACGACATCGCCAAACCTCACTGCCGCTTCATCGACGAAGACGGGCAGGTGCGCTTTTTCGAGCACGACCGTCTCGGCGCTGATCTGGCTGATGATATCCTGACCCGCTTCAAGGTCAGCAACGAAGCCAGAAAGGCCGTAACGCACCTGGTGCGCCGACACATGCGTTTCGAGGGTCTGCTGCAGGAAGAAATTCCCAGCGACCGGGCCCGCCTTCGCTACCTCAAGGCCACTGAGCCCTGGTCCATCGAAGCCATCCTGCTCTCGGTTTCCGACCGGCAGGCGGTACGCGGTGTAAGGGTCAGCGAAAAGGATATCGATCACCACCTGGGCCTCGCCCGCAGCCTGATGGAGCAGGCTTTCACCCGGGAAGAAACCCAGCCGCTGCCGGCGCTTGTTTCCGGCAATGAGCTCATGCGGGATCTGGGAATCGGTCCCGGCCCCACGGTCGGCGAACTATTGGATCAGATTCAGAATGAGCGGGAGCTCGGCAACATCGTAAGTCGCGAGCAGGCATTGACCCTGGCGCGTAAACTGGTATCACGGAACAGCGAAAACAGCTCCCGCCCGGCCGGCGGCGGCGTAGAATAATCTCCCATGAGCCCTGATTCCGGAAACAATGCAAACGACTCGCGCCAGGCGCGCGACCTCTTCCATATCAGGATCCTTCCCGCCGGCAGAAATGACAAGGTGGTTGAAGTTTCTGACCTGGATGGAAATGTGCTCAAATATCTCCACACACGCTATCAATTGGGGAACTCGGTCGAGCAGCAAGAGGTTGAACTGGTGAAGCAGGATTGGGAAAATCTCAAGGCTGATGAATTCGCCCGAAAATTCGGGATATCGTTCGAAAGCGGCAGCTGAGCTACGTGGCTGGCGTCTTCCCGGAACCAGTGGATAGGCCAGGGTCAAAACCATGACGGTGGAAAGCCTGGAAAAAACCATTGAGATCGAAGACCTTCACAAAAGCTATGGCGCTATCCGGGCGCTCGATGGCACTAACCTCACGGTAGCCCCGGCACAGGTCTTCGGCCTTTTGGGTCCCAACGGCTCGGGCAAGACCACGCTGATCAAGGCTATTTGCGGTATCCTCAAGCCCGACCGCGGCAACATACGGGTGTTCGGACTCGAGGCTGGTCACGACCGCTATGCAGTCCGAAAGCGACTGGGCTATATGCCCCAGACGCCCTCCCTGTATGATGACCTGAGCCCGGCGGAGAATCTGCGTTTCTTCGGCGGCGGCTTCCACCTGCCGGACCTACAGGAACGTCTGCGGGAAGTGCTCGAGTTCGTGCAGCTCTGGAATCGCCGCGATGATCCTCTCTATACTTTTTCCGGAGGCATGCGCCAGCGGATTTCTCTGGCCTGCGCCCTGCTGCATGACCCGGAATTGCTGATCCTGGACGAACCCACTGCTGGAGTCGATCCGGCCCTCCGGAAGGATTTCTGGGAGCATTTCACCGAACTGCGGAACCGGGGCCGCACAATATTTCTCAGCACCAACCAGATGGACGAAGCCCAGCGTTGCGACCGGATAGCTGTGGTCATGGGCGGCAAAATGCTCGTCAACGAGACGCCCGGAACCATTCGCGGCCGGGGTAAAGCCCGGGTGACGCTGGAGCTGGAAGACGGGCAACGCGTTGAAGAGGTGGCTGATTACGAGAGCGCGTTGCCACGGTTGCTGGCGGAGTATGGCCTGGGCTCACAGGTAAAGCGGATCTCCCTTAAACGGCAAAGCCTGGAAGATGTCATTCTCGACCTCATTGGTGAACCTCAGGCGAAGGAACGGCAAACAAAATGATCCGCAATATCAACCTGATCGCTATTCGCATCAACCGTCAGTTCCTGCGTGACCGTCGCTTCCTTGTCCTTTCGCTGGTCGTACCGTTGCTGCTTATGCTGCTGATCAAATACGTCTTTGAGTCTCTGCCCGGGCTGGCGCGGCTGAACGTGCGCATCTCCGATTACTCTATCCTTTTCGCCGCTTACCTCGTCCACTTCCTGGCCTATATACTCTCGACAATCGTTCTGGTAAGGGACCGGGTGACCGGAACGCTTGCCCGCATGTTCGTCTACGGTTACCGCCGCCGGGAGATAGTGCTCGGCTATATAGCCGGCTACACCACTATCGCCGCGGTGCAGACGGCACTCGTCCTGGTCCTCACCGGTTATCTTTTTGATATCAACCTTACCCCTGACATCGCCGCCATTGTTTTAACGGTACTCGCGCTGGCCATTGTCTCTGTGGGATTGGGGGTTTTTATCTCCAACTTCGCCCGAAATGAGGGCCAGGTTATTCCATTCATCCCGATGGTGGTTCTGCCTTCGGCGTTGATTTCCGGTATAGCGATACCCATTGACGACCTGCCCACAGCCCTGCAATGGTGCAGCTACCTGATACCGCTTCGTTACGCCGTGGAAGTACTAAGGGGAGTAGTGCTGCAGGGAGGGTCTTTCTTCGGCCAGCTGTTGCCGTTTTTCGTCCTGGTGGGCATTGGTGTGGTACTGCTGGCTTCGGCGAGCCTGACTTTGCGGGAAAGAGAGTAAAGACGGCGCGACAGAAGCTTCAGCCAATCGGCACCGATTACCCGGCTCCTAGGATACTTTTTCCTGAAGATTCCTGAACAATGATATGAACGTTTCTACGATTTCCGGATCAAACTGGGTCCCCGAGCTCATCTGCAATTCCGCCAGCGCCTGATCGGTCGTCAGCGCCCGGCGATATGGACGATCACTGATCATGGCCTGGAAAGCGTCGGCAACTGCCAGGATGCGCGCGCCGAGTGGAATTTTTTCTTTTGCCAGACCGTCCGGGTAACCGGCTCCGTCGTAGTGCTCGTGATGGTGCCGCACCATCGGTAAAAAACTTTCCAGGCTGGCAATGTGCTTGAGAATGGTTTCACCGACCTCGGGGTGCTCCTTGATCCTTCGCCACTCATCGGCACTAAGATGATCCCGTTTGTTGATGATCTCTTCCGGCACCGTGACAAGACCAATGTCGTGAAGCAGGCCCGCGACCCTGATCCTGTGGATGTCGTCTTCATCCATTTTCATCTCGGCCGCGATCACTGACGCGAGTCGAGCAACAGACTCGGCATGCCGCTGGTCGTGAACGTTCCGCTCGTCCACCGATGCGGCCATTGCCTGGACTGCCGCCAGATGCAGCTCGTCGCGTACCAGCTCTTCCAGGGGGGTGCGGCCATAATCACCAGACTCTTCGTGGAAGAGGGTGACACGATTTCCACCCTGCCGTTTGCCGTAATACATGGACCAGTCAGCCTTGTCGACAAGGTCGATGGCGTGATTGGCATCCCCGGGAATACTTGCAACCCCGACGCTGGTAGTAAGCGGTGATCCGTGGCGCGACTTGACGTTAAAGGCGAACCCGGCAACCCGGCGCCGTATGCGATGGGCAATGATCTGGGCGCCGGAGGTGTCAGTATCAGGCAGGATGATTGCAAACTCTTCGCCGCCGTAGCGGGCAGCTATATCGATAGCGCGCTTGGATTCGGTAATAATGCGGGATACTTCTTTGAGAGCCTGATCGCCCAGGGCATGGCCGTTCATATCGTTAAAGCTCTTAAAGCGGTCGAGGTCGCAGAAAATGATCGATAACGGCTTCTTGTTTCGGGTGGACCGATCGATCTCCTCGCGCAGGCGGGAATAGAAATAACGCTGGTTGTAGAGGCCGGTAAGCCCATCGGTGACCGCTTCCTCCTGACTCTGTTCGAAGATGAGCGCGTTCTGGATGGCTATCGCGGCCTGGTTGGAGAGGATCGAAAGCACCGAGTGCTCATCGCGCCCGTAAGCTTCTACTTCCTTGCTGTAAACATATAAAACGCCCAGCTTCTTCTTGCGTACCTTCAGCGGCAGGCAGATGAATGCCTTGATACCCTCGATTCGGGTCAACTTGCTAAGCCGATGCCTGGCCTGAGCGTCGTCACTGAATACAGCCTGATCTCCCAGCAGAACCTCTTCCGCCAGGCCACCCTTGCGAAATTGCATCTTGCTGACAAAGATATCGCTCAGACCCCTGGTGTAGGTATCAGTGAATTCACCGCGCTCCTCGTCATAAAGCGCGATGGCCGCAGCCTGCGAGTTGGTAAGCTCCATCCCTTTTTCCATCACGATGCCGACCACTCGCTCCCAGTCAAGCTCGGAGCTGACAGCCAAAGCAATATCAGAAAGATGGGTGAGTTGCTCAAACTTGTACTGGATGAAATCCGCCATCAGGTTGAAGGAATCACCCAGGCTGGCAATTTCGTCTTTTGTATCGACCTGAACTCTTCTGTTCAGATCACCGTGGGTCATGGCGATGCTGGCTTCGTTGAGCTCCCGAACCGGCCGGCTCAGACGGCGGGCTGCGATAATGGTTATCAACAGGCTGAGGCCGACGCCGGCGATCGCGGCGAAGAAGATATAGGATCTTGCCTGGGTGGCGGCAGTATTGGCGGCAATTTGCGCCTCCTGATTACGCTTATTAAAGTCTTCCGCAAGCAGGCTGCTGTAATTGACGACCTCCTGCAGCAGCTCATCTGACCGCTTTTCCGTTAGCAGCGCCCTGGGCCGATCGCCGGAGCGCCAGGCAGGAACGAGCTGGTTGAGAAAGTTATCGTCGAACTGAGCGGCCGCCGATTCAAGCTTGTCGAACCATTCCAGTTCCTGGGGTGTGCCAGCATGCTTTCGGGCCTCTGCAATCGCACTATCACGACGGCTGCGCGCATCATCGAAATAGGCGATCTTGTTTTCCTGGTTTTCGAGGAGCAGTTCGTAGTGGGCCTGTATCTGGTCACCCGCGGCCAACTTGACCTCTTCCATATGCAGCACGGCCCCGGCCCGGTCCAGAGCCTCATTCGCTTTGGACCTGGTTTCATTGACCTCACGCGAGACGACAAGTCCTACGGTCGAGAAGATAACCATGATGGCGACGAAGCCCGCCACCATCTTGGTGCTTAGTCGCCGAAAAATAGGGGTACCCAAAAGTTCGTTCAATTTGCCCTCTGCCCTTGCGTCTCTGCTGAATTTCGCCCGCAAGCCAGCACAGACAAGCGAAATCAGCTGTTTCTTCAGCCTAGAGCAGTAATCGGCAGGCAATCGTTTTTGCTTGATTTACCAGTAACCTTCCTGCTTGATGCGCAGGTTCGGAGCGCCGCAACGGGGGCAATCGTAGGACTCCGCTTTCTCGAAGAAGAACATGGGACGGTCGCAGACGAGACAGGTAAACTGATCGACCATCACATCGTGATCTGTCAGATCGATTTCCGCCAGCTCCTTGCAGTGATGACAGACGCCTACCAGAAATCGCTTGCGGGAGTCATTCTCGCCCACCCCCCAACGAATGCTGGAACTTTTATATCCACAGGCCGCGCATTCGAAAGTGCTGTACTCACCCATGATTCGATCCAGGCATGGCTCATCCCACCGGATAAGATCCAAGAAATTTGACTTTGGCGAGTTTGCATTCGAGACACTTTATCGCCTCGGCTACCTGTTGATCGTCTTTCCTGCCCTCGACATCAATAAAAAACACGTAGTCACCAAGCCCTTTTTTTGAAGGCCGCGACTCGATCTTGGTGAGGTTCACAAAGCGATGCGCGAATTCCTGCAGTATCTTTAACAGGCTGCCTGGTTGATCGTGTGCGATCGTACAGACTATGGAAGTTTTATAGGCGGAATCAAGATCCTGTGGCGCCGGCTTGGTTGATAAAAGAACAAATCTTGTCTGATTGCCCGGGTAGTCTTCAATGTCTTCCTCGAGTACGGCGCAACCGTAGCTCGTCGCCGCCAGGTTGCTGCCGATAGCCGCCCACTTTTCGTCAGAAAGGCTGACCATGCGGACCGCGTCAGCAGTGCTGTTGGCAGCCACGACCTCGGCATTGGGCAGTCTTTCCCGCAGAAATCTACGACACTGGGCATGGGCGTGCGGCAGAGAGATGACTTTCTCGATCTCGTCCAGGCTCAGCGGTTCACGCGCGATCAGCTTGAGATGGATGGGATGATCTATTTCCCTGATGATCTGCACGTTTTCCACGTCGAACGCCAACATGTCCAGGGTAACCGTGATCGATCCCTCCAGGGCGTTTTCCATGGGGACAATGCCTTCGGCGACATCTCCGGCGGCAACCGCGGTGATAACATCAGCTATCGAGGGCAGGGGCGTTGTGTCCTCTTCCGTGAGAGCGGTGTTGGCCATGAGGGCTTCCTCGCTCCAGGTACCGGTCGGGCCCAGGAACCCGGTTTTACCCCTGCCGGTGGCGTCATTCATCAGCGCCAGCCCCCGACACACCCGCCAGCCTGTGAGCCTTAAGACCCATGGCCTTTTTTAGAACCTCGATCTCCTCAGGTGAGAGCTTCTCTTTGCTGTCGCCGTCGCGAACTTCCTTCACATAGATGCGGGCATGGTCGCGCGACTGGATGGAGCTGATTATGATGCCTGAAAATCTGGCGTCCAGCAGCGCCACCGACGTGCTCTGCATGCCGCTAAGATCGTTGTATGCGTCGTAGCGCAATACGCTGCGAAAGGTAAAGCAGTCGTCGAGACGCTTGCCGGCGCCATCCAGATCGTTGGCCAGACTTGAGATGTCGCCGGAAAGACCGTCTACTCTGGCCTGGACCGCATTTGCGTGAGCTATCAGGTCGCGCTCCCGGCCCTCGCCCATGATAACCCGTTGGTCGCGCCGATAGCGGCGCAGAACTATGAGCAGATAGCCCGAGATGAGGAGACCCAGCAACGCAAGCACCACTGGCACCAGCAGAGCGATGGAGAGGTTGTTTTCGATGAACGTGCTCATATCGGCTGGCCGGCGCAGGCCTTAGCTGAAGGCTATATTGTAATCCCCAACATTGTTCTGGGTATTTGTTTCGCCTGGAACCGGGCCAACTTCAGCTCGCATCAGCGCCGTCTGGCTGCCAGCCTCCGCCGCCAGGCCGGTCAGCTCAATCGTGCGACGCTCCCCGGGAGCGATCGTCGGGATCCGGCCATCAACTTTTTGTGGCGATGGACGCCCTGGAGCTGAAAGACTGAGACTTACCAGTACATCATTCTCGGTGGCCTCGCCCTGATTCTCCACCTCCACCTCGAAGGTAAGCGCGTCGGAGGCCTTGAGGCTGTTATCGCTGTCGGTGGTCAGAACCATCCCGCTGGGCTGGGCCTTGACTCCGACCAAAGCAACTCCATGCAGGCCTGAAACCTGGGCAGTTCCGCCCTTCAGGCGGTCGAGAACACTTACGGCCGTCTGTGAATTGGCGAGCGCAGAATCCTTGAGGAATTTTGCCTGCGGCACTTTGATGTCTTTTATGTCTTCTTCTTTCAGCACCCGTTGCGCCGGCTGGTAAAAGAATTCATCGTAGGCGACATCGCTGGTCAGCAGGATCAGCATTTCATGGGAGACCTGGGCGGCACCGGCCTGGTTGTCGCGAGCCTCCAGGGCGTTCAGGACGGCCGGCTGCAAACCCTTGAGGCCACGGACACGGATCTGCATGCTGGCAATAAACCACTCATTCTCCTTCTTGAACTGGTCCGGCGCCTTGATAGCCTTGGCCTTTTCAAGCAGCTGCTCCTGGGCAGCCAGAAATTCGGCCAGCTTGCCCTCCAGAGCCTGGCGAACTGTCTCGTCCGGTTTCATGTACATGTCGGATAGCTGCTTGCCGATATCGTCGGAATCCCGGAGCACGCCGTCGACTGCGGCGAAATAGTCGCGGTATTCACCGACCTTCTTCTTGTTGATACAGCTGTTTATGCCCAGAGTGATGATCAAAACCAGAACCACGACTGCAGTCAGAATAATGAGAACTCGTGCGAGTGGAGATTGGCCAAACGACGGTCCACCGCCTCCAGTTTTGCGTTGTTTGGGTGCACGCTCCCTGGATTTGCGGGTCTTGGCCTTGCGCCGGCCAGGCCTGCGTCTGGTTTCGGTTACCTCTTCTTCCTCGATCCGCTCTTCATCATCCTCGAAGAAAGACACTAAAATGTCCTTTCGTCCGTTGAAGCTCGAGAGGGCCTGAAAATGGTGGGCGAGGGGGGATTTGAACCCCCATGCTCCTGCGAGCACTAGACCCTGAACCTAGCGTGTCTACCAGTTCCACCACTCGCCCGTGAAACCGAAGTTTGCATGGATTGCTTGGGGCACTACTTGCGGCCGATGAGATAAAGTCCCTGCAATAGAGCATTTTCGGCACAAATCCAGACACCCCTTCTTGAAAGCGCCTGTATTATAACACAGGCACAACTTGACGGCGCAAGGATGGCGCAGGTACCGGCTATTTGTTATTCTCTCCCGCCTGCTTGGTTCCCAGGCTTTGGGCCTCGTCCCAGGCTTCCTGCCAAATGGCGGCCTGCTCGGCACGCACTTTCTCGAGCTCGGCCATTTTTGTCCTGGTTTCCGGCAGCTCCCAGGCTGGATCGGCCAACATGGTGGTTGTCATATCGCGCACCGCGCTCCACATGTTGATGTTCGCCTGCAGGGCGCGGCCGTTGGCTTCAAGGTACTTTCGCGAGTCGTCGCTGATTTTCAGTGCGGCCGCCTCGTCAGTCTTGGACTTGGCCATTTTGAGGTCGGCGATTATCTCGTCAACCAGCGACTGCGCTTTGGTCAAGGTGGTCTTCTCGTCGGTCAGCTTGCCCTGTGAGAGCTGCTCTGTAGCCTGCGTCATCAGGGAGTCAGCCTGTTTCACCTTGGGTTCAATAGTAGTTGCAATCCCGTTAACTTCGTCTATCAGTCTGTCAGCCTGTTCGGACTGATCGCCACACCCGGTTGCAAGGACGGCCACTGACAGGATCGCCGCAATCAGCAACAGAATTATGGTTGTGCGTTTCATGTTCCTCCCACGTGCTCTTGTCTTCGAACGATTATTTTAAAAGGAATCGTTATCCTAGTACAGAACAGGGTCTTATCCAACTTTCAACCCCGGAAACAACCGCGGTATGTCTTCTGCCATGACGTATGAAAACAAGCCGGGGGCGCTGGTGCTGGACCGGTACGAGCTCCTCGAGCGAATCGGCAGCGGCGGCTTCTCCACAGTTTACCGCGCCCGCGATCACAAAATGGACCGCGAGGTGGCGATCAAGGCCGTGCGGCGCACGGATGAGCTGAGTGACCGCGCCACCCTCGAGGCCAGGGCTGCGGCCAAGCTCAGTCATCCCCATATACTTACTGTCTTCGAGCTGGCCGAGGACGAGGACGAGGTTTATCTGGTCTCAGAGCTGGTGCAAGGCGAGACGCTCGCCGAATGCATTGCCAGTGGAGCCCTCTCAGACCGTGATTGCCTGGATGTGGCCCTTCAGGTTCTGGAAGCCCTCGAACATGCTCATGGGCGGGGTGTCATCCACCGGGATATCAAGCCGGATAACATAATGCTCACCGGCGATAACGCTCCGCGGGTCAAGGTGATGGATTTCGGCATCGCGCAACTGGAGAACACGCAGCGCATCACCCGGCAGGGTGATGTTGTGGGCACAATAGCCTATATGTCGCCCGAGCAGGCTGATGGCCGTACGGTGGACAGCGCTACGGATATTTATTCGGCCGCCCTGGTCCTCTACGAGTGCCTGAGCGGCTCGAATCCCTTCCAGGGCGGCACCGCCGCCGAGATCATTGGCAAAATTCAGGTGGGAGCCCTGCCCCTCAGCCGGGTGCGTCCCGATCTGCCCCGGGAGCTTTCGGATCTGGTTGATGAAGCCATGGATCCCGACCCGGGATTGCGGCTGGGGCTGAAGAGCTTTGCTGTTGGTCTGGATGGCCTGCTGCCCGTGCTTTCTCCAGACGTCCGGGCCACCACGGTGCTGCGACGCTCTGATCAAACACGACCTTCGCTTTATGAGGAAATATCCAACCGCTTCGGATTCCTCGCTTCGCGCCTGGCAAACGGAGCTCTGGCCGCACTCGTTGCCAGTGCGGCGTTGTATGAATTTGATTTATACCCGGCCCCATGGCGCCTGCCGCTGGTGTTGACCGCCGCCCTGGTGGTCGGATTGCTGCCGCGGGCCGGTCTGGTGGCGCTGGCGGCGCTCTCGCTGGCGCCGGTTTTTAACTTTTCTGTGGCTTTGGGCATCCTGCTTGGGGCGGCCACGGTTGTCTACTTACTGATTGTTGGCCTTCTCTGGCCCCGAACAGCCCTCTTGCCGGCCCTCGCCACGGGAATGGGGATTTTGGGGATCGGTCTCGCATACCCGGCTATAGCCGGCGCAGTCGGGCGTCTGAAAAGCGGGTTGGCGCTGGCGATGGTTGGCTCCATCTCTTTTAGCGTCTTCCAGCTGCTCACCGGCGCAAGTCCGCTGGATTATCTGGAGCTGGCCAACAACTATGACCTGCCGGTCAAGCTTGCGAACGAATACAATCCATGGGTAGCGGTCAAGGCGATAGGCGCCCCTTTTTCGGAGCAACCCGTCCTTTTGTTACAGCCGGCCATCTGGCTGGTGGCGGCTTTGCCGGCGGCGCTGTTTGTTCGGCGGCGCAACCTGTTCCTTGACCTGACCGGCCTTGCCTTGGCAAACGGGTTGCTCGCGGGCGGATATTTTGTCCTGCCCCTGGTACTTCCTGATTACCGGCTGTCGGAGGCTGCTTTTCTGAAAACGTTTGTGCTTTGCGTTATAATTCAAATCGTGCTTCTCCTGCTATCTCCCAGAAACAAACTGCAACCAATTTCCCCCCGTGAGCGTACTTAAGAAACTCGAGGATAAGATTCAGGGCCTTTTCGAGGGCAGCTTCGGGCGCGCCTTCAAATCACCGGTGCAGCCGGTGGAGCTGGCCCGCAAGCTGGTCAAGGAGATGGGGGATAACAAGGTGATAAGTGTCTCGCGCGTTTACGCTCCCAACGAGTACACACTGTTCCTGGCGCCCGAGGATTATCAACAGTTCGAAGCATACGAAGGTCAGTTGAAGTCAGATCTTGCTGATTACCTCGTCGAGCATGCCCGCAAGGACAAGTACGAGCTGCTCAGTCGCCCAATCGTCATAATCGAGACTGACGAGGATCTGGTGGTTGGCGAGTTCGGCATCGCCACCCGCATGGTCTCGGTTCCCGGACCAGTGGCGCCTGAGCTGCCGATCGTGCCGGCTGAGCCGGGCGCCGGGCCGGGTCAAACCGTGGTTTACCGGCCCCAGGCCCTGCCTGACGGCACCATGTCGGTGAGCGCCGGTGAAGCCCGGGAAATGGGGCTGGCCTGCGAACGCATCACCCTGACCGTTGGGGAGTCGGTATACGAGGTCAACAAGCGGGCGGTGCTCATGGGCCGTAGCCGCCAATGCGACCTGGCCCTGACCGATACCAACGTATCGCGGCGCCACGCCGAAATCAGACAACGGGGCAACGATTACCTGGTTGTCGACCTGGACAGCACCAACGGTGTCGAGGTAAATGGTCAGAAGGTAAAGACCAGGGTTTTACAGAATGGCGATCTGATAACCGTTGGAAAAACGAGAGTGAGGTTCGAGCGACAACTATGTTAGAGCCAATCCTGTTCGGCTCCAAAATTTTATTTCTGATCCTTCTCTACCTGTTCATCTTTATGATTGTAAGAAGATTGTCTCGCGACCTGTCGGACGGCGCGGAGCCGATCGGCATGTCGGGCAAGGCTGCTGAGCCTTTAGCTCCGCCCCGGCCGTCACCCGCCGCGTCGTCCGGGAGAGTAGCTCCATTGCCGGCGCCGCCTGTCGGCGCTCCATCTCCAGCGGCTCCCCCGGTCACGCCAGTCACCAGTCCGGCGCCGCGCCAGGATCGCGAGCGCACACCGGAAGCGCCACAACCGGTAGCTGAAACCGGTTCTTCAACCCGTGAATTCGACTACCTCGTAAACAAGCTGAGCCCCCGGCTGGTCGTTCAACACAGTAAAGTTGTCGATGATGGCACGGTTTTCGAGGTCAAGGGCGGCGCCACGATCGGCCGCTCGCCCCGCAGTCAGATTGTTCTGCCTGACGATTTCGTCTCATCCACGCATGCGCGTATCTTCGCCCGCAAACAGTTCCTCTTCCTTGAGGACCTGGGCAGTACCAACGGCACCTTCATCGACGGCCGCCGTATAGAGGGCGAGCACCAGATCAAGCCGGGGCAGGAGATCGTCATCGGTGACACGATCTTCCGTTTCGAGGAATGAGCGGATATGCGACGGGCGAACGCCACCTGAGTCACGAAAAGACCTGATGCCTGCTACTTTTTCCACATTCACCCATACAGGACTGGTGCGTAAGTCCAACGAGGACGCGCTGTTCGCGCGCGCCCCTGTCTTCGCCGTGGCTGACGGCATGGGGGGGGCGCAAGCCGGCGAGGTCGCCTCGGGCATGGCGACGAAGGCTTTTGGGTGGTTCGTCCCCCAGACGAAATCGCCGGAAGATGAACTCACCCGGCTCATCAAGCGCATAAACACCAACATATATGAGTTGGCGGTGGCCGAATCGTCGCACGCCGGCATGGGAACGACGCTGACTGCGGCGGTCATCAGGAGTGGCAATGTAATCCTGGCCCACGTTGGTGACAGCCGGGCCTACCTCTGGCGCGCCGGCTCCCTGACCCAGCTGACCGAGGACCACTCGCTGGTCGGTGAGATGGTGCGGTCCGGCCAGATTTCCTCCGCCGAGGCAGAAGAACACCCCCAGAGAAGCATTATCACCAGAGCGCTTGGTGTTGATCCTCAAATCGAAGTCGATACCAGAACCCTCAAATGGGAGCCCGGTGATATTTTTCTGCTTTGCTCCGACGGACTCTACTCAATGGTACATGACGATGCTATAGCCCGGATTCTGGCGCAGGATGGCACTCTTGATTCCAGCGCCGCTACCTTGGTGGAGGCGGCAAACGAGGCGGGCGGGCGCGATAATATCTCCGTGATCGTTTTTTGTCCTGACGGATCCGTTCCCGCAGAAATCGAAATGGTCCCCGGTTCACAAACAGAAAAATTTGATCTGGATACCGTCGGGGCGGGAGCGGTGGCCGAAAATGTTGAGAGCGATGAGGCGATTGGGCAGACCGGGATGTCTGAGGGGCGTCTCGCGGGTTTGCGTTATTTTCTGACCACTCTCCCCGGTCATGTCGCGATCGGTCTGGTGTTGGCACTGCTGGTGCTGACGGCCGCCTGGTTCGGCACTCGTCAGGCCTACTACATAGGCGTCGATGGTGGTCTTGTGGTTATTTACCAGGGCGTTCCCTATGACCTGGGTCCCTGGTCGCTGTCCAGTCTGTACCGCTACAGTTCCGTCAAAGTCAGCGAGCTGGAGCCTTTCCAGCAGGATCGGGTTTACGCACAGGAACTCCAGTCAAAAAGCAACGCCGAGAAAATGCTGGAAAATTACAAAGCCGAGGCGAAGGTGCGCCAGGAGGAGGCAGCCCGCAGGGCCGCCGAGGAAAAACAGCAGGCCAAGGACCTTTCGCAAGGCCTGACGATTCCGCTGGGTGGACGACCCTGATGCAGCGTAACCGAGAGCTGGTCAACTTCCTGCCAGTCGTTATATTGGTGTTTGCCGGTTTTGCCAGCGTGTATATGGCACGTTCGGCTCAAATAGACGCCAGCTCGCTCAGCTTTGGCCTGCTCTTTGTGGGGCTCTTTCTGGCTGTGCATCTTTTCCTGAGGCTGGCGGCTCCTTATGCCGACCCCTTCCTTTTACCCCTGGCAGCGCTGTTGTCGGCTATCGGCATCATGATGATCTATCGCATCGACCCAGCCCTGGCGGCGGCGCAGACCCGGTGGATGATGGTCGGACTCGGGCTGCTGGTGGTCGTGATGATCACACTGAGAAATTATCGCAAGCTTGACGACTACATCTACCTGTGTGGCATTCTGGGCGTGGTCCTGCTTATCATCACCGTGTTTCTCGGCATCAATGAGAACGGGGCTTTCCTCTCGATCCGAGTCGGCAGCATCCAGTTCCAGCCAGGAGAATTTTCAAAAATCCTTATCACCATTTTCCTTGCGGGCTATTTAAACAGCAAGCGAGAGCTGCTCTCGACGACAACCTGGCACCTTTTCGGCGTACCCATGCCGGCGTTCAAGCATCTTGGACCATTGATCACCATGTGGGGCATGTCTTTCGCCCTGCTCCTGTTCATGAACGATTTGGGGACGTCAATGCTGTTCTTTGGTATCTTTCTGGCGATGACCTATGTTGCCACCGCGCGGGTGGCCTATCCGGTAATCGGCGGCATTCTTTTCATCGCCGGCGCCGCGCTCGCCTATCAAATCAAGGGCACCGTACGCCTCCGCTTTGACATGTGGATCAACCCGTGGTCAGATGCGATGGATCGCGGCTACCAGATCGTCCAATCCCTCTTCGCCATCGGAGACGGCGGCCTCTTCGGCACCGGCCTGGGCAAAGGTTACCTGCTGTTCAAAAACGGAGATCCCATTATTCCGGCGCTGCATACCGATTTCATCTTTTCCGCCATCGCCGAAGAGCTGGGCCTGGCCGGCGCAACGGCCCTGATCGTTCTGTTCATGATTTTCTGCTACCGGGTTTTCAAGGTTGCGGTCGTATCCGACGACGGTTTTTCCAAGCTGCTGGCGGCGGGGCTTGGCGCGGCATTTGTCCTGCAGACCTTCGTCATCCTCGGCGGCGTCATGAAACTCATCCCGCTTACCGGTATCACCCTGCCTTTCGTCAGTTACGGCGGGAGCTCCATCGTGGCGAATTTCGGCGCCCTGGCGCTTCTTTTGCTCGTCAGCAATCGCACCAACAAGGAGCGGGCTTCGTGAGCGGCGGTCTCTATCTGAATCTCGAAAGCTCGAGGACTTTATGAACACCCCTATTCGCAGACTTTTTCTGATCTCCGTGATCATGTTCGCGAGCCTGATAGCCATGCTCGGCTACCGGCAGGTGATCGAGGCGCAGGATCTGGCTGACAACCCACAAAACACTCGCAAGGTATTTGCCCAGATGCGCATCGAGCGAGGCCTGATCCTGGGCAGTGACAAATCAGAGCTGGCCCGGAACCGCAAGGAGGATGACCTCTACTATCGCACTTACCCCACAGGCGACCTGGCGCCGCATCTGGTCGGCTATAACGATCCGACCTACGGGCAGGTAGGTTTGGAACATTCCCAGAACAGCTACCTGACCGGCACCGCCGACGAAGTCGAAATCGTCAACCTCGTTGACATGTTGACGGGTAAGCAAAAACGAGGCGCCGACCTGAAGCTCACCATCAACCCCAAAGTCCAGCGAACAGCACTCGGCGAGTTGCAGAAGCTGGGCAAATCCGGCGCCGTTGTGGTTCTTGAAGTTCAGACTGGCGCCGTGGTGGCCATGGTCTCGAATCCGACCTACGATCCGAACCAGCTGGCTGACAACTGGCAGCTGCTCAACTCCGACCCGAATGCGCCGCTTTTCAACCGCGCCACCCAGGGTTTGTACACACCGGGATCGACCTTCAAGCTGATCACGGCAACGGCGGCGCTGGAGAGCGGTTCCTTTACGCCCCAGAGCCGGTTCCGTGATGATAGGGGTGAAGTTGTCATCGATGGATTTACGATCCACAATTATCGTACCGAGCCTTTCGGCGAGCACAGCTTTCAGGAGGCTTTATCCCAGTCGATAAATACTACCTTCGCCCAGATCGGCGATCAGCTGGGTGAGAAAAAAATTGTCGATTACATGCAGAAATTCGGTTTTTACGAAAAGCCGCCGCTCGATCTGGCTTCTGACGAGATTATGGCCAGCGGCCGCTATGAGGACGGCGAATTGCTGTCGACCGGCGATTCCATGGATAAGGCCCAAGTGGCCTCGATGGCCTTCGGCCAGGAGCAGTTGCTGGTTACTCCTCTGCAAATGGCGCTCGTTGCCCAGTCCATTGCCAACGGCGGTAAAATGATGAAGCCCTACTCGGTGGAGTCGGTGGCCGACTACAACGGAACCATCGTCAAGCAGGCCAGGCCCGGAGTCTGGAAGACACCACTTGAGCCAGGCACCGCCAGCGACCTGAAGGATATGATGGTCAAGGTGGTGAATGAAGGAACGGGGAGCAAGACCAAGACAAGCAAGGTGCAGATGGCGGCCAAGACTGGCACCGCCGAGGTGACAGGCCGCGGTCCGAATGCCTGGTTCATGGGCTTCGCCCCGGCAGATAACCCGAAGTACGCCATAGCTGTGGTGGTAGAGGATTCTGATTCCGGCGGTGGCATCGCCGGACCGGTTATGCGCGAGACCATGCTGTCGGCTCTGGGATTATAGTGGCAGCAGGCAGATACCTCGTCCGAAGCAGGAAAGCCGCCGGACTGATAGTCTTTATGACATGACAGAACTATTAGACAACAGATACGAGATCATCCGCCGGCTGGGCAGCGGCGGAATGGCTGACGTCTACCTGGCCCGCGACACCCAGCTCGGCCGCCAGGTGGCCATCAAGGTACTATACAAACGATATGCCCGCGACGATGAGTTCGTCGCCCGATTCCGACGCGAAGCGCAGTCCGCGGCAGCACTCAACCATCCGCATATCGTCAGTATTTACGACCGCGGACAGGCCGAAGACAGCTACTACATCGCGATGGAATATCTCGAAGGCAAGAGTCTGAAAGACATCATCGTAGAGGACGGGCCACTGGATCCGGCGAGGGCTATCGGCTATGCCGAACAGATCCTCCAGGCCTTGCGGTTCGCCCACGACAACGATGTTATCCATCGCGACATCAAGCCGCACAACATTGTCATCAACGGCCGCGACCAGGTGAAGGTGACCGACTTCGGCATCGCCCTGGCGGGGACCTCGCCGGCCATGACCGAGACCGGCTCGATCATCGGCACCGCCCAGTACCTCTCCCCCGAGCAGGCCAGGGGCAAGGCGGTGGAACAAAGCTCGGACCTTTATTCCCTGGGAGTCGTCCTCTACGAGATGCTTACCGGGCGCGTTCCCTTTGAAGGCGAGAACCCGGTGGCTATCGCGCTGAAACACCTGAGCGACGAACCGGTTCCGCCCCAGGCACTTGTTCCCGAGATTTCCGACAACCTGAATTCGGTCGTGATGCGGGCTCTGGCCAAGGATCCCCGTGATCGCTATCCCAGCGCCGAGGAATTTCTGGCGGACCTGGAGCGCTGCCGCATGGATTTACCCGTGGCGGCGATTCTGCCTGCCGATGACACCGCCATGACCAGTGTCATTCCGGCCGGCGTCCTGGACGCCGGCCTTGACCAGACGGCCATCAGACGCTCAGAGCGGACAGGCGCTGGACAAAAAAAGAAGATGAGCGGCAAGAAGAAGGCGTTGCTGGCCTTTCTTGCCCTGGCAGTGTTGGTGGCACTGGCGGCGGGTATCTATTTTCTTGTCTTCGCCCAGGAGAGCGGCAATGTCGAGGTACCTGATGTCATCGGGCTTGACCGGGTCCAGGCTGAGGAGGCCATCCGGGCCCAGGGGCTGAAACCCGAGCTGGAGGCCGAGGAATACAGTGAGACCGTACCCGCGGGCAAGGTCATCCGCCAAAATCCGGAAAAGGGATCGAAGCTTAAGAGTGGCGGCAGCGTGCGCTTAGTTGTCAGCCGCGGCAGCAGCAAGGTCGGGGTTCCGGAGATAACCGGGCAGTCGGCCGGCTACGCTGATTCGAAGCTGAAGGAGATCGGCCTCAATCCCGAACGGCAGCCCGACGCTTTCTCTGAAACTGTGCCGGAGGGTAGCGTTGTCAGCCAGGATCCCGCGGCCGGCACCATGGTTCAGAAAGGCTCGGCGGTAAAATACGTGGTCAGCAAAGGTCCCGAGCCGCCGAAAGTGGTCACGGTTCCGGACGTCAAGAACCTCACTGTGGACCAGGCTTCCAGCCGGCTGTCTCAGGACGGACTGTCGCTCGGCACCACTTCCGAAGAGTATTCGGACACGGTTAGCACAGGCAAGGTAATCAGCCAGAGTCCCGGCGCCGGTCAGAGCGTCAAGGAGGGCTCGTCTGTAAATATCGTGGTCAGCAAGGGCCCTGCGCCACCGAAAAAGGTTACGGTGCCCGATGTGATCGGCATGAGCAAACTCGATGCGCAAAATGCTCTGTCGGCCAAGGGTCTGGTGGCCTCCATCAGCGAGCTTACCAACCCGGACCCCACAACCTGGGGCAAAGTATACGACCAGGACCCGGCGGCGGGCAAGAAGGTCGACGAAGGGACTACCGTCATCGTTTACGTGGGGAAGAATTAGGAGGCCCCTGGCGCTTCTGGTGCGCTCCGGGCGTCTTCTGCCGGCCTGCTGGGAAAACAAGGCTAGCCGCTTTTCATCAGTCCCGCAAGGTGGCATACCCCCGGCGCTTTCTGTTAGAATCACACCCACGTGGCCATGTCTGGCCGGCAACAGGAGTTTCTCCCATGCTCTACATTGAAAAGCTGAGGTACTTCTACAGCACCGAGGCCAGAAGGCTGTTCAAGCCCCTCACCGCCGCCATCGGGCGGACGCGAATCTCACCCAACCTGCTTACGGTAATCGGGCTGGCGCTGACATTGGGTACCGCGGTTCTGGTTTGGTATGGCCACTTCGTCACCGCCGCCATCGTCTTCACAATTGGGAGTGTCTGCGACATGCTCGACGGCGCCGTTGCCCGTCTTTCGGAGAAGGTGACCCCGATGGGGGCTTTCCTCGATTCCACCTTTGACCGCGTCGGCGAAGGCGCCGTTCTCACCGCAATCGCTCTGGTCTATGCCCGGGACGGGAATCTCTGGCTGGTGGGCGCCGCCTTCATCACCATGATCGGGTCTTTCCTGGTGAGCTATACTCGCGCCCGGGCTGAAGCCCTGGGCCTGGACTGCAAGGTTGGGCTCATGACCCGTCCGGAGCGGCTGGTGCTTTTAGGCTTCGGCCTGGCTTTACAGAAGTTTGGCGTGCTGGCCGTGGTGATGTATATTCTAGCGGTGCTGACCGCTTACACAGTGCTGCAGCGTATCCTGCACGTGCGGCGGCAATTCGCGGAGGCTTCTGCTCGCGAGGAAGAGCAGAAGCCCTGAAGGTGCGGCCCGCCTGGCGCTGCCAGTGGCCGCGCCCCGCATCAATCCTTGACTATCTGGAGGTAAAAATACCTTGAGCAAGACCGTGAGAGTTGCCATCATCGGCGTGGGAAATTGCGCCTCCTCGTTCGTACAGGGCGTGACGTATTACAGAAAAGCCAAGACCGGCGAGCAGGTGCCCGGCCTTATGCATGTGAACCTGGGCGGTTACCACATCAGCGATATAGAGTTCGTGGCCGCCATCGACATCGACGCGAACAAGGTTGGCAAGGATCTCGCTGATGCCATCTACGCGCCACCCAACAATACCGTCAGGTTCTGCGACGTGCAGAAAACCGGCATCAAGGTAGCCCGTGGCATGACCCACGATGGTATCGGCAAATACATGGCCAAGATCATCAAGAAGGCCCCCGGTCCCACGGATGACATCGTCGGCATTCTCAAAAAAACAAGAACCGACGTCGTCGTAAGCTACCTGCCGGTAGGCAGTGAGGAGGCCACCAAGTGGTACACGGAGCAGATCCTCGCCGCCGGCTGCGCCATGGTCAATTGTATCCCGGTCTTCATCGGCCGCGAGGCTTACTGGCAAGCCCGCTTCAAGGAGAAGGGGCTGCCAATCATCGGCGATGACATCAAGTCACAGGTGGGCGCCACCATCGTCCACCGCACCCTGGCCAGCCTGATGCTCGACCGTGGCGTGCGGCTTGAGCGCACCAGCCAGCTCAACGTTGGCGGCAACTCCGACTTCTTGAACATGCTCGAGCGCGAGCGCCTGGAGAGCAAGAAAATATCGAAGACCAATGCCGTAACTTCGCTGATCGACTACGATATCGGCGCCGACAACGTCCACATCGGTCCCAGCGACCATGTGGCCTGGCTCGAAGACCGCAAGTGGGCCTATATCCGTCTCGAGGGGCGCTCTTTCGGAGATGTGCCGCTCAACATCGAACTCAAACTCGAGGTCGTCGATTCACCGAATTCCGCCGGCATCGTCATCGACGCGGTTCGCTGCGCCAAGCTGGCCCTCGACCGCGGTATCGCCGGCACACTCGAGGGGCCCTCTTCCTACTTTATGAAATCCCCGCCGATTCAGCACCCTGACGACATCTGTCGCAACCTGACCGAGGCTTTCATAGCCGGGACCTCCGACGCGGCCGTTGTCGGATCTCCGGGCGCCAAGGCTCCCGTCGCAAAAAAAAGGGCGGCAAAGAAGGCGGCGGCGCCCGCAAAAAAACGTACAGCGGTCAAAAAGCCGGCGTCTGGAAAAAAAGTAGCCAGGAAATCCTCAAAGAAGTAAGGCCTGGGCTGGCTGGGCGGCGGCGTCCCCTTTTTCTTTTTGTCGCTATCCATTAACCTGTAGGCCATGAAAGAACCTGCCGGAAAGCTCAAGATCGGCCTGGTTTCCCCCTATGCCTGGACATCTGCCTGGGGAGTAAACAGGCATATCGCCGGCCTGGCGACAGCGCTGGCGGCAAAAGGCCACGACGTATCGGTCATCGCTCCATCTGAAGAGCGCGTTGAAGTGCGCTCCGCCCGCAAGCGAGCCAAGGCCGCGCGGCGCACAGCCAAAGGAACCCGCAAGCTGGCCACAGCGCAGGGGGCAAGAAGCGCCTCCCCTGCAGTCCCGATGCTCCTCGCCGATGACAGCTCCGCCTTCAAACTGATCAAGATCGCCGGCACTTTCCGTTTTCCCTACAGCGAATCTTTGGCGAATCTGGCCTTGCCGCTGGAAGTCACAGAACAGGTTAAGGAGCTGCTCAAACGCGAATTTTTTGACATTCTGCATGTTCACGAACCCTATCCTCCCAGCCTTTCCTTCACGGCATTGCGCCTGGCACATTGCCCCACTGTAGCCACATTTCACACCTCGGGAGAACGCTTTCTCAGCTATCAGCTGATGCGGCCCGTAGTCGAGCGTTTTCTGGCCCGTCTCGACGGTCGCATTTGCACTTCGCACAACACTCGCCGAATTGTCTCCAGCTACTTTCCTGGTAATTACGTGGTGATTGGTAGCGGTGTAGACACTGGCCGTTTTCATGTTGCCGAGGAAGCGCGGTCCGGGCAAGATCTGCCCCTGGTCATCTTTGCCGCCTGGAGCGAGCCCCGAAAAGGAGTGGGCCTGCTGGCACGCACGATACGACTGCTTCCCGAAGATGTGCCGCCATTCGAGCTGGCAATTGTCGGCGGCGAGGAAGTAGCGTGGCGTGGGCGTCTGCTGATACCTCGTCGCCTTCGCGAACGCATCCATTGGACCGGAGTCATCGGCAGGAAGGAGCTGGACAGAGAGTATCAGCGCGCAGCGGTTCTCTGCGCCCCCTATGCCGCTTCGAGTCTTGCCAGCTCTGTGCTGGAGGCGATGGCCGCGGGTGTAGCTGTCATTGTGCCTGGGCAAGGTGGCATCAAGGAGCTGGTGAGCGAGGGCGGTGAAGGTCTTTTGCTCGACCACCCCTACACGTACAACCTGGCAGCGAATCTGGTCGATCTTTTACATGAAAACCGGGAGCGGCGCTCGCTGGGAGCAGCCGCGGCGCGCCGGGCTGCCAGATATTCCTGGGAAAAAGTCACCCCGCAGATCGAAGAGGCCTATCAAAAAGCGTACCGGCGGCGCCGGCGAATCCGGCCCGCGCGTAGCGCCATTGAGCCGGCCCGCGCCGGCGACACAATTCTCGCGGATCTGCACATGCATACAAATTTTTCCAGTGACTGCGCCACAACTCCGGAAGAGCTGCTGGCTGGCTGCAAGGAGTCGGGACTCGAGGCAATCGCCATTACCGACCACAATACCATCGAAGGCGCTCTCGAGGTTGCCCGGCTGGCCCCTGAAAGCATTCAGGTCATCATTGGCGAGGAAATAAAAACCCGGGAAGGCGAAATAATAGGCCTTTACCTTACCGAGGAGATTCCCAAGGGGTTGACTGCCGAAGAAACCATCGCGCTCATAAAAAAACAGGGTGGCCTGGTATATGTTCCACATCCCTTTGACCCGTTGCATCTGACGCCTACCTACGAGCTTCTGGCTCGAAACGCCGCGGACATAGACATTCTCGAAGTTTACAACCCTCGCATAACATTCACTGCTTTTAATGAAAAGGCTCGACGTCTGGCCCGGAAATATGATATCCCCGGTGGAGCCGGAAGTGATTGTCACGTGGTCCAGGGAATCGGCACGGCGATGTTGTCGCTGATAAAGTTTTCCTCGCCCCACGAATTGCTCGCCAGTCTGCGTGAGGCCGACATTATCCGTAGCAGCAAAAGCCCGCTCTACCTTCATTCATTAAAGCTGCTTAAGAACAGCCGCAGCACAGCGGGAACAGGGAAATAGGAGAAAGCCGGGCGGGGACCAGTATGAAGCTAACCCGCGAAAGGTTCAGCGGTTATACCCATATCGGAGAAGTCGACGGATGGCGTGCGGCCAAGCGCCGCCAGAAATGCTTCCACCACACCAGGGTCGAACTGTGTGCCCACGCAGCGCAGCAATTCTGCCACCGCCTGCTCATCAGAGAGCGCCTTACGGTATGGTCGATCTGAAGTCATTGCCTCGTAAGAATCGGTTACAGAGAGAATCCTCGCCGCCAGCGGAATCGACTCGCCTGCCAGACCATAAGGATATCCCTTGCCGTCAAAACGTTCGTGATGATGGCGAATAGCCGCCTTGATAGCTGACGAGAGTGGTACCGGTTCCAGAATCCTTGCACTGACTATCGGATGCTTTTTCATCAGCTTCCACTCCTCGCTGGAGAGCTGGCTGGTCTTCCTTAGAATGTTGTCGGGGATGCCGATCTTGCCTACGTCATGGAGGTAGCCGGCGTAGACAAGTTCATCCAGATCGCTGTTATCCAGGCCCATCTGGCGGCCAATCATCAGCGAATACTTGGAAACCCAGTCCGAGTGCCCCCGGGTTGATGGGTCTTTGGCGTCAATAGCCTCGGCGAGTGATCGGATAGTGCCTACAAAAGTATCCTCCAGCGCCTGGTGGCTGAGAGCATGGCCCACAGCAACGGCGCCCTGGTTAACGATCGTCTGGCAGAGAGCGGCTTTTTCGGCGCTCAGGGGACTGCGTTCCCAGCTGCGGTGCTCGCCTATGCAAACGATACCCACCGCCCGGTCGCCGACTACCAGCGGGTATAGAAGCAACGACTTGGCGTTTCGCATCATATCCGCTTGACGCGGCGGCATCGATTCAAGTGTGTCCTGGCGCCTTCCGCCAACAATAACCGCGGACCGGGTTTCAATTGCTTTCTTGTATTCCGGCAAATCCGCTACAGACATCGATGTGCCGATGGATGGCTCCAGTTCCATCTCCCGAATCGGGTGTGCGGCGACCACGCGAAGCTGTTCGCCTGTAGGATCGAGCAGAGACACCCGGCAGAAAGTAGCGCCCACGGTATCGACGATTCGCACCGCCAACAACTGCAGGACCTGATCGATCTTGAGCGATGAGGAAACTGTAGTGGAAATCTCCAGCATCAGCTTGAGCCGATCGGCCCGTTCCCGTTCAGCGCCAAGAGCTTTTTCTTTTTCTACATCTATGCCACGCCGGAAATAACTGAGACCGAGCCCGGTAACCATAAAAAGGCCGACCCGCGCAGCCAGTTCGACTAGCAACTCTTCTGAGCTTTCGGGTAAAGCGCGCCAGTTAGGGAAAAAGAATACTGTATAGAGGACGGTGCAAAGCGCCGCATTGACGACAGCGCCTTTTCGCGAGAAGTACCGGGCGCCGATGGCTATCGGCAGAAAAAATCCGACGTAGATGAACTCCTCGGCTTCATTGACACCGGCAGCGAGAACCTCGGCCACGATCAACCCGGAAACGAGTGCGGCGATGACAAGGGCGGGCGCTCTCATTGTCGTTAATGCCCGCCTGGCATCCTGCGTCTCACCCGGAGAAGAATCAGCTTTGGGATTTGCTGTTTCGTTGGTTGCCAAAAATCTGCCCCGATTGAATGGCGAAAGGGCTTTGGCACGCGAGGCTTGTTTCCGGACGCGCATAAAACCCCTCCTCTGAGGGAACCCATCGGCAAACACTGGAATCCACTTGATAGCAGGCAGTTCCAAGCCCGCAGTCACAAGTCGGCAGGCTCTTCGGATGCGGGCCGCTGTAACAAACTTCTGCTACAGTTAGAAGATCTGTGAATGCAGGTATTTTTATCTCGCCGTCTCCCTGGTTACAGACAGGTTATATTGATCGTACTTCTGGAGAGTTCGCCAGCCTACCATGCAGATCAGTTATAAAAAATTGTCTTTCGCTCTCGCCATCCTGCTTGCGGGTGCGCTGGTTGCGTTGCTGCTTGTTTTGACAGCTGGCGGCAATGAGCCCGGCGAGGCCGCTCCGGTAGACGTCTATTCACCCTTTGGGCTCTTTAGCCCAGGCATGCTGAGCGCCATGCCCACCAGTGCCGGCCTTACGATTGTTGAAACCCTGGGGATCGGTTCTGTCAGCGGATATCAGGATTATTCTCTGGCGCTGACTAAAGAACTCGGCGTCAGTTGGGTAAGAATGGATTTCACCTATGATGGCTGGAATTTCATTGAGTCGCCGGACTACCTGGAGAAGTTACACTCCAACGGCATCGATGTGGTCGGTTGCGTGCTGCCGATGAACTCCTTTGCCCCTGCCGACCTTACTTCGTTCAAAGCCAGCTTTCGTGATCTCGTCCACCGGTACCCCTGGATCAGAGTATGGCAGATCGGCAATGAGCCCGATCTCTCCTGGGACAATCCTCTGGACTACCCCCGTTTTTTCTTTGCTGGCCAGCAAGTCGTGCGCAGCGAATGCCCCGACTGTAAGGTAGCCCTGGCAGGAGCTGGCGCCCGCTGGCCGGGTCAGGACGATCAGGGCTGGCGAAACTCGCTCGGACTTTATGATCGCATCATTAGTGATATAGCGGTCATGTCACCCGGCATCCCGAAACCTTTTGACATTATCGATATGCACTTTTATGACTTCTATGGAACCGAGGACGGCATGCTGGAGACGCTGAGCGAGTACCGCAACCTGCCTCTAAAGCATGGCCTCGGCCATGATATTGAGTTTTGGGTCACCGAGTGTGCCACATCCACGGGCCCTATCACCTGGCCTGTGGATTCTCCGATCCAGACGGAAGAGCAGCAGGCCTCCGAGCTGGTCGCCCGTTTTGTCACCATGCTTGGCGCTGAGGTCAAGCGTGTGGCCTGGTCCCGATTCTACGAGAACTACCGCTACCTCGATTCCGAGGGAGGCTTTTTTGATAACACCGGCCTTATTTACAATGGGCTCGGTTACGAGGCGTCGGCGGGAGTCAGAGCGGGCTCGAAAAAGCAGGCTTTTTTTGCATACAGAACGCTCGCTACCAAAATCGGGGGTTGCTCGCGCGTTTTCAGCCTGGGCCCGGGCGCATATAAATTCTTCTTCGATGACGACCGCGTGCCCGTTTATGTTCTCTGGGAAGCAGGCGGCTCTATTTTGCCGGCTGGACTGTCCGGTCCAGTGGTCGTCACAGACCTTGCGGGTATTGTTACCTATTCTACTGGCGAAAACCTGCTGTTGAGCTCAGCTCCTGTTTTTGTAGAGAGTCGCCAGGCTAGTGTAGAATCTTCACAACCTAATGATTAGCCCGACTTCTTTCAGAAAACACCGCTCGCACAATAAAATCTTTCCAGGCCTTGCCTGGTTCGTCATAATGGCCGTCCTCCTGCTGGCCGGAGGTAGTGGTGCCGAGCGCTGCTGATCTCAACTCGGTCGCCATTCTCGGTGCTGGTACAGCCGTGGCGGTTGGCTCGAGCGGCAATATTATGCGCTCTACCGATGGCGGGCAAACCTGGACCAGGCGGTACGACAGCCCGGAGTCTTCCCTAAATTTTGAATCGGTTGATTTCACGCCCGATGGCGTCGGCGTGGCCGTCAGCTCCAGCGGGCTGGCTTTAAAAACCGAGGATGGCGGCTGGACCTGGGAAAGGATCAAGGGATCGTGAGGAAGTGGTGGGCGTACCTGGATTCGAACCAGGGACCTCATCCTTATCAGAGATGCGCTCTAACCAACTGAGCTATACGCCCACTGCATAACAGTGGATGGTTCTGGTGCCATCCGGAGTGTTAGTTTAGCCAATCAGGAGGCCGGCTGGCAAGCGCATTCACTTCCTTCTATAATGGCTTGACAGGGGTGAATGGTATGAAAGAGATGGTCCTCTACGGCATAAGTTTCGATGTGATCGGCAAACAGCCGATCATTCTGCTCAAGACTGCCGACGCAAACAAGTTCCTTCCCATCTGGATTGGCCACCAGGAAGCCGCGGCCATCCTGATGAAGCTTCAGGGCACCGATCTACCGCGCCCGATGACCCACGACCTGATGACATCGATCCTCGATGAGCTTCACGCGGAGGTTCTCAAGGTCACTGTGACCGAGCTCCGGGAGAATACATTTTATGCGTTGCTGACCCTGCGGCTGGATTCGGGTGAGATCGAGGTGGATTCGCGGCCCAGCGACGCCCTGGCTCTGGCAGTGCGGACCAATGCGCCGATCTATGCGGAAGACCGGCTGATCGAAGACAATGCCATCGAGTTCGACCACGAGGTCGAGGATGCTGATCAGGTTGTTGAGAAGTTTCGCGACTTCCTGGACAACGTGACCCCCGAGGATTTTCTCAACGATTAGCTGGCCGCTGCGGCAAGTCGAGGCCCGCAACCGGACGCCCCGATCTGTTCTACGGATTGTCTCCAGCGCCATTTTCCAGTTCACGCCGCACCACTTCGCGGAAACCCTCCACCATGGACACCGCCAGCAACTCCACGTTTTCATATCCCTGCAACATCCCGATAAGTCCCGAGTGGTTGTCTGCGGCGTTGGCCATCAGATAAAGCGTGCGCACGGCGGACGCCATTTCCAGGTCCTGGGACGAGTCACCACAGGCGACGGCCTCCCCGGGCGAGATCCCGGATAGTTCGAGATCCAGCCGAATCGCGCTGCCTTTCCCCGCCTGGCGAGGGATGAGGTGGTAGGCGTGCAGCTCGTTGACCGGCATGCCGTACCCCCGGTCTTCTATGATGCCGTTGTCCACCACTTTGAGCTCGTTCAGCCCCTGCCCGGCCAGCAGTTCGTCCGCCACAACCGTATCGATCTGACCGCGCATCAGATGTGAGTAGCTGTGGTCGCTATGCCAGGGAGCATGATAGGCGAGCGTCTTGCCAAAGTGCTGAAAAAGCAGTGCCGGGGCGCCTGTGGAGCCGATTTCCTCGAAAACGGCAACGCCCTCGTTTTCGCCAAAAGGAGCACAGTTGAGAACGACGGTGCCGCCCCGGTCGCGCACCAGCACACAACCAGCCTCGGCGATGAAACTGTCGACTCCCAGAAGCCGTGCGTCCTCACCGAGCAGCTTCACGCTCCGGCCAGAACAGAAGCAGATCCGGACGCCCCGATCGCGGCAAACCTGTAAACCCTCGGCGCCAGCCATGGTAAATTCGCCCGCCGCGGTCCGAAAGAGGGATCCTCCTTTGCCAAGAAGGGTGCCGTCCAGGTCTGTATAGATGACGATCGGCTGACTGGGATTTGTCATGGTAATGGCTCCTGGTGAGTCTTCGGGTGTAATCGACGGTATTCGTCGAGGGTCGCCAGCGGTGGCCGCTCGACCACCTGAAGTTTCTGGGACTCGATCCCGTACTTCCCCTCGCGGAAGAAGATGCTCTGATAGTCGGCCCCGGGATCATCTCTTAACGTTATACGGCCTTCATCCTGCAGGCGCTTGAACACCGCCTGAATAATACCGAAAGACATGCGACCCAGCGCCTCGGTGCTCTGGTTGTGGTGGACGCGGCGCTTGAGATCGGTCTGGGCTATTGATTCAAGGCCATACTTGCGAAAGACATCTATGCCCAGACCGATTTCGACACCATATCCGGTAAAAAAGGGCACCGACTCGAGTATGCTCCTGCGTCCGGCATATTCACCCGAAAGCGGCTGGATCAGGCCGGCCAGTTCCGGGTAGAACATGTTGAGCAGGGGGCGCGCGCAGATCTCGGTGACACGGCCGCCGCCGGTTTCACGCTTCATCTCCCCCAGGAACAATGGCCGGCGGTAATATCCTTTGACATATCCAATTTTTATGTTGGTGAGCAACGGCCCCACCAATCCATAGATAAAGTGCGGCGAGAAGTTTTTAATGTCCGAATCGACCCAGACGATTATGTCGCCCGTGAGGGGCACCAGGCTCTTCCATAGCGCCTCTCCCTTGCCACAGGCACGTGGCTGGCCGGTAAGGTATTCGTCATCGAAGAAGACCTCGGCCCCGTGCTCTTTCGCCACCTTGGCGGTTTCGTCCGTGGAACGCGAGTCGATGATGGCAAGCTGGTCCACGAGTTGGTGCCGCTCCATCAATGAGCGGCGGATAACCGGCAGGATGTTGGGAATGGTGTCTGCTTCGTTGCGGGTGGGAAGACAGACGCTGATGGAAAGCCCCTGTTCCTTCTTGAGCCTGACCAGCTCGCCTATGTCGGAAAACTCAGAGTAATGATAAGTGCGCTGTCCGAACCATTCCTCGGGCCTCATCTTTCGCCTCCCTCCCGTAGCGCCCTGAAGGAAATTTTCTGCGCTCCGGACTCCTGTATGGCGGCGGTGAATTCGACCGAAAGGAGTTTAAGCAACTCCGCCTGCCTCGGCTTGTTGTACCTCGTTGCCCGGGTCAGCGCCTCGCCGGCGTAGCCGGGATGGCACATGAATTCGAGCGCGTCCCCCGAAGCCGCCAGCTCCCGGCGCAGGGCGGCGGCCATATCCCTGCCTCCCATTACATCGATTCCTGAAAACCGGTCAGGGGCGGACATGGGTTTTCCTGACGAGGGCAGCCTGGACGCCAGAGACACCGCCAGAGCTTTGGGGCTCCTTACCGACATTTTGAAACCCCTTATTTTAGTAATTCCCAGACGCGGACAGACTTTCCTGATCACGGAGCGCAGCCGCGGGTGGGCGTGAATGTGATGATGGCTGTCTATGTGGGTCGGACGGATGCCCAGCCTGAGCAGGCGGTCTATCTGTGCCGCAATCTCGTCTTCCAGCTCATGGGCCCGGGCCTGTCCAGTGCTGATTCGCCACAGGGCCTGCCTCATCCCCGGGAAAACGCCGTCCCGGCCCACCAGTGAAGGCACGCTCTCCGGGGGCAGCGCCGGTGGTCCCGCAGTGAGGTTTAGATGCAGGCCGATGCCCAGGCCTGGATTATCGGCGGCGATCAACGCCGCTTCTACGGCAGCCGTGCCGTTGACCATCAACGTGGCGCTGGTTACAACGCCCCGCTGATAGCACTCGACTATGGCCTTGTTTACCCCCGCCGTCAGACCAAAGTCATCTGCGTTGATGATTAGTCTTTTCATGTTATACTGTCTCGCTCTCCGTGCCCACGATCCCTGGTTTCGAGGTCGACGGTGATAATTTTGACTTTAGTGCTGTTATGTGTTGGCTGCTGGTTTAAAATCGGCTGGCTGGCCGCATAATTGACACACGCCGCCTTTACGTCTTATGTTTGTGGCCGGCTCATTCTACACTTTTCGCAAGGAGGTGGGACAGATGGCTGCAGCCTACGTACTCGTCAACACCGCGCCGGGCAAGGCCGGCGATGCCCGCAAGAAAATCGCCGACATCCCGGGAGTGAAGAGCTCCCACGCGGTTACCGGCGCCTATGACATCATCGCTTTTATAGAAGGCGGCGATATAAGCGAACTGGGTAATACGGTCGTTTCCCAGATCCAGTCCATCGACGGCATCGCCCAGACCATGACCAGCGTCGTCGTCGAGCTGCCCTGAAGCTGAAATTGTGATTTCCCGGGGAGGGCGGCCGCGATCGCGGCCGCCCTCCCCGGGAAATCACAATTTCAGCTTCAGGGCAGCTCG
>JAGVMV010000049.1 GCA_020053595.1 Thermoleophilia bacterium | reverse complement strand
TGGATTCGCCGGCCTGCCCGTGAGCGACGAGCAGAACGTCACCGGCGTTACCGGAGCCAAGTACAACCAGTTCCAGGGGGCTAACATCTACTGGTCGGCTGCCACCGGCGCCCATGAGGTGCATGGAGCGATCCTGGCTAAATACCTGACCCTGGACCCGGCCGTACTGGGCCTGCCGACAACCGATGAGACCAGTGTCCCTGGTTATGCCAGCGGCCGCAAGACTGAGCTCTCGGGCGCCACCATCTACTGGTCGGCCACCACCGGCGCCCATGAGGTGCATGGCGCCATTCGCGACAAGTGGCTGGTATCAGGCGGCCCGGCTGGATTCGCCGGCCTGCCCCTGAGCGACGAGCAGAACGTCACCGGCGTTACTGGAGCCAAGTACAACCAGTTCCAGGGGGCTAACATCTACTGGTCGGCTGGGACCGGCGCCCATGAGGTGCACGGGGCGATTTTGCTTAAATACATCGAGTACGGCGGCCCTGCTTCGGAGCTGGGCATGCCCGTAACCGACGAGTACGTATCTGGTTCCGGCCGCCGCAATGACTTCCAGGGTGGATACATCTACTGGGACTCGCGGAGCGGTGCGCAGGCATTCGTTGGCAATGTTCATTCGGTTACGGCTGATACGACATTCGAGGCCAAAGACGGAAGTGGCGTTCTGCTGGCGACTCTGGGAGCGGGACAGGTTGCAACGGTGAGGTACAGCAAACCAACCGGGACCTACAGCTTGCAGGCTCCCGGTGTCTCTCGGACGGGAACCTCCCAGGTCAGGTTCACGGCGACCGGTGGAATCATGCAGGTGGCTTCATATCATGATGTCCCCAGCTGGAATACCTCTCTTGATGACAATAAGTTTCGGGGGACTATAGAGGTGCGTTACTCTCCGGCTTCCGATGCCGTCTGGGTAGTGAATGAGCTGCTTGTGGAGGACTACATGAAGGGAATCGCCGAAACAAGCTCCGGCTCACCGGCTGAGTTTCTCAAGACGATGACGGTCGCCGCCCGCAGTTACGCCATCTGGCATCTGGATCGCAACGGCAAGTATGGCGGTTCGGAGATCTTCCATTTGAAGAACAGCCGCAATGGCAACGGAGACGACCAGGTATACAAGGGCTACGGTCTCGAGGCTCGCTTTCCCGAGCTGGTGAGCGCGGTCAACGCCACCTCCGGTCAGGTTGTCACCTATGGCGGCGCCGTAGCCATGACCTCGTACTTCTCGAACTCGGATGGCAGGACCCGCTCGGCGCAGGAGGCCTGGGGAGTCACCTACTGGCCCTGGCTGCAGAGCGTGTCCGACCCGGACTGCAATGGCATGTCCCTCAACGGGCACGGTGTCGGCCTCAGTGGCACAGGAGCACTGGCCCGGGCAGGCCGCGGCAACAGCTATTCGACCATTCTCGGCTATTATTACACAGGCACCGCGATATCCCCGGGTAACACCGCCAGAAACATCAAAATAGCCATCAGTTACGTCACGCCCTGATATTTTTCCGCAGGCTTGGCCTGAAGCACATGGTTCTCCAGTGTCACTTCAGGATATGTTCGGTCTACCCCCAGCCATTTATGATAAAATCGAAGGCTGCTGTAGCCGCCTTTGCTGGTTTTAGGCCCTTCCAATGTTTCTATTTCAGAAGTTTCTCTACTAAAAAAGTTTCGCGAGTGCCATGTTCGGGCCAATGATAATTTTGCGGTGGATTTGAAAAACATGTCAGGAAAAAAATGAAGAGTTTACAGTCACTTAAATATTACGGGTTAGTAAGAGAGCTGACTCTTACTGATTTTAAACTCAAATATAAAGCCTCCTTCTTTGGTTATCTGTGGTCCCTGGGTAAGCCGCTGATGCTTTTCGGGGTTCTCCTGGTCGTGTTTACTTCATTCTTTAAAATGGGCGGCGCCATACCCAATTATCCAGTCTATCTCCTGCTGGGCATCGTGCTCTGGACCTATTTTGTTGAAGCAACCTTCTCCTCAATGGCCTCTATTGTCGGAAAAGGCGATTTGATCAGGAAAGTGTATTTCCCCAGGATAATTCTAACCATCTCAGCCTCGGTAACAGCGCTGATAACCCTGCTGCTGAATCTGGTAGTTGTCTTGATCTTCATGATTTTCTCAAAAGTTTCCCCGTCGGTCAATTCTCCCCTTTTATTTTTGTTGCTGATCGAGTTCTTCGTGCTGACTTCCGGTGTTTCACTATTACTGGCCTCTTTGTTTGTTCGCTTCCGCGATATCGCTCATATCTGGGAGATTTGTGCCCAGGCGATGTTTTATGCAACGCCGATCCTTTACCCGCTGAGTATGGTGCCGGGAGAATTTGGCAAGGTCTTAATGTTGAGCCCCATTGCTCAAATAATCCAGGACAGCCGCTATGTCCTTATCACAACAGAAACAGGCACGGTTTTTAACACGCTGTCTTTTCCATTCAGTCTGATTCCATACTCCTTGTCATTCATAATATTTATTATCGGATACTGGATTTTTCAGAAGGAAGCTTCCAAGTTTGCTGAGGAAATATAGTGGCCAAAGATAAAGATATCGCCATCAAGGTGGAAAACGTATCCAAGTTGTTCAGTATTCCTCACGAAAAGCACGCGACGCTCAAGGCGTCGGCCCTTAATATTTTTTCCAAGAGGAGCTACACCGAGTTTTCGGCACTGAGGGACGTAAGCTTCGAAGTCAAGAAAGGCGAGTTCTTCGGCATCATCGGCCGTAACGGTTGTGGCAAAAGCACCCTGCTGAAAATAATCGCCGGGATTTATCTCCCCACCAGCGGCAAGATTACTTACGACGGGCGGATCTCACCGTTTCTGGAACTGGGGGTTGGTTTTAACCCGGAGCTGACAGCGCGGGAGAATATATTTCTGGGGGGATCGATACTGGGGCTCACCAGGAAAGAGCTCGAGGCCAGTTTTGACAAAATAGTGGAATTCGCTGAACTCCAGGATTTCATCGACATGAAGTTCAAGAACTTCTCCTCCGGCATGCAGGTCAGGCTGGCATTCGCTCTTGCGATTTACGCGCATGCGGAAATACTGCTGATGGATGAGGTTCTGGCGGTCGGGGACAGCAATTTTCAGAGCAAGTGCCTGGAGGAATTCAATAGCTACAGGGAACAGGGCAAGACGATTGTCCTGGTGACCCATGATATTACTATCGTACAAAGATATTGCGACAGAGCGATGCTTTTGAGAAACGGTAAAATAGTAAATATTGGAAAACCCGAAGATGTGGGTAACGAGTACATGCTTCAGAACATGAGCGATGAAGAAAAAAGAATTCTTGAAGAAAGGGAAGAAGGGGATGAGAAAAGCGTTTCAAGGAACAAGGATGTGTCTATCACGGGCGTTGAATTTTTGGATACTGAAGGTCAGGTCAGAAGTGTTTTCAAGACAGGGGAAGATATTACAGCAAGAATTCATTATTTTACGAAGCAACCAATAGAAAAACCGGTGTTTGGTGTGGCCATTCACACCCAGGACGGCATCCATATTTCCGGACCAAATACACGAACCTCAGATATCAGAATCCCGGAGATATGCGGAAAAGGATATATAGATTTTACAATAAAAAAAGCGCCCCTTTTTACAGGAGCCTATAATCTTACTGTTGCATTATTCGATTGGAATCTATCCATTCCCTACTCCTTTCAGGAACAAAGGTATATCTTCAGGATTAGATCAGCAGACACAAATCAGTACGGAGTGGTAAAGCTGGAGATATCATGGAAGATATAAACCGTGAACAACTAAAAAGGGACCTGTCGTTTGACGTTTATGGCCGT
Source organism: Thermoleophilia bacterium (assembly GCA_020053595.1). GTDB lineage: Bacteria > Actinomycetota > Thermoleophilia > BMS3ABIN01 > BMS3ABIN01 > JACRMB01. Next base: position 11,421 of record JAGVMV010000049.1, on the reverse strand, counting down.
TTTGCAATCATCGGGGACATAATAAATGTCAACAGGGATAACCGGGAGAGGTACAGAATCCTGGATGTCGGCGGGCGTGGAAACCTGTTGAAAAAGTTCCTTCCAAAAGATGAAGTTTTCTACCTCGATCCCAATGTTGAACCCGGTGATGAGAACTACATAGAGGGCGATGGTTGCGCCATCCCCAGTGAAGACAGCAGTTTTGATTATGTGGTCTCAACCGACGTTTACGAACACATCCCGCCGCCAAAAAGAGAGCTGTTCCTGACGGAAAATCTGAGGGTCGCGAGGTTGGGTGTAATCCTGGTGGCGCCTTTTTATTCCAAAGAAAGAGAGTTGGCTGAAAAGTACGCCAATGACAACTACAGGGTTATTTCGAAGGGAGATGACCATGTCTGGCTGAAGGAACATATAGAAAACGGCCTCCCGGATAAAGATGAAGTAGAAAAATACCTGTGTTCAAATGGTTACAGCTTCCAGGTTATGTATAATAACGATCTGTGGTTGTGGGAGCATCTGGTCTGCTCCAGCTATCTTTTCCTGATAGCAGACAAGGCAGAGAAGTTAAAGGAACTGAATCTTTTCTATAATGAAAAGCTGTATCCCCAGGACCATGATGAAAACTCGTACAGAACCGTATATTTCATTAAAAAAGAAACAGATCTGAAGGACCTGGTGCTTTCGGAGGGTGGAATTGATACAAGCCTTCATCTGGAGGCGATAAGGAACAATTTCAGTCTTTTGTCCGAGGTATATCTTGAGGAGCATGCGCTAATCGAGACGCTGATCTTTGAAGGCCAGCAGAAACAAGACGTGATCGTCGAAATGCGCAAAGAGCTGGAAGAGCTGCAAAGTAAAGAGCTGGAAGAGCTGCAAAGTATTAGAAAAGAAATAGACGGGATAGTCGCTACTTACAGCTGGAGACTAACCAGACCGGCAAGGGTCATCGGGCGAGCAGTACAAAAAATAATCAAGTCGGTTAAAAAAACCTAGACATCCGCATGTAAATAACTCCCGCAGGGCCGGTCCGCATGACCTACCAGCAGAACGGTTCTCGTTTAATATTCGTGGAGGTCACTGAATATCTGATTTTTTGCTTTCTGTTTTTTCCTCTTCCAGATTTGGTTGCGCCATACAAAAATTTTTTAATGGATATCTCGTGGGAGCGGTTCGCGAAAACGGGGATTGGCTCAAGAGCCAGAGGGAGATAACTTGAAGATAGGGTTTATAACAGAAAGGATGCTTACCGGTTTTGGCGTCGACATGGTGATTGACCGAGTTGCCCGGGGGCTTGGTGAGCGCGGGCATGAGGTAACGGTTTATGCCAGCGTCACTGATGAGACACTCAGCTCAGATCACTATCAGCTCAAACTTGTGCCGACTCAGGCCTCGCCTTTTTTCCCCCGCAGCGATCTCGCGGCTCAGCGCCATCTGGGTTTCCTCAACAGCGAGGGCAACGAAGTCTATTTCGTGGAAACGTTTCCGTTCTTCTCCTGCCTGCCTCGTTTGAAGGCGGCGACCGTGGCTGTAGACCACGGAGTCTCTTCAGCCGAGGGCTTCCCGGTAAAAATCAGGGCTAATATTAGCTACATGCGTTTCATGCAATATCGCTTTTACCTGAAATATGCTTCCCGGATCGTAATGGTGTCGGAGTACCTGAAGTCAGGGTTGCCGCTCGGCTTACAGAAAAAAACAACCGTGATCTATAATGGGGCGGACCATTACTCAGGCGTAGATGATTCCGCTGATGATAGCCTGAGAAGAAAACTGGGAATCGACCGCAACGTGTTGCTGCTACTTTATGTCGGCCGGCTCAATTCCGCCAACCAGCCGTATAAGGGCACGGCCGAGCTGGTTGAGATGTATGGCAGGTTGCGCCAGGAAAATCCCAACATCCGATTGCTGATGGTAGGATTTGGCAACCGTCGTGACCGTGCCTGGCTTGAGAGCGAAGGAGTATTGACCATTATCAACGCTCCCGCCGAACAGATGCCGGAAATTTTTTCCACTTGTGACATCTATGTGACTGCATCCCGCTGGGAGGGGTTTGATTTGCCCATAGTAGAAGCGCAGTCTTTTGGTAAACCAGTCGTCGGCCTGAATATCGGAGCCCATCCGGAAGTTGTCGCCGCGGAAAAATCCGGTTTTCTCGCGACTTCAGCCGAGGGTATGGCTGAAGCCATAAAACGCCTGGCGGCAGATGACGATTTGCGGCGGAAAATGGGCCAGGAGGCAGAGTCGAACGCTGCCCGCTTCCGCTGGGATGATACCGTGGACCAGTATGAGCGGCTGTTGCATGAGGTGGTATCCTGAATCCGGAAAACACAAACACCACGGTCCAGGGGTCAGTCTGTACAATCCTGCTTAACTATAACGCCTCCATCGAGATGATGTCGAAGTGCCTGGACTCGCTCGGGCGCCAGACATACGGCAGTCATCGCGTGTTGCTGGTGGACAATGCTTCCAGCAAGGATATTCTTCCTGAGATTGCTCACGCCTATCCCCTGGTCGAGATTCTGCGCCTGGATCAGAACCATGGTTTTTCCGGTGGCATCAATCGGGGTGTGGCGGCCACGGGCGCTGACTACATCTGCGTACTCAACTTCGATACCGTGGTCGAGCCGGATTTCATCAGTGAAATGGTCAAGGTGATCGAAACCGATGCGGATATGGTGGGCGTGGCCCCCAAGATGCTGATCTCCGACAGACCACATATTTTCGATTCCATCGGCATCGCCATGGCAGGCAATGCCGGCGCATTCAATCAGGCGATCGGACAACCAGACATCGGCCAGTATGATTTCAGCGAGCGTGTGTTTGGCGCCTGTTTTGGCGCCGCGCTCCTGCGGCGCGAGGCTTTCGACCCCGCCCAGGTCGGCCCCCTTGATGAGACCTACTTCATGTATTTTGAGGATGTGGACTGGTGTTTCCGGGCAAACCTTACTGGCAGGAAGTTCTATACGGCTCCGCGGGCGGTTGTCTACCACGAACACTCGTCGAGCGTCAAGGACAAGGGTTATCAGTTCAAGTACAAGCTGATAGAAAAGAATCTCCTGCGCACGGTGGTAAAGAACTATCAGCGCCGCCAGGCGGTGAAGATAGCCGCAACCCGGCTCTATAGCCATCTGCGAGCCGCGCTTCCTCGTGGAGCTTCCCATAATGCCGGCAGCGCCACGGCCAGCCTGTCGATTATCATTGGTTTTCTGCTGGACCTGCCCAGCCTGCTGCCTCGGCGCTGGGAAATCCAGCGGCGACGGGTGGTCCGTGACTATGATCTGATGATGCTTGCTTGCGGTGAAGCGCCCTATTACGACCCAATCGGGTACAGGCCGTTTTATACCCTTGGCACCCTGATCGCAGCCTACGACCGGCTTTACTCATATACAGGGGAAGAAGAAGCATATCGCATAAAGTTGGGTCTCGAGGCTATGAACAGGAGCAAGCTCAAGCTCGAACCGGACCTGCTGAAAAAACGGCTTGAAGATCTTCTCGCCGGGCAGCCGCAGCATGTGCTCGATTTTGCCACGGAAATCGTAGCCACGAAACAAGCCTGAAGCGATTAGCGTTGGTTCCCCGGCATTCTTCGATATCAGAAACCGGCCGGACATGGTCGGGCACTGCGTGCATTGCGGTCGCTGTTCGAATAAAGTTAGCGCCATGAATCAGAGACTGCAGGCGCTGAAGAAGTCCCTGGACGGCGCCGGAGAAAAAATAAGTGAAAAACACCTGGTCCGCTTTGATTTCCGGGTATTCCTGCTGATTTTCATTCTGGTGTTGATGTTTGTCCTGGCTGTCGCGTTCCGGATACACGGATCCTCCATGGGCGCATGGGACACCTTCCAACCTGCGGGCCGCGAGGAAAAGACAGGGATCATCCTGGGTTGGGCCAAACCCATCCGCAGTGACGAGTGGATGGTATCGACGCCCTGGGCGCTTTCCCAATCCAAGCTGGGCTACCCCGTAAAGAACGAAAACGTGGGAGCCAACAACGATCCCCTGTTTACCAATATCCCCGTTCGCCACTTCACGACGATTTTCAGGCCACAGAACTGGGGATACTTTGGCCTGGGTGTCGAAAGAGGTTTCGCCTTTATGTGGAACTTCAAGATTTTCGGGGTTTTGATCAGTTTCTTTTTCCTGCTGATGCTACTCACCCGGAACCATTTCTGGTTATCCCTGGTTGGAGCAATTTGGGTCTTATTCTCCGGTTTTACCCAATGGTGGTTCTCAACCCCGTTGCCCGAAACGATTACCAGCTTCGCGCTGGCATTCATCGGATTGGCTTATCTCTTTTTGGCCATGAAAAAACCGCTGGTAGTAGCCGGCGCAGTACTACTGGTGATCTTCTCCCTGAATTTCGTGCTGTTTTTCTACCCGCCCTTCCAGGTGCCGATTGTCTGGTTAGCGGCCTTTCTGGCGGTGGGCTTCCTTGTTACGGGTGGGCGTTGGCAGCTATTCAGGAGCCAGGCATGGACACGGTTGCCAATCGCCGCGGGCGGTGTCTTCTTCATCGCGGTCGTACTCTATTTCTTTTACCAGGACGCCAAGGGGACTATCGCGGCTGTCGCCAATACTGATTATCCGGGTGTCCGGGTGGCCGAGGGGGGCGACACCGGTCTGGTGAAGATGTTTTCCGGATTTACCGGGGCTCCTTACAGCACGAAACGATTCCCGCTTGCTTTGGGCAACGCCTGTGAGGCAAGCAACTATATTCTGCTGTTCCCGGTGGTTATGATCGCCTGGGCCAGGAACTACGTTCTCAAGAATAAAAATAACCGAATGGTCTCAGCGCTTCTCCTGTTTCTGCTGCTCATTTCCTCATGGCTGCTTGTGAGGTTACCGCCGCGGCTGGCGAAAATCAGCCTGCTCAGCTATGTGCCCTCTTCACGCGCCCTGCTCGGGCTGGGGTTGGCCAGCATTCTGGTGACGATAATCTACCTCGCTGGAAAGGAACGGGAACCGATGGACGCTTCTTTCGCCCGGGGCGCTGCTCTTTCCGTCTTTGCTCTGATGATTTTCTATGGATTGCTGTTCGACCAGGTCACCGGTGATTGGCTCCGATACCGCTATGGTCTGCTTATGGCTCTTTTCTACTCCGCCATTTCTTACCTCTTGCTCATGAAGAAGCGGACCGCATTCTCGCTGCTGATATTGCTCATCCTGGCGCCTTATTACCTGGTCAACCCGATAGCTTATGGCTTGGACCCAATCTACGGCAACAGGATCGTCATCGCAGCCTCGGAGATACAAAAAAAAGAACCCGATTCTAAATGGATAGAATATGGAGGGAATACCCTGGCGAATCTGCTTAAGACCTCCGGGTTGAATGTGGTCAATGGCAACAAGTACACGCCGGACCTGGATTTTTACCGTACTCTGGATCCCGGCAGGGAGTACCAATACATTTACAACAGGTATAGCGATGTAGTTTACGGGGAGGCAAAGCAGGGAAGCGGGAAGGAAGTTGATTTCAAACTGATTCAGCCCGACTCATTTGCGGTGTTGATTGATCCGTGCTCACAGAAGCTTGCAGAACTTGGAGTTACCAACTTCGCCTTTGCATACAAGCCGGCGGCTGAGAAGGTGTCCTGCCTGGAGCTCATCACAGGTCTTGAAGAAAGCAATGTATGGTTTTTCGCGAGAAAAATGTGAGGGCAGCGTGGTTCACGGGTAAGCACTATTTCGACATGACGGAATATTTCGAATGGAAAGAGGCGCGGGAAGAAAAACAAGCCCGCAAGCTGGTGAAGGTCGGTTAGGAAAAGCCAGACTATCGGAAAGCTAATTTACAGCAGAATTGGGACTTGACCAAGCTTGGTTTTAAAACGCCGTATGAAGTATTCTTCAAAACATCAACTCTGTTAACTGTTGCACTTCAGAGTTGAATCCGCCTCCCGTTTCACTCGTTTAATGGATTAGAATCTCTTATTGCAACGGTAAAAAGCCAGTCCCCAAGTGTCAGTTTCGAGAGTGCTTCTAAAAAGGTACCGTTCACAGATAATTTCCTCCATACTTTTGCCATCATTGACTCTTCTCCCTTATATTCTGGCGGATTCCATGGAACAAGGTCTTTTGTTGTTACGCACTCGACATGGAGTCCTGTCTTTTGAAGGAAATACTTGATCGTTTTTGTCGAGAATAAGCATACGTGGTCTCTTGGGCCAAATACCCAATAATCGGATCTTTTTAGTTTTGCTGAAAGCCCCTCGCTATGGGGCGTCAGGATGACAAGCATTCCGTTTTTAGAAAGTAATTTAGCAAGGATATTACAGATACTAACCGGGTCTGGGAGATGTTCCAGAACATCCCACAACGTAATGATATCAAATTGCATTTGCGATAAATCAATATTCTGAATATCGCCCGGATGGACAACAACGTCGTAATATTTACTCGCGTAATCCGCTGCACCGTTCGCTTTCTCTATCCCTACGGCATCATAGCCAGTGATCTTGGCAGCCTTAACAAAAGAGCCATCTCCGCACCCAAAATCGAGAAGCTTTCCAGATGGAATAAACGATTTTATTAATCGAGTACGTTCCATCTGAAAATTCACGCGATCTTGTAAACTTTGAGCAGACGATGGAATTTGATCTGCAAACATCTCGAGACGCGCTTCAATTATTTCTGAGGAGGGACGAGGACTAGCATACATCAAACCGCACACTCTACATTTTCTATATGCAAGCCCATGTTTATTATATAAACACTTACTGCCATTACTTGCACAAACAGGGCACTTTTCGACAAAATCAACGCCTTCCATCATTCACCTCGAAATTTAAAAGTATTGAATTATAACAAAAACTAATCATCTCTTCAGGATCGAATTCAATCCATTGCGGACAGCACGGTATTTTTCAAGTAGTTTCCATCTAGACAACTACCATCTGCCAGAACCGTTTGAATTCGACGGGAATTGGAAGTGTTCCCTGGGATTAAAGTGAAGGTTGAACTGTGAGGATTGTATCACCCGCAAATGACTGCTTTCAATACCTTGTTGGTTAAATAAATTGACTGCGTCCGGTTGCCTCGTCGCCAATCGACTCCGCTCGCTCTGGAGGTGCCGCGGCCATCACGACTGCGGTGGTGAGCCAAGGTTTTCCACGCTGTGATATACGAGGTAAGGTCTGATTAAGTCCTTCGGCGAAAGCATATGATAAAATAACGCAAAGTCAACCAGGGAGGTCCTCCTTGAAACATTCCAGTTTCGCCAGCCTGGCTTATGACGGCAAGAAGAAGCAGCCCCGGAAAGAGAAGTTCCTCGCCGAGATGGACCGGATCATCCCCTGGAAGAAACTAACCAGGCTGATCGAGCCCCATTATCCCAAGGCCGGCAACGGCCGCCCGCCCATGGGCCCGGAGAAGATGCTGCGCATTCACTTCATGCAGCAGTGGTTCAAACTCTCGGACCCGGCCATGGAGGACGCCCTCTACGATACCGAGCCCCTGCGCCGCTTTGCCGGCATCGAGCTGGGCCAGGACCCGGTGCCCGACGAGAGCACCATCCTTAAGTTCCGCCACCTGCTGTTGACAGCTGTCAATGCCAGCTAACTTTGTCCGCTTTTTGCCGCGTGATATCATAGTATTGTTTTTGATCATCTGGAGGTAAAAAAGAGTTACACGAAAGGCTAAATCAAGAATAATTCATAAAATGCCATTTAACTCAATTCATGGCAACATATTGTTGGATAAAATTTCGTACGCATTCCGTTTCCCTCGTAAACATTTTCAACGTCTCGTCATCTATTGAAGCATTTCTTTCCTGGGAAGACTCGACTTTGAGTTTGTATAAAGCTGTCAGGATTTTTTTTGTTGCGGGATCTTTCTCTTTGCTCAAAAGGAGCTGGTAGGAAGTAATCAGAGAATCAAGATGGCGTTGTGGGCGATAGTCCACCGTGTCGAAGAAAGCTTCCTCTCCCGCGGCGTAGTTGAAGGTCTCCCTGTCAGAAACCGAGCGGCGCCGAATAAGCTGGCGACGTTCGCTTATAAGTCCTGGCAAGGCTATGAGAAAAGAGGCTATGATGGACAGGTTTTCCCGAATGAACTTTCTCCGGATAAAGGTCCTCGCCAGCAATCTGGTGCTCCTGGAGCAGATAATTCTGGCGGCCAGAAGAGGGCTTTCAAACGTTCGGACGACTATTTTAAGGGTATTCAGTTCTATCAGGCGATATTTAAAGGAAAGGGTTTCGTGGCGCGTGACGCCCGAGTGGAGATGATAGACGACAGCGTCCGGGGCCGTCAGGAATCGATAGCCCTGGCTACGGGCGCGCATGCACCAGTCGGAATCCTCAAAATAGAGAAAATAACCTTCGTGTAGGGGACCTACGCCTCCCGATTTCAGCAGCACCGCCCTTAGCAGCGTTACCCCGAAACAGGTTCCGAAAACCTCTTCCGCCTGGTCATACTGGCCCAGATCACATTGGCCGATGCCTCGATTGAAGCTGGCGCCATCGCGTGGCATCACGGTCCCTATCGCATCGATCACTCCCTTGTGGACGCTGGACATCATCTTTGGGGCGACGCCGGCGCAGTCATCTCCGGCCGCCTCGAGAGCGTTCACCATGCGCGATACGGCGGTATCCGTAAGGATAGCGTCCGTGTTAAGCAGCAGGGCGTACGGTTCGCGAACCGCTTTCATGGCACTGTTCACGCCGGCGGCAAAACCCGCGTTCTCTTCGAGTTCCATTATCCTTACGTCGGGGAAATCCACTTTGACCTGCTCAATCACACCATCCCTGGAATTGTTGTCTACAAGAATGATGTTGCAATCGACATCCAGGCTGTTCAATACGGAATCCAGGCACTGCCTGAGCATCTCATAAGGAGAATGGTAATTAACGATTATGCAGGCGACCGACTGGCTGCTCATCCTTGTCCTTTTGTTATTTGAAGGATGACAACGGCGGATATCATCACTTCCAATCAGCTAACAGTAACAGAATACCGGCTCGTGCCGTATTACATCACTAACACTGTAATGTGTATTTCGGATATTCCATAAAATGATCGGGAGAACTACGAGATCGCCACTTTATTATAGAATACAATCTATTCATTCAGGTGTTAAAATGAAACAGCTAAGGGCCGGTGGGGAGGATACAAAATGAATCCGAGGATAGAGGACAGGCTCCCTAAATCTTGAAGCGCCTCCCAAAACAGGAGCTATGGATAATCTCGGCCCTGGCTTTGGCCACGCTGGCTACTCGCATCCCCTATCGCAGCCACTACCTCTTCAATTGGGACTCGGCCAATTTCGCACTCGGCCTGGAGCGGTTCAGCATTTATGATCATCAACCACAGCCACCAGGATACATACTGTATATAACGGTTGGCCGCCTGTTTAATTTCTTTCTGGACAATCCGAACAACGCCTTGGTTTTCTTGAGCATAGTCAGCTCCGTTGCTGCTGTAGTCGGCATCTATTTGCTGGCGAACTCGATTTTTGATCGCGCTACGGGACTTATAGCGTCTGTTCTGCTGATATTTTCACCGCTGGCGTGGTTTTATGGTGAAGTCGCCCTGTCCTATATGGTCGAACTGCCGCTGGTGCTGGCAGCGATCTGGCTGCTCTATCAACTGCTTTTCCATCGAAGACATGCGGTTCTGGCCGCAATAGTCCTGGGTATCGCCGCCGGGTTCAGGCAGGATGTTCTGATGTTTTTAGGTCCGTTCTGGCTGGTGGGAAGCTTCAGGGTTGGCGTCCGCACCATGTTGCTGTCCTGGCTGGCAATGGCGGTATCCATTGTTATATGGATGGCACCACTTATCTACCTGGCTGAAGGAATTTCAAAATATCGCGAATTGAACTCGTTGCAGTTTAGGACAGGAGTTTTTCTTACCTCAATTTTTTCTTCCGGGTCTAATGGAGGCGTCGACGGATTCTTCAGAAATGCCAAAGAGGTCTGGCGGGCAATGCTCTGGCTAATGGGCTCCGCCAGCATACTGTTTATTTTTATTGCCGGCCTTTTTCTGATGCCCAGCAAGCTGGTTTCCGATCGCAGATACCTGTTCCTGATTTTATTGTTTTTACCGGCTTTTTCCTTTTTTGTTTTATTCCATTTTGGACAACCAGGCTATCTGCTGGTTTACAGTGCTCCTCTGGTTTTGATGGTTTCAAGGGTGCTGATAATGTTCGCGGATGATTTAAACCGGGCATTTTCCCATGAGGTTTCTGAAGATTACGGCAGTTATGCCAGCAAAGGAATACTAAAAACGCCGGGTGGCATCTTCCTTGTAATATTTCTTGCGCTCGTCGTCTTAATCAACACCGGTCTGTTTCTCAGGGCTACCCGTATAGACCAGCTTTTTCCAACAGCAGACGGCATGGTTTCATCGCTCTTTGGGAATTACAGCGCCATGGGAATCAGGGAATCGGACATGCAGATGGAAGCTGTCCTGGCCAAGGTCAATGAGTACGACCCGGCAAATACAATAGTTGGAAGTGTTTATGTAGCTCCTACGCCTTATCCATATGCGCCGGATTGGCGCCGGTTGATGTACTATCTGCCGGAGTACCGGGTCCTGATGTTGCAGGTTAATTCTGGCAACGGGTATTCAGTTGCTCATGATCATTTTTTTAACCCTGTCGAAGGTAACGAAATAAATATTGACGAAGACGTTACAAAAACGTTATTCATCGGTGTGAAGCCGGTGCCGGCTTCAGTTGAACTTGTGCCTGTACAGCAAATTCCCGGCCACGCCCCGATCACCGTTGCCACAATACCGCTTGATGGTTCAATCCAGGCTGGGCCGTTCCACTTCGTAAAACCAGGCGCTAACTCCTGAATTTCCATATCGTCTGTTTATCTTAAAATATCCGTCTGCGCTCCAGCGGAGGGGTTCCAAAAAATGAATCCATTCTGGAAATTATTTCTGCGGATCGACGCGTTGGCACTATATTCGTCAGAAGTTGGCAGTGCCAGAGGCCCAGCCGGGCCGCCGTAATCGATGTATTTAAGCAGAATCGCTCCATGCACCTCATGGGCCCCGGTTCCAGCCGACCAGTAGATGTTAGCGCCCTGGAACTGGTTGTACTTGGCTCCGGTAACGCCGGTGACGTTCTGCTCGTCGCTCACGGGCAGGCCGACGAAACCGGCCGGGCCACCCGTTGCCAGCCACTTGTCGCGGATCGCTCCGTGGACCTCGTGGGCGCCGGTAACGGCCGACCAGTAGATGGTGGCGCCCGAGAGCTCGGTCTTGCGGCTGCCGGCGTAACCAGGGACACTGGTCTCATCGGTTGTCGGCAGGCCCAGTACGGCCGGGTCCAGGGTCTGGTATTTGGCCAGGATGGCTCCGTGTACCTCATGGGCGCCGGTGGCGGCCGACCAGTAGATGTTAGCCCCCTGGAACTGGTTGTACTTGGCTCCGGTAACGCCGGTGACGTTCTGCTCGTCGCTCACGGGCAGGCCGGCGAATCCA
>JAGVMV010000010.1 GCA_020053595.1 Thermoleophilia bacterium | reverse complement strand
GCGGCGCTCATGGCGCCATAGGCCATGGTTGGCGCGCTCTGGGCGTGGCCGGTGAGACAGTAGGTGATGATCTCGGTGCTGAACCCGGCGTTCCTGTGGGCGGTCACCTTGCCTGCAACTATCGGACCGTTAGTGGTATCAGCGGCGGCCCCGTTAGCTAACCGGATTGAGGTTCCCGGAATCAGCGTGAGTTGGGTGGTCAGTACGTCAACCAACACCGGAGCATTAACGGCGTTATCGCCTTCACCAAGCAACACCCCGTCGCTGTTTGTATCGAGATACGCCCTGACTGAAGCAGCTGTCTCCAGATAGCCTTTCTCACCGCCATCTGCGCTGTCGTACTGGCTGGTGACGTAGCTATTGATTGAAGTAGCCACTGTCGCCCAGTCGGTTGTCGTCATGGCTTTCGCCTGGTTATTGGCGTTGCTCACGACAACGAACATGGTGACTGCCAGAAGTAGTCCCAGCAGTACGATTGCTGTTCTAACCAGCAATTTAGAGCTTACTTGCATACCCTTATTCCTCCCTTCAACCTCTTGAAAATAGATTTAAGACCTGCTTATACAGGCCCCCTTTAATCCCCCTTTTATAACTTACGGTACTTGTTTCCCTTACACCCTAAGAGGCCCGCGTACCGGCTGTTGGTGGCTAAAACGCTTGCCCTCCACCAAAGGGGCGCCGGTGGTCAGACCGGCAAAACCGTCGCGTCAGGCGGCGGCTACTATCTCGTCGACAGCGCCGGCAAGCTCGGCGCCATCCAGACCCATATGCAGACGGTAACACTTGGTCGTCTGTACCAGTGATGCAAGGAGTGCGAAGTTCTCCTTGCTGGTCTGGGGGTCCATGAACAGGAAAGCGTAGAGGATCAGTTCGGCCAGCGCTTCGGTGGCTCCGACCCGTTCGTAACAGGTCTTGCCGTCCTCGGCGATTACCGGGAAGATCAGCAGGTCCGTGGCGGAAGATTCAACCACCGCATCGGGGCCGACCTCATTGAGGTTGACCCGCGCCTTGGGCTGCCAGCGATCCTCGGTCAGGGTGCGTGCCAGGGCCAGGTTGGGGAACAGGTCCACGGTCTCGGAACAGACGTCGACTTCCTCAGGGAAAAAGAGCATCTCCGTACCCTTTCCCTGACGCCTGACAAAGATCGTGTCATCCCCGAGCAACTTGTACCCGTGACGCATCAGGTGGAGAGACATGGTCGACTTCCCGCAACCGCTTTTGCCGGGAAAAATTATTCCCTTGCCGTGGCGCTGGAGCCCAGCGGCATGGATGGGGAACACCCCCCTGGTCTTGAGCAGTTGCGCCCACATGGGGAAGAAAATCACGTGAGCCATGGACCAGGCACAGGCCGCCATGTCACTTTCGACGAAAGCGACTGCCAGGCCCGCGTCGGGGTCGCAGACTATCGATCCCGCACCCGGTACTTCCTGGTAACGAAGCTGGTCTTCCCTGCTGTATCGCAGGACCTTCCAGTCGTAGAGGAGTTCCGGATGGCCTCCGTGGCCACCGGTGTCGAGCTCGAAGCCGGGTTCCTTCGTCAGAAGGTAAAACTCGATATCGGCTTCGGCTTCCGGCTGGCCGCGGAAGGATCTGAGGAAGTCCTGGATGGCCAGGGCCAGCATGTGATCGTCCGCGTATACCCTGGTAACCAGGCCGTGCACGTCATAGGTAGCCGTGTTCAGCTGAATACCTTCTATGCGCTTCGCGATCCCATTGCCTAACCTGCTGGGCATCCTTCCCGCCTTTCCTGCCATTTGGTGATATCAGGGACCAGCGGGCACCACAATCTCGATGCCACCGGAATCCCAACCACCGCTTCCACTGTTGCCACTATTTCCTCCGGTGTCGCCACCGGTATTGCCGCCAGTGCCGCCACCTGTAGTGCCGCCGGGCGTCGTCGGTATCGTGCTACCCGGCAGGGGCGTCGCGCCGACCTGTGTCTCGAGCGGGGGCAAAAGCGTCGGCAGCTGGCTCATCGGTGAGCTTCCATAGTTGGTCTGAAGCCCTGAGCATATCTTCTCAGCTGTAGCCGCGTCCCCATAACGCTTGGTCATGTCAACGACACACTGGTTCATCGGATAATCCGCCATTGCATTCCCCTGGCTGGCGTCGCCAGTTGTTGATCCACCGGTCGATCCCGCGCCGCCAACTGTCGTTGTGCCGGTTGAAGCGCCGGCCGACTGATCGTCAAGCTGCGAACCCGTAGTGCCTTCCGTGGCACTGTCTCCGCATCCACCCAAAACGAGAGCCAGACTTACTACCAGAATAAATGCCGCTACTGCAATCAACTTTCCCCATGGCCCGCTACCGTTAGGGTTTACAGCTATCATCTCGCTAGTTCTCCTTGCCTAGTTTGCAGAAATGGAAGCGAGCTTTGTATTTTACTCCCTTTCCGCCCTGCTTGCACCAGGTTCTTCAAGCCTTGTCCGGGAGGGACGGCGCCAAGGCCATCCCTCCCGGATATTTTGCTCAGTTTACCTGGTTTCCCACCCCGGTCCTATCAGGCCGGCGGCGGCGGAACCACTACGCTGCACTGCCAGTTCGGGCACTCGAAGGTGATCTCCTTCAAGTTTTCGTGCTTCACCAGCTCAGGCTTCGCGTAGGGCTCACGATGGTCGTTTTTCCTGACTTCCATATCGTGATCTCCTTTCACGTTTCGTTTCAGTGAACAACGTCATTGCTGATTAGCTGCTTAGGCTCCCGGGCCGGGGCCGCCATAGTTATAGCTGTTGTTGCACAGGTCCTTGGCGGTCGCGTGGACGAGCGACTTGAAGCTGACCGTACCACCTGGCACCGTGTACTTCACCGATACGATAGCGCTGCTGCCGGCGGCGATATTCACCGTGCCGGACGAGCTGAGCAGGACGCCGTTGGTGTTGGTCGTGGAGTCAACGGTGACGCTGTTCGCGCCAAGCACGCCGGCGCTCATGTTGCTGATGCTGTAATCGACGGTCAGCAGTCCGGCTTCGTAGTCAGCAAAGCTGGCCCAACTGGCGCCGGTGTTAGTGAGGTTGCCCAGTGCCGGGGCGGTGCCGCAGTAGTTGCTCTTGGTGGCAATATCGGTGCCACAGGAAACGCCCGACGTGCCCTGATCAGATATGCTGCCGATCTGGACCGGGGTTATCTTCGTCCCGCCTGCCGTGCCACCACCTATATCATAGATGAGAAGCGTACCCGGCTTGGTAGGATTGACAGAGGCGGAGCCTGTACGCGAGTGCACATACAGGAAACCCTCGTCATGGGCTACCGTCGGACCGTGGAGATCACCGGTCGTGCCATTGGAGATAGCGTTGACCTGAACGGGCGTTCCGCTCGAGAGATCCATGACCGCGAGATAACCGTTACCAGCCGCGTTTCCGGCTGCAACATACGCGTAATTGGCCGTCTTTGCCACATCAAGAATGTGGAGAATACCGGTGTTGGTCACAAGGGTACCACCTACTGTGGGGGCGCCTGGCCAGCTTGACGTGGAGACCTTTTTAGCGTTCATCAACGAATAATAGGCAGCTGTGCCGCTGGTGTTCCAGCCCACGCCGCAGGTCGCGCCGTTATCGGTACCCAAAGAGGGATCCACAAACCCTCCAGTTGAACCGGTCACGGGATCGAATTCATAGATACCGCCGTTAGTGGCGGAGCCGGACATCGACGTTGCCCAGATTTTGCCTGTTGGACTGTACTCGATGCCGCAAAAACCAGTGCCAAACGCCGCAGCGTCGGCACTGCCGCCGTCAAACGATGTCTGCGCCATGGTGCCAAGATCAAGCTTGACGATCCTTCCAGTGGTACTGGTGGGCAGGGACGCATTGGCGTTCCACAGACTCTTGCCGTCGGGTGAGACGAGCACACCGTGATTGTTCGCCAGCTTTGCTCCACCACCGATTGTGTTAACTACAGCCATAGCGTCTATATCGATCACCTTTATATTGCCAGTTCCTGCTCCGGCATCCGCGCCATTGCCCATGAATACCAGATCATTGCTAAGCGCCGGACTTGGCGCGGCAGCACTTCCTATAGTGGCTCCCAGTATAAGTACCAGGGCCACGCTCGTGGCCATGACGGCCACGATACCTAATTTCCAACTAGTCCTCATCCCCTCACCGTCCTTCTTCGTTAGTAAATTCTCGGTCTGGGTCAAATTGCAGATTGGTCATTCTGCATACGTAGCACGTTTCCCAACGTGACTTTCTGCTTATCCTGCTGCTCATCACCTCCTGTTCATTCCCCTCGCTCTGGAGGGTTGTTAATCCTGCCGCGTGCCTTTTTCCGGGGTTAGCGATTCCATAAGTGGCCATCGCCTGCTCGTTTTGCCTTAATGGTTAGTAACCAGACTTTCGTTAAGAAAAGCCGGCCCTGGTTGTCAAGATTTTTCCCGGTCGGCTTATCCAAGTCTTGTACCCGCCACCACTACCCGCGCTTCCCGAGCACACCGGATAACTGATAAAGACACTCGTAATGCAATTAGTTTACTCGGTTTGACGCATATTACATGATGCATTTATTCCATATTCATGATGCATGAGCTTCAAATAATGGTTTATATAAGCCCCCAGGGGTATTCCTATAAGCTGTGCTTTTTGCAGTTAACGAAGATTTCCATGGTTGTTTTCCCTCAGGGCTTTCCCTGATTTTTTACATTCGCCCGTTCAGGGGAAACTGTTGTCATTCTGGAACAGTTTATCCGGAATCACGACACTGAGCCGGCGCCTGTCGGAATGCGCCCGCCTTCGCGAAGGTTGTCCCGGGATTGAATGCGCCGCCGATAAGTTCGGGAGGGGCAGGTCCTTTCCGACCCGCCCCTCCCGGTTGTTGCTACCTGTGTTTCGCTACCGCTTTATTATGCCGGCGGCGGCGGAACCACTACGCTGCACTGCCAGTTCGGACACTCGAAGGTGATTTCCTTCAAGTTGTCGTGCTTCACCAGCTCAGGCTTCGCGTAAGGTTCCCGATAGTCACTTTACCGTTGACTGTCGCCGCGGCGTTGGAAGGGAGGTCGCCACAGCTGGAAACCGTCAGGCACGCCATCACCAGGATGATTATCAAGCCTGCCAGGTACAAGATTTTCCTGAACATCACAACCCTTCCGCTAATTGGTATAAACTTTGCAGATTATAACCAACAGTGAGAGCTGCAACCAAACCGAACCTGACATGTCTCATTTGGCAAATGCTGTGATATACTGAAAAACTGATGATAATAGTCCAGTATCCAGGCTCACGCTGGCGCTTTTATTCTGAATAAATATGTGAAGGAGAGCCCTGTGTCCGTTCCAGCTTTTCGCAGCCGATTCCATTCAATCCGCATGGTCGTTAAAATTTTCCTGTTGGCGGGAGTCGCCGCTGCGCTGGCTCTTGGAACCGCCAGCTGTTCTGACAGCAGCGAAAGTACGAATGCCTTCGACATCGGCACCGGCCCGATAACCAACCGGGCCAAGGAGCCTATCTCCAAGGATGCCGTGGAGAAACTGGTTACGCGGAAACTTGGGGACGCGGGCGCGCAGGGACTACCGGTAATCCGTTCTGTTGTGCTGACACCGGAAGGCAATGGAATGTCCCTGGCCATCGACCTCAACCGGACCGCTTCCTGCCACGCAGGCGCGCTTGTAGGCACCGCAGTGACCACGGCTCAGCAGATCATGAGTGCGTTGTTCCGGTACCCGGATGTCAGCCGAATACAGCTGACCCTCTATGGGCCGACCGAGGAAGCCAGGGACAAGGACAAGCAGGCTGTCCGAATCGTGGTCACCAAGAATGCCGCGGCGAAGATCGACTGGTTCCAGTTCAAGGAGACAACCGTGGCCAGCCTCGCCACGGAGTACTGGGTTGAACCGTCAGTCAATCAGAGCTACCTGCAGTACGGCAGTGCGCCGATCACCGATCCGGCCCTGCTCCAGCAGGCCAACAACGGCGCCGCTGCGACCACGGCTACGCCCTAGAGCGCCGCGCATAGCCGCGCGCCCCGGGGGAACCGGAACGCCCCAGCCGGACCCCCTTACGGAAATGGAAGCCAGTCGGCGCTGTTCTCGGGTACGCCGTTGTCCGGTACCTTGTCACCGGCCTGCAGGTTCTCACCGTCGGTTCCCTTGCTGTAATCATTCGTGAAAGCGAACCATTTGAAGTTTTTCGGCGAGCCCAGAGTCGCCGGGTTAACAGTCAGCGTGATTTTGGTATCCGAGTGCGTGGCGTCGCCGGGGAACTGCGGCCCCGTGAGCCGCTCCTTGGTCTTATAGTTGTATAGCCCATAAACCCAGCCGTCCTTGTTCGAGCTGGACTCGTACACTACCCAGTCCGGCGTTCCATCCGAGTTAGTGTCGAGCATGATACCCCACTCGGCCGCGATCCCCACCGGCATGGTATCCAGCGCCGCGCCGGCAATCACCAGTGTCTGCCGATGTCCGTTCTTATGAAGAATTCGTCCGTGAATATTCAAAAATATCCTTCCTGTAAGGTATTCTCAATCTAGCAGGAGCATGGCCGTGATGCAATTTCGGAATCCTGGAATTATTATAGATATATACTCGAACAGTATTCCATATCGGTATACGGGTTTGTTCGAGGGTGGAACAGCGGAAAGATTTAACGGCTACAGTGGAGGCTGATTGAAAATCGCCATCACAGGCAAAGGCGGCGTCGGCAAGACGACCATCGCCGGCACCCTGGCGCGCATCTTCGCCGATCGCGGCATGATGGTTTACGCCGTCGACGCCGATCCCGACGCCAACCTGGCCTCGGCCATCGGCATCGAGCCGGAAGCGGCGGCGGCGATCATCCCCATATCAGAGCTTGGCGAGCTGATCCGTGAACGGACCGGCGCCGAACTAGGCAGCTCCGCGCCGGTCTTTCGGATGAACCCGAAAGTGGATGATATCCCGGAAAGGTTCTCCACCGAGGCGCACGGTGTGCGGTTGCTGCGGCTGGGGACGGTGAAGAAGGGGGGCGGCGGTTGCGTCTGCCCCGAGTCGGCCCTGTTGAAATCACTTTTGAGCCACCTCATGCTCAACGAGCGCGAGGTGGTCCTGGTTGACATGGAGGCCGGGATCGAGCATCTGGGCCGGGCGACGGCGCGGGGTGTCGACGCCATGCTGGTGGTAGTGGAGCCGGGGCGGCGTAGCATCCAGACCGCCGAGGCGATCACCCGGCTGGCGGGGGAGATCGGGATTACCAATATTATGCTTGTGGTAAACAAGGTGACCCCGGCCGACGCCGGTTTCTGCACCGATTTGAACCAGGGCTTCGAGGTCATTGGCTGTCTGCCGCTGAGCGAGGATGTGCGCCAGGCGGACCTCAACGGGCTGGCGCCCTTCGATGCGGCGCCTGAGTATGCGAAGCTGGTGGCCGGGTTACTCGAAAAAATAGAAAGCTCCACGGGAAAGAAATAGCGGCGGGCGCCAAACTTCCAATCCTGGCAAATCACCGCCGATTCCAGCGCGACGGCTTTACCAAACCCGTGTTATTGCGCTAATATACTGGTTGGCTCGTGAAAAAAGCCACAAATCGTCACCGGCTTGATAAAACCCGCCAAAGGAGCTTCCAGAGTGTACTTCCCTTCCTATAGAATGCGCCGCCTGCGGCAATCCGAACAGATAAGAAACCTGGTCCGGGAAACAGACCTGTTGCCGGACCGCCTGATCTATCCCATGTTCGTCACCCACGGAGAGAACAAACGCATCGAGGTGGAATCAATGCCCGGCTGCTACCAGCAGTCGATCAACCACCTGGTGGAGGAAGCCCGTGAAGTGCGGGAGCTCGGCATCCCCGGGGTTTTGCTGTTCGGCATCCCGGCGGAGAAGGACGAAGCCGGCACCAGCGCCTATGACGAGGAGGGCATAATCCAGATGGCGATCGCCGCCCTCAAGGAGGAAGTGCCGGAACTGATCGTCATCACCGACGTCTGCCTTTGCGAGTACACCAGCCACGGCCACTGCGGCATCGTCAAGGACGGTGACGTGGACAACGACATGACCCTGGAGATGCTGGCCAAGATGGCGCTCTCCCATGCCGAGGCCGGAGCCGACATCATCGCGCCCTCGGACATGATGGACGGCCGGGTGGCCGCCATCCGCACCGGCCTCGATAATGAAGGCTTCATCAACACCCCGATCATGTCCTATGCCGCCAAGTTCGCTTCCGCCTATTATGGGCCTTTCCGCGAAGCAGCCGAATCGACGCCCGAGTTCGGCGATCGGCGCTCTTACCAGATGGACTGCCGCAACAGCGACGAGGCCGTGCGGGAAGTGCTGCTCGACATCGAGGAGGGCGCCGACATGGTCATGGTAAAACCGGCCCTGCCGTACCTTGACATCATCTACCGCGTCAAGCAGGAGACCAAGTTCCCGCTGGCCGCCTACAGCGTCAGCGGCGAGTACTCCATGATCAAGGCCGCGGCCGCGAAGGGCTGGCTGGACGAGAAGCGCGTGGTTCTGGAGACGATGACCGCCATCCGCCGCGCCGGCGCCGACACCATCATCACCTATCACGCCAAGGACGTCGCCGGCTGGCTGAAGTAGCCACGGCGCGAACCGGCCGCGGCCGGTTGTAAAGCCCCCGCGCAAACAGGAGTGGCCGGTATAAGCGGTGCCGCCGGCACGCAAGCGAGTCCGGGAGACAGGTTTTGGATACACGGAAATCACAGGAATTGTTCGCTGAGGCACAGCGCCTGCTGCCGGGCGGGGTCAACAGCCCCGTACGGGCCATGCGCTCGGTAGGAACCGACCCGATCTTCATCGCCCGCGGCGAAGGCAGCCTGATGTATGACGTGGACGGCAACGACTATATAGACTACGTGGGCTCCTGGGGCCCGCTGATTCTGGGGCACTGCCATCCGGCGGTACAGGAAGCCCTGGAGAAGACCCTGAGGAATGGCACCAGCTTCGGCGCCCCCAGCCCACTGGAAGTGGAGCTGGCGCGCAAGGTGATCGACGCCGTGCCTTCCATCGAGATGGTGCGCATGGTGAACTCCGGCACCGAAGCCACCATGAGCGCGCTGCGGGTCGCCCGCGGTTTCACCGGCCGCGACAGGATCGTGAAATTTATTGGCTGCTACCACGGCGCCGTTGACAGCCTGCTGGTGCAGGCAGGCTCGGGCGTGGCAACGCTGTCGCTGCCCGACAGCCCGGGTGTGACCAAAGGCACCTCGGCCGACACCATCCTCGCCCGCTATAACGACCTCGATCATGTCCGCGAGATCATGGCGGCGGAGGGCGAGCAGGTGGCGGCTATCATCCTCGAACCGGTTGCCGGCAACATGGGCGTGGTGCCCCCGGCGGCGGGATTCCTGGAAGGACTGCGGCAGCTGGCCGGCGAATACGGCTCGCTCCTGATTTTTGACGAGGTGATGAGTGGTTTCCGCGTCGCCTACGGCGGAGCGCAGGAGCGCTTCGGCGTCACCCCGGACATGACCTGCCTGGGCAAGATCATCGGCGGCGGCCTGCCGGTGGGCGCCTTCGGCGGACGCCGGGAGATCATGGAGACCGTGGCTCCGGCGGGAAACACCTATCAGGCCGGAACCCTTTCCGGCAACCCCCTGGCGATGGCAGCGGGCCTGGCCATGCTGACCGAGCTGGGCAAGCCTGGCGTCTACGAAGCTTTGGAAGAAAAATCGGCCGAGCTGGCGGACAGGCTGGCGGAATCAGCGGCGGCCGGCACGATAGCTACCTGTCAAAACCGGGTCGGCTCGATGATGACCCTGTTCTTCACTGCCGGGCCGGTCACCGACTTCGAGTCGGCCAAGGCCAGCGACACCGGCCGTTACGCCGAATACTTCAAACACATGCTCGAGAACGGTGTCTACCTGGCGCCCTCCCAGTTCGAGGCCGCCTTCGTTTCCCTGGCCCACAACGAGGACAATCTGGCCCGAACCGCGGCTTCCGCGGCCGCCTTCCTGCGAAGCTGAGGACCCGGACGGCCAAAGACTGCATCATGTCACAATCTTCCCGAAAACAAGCCATACCGTCGGCCACCGTGCCGCGGCTTTCCCAATACCTGCGCAAGCTCCAGGAGGTCCAGAGCCGGGGCACGACCACTATTTCATCGCGCCTGCTCGCCGACGAGGTGGGGACCCACCCGGCTCAGATCCGCAAGGACCTTTCCTATTTCGGCGAGTTCGGCATTCGTGGCGTGGGCTACGATGTGGACCGGCTGATCACTGAACTGAAAAAGTGTCTTGGGCTGGACCGTTCCTGGAACGTAATTATCATCGGCTCGGGAAAGCTGGGGACCGCACTGGCGCTCTACCGGGGCTTTCAAAAACAGGGATTCAACCTGATCGGCATGTTCGACGCCGACGCGAAGGTAATCGGCAAGGACCGCGGCGCCGGACCGGTATTACCGATCACCGGCCTGGAGAAATTTCTGAGCGAGAACGAAGTGCACATCGCCGTCGTCACCACACCTTCGGTGGCAGCCCAGAAGGTTATCGACCGGGTGGTCGCGGCTGGTGTGCCATCGGTGCTGAACTTCGCTCCCATCCGGGCTGCCAGCGATCAGCCGGTGATACTGCGACAGGTAGACCTGTCGACCGAACTGATGACTCTCTCGTTCTACCTGGACAAATAAATGGTTCCCGGCCCGCGGCTCTCAATCAGCCCTGATAAATGAATGCCACGAGGACAATCGCCGCATCAACCCTGAGGGAGATGCGGCGCGAGATTGCCGCCGACAGCATCCTGTTCGGAGAGCAGCTGCTGGCTGAAACCGGCCTGAAGGAAACTGCCGGCTTTTCTGACCTGTTCATGGCCACCTGCGGTGATAGCGCGGACAGCCCCGGGCGCTACCAGCTGGGCCTGGAGTACATCTTTGAGGGTTTCCTCCTCCACTTCGGCCGGAACCGGCTGCTCAAACCCGATGAAAATAATTTTTACCTGCTGGCCGGCGACTACATGTACGCCCGGG
Source organism: Thermoleophilia bacterium (assembly GCA_020053595.1). GTDB lineage: Bacteria > Actinomycetota > Thermoleophilia > BMS3ABIN01 > BMS3ABIN01 > JACRMB01. The sequence goes on along the minus strand of JAGVMV010000010.1, from coordinate 97,302 downwards.
GGATCAGCGCCATCGCCGGGCTTGAAGATCTGGTCTGCGTCCGGGAGCTGGCCGAACTGATCCAGCTGTGTTCTTTCATCCATGGCGAGAAACGCGACCCGGCCCTGGCGTTGAGCGCCTGGGCTGTTACCACGCTGCGGCTGGCGGCGCGCTCGAGTGGTTTCGGCCACGAAGCCCCCGCTTCCAGCGGTCTCAGCGAAATCATCTGGGGCGGCGACTCGGATGCCAGCGGACTCGATGCTGTTTATGAAAAATCCCTGGCTGCCTTCCCGGAAGAAAAGCGCGCAGAGCTGAGGCAAAGATGCAGCGATATAAACGCCAACTTCCTGACGGAGGCCTGATGGCACTGGACGACCTGAGACAATTCATCAATGCCCTGAAGCAGGCGGGCGAGCTGGTAGAGATCGAGGAGCCGGTTGATCCGGAACTCGAAATTTCAGAGATCACCGACCGGGTGAGCAAGGCCGACGGGCCGGCTCTGTTGTTCCGCAACCCGAAGGGCTCGAACATGCCAGTGCTGATCAACCAGTTCGGCAGCATGAAACGCATGAGCATGGCGTTGGGCGGCGCCAACCTGGACGACATCGCCGAGCAGCTGGGCGGCGTGCTGGAAATGCAGGTGCCCCAAGGCATCGTCGCCAAGGTCAAGGCGCTGGGCAAACTGAAGAACCTGGCGGATTCGGCGCCGAAAATCGTCAAGTCGGGCTCCTGCCAGGAAGTCGTCATGAAGGAGCCGAACCTGGACGACCTGCCCATCCTCAAAACCTGGCCCGGCGACGGTGGCCCCTTCATCACCCTGCCGGTTGTCTTCACCAAGGATCCCGAAGGCCGGCGCAACGCCGGCATGTACCGGCTACAGAAATTCGACGGGCAGACCACGGGCATGCACTGGCACATCCACAAGGATGGCGCCGAGAACTTCCGCGAGGCTGGCGACCGCATCGAGGTGGCGGTGGCCATCGGCACCGACCCGGCTACGACCTATGCGGCCACGGCGCCGCTGCCCAAGGGCATCGATGAGATGATGCTGGCGGGCTTCCTCAAGGGCAGCCCGGTGGAGATGGTGAAATGTAAGACGATTGATATGGAGGTTCCCGCGACCGCCGAGATCATCCTTGAGGGCTATGTCGAAAAGGGCGAACTGCGGCGCGAAGGGCCCTTCGGCGACCACACCGGTTATTACTCGCTGGCCGGCGATTACCCGGTCTTCCACCTGACCTGTGTCACCCACCGGCACGATCCGATCTATGCGACCACCATCGTCGGCCGGCCGCCCATGGAGGACTGCTTTCTGGGTAAAGCCACCGAACGGCTCTTTCTGCCTCTGCTCAGGATCACCCTGCCGGAGATGGTGGACATGAACCTGCCGCTGGAAGGCGTCTTTCACAACTGTGCAATCATGTCAATAAAGAAGAGTTATCCCATGCATGCCAGGAAGGTCATGAGCGCCGTCTGGGGTCTGGGCATGCTGTCTCTTACCAAGTTCGTGGTCATCGTCGACGAGCACGTGAATGTGCACGACGAGAGTGAGGTCGCCTGGCGGGTGTTCAACAATGTCGACCCACGCCGGGACGTGATGATCAGCGAGGGGCCGCTGGACGTGCTCGATCACTCCAGCCCCACGGCCAACTATGGCGCCAAGATGGGTCTCGACGCCACCAAGACCTGGCCCAGCGAGGGCCACGACCGCGAGTGGCCCGACGACATCGCCATGACCGAAGAGATAAAAAAACTGGTCGACGGGAAGTGGTCCCGCTACGGGATCGATCTGGGCTGAGCAGGATGAGCAGGCGTGAAGCCATGTTGAGACTGCCGGTCCTCTTCGCGAAATTCGTCAAGATCGAGCATAGCGTCTTCGCGCTGCCCTTCGCCTATGCCGGCGCCTTCCTGGCGCACCAGAAGATCCCGGCTTTCGACAGGATATTCTGGATCACCATGGTGATGGTCGCGGCACGCAGCCTGGCAATGGGCCTCAACCGGGTGATCGACTACGAGATCGACGCCCGCAACCCGCGGACAGCCAGCCGCGAGATTCCCGCGGGCACCCTTTCGCTTTCCCAGGGGGTCGCTTTTTGCGGCGTGTCGCTGGCCGCCCTCTGCGTCGGCCTCTATCAGCTGCCGCCATTGACCTGGTACCTGTCACCGATAGTGGTGGCGGCATTCGTCATCTATCCCTACACCAAGCGGTTCACTTCCCTCTGCCATCTGTTCCTCGGCGCCACGATCGGACTGGCGCCGGTCGGCGCCTGGGTGGCGATCACCTACAGCCTGGCCTGGAAGCCCTTCCTGCTGATGGGGATCGTGACTTTCTGGATTGCCGGCTTCGACATCATCTATGCCTGCCTGGACCTGGATTTCGACCGGCGTGAGGGCATCCATTCGCTGCCGGTGTCGCTCGGCGTCAGGCGGGCGTTGTGGGTTACGCGAGTTTTCCACCTGCTGGCGGTGGCGCTGATGGTGGTAGTGGGCATGGTTTTCAGCAAGCTCGGGGGAATCTATTTTCTGGGAGTCGCCGTGGTCGCCGCGCTGCTGGCCTATGAGAACGCCATCGTCTCCACCAGAGACCTGTCCCGGGTCAACACCGCTTTCATGACCATGAACGGGGTCATCAGCATCGTCTATATCGCTTTTTTGACTACGGATATCGTGGTCAAATAAGATTTGCCGGTTTCTGGCTCCCCTTCCTCCCCTTCCTTCAGGCCTTCACCCGGCATAGCTTCCAGGCAGGCCACCCCCACCATGAACCACGCCGTCAGTGCCGGCACGTACCATTCCCAGTCGAACATGTTGTAGACGATGAAGATCAAACTGGAAACAGCAAAGGCGCGGGCCAGCGGATGCGAAGCCACCAGCAGCCGCCAGACGCTCAGGACGATGATATAGCCCAGGAACAGAGCCAACAAAACCACACCGATAATCCCCGTATCAACTGCCGTCTGGATGATCAGGTTATGGGCGTACTTGGTGTAAACCGCGATGGTGTATTGGGTAAAGACCCGGGCGAACGATCCCAGCCCGGAGCCGGTCAGCGGCCGTACCCGGTAAGCGTCCACAGCCCCTTGCCAGGTGTCTAGGCGATGGGGCAGCAGCCGGCTCAGGTTGAATCCTTCGCTAAAGCGGATGGAGATAATGGCACGCATGCGCTCGCTGCGGTTTGCCAACAGAACGGCTGCTGCAAGCCCCCCGGCGGCCGACAATGCCGCTACAGCCCGCAGGGCCGAACGAAACTTCGGCGCATCCTGATAGCTATCCACCAGCCAGACAACCACCAAAATCACCACAATGATCAGCAGCCCGGTGAACGGGTCCCCGGACTCCGAGGCCATCGTCGCCACAACCCCGACCGGCAGCGCCATGGCCAGTGAAAAGGCGGTCGAGAGGGCAAACCCGCCCCGCCAGCCGCTGAACGCCAGGTAAAGGGAAAGCGCCGCCAGCATCAATATGCCGAAACGTGCATAGCTGACCATCACAGCGGAAGCCTGCAAGGTGACGGCGACCGTCAGCAGCGACCGGTCCGGGGACGCGGCCCGCCGCTGCAGGGCGACGGTGACCGGCAGAGCCATCAGGGAAAAACAGCTGAGCGCGTTGGAATACTCAAAAGTCGAACCGGCACGAAAGACATTGTCGAGCATGGCGGCGTAAGGCCCCCATCGCCAGAGAAAGCTGGCCAGCCCCCAGGCCGCGGTAAAGGTCGCCGTATAGACGAACCAGGAGGCGACTGCGCCGAGCGCCATCCCGCCATAGCGGACAATTTGACTGCGCACCACAAAAAAGGTAGCCAGGTAGCCGAGCATCAGCATCAACTCCCGGTCGGTGTCCGCGGGCGCCACGCTCCAGGCGCGGGTGATCACCGCATACAGAGTGAAAGCCGCCAGGGACCAGAAGGCCGGGGAGCGAAGCACCCTGGCGCTGCCAACCGCGGTGGTAACGGCGATCTCGACAGCGCCGGCGGCCAGCAGCGCCAGGGCGAAAGGCCATTTCTGCTCCGGGAAATAACCGCCGCGCCAGAGCGTGCCGAGCAGCAACGCCGCCAGGAGCATGTAGAGGCTGGCCTTTTTAACGAGGTCGGGCAAAACCGGTCAGGCTTTCGGCGCCGATTCAGACAGCCGGGCGAAAATGATAATGCGCGTGGACAGCCCCCAAGGCGGATCGCAGGTGCTCAGCGTGACCGAATCGTAACCCCTGGGCTTGAGGACGCTGACTTCGCTGGGGTCGGCGTTGGTCTTTACTTCCGCCTTGTAGGTGAAATCAGCATAGGGCAGATGGACGAGCACCTCATCACCGACCTCGAGCTGGTCCAGCCGCAGGAATGGAGAAGTATAAAGCACGCGGTCGCCCGCCAGGGCAAAATTGCCGCCCAGCCCGGGCATCGATGTGCCCTCGATATGGCCGGCCCCTTTTTCGAGCGCTTGCGACGAGGTTCCCTGGACGATCCACTCACGGATTCCCAGCCGCGGGATCTCGATTTGTCCGAAGCGCTGTTCGGGCTGCAGCTCAATCATCAGTTTCTTCGCCGGCAGGGAAATCAGGGGCTTCTGCAGGCTGTCGCCCAGAAGTTTCGAGGATGCAGCAACCTGCTTGTTGAGAGCATCGAACTGCAGGCGGGAGACAGAGGTTTTCGCTGCGTCGCCGCCGCAACCGGCCATGGCGGCCAGCCCTAGCAACATGGCGGGCAGAACAAGGAGCCGCCGCGCTCTGCGCGGTTTCCCAACTCCGGAATTCATCGAATTAGCCACAGACCAGATTCTGTTCTAAATCGCCCGGGCTTTCAACTTCAGGACGTAGGTTTTAGACTACCGGTATGAAAACAGCCACACAGGAAATCTCCCTGCCATGAAGGCAGTGGTTCAAAGGGTCAGCCGCTCGCAAGTGCTGGTCGACGGCGCCGTGACCGGCGAAATCGGCCACGGCCTGCTGGTGCTCCTGGGAGTTGCCGCCACGGATATTTCCGCCGACGCCGCCTTCATCGCTGGCAAACTTGCCCGGCTGCGCATCTTCAACGATGAGACGGGGCTGATGAACCTGTCGGTGTCCGATGTCGGCGGCGCCGTTCTGGTCGTCAGCCAGTTCACCCTTTTGGGAGATGCCCGCAAGGGCAACCGGCCCGGTTTCGGACAGGCGGCGGAACCATTGCTGGCGGAAAAACTGTACGAAGAGGTCGTCGCGGAACTACGCGCCGGCGGGCTTACCGTCGAGACCGGCAGGTTTGGAGTCATGATGGAGGTCGAGCTGGTCAATGACGGCCCGGTGACTATCATCGTCGAGAGCCCGGAGCGGCCGTCGGCGAATCCCGCGAAAGCAGGGAAATAAGGTAGCGCGAATAAAAACGCAGGGGAAACCCTGTCGAGAACAACGGGAATGATCTGAGATGTCAAAAGACAAAAAAAAGAATCCGAAACAGAAAAGGCCGGCAGCCGGCAAGCCGCGAAACCCCTTCGCGGGCCAGCCACAGAGCGGCGCCGGTTATCATTCCGAGGCGAAGTACGGCAAGAAAGACCGCCAGGATGAGAAAAAAGAAATAGCAGAGGAAGAGGAGCCGGCCGAAGAGCAGAAACCGGCGGAAAAATAACCTCGGAGCCAGGCCCGGCGTAGCGGCTCGACTCAGACCAGCGGGTTGTCGGCCTTCTGGATATCCTTCAGGTACAGGTAAGTGGTCGGCGTGCGCGTCCAGCTGATCATGCCGTAAGCCAGCGCCGCGGCGTCATAGCCGAGCAGACGCAGCACCGCGGCCAGCTGGGCTGCCAGGTTGCCGGTGTAGCAGATGGTAATTATCTTGCGGTCACGGGGTAGCAGCTCCAGGTTGCCGGGAACGGCGACCGCGTCGAAATCCATCCGCAGTGCGCCCTCGATATGGCCGACGCCTTCGAAGTCCTCCTCCCGCCGCAGGTCCAGCAGAAAGATCCTCTCCCGTTCGCATTCATCCTGCAGCAGCGAGTTCAGCTTGCGGGCGGTGATGATGTGCGCGGGATGACCGTTGCCGTTATCAGCAGCCGGCAAATCGCTGAACACTTCATGGATCCGCTCGGCGATCAGGTCATATTCGTGGTCTTCAGGCGCGTGAAAAACAGCGTCCTCCGGAGCCGGCGCGTGCCCGTTATCCGGCGGCACCCGCTTCACCGGATATTTCGCTGACTGGAACTCCTCCACCAGCTTCTCGGTCATGTGCGTCTGCGTCCAGCCGTTGATGCCGGTCTTGGGGACGGCGGCGTCGTAGCCGAGCAGCCGCAGTCCGGCGACGACCTGAGCGGCGGCAAGGCCGGTCTCACAGATGACGATGATCTTGTGGTCACTCGGCAGGCGCGAGAGGTTCTCCGGCGAGGCCCAGTCGCTGAACTCGACGTGATGCGCGCCTTCGATATGGCCCTGTTCATAGGCTTCGCGGCCGCGGACGTCGAGCAGGTAGATTTCTTCGTCCTGCTCCAGATCGGCGAGCTTCGCCGCCAGCTCATGGCCCCAGAGCCCGTGGGCGATGTACTCGCCCTCCTCAAGGGGGGTCGAAGCCAGAACGCTCAGCGCGCGCCGGGAAAGTAACTCGCGCAGCCGCTCATCGATCGCTTCGGGGAAAGCGCGGCTATTCTCTTCATTTTCCGGGATTGAAGCCGGGGTGGACATGCATCTCCGCCTTGTACGAATTTTTCCGCAATAACTGATATCTAGTGTAGCGCAATGATACGGCGCTGCTCAAACCATAGAAGGTTCAACAGACCGATTGTTGGATTACTTCAAAAAATACTGAGCAATATACTGCAGCGCCAGCGCCACGATCATGATCCCCAGCAGCAGCTTGATGAACTTTTGCGGCACGTGTTTTTGCAGCCGCGCGCCGAGGTACATACCCGCGAAGCCGCCGATGCCGAAGAGAACACCGAGCGCCACGTCCGGCGGCCAGGTTGTGGCGACCCCGTTGGCGCCCGGGATCGGTATGACGCTGTAGATGATGACCCCGACGATGGAGGTCAGAAAGGTCCCCAGCAGCGCCGCGCCGGCAACCGTGTAGACCGGCAGGCGGAAGACCGCCACGCAGAACGGCGCGATGATGGCGCCGCCGCCGATGCCGTAAGTGCCGCCGATGACGCCGACGACGAACGCCAAGAGCAGCATCGCCGGGACGCTGAAGCCGAAGCGCTCGCCCCAGAACTCGTATTCGATCCGCTTGAGGTTGAAGGAGACCGTCCTCACCACCGCCTCCGGCGGCAGCGCCGCCGATCGCGACGCGCCCTCCCCCTTCATCCTGCGAGCCCGCTCGGCGAATTTCCGGTCCAGCTGCCACTGCTTCGCGCGGCCCGCGCGAGCCCGTCCGGTAAGCTCATAGAGCAGCCGCCCGCCGATGTAGAGCAGCACGCAACCGACGAACAGCTTGAATTTGCTCGGGTCGGGCAGATACTTGATCCTCAGGTAATAGCCGATCAACAGGCCTGGCAGGGTGCCTACCAGCACCACCCAGGTCAGCGGCCAGGCCATGCGCCCTTCCTTGAAGTAGCGATAGACGCCGCTGGGAATCGCCACGATGTTGTAGATGAAGTTGGTGGAGCTGACTGACGGGCTGGTGAAGCCGAGGAAGCTCATCTGGAACGGCAGCAGGATGAAGGCGCCGGAAACGCCGCCCATCGAGGTGAAGGTGGAGACGACGAATGCCACAAGAGGTGGCAGAAAAATCCAGGTTTCAACACCGGATCCGGGAAACTGCACATTGAGGGCGTCCATGGGAGGAAACTATCACAGAAGAATCGCGGGAACAAAACACGAGCTCGCCTCGTAACGTTCGGAGGAACAGAACACGATCCCTCCGCGCAACGTTTCGATCTCACCGCGTAACATTCGCGGGAATCGAGTAGGGGGGTGCCTCGCGCACCCCAAAAGGGGCGCGGCCTTCGGCCGCGCCCCTGATATTACAGCGGGATATTCTCCCTTGCCTTGCCGTGGCGCTCCAAAACCCGTGCCCCGGTTTGGCTCTCGTCTACAACTCGATCAGCCGGTCACCACTGGATTGGCGGCCGCCGAGATGTCGGTGATGTAGGCGTCCTTGCCGCTGCCATCCCAGCCCATCATGCCGAATTTGAGAACGACTGCGTCGTAATCAAGCATCCGCAGGATGGTGGTAGCCTGTGCGGCCGTGTTGCCGGTGTAGCAGACAACCACGATCTTCTTGCCCTTGGGCAGCATCTTCAGGTTATCGGGCACCGCCAGGGCGGCGAAATCGATATGGGTGGCGCCATCGATATGTCCCTTGTTAAAGTCCTCCGTCTTGCGGATATCGAGCACGAACAGCTTGTCCTTATCGGCGCCCTTCAGATTCTCGCTGAGCTTGGACGACTTGGTCGTGTTGAAGTTATAGTCGCCATCGGTGGGCATCGTGGTGAAGACCTTGTTGGCCTTCTCGGCAAGCAATTTATAATCAGCGTCGGATAGTTTGGTGTCGAAGGTAGTAGTCGGCGGCGCCGGAGAGGAGGTTCCCGCGGGAGTCGTAACGTCGGGATTGGGCGCGCTGTTGAGCTCGGAAATCACGGCGTCCTTGCCGGTGCCGTCCCAGCCCATCATGCCAGCCTTGAGAATAGCGGCATCGTAACCCAGCATCCTCATGCCGGCTGCCGTCTGGGCAGCGGTGTTTCCTGTGTAGCAAACAACGACGATCTTCTTGTCCTTGGGCAACTTGCTCAGGTTCTCTGGAGCGGCCCACTGCGGAAACTCAACCTGGCTGGCTCCGGCTATATGGCCCTTGTCATAGTCGGCCTTTTTGCGAATGTCGAGCACGTAGATCTTGTCCTTCTGAGCCGCGTCTGCCAGCTTCTTCGCCAAATTGGCACCGCTGATTGCATTGGCAGCGTAATCATCGGGACCTACCGGATTGGAAGCCAGAACCTTGAGCGCCCGGTCGCCGATTGCCGTCGAGCTGTCCTTGGTCGTTGCAGTCGTCGCGGCAGTGGTCGTCGTACTATCACCACAGCCGACTATCGCCACCATCGAGGAAAGCAACAGCCCCAGCAGTACGAGGGTTATCAGGAACAACCTGCGGGATTTAACCATGGTTATCACTCTCCTGTCTCATTGTTTGCACAAGGGAGAAAACCATTCGGGAACTACCGGCGCCAGCGGGCGCCGGAATGAATTCCCCCCAAAGCTGGAACGTCGAAAGCTTATCTTTCGCGGGGTTTGCTGTCAAGAAACACCCTTCGGGCAGATTATTCGCGAGTCAATGGAAAGACAGCGGCCGGTTGCCGCTAAACCTGCACTGCGCCCCGCGGCTTACGGGAAAAGCTCTGCCTGCCGGTGACCGCGCCACCGGGCGTTTTGTTAGTTACAGTGATCGCCGCCGGGGTGATCGTGATGATGTTATAGGAAGGCTGGATGAAACCGCGCGTGCGCCAGGTGCTGGCCGTCCCGCTGCTGATGATAAGCATGTCCGCCAGCGGCCAGTTATAGGGAACGTGGCGATGGCCGCAAAGCACCAGATCGACTTCCACCTCCCGCAGCTTGTCGAGCACGTCGCCGGAATCCAGGACAATATTACGCTCGCGCCCCGTACTCGGGATGCTGACCAGGTGGTGGTGCAACATAAAAATCTTGAAGTATCTTTTGTCCGGAAATTCCATGTCTATCCAGTCGTACTTGTCGCGGCCGATCTCACCATCATCCAGGTCTGGCTTGTTCGAGTCCAGGGCCAGTATCTTTATCTTTTCCTGTATGCCGGCTTCGTTCGGCACGCAGCAGATGCGAAAATCCAGCTCTTCCGTATGGTAATGCCGGTCGCCGAAAAGCTGTTCGAAGTGAAGATATCCCACGTTGCGGCAATCGTGGTTGCCGGCGATCACCAGCTTCTGCTTGCACTCGACCTGCTTGATCCAGGAATGGGCCTCGTCGAACTGCTCCCGGTAACCGTCGGCGGTGAGATCGCCGGCGACTACAACCAGGTTGGGATCCAGGTCGTTGATCTCGTGAATCGTCGCCTCCATCAGGTCCGTGTCAAAGCGGGAGTCGCCACAATGGATATCAGAAAACTGGGCTATCGTATAGGATTCACGGTGTTCATTCATTCATGCTCCTCCCTTTCAGGGACCTTAACCTTTAACGTGGCAGTATCCTTTTTCCCCGATGCCCGGCGCTCCTGCAGCCGCCATTAAATTTTGCCGCCTGGTGCCCGGCGCTTCCCGGCGCGTGATGCTGACTTACTTCCCTTATACCCGCGGCGGCTGAAAACGTCTCAACCTCAGCGAGTTGCTGACTACGGAAACCGACGACATCCCCATGGCGCCAGCGGCGATGATCGGGTTGAGCAGGATGCCGAAGGAGGGGTAGAGAACGCCGGCGGCCACCGGTATCAACGCCGTGTTATAGGCGAAAGCCCAGAACAGGTTCTGCTTGATGATCTGAATGGTGCGGCGGCTCAGCGCGATGACGGTGACCACTCCCTGCAAATCACCGGACATCAGCGTGATGTCGCCCGCCTCCATGGCCACGTCGGTGCCGGTGCCGATAGCTATGCCGACATCCGCCTGCGCCAGCGCCGGGGCGTCGTTGATGCCGTCGCCCACCATCGCCACGCGTCTGCCCTCTTCCTGCAGACGCTTGACTTCCAGAGCCTTGTCCTGGGGCAGAACTCCGGCGAGCACCCGGTCGACCCCGGCCTCGGCGCCGATTGCCTCAGCGGTGCGCCGGTTGTCTCCCGTCAGCATGACTACTTCCAGACCCATCGCCCGCAGCCGCGCCACGGTCTCCCGTGAGCTGTCCTTCAGGGTGTCGGCAACGCCGATGATGCCCACCGGGTTGCCGTCGACAGCCACGAACATCGGCGTCTTGCCCTGTCCGGAGAGCAGGGCCGCCTGGTCGGCCAGCGCTGTCAGCGAAAGTCCCCGTTCCTCGAGGAACCCGGGATTACCCACCAGCACCAGATGTCCCTTGACCTCGGCCTCGATGCCCTGCCCGGCGATCGCCTGAAAGCTGTGCGCGATCTCCAGCTCGATGCCGCGCTCCAGGGCGCCATGGACGATCGCCTCACCCAGCGGGTGCTCCGAACCGCGCTCGGCTGAACCAGCCAGCCTCAATAGCTGTGCTTCATCCCATCCCGTGGTGATGACATCGGTGATCGCCGGCTCGCCGCGGGTGAGGGTGCCGGTCTTGTCCAGCACCACCGTGTCCACCTTGTGCGCCGTCTCCAGCGAGTCGCCGCCACGAATCAGTATGCCGTTCTCGGCGCCCTTGCCGGTGCCGACCATGATGGCTGTCGGGGTTGCGAGCCCCAGGGCGCAGGGGCAGGCGATGATCAGCACCGCCACAAAATTAAGTAATGCATAAGTGAATGCCGGCGCGGGACCAAAAATCATCCAGATGACAAAAGTCAGCGTCGCCACGGCGAAGACGCCCGGCACGAAATAGCTGGCGATGATATCGGCCATGCGGGCGATCGGCGGCTTGGAGCCCTGGGCGTCCTGAACCAGCCGGATGATCTGCGCCAGCACCGTCTCCCTGCCGACCCGCGTGGCTTCAAAGCGGAAGCTCCCCATCTTGTTGATGGTGGCGCCCACGACCTCGTCGCCGGCCTGCTTTTCCACCGGCAGGCTCTCGCCGGTGATCATCGACTCGTCGACACTCGAAGCCCCCTCGCGCACGACGCCGTCGACCGGGATGCGCTCGCCCGGCCTGACGATAACCAGATCGCCGGTGACTACGTCCTCCACGGGAACATCCACTTCCACGCCCTCACGGACGACCCGGGCCGTACGCGGCGTCAGCCCGATCAGCTTTTTGATTGCCTCGGATGTCTGCCCCTTGGCGCGCGCCTCCAGCATGCGCCCCAAGAGGATGAGCGTGATGATGATGGCGGCGGTGTCGAAATACATCGGCATGCCCAGCCCCTGCGCCTCGAAGAACGAGGGGAAAAGTATGGCCGCAACCGTATAGAGGTATGCCGAAGTGCTGCCGACCGCCACCAGCGTGTTCATGTTGGTCGTGCGATGCCGGGCGGCGCTGATGGCGCCCTTGTAGAAACGCCAGCCCACCCAGAACTGCACCGGCGTCGCCAGCGCCCACAAGACATACATATTGTTAAGTGGTCCCAGGCCGCCGAACCACTCCTGGAAACTTCCGAGGAAGATCGGCAGGGAAAGCGACGCTCCGATGACTACCCTGAGCTGCAGCCGCCTGTACTCGCGCCGGCGTAACCGCGCCTCGCCATCCTCGTCCTCCACCCCCGTTTCGGTTTCGAGAACCTGGTAACCCGCGGATTCCACGGCGCGTACCAGGTCGCCACGCTCGACCGCCCCGGGTACGAATTCGACCGTTGCCCTTTCGGTGGCCAGGTTCACCCCGGCGGAGACGACACCGTCGACACCTGCCAGCGCCTTTTGAACATGCTCTACGCAGGAAGCGCAGGTCATGCCTTCGATAGGCAATGTGATTTTTTTCAGGGCACTCATAACTGCACTCCAGATTCAGGATATATGTATGTAATTCCTCTTTCAGCCTGAGGCAAACCATCACACGGTTGCGGAAAATCGGCGCGGACTCCTCTCTGCCGGTTCCGAAAAGCTGCCCCGGATCATCGCTGCCGGTTCCGTGTGACCGGTTGCTGGTTTATTATGCATGGTTAATAGCTTTGTATTCATGATTTTGATTCCAGACCAGCCGGCAAGGATTCATTTTTTAAATTTGATTATCGAGGCCAAATCCTTAAGCAAACACTTCCGCGACGTGATCGCCGTCGACGCCCTGAACTTCGAGGTCGAACGTGGTCGCTGCTACGGGCTGGTCGGACCCAATGGCGCCGGCAAGACCACGACCATGAAGATGATCTACTGTATCACCGAACCGACCTCCGGCTCGCTCAAGGTCTTCGACCTTGATGTTATCTCGCACCCGCGCGAAATCAAGGCACGACTCGGTGTGGTGCCCCAGGAAAATAACCTCGATCCCGACCTTTCCACCAGCCAGAACCTGAGAGTCTACGCACGCTATTTCGGCATATCAAAGGACGTCGCCGCCAGCAGGTGCCAGGAGCTTCTGGAGTTCATGCACCTGAGCGACCGGGCCGACTCACCGGTGCCGGCGCTTTCCGGGGGAATGAAGCGGCGGCTGATCCTGGCCAGAGCCCTGATCAACGACCCGGAGCTGATCATCCTGGACGAGCCCACCACCGGACTCGACCCTCAGGTGCGCCACCTGATCTGGGACCGGCTGCTGGAACTCAAGGAACGGGGCATCACCCTGCTCCTGACCACCCATTATATGGAAGAAGCCCAGAAGCTCTGCGACGAGGTCCTGATCATGGACGAAGCCCGGTCGGTCGACGTCGGCACCCCGTCCGAACTCATACACAGTCACATGCGCCCCTATGTGCTTGAATTGCGCGCCGACCGCGGCCACGTCGCTGAGATCCTGTCACGCTTCGGCCACCTGGAGCATCAGTCCAGCGGCCAGAACCTGTACTTCTACGGCAACGCGACTGAGGAATTCAACGGGCTGTATGGCGCCTATCCCGAGGTGGAGCACCTGCTCCGGCCGGCGTCCCTCGAGGACGTCTTCCTCAAGCTGACCGGACGGGAGATCCGCCAATGAACGCGGGCATTCTTTCGGTCTCGCCGGCCTTCTATAGGGTCTGGCTCCGCAACGCCCAGGTCTTCATCGCCCTCTGGAAATTCAATTTCCTGCCGGCGCTGGCGGAACCGGTGCTGTTCATCTTCGTCATGGGCCTGGGCATCGGTTCATACATCAAGGAGATCGAAGGCGTGCCCTACCTGGACTTCGTCGCCGCCGGCATCCTCGGCAGCGCCGCCATCATGCAGGCCACCTTCGAGTGCACCTACGGCTCCTTTTTCCGCATGCGCATCCAGAACACCTTCGAGGGAATCATATCGACGCCGATGAGCGCCGACGAGGTGGGACTGGCGGAGATCTCCTGGGGCGCTACCCGCGGTATGGTCAACTCGACCCTGGTGTTCCTCATCCTCCTGGTGATGGGCGTCTTCCATCGCTGGCAGGTTATTTTCCTGCCACCGCTGATGTTCCTGGCGGCTTTCAACTTCGCGGCCATCGCACTGCTGGTCACCAGCCGCATCGCCCAGATGGAGTACTTCCGCTTCTACTTCGCCGGCATCGTGCTGCCGGCCCAGTTCATCTGCGGCACCTTCTTCCCGGTTTCGCGTTTTCCCGAGGCCGTGCAGATCTTCGCCTGGGTTATCCCGTTTACCAGTTATATCGATATCTCCCGTTCGCTGATGCTGGACCGGCCGGCCAGGGCGCTGGGTCCGGAACTTCTCTGGGCGCTCGGCACAACCCTGATTTTCACCGAACTGGCGGTTCGCAGCATGCACCGCCGGCTGGTAAAGTAGAATAGTCCGGCAAGAAAAGGAGAGCACATGGATTCAAAACATCCCGATATCGCGGCGCTGGTGGATTTTCACGGCCACCTCTGCCCCGGGCTCGCCATCGGCTACCGTGCGACGCTGGCGGGGCTTGAACGCCTCGGCATTGACCGGGCGGAGGATGAGGAGCTTATCGCCATAGTCGAGAACGACAGCTGCAGCGTCGACGCCGCCCAGCTCCTGGCCGGCACGACTTTCGGCAAAGGCAATCTCTTTTTTCGCGATTACGGCAAGCAGGTATTTACCTTTGCGCGGCGCGATGAAGAACGGGCGGTCAGAGTAGCCCTCAAAGCCGGGGCGTTCGCGGAGGGACAGCAACAGTCAGCCGTAAATGAGAAAATCAAGGCAGGCACTGCGACAGAAGAAGATAAAAAACTTGCCGCGGGTTGGCGACAGGAAAAACTGGACCGCTTGCTGAATGCCCCGCTGGAAGAGCTGTTCGATGTCAGGGAGGTTGTTATCGAGCTGCCACCTCCTGCTACTATACATCGGTCGGTTATCTGCGAAAGCTGCGGCGATCCGGTGATGGAAACCAGAACGGTAAAACAGGAAGGCAAGATAATCTGCCTCAGTTGCCAGGATAAAGAGTAAGCACCTTTACTTTGTTTACGGTCATTCTCCCGACATACAACGAGCGTGAAAACCTGGAGCGTTTCGTCGAGAAGCTTCAGGAGGTCTTCACCATAAATAATCTGGCCGGCCGCATAATCGTGGTCGACGACAACTCACCGGACGGAACCGGGCGGATCGCCGATTCGCTTGCCGGCCGCTACGACAACCTGTCAGTCATACACCGGCCAGAGAAGCAGGGCATCGGCCCCGCCTACGTTGCGGGTTTCAAGCAGGCCCTCGCCACCGACACCCGTTGTATCTTCGAGATGGACTGCGATTTCTCCCACGATCCCGCCAATATCCCGGCGTTCCTGAAAGCCATCGAAACAGCCGACCTGGTGCTGGGTTCGCGCTACGTTCCCGGCGGCAGAGTGGAAAACTGGGGACTGGCACGCCGCTTGATCAGCCGCTGGGGCGGGCTGTACGCGCGCTGGGTGCTGGGTGTGCCGGTGAATGACCTGACCGGGGGCAACAAGTGTTTTCGCAGGGAAGTCCTCGAAGCCCTTGACCTGGACGCGGTTTCCTCCGCCGGGTATGGCTTCCAGATAGAAATGACCTATCGGACAATAAAAAAAGGATTCCGGGTAAAGGAAATCCCGATTACTTTTTCGGACCGCCAGCTCGGACAGTCCAAGATGTCGAAACGAATCGTGCTGGAAGCGGTTCTTCTGGTGTGGAAACTGCGGCTGCGGCCAAACTAAGCTGCTACATGACCTGCAAACGGTTCGACCGGCTTAACTGAACCAGCGGACGGCCGGCCTCCGTCCGGCAAACTCACCTGCTGAACGCTAGCCTCTATTGATGACCCGCTTTTTCAGCGCCTTTTTCACCGCCTGGCCCAGCTCGTCCGGTGTGAACGGCTTTACCACAAACTCGCGGGCGCCGAGACGATCGGACTGGGTAGCCATGTCAAATGTCCCCAGTCCGGTGATGACGATGGTACTGAGGTCGAGGCTGGTGCTTTTGATGACTTCCAGGAGTTCCAGGCCCGACATGTCCGGCATCATGATGTCGGTGACAACGGCGTCATAATCATTTTCACTCACCAGTCGCAACGCTTCCTTGCCGCTGGCGGCCGTGGTGACAGTGTAGCCTTCGTTGATCAGAATCTGTTCGCAGACATCTCGTATTACTGCTTCATCATCAACAACCAGAACATTCTCTTCAGACATAACCTTTCCCCCATTCCCATAAAACATTTACAGTTTCAGGCTACGCGTTGATAATCGCTTGAGATATTGGCTGTCGGTAATTTGACTGTGAATGTCGAACCAGCGCCAACCTTGCTTCTTACCTCGATCGCGCCACCATGCTCCTCGACTATGCGCTGCGACACCGATAAGCCCAGTCCGGTGCCTTTGCCAATATCCTTGCTCGTGTAGAAGGGGTTGAAGACCAGATCGAGCTTTTCCGGCGAAATGCCATCGCCGGTGTCACTGAACGAGGCTTCCACCCAGGGGCGCTTACCGTCAGGCTTGGCGGCCCGAATGCTCACCGTCAATACGCCGCCTTCTTCCATCGCATGGAGCGCATTGTTCAGAATATTGATAAAGACCTGTTTCATCTGGTTGATATCCACATAGACCTGGGGAACGTCATCCTCGTAATCCAGCTCGATCTTCACATTGATGAGATCAGCCTGCTTTCTGAGCAGCGTCAGCGTGTCGTCCGTGACTTCCTTGATGGAAGCCTTGCGTTTCTTCAGACCTTCCTGCCGGGCGAAGTCCAGCAGATTGCGGACGATGTCGCGAGCCCGCATTGTCTCGTTTTCAATCACTTTCAAATTCCTGGCGTTTGGATCGTCAACGGACAAACCACGCTGCAAAAGCGCGGCATAGCCGAGCACCCCGGTGAGAGGGTTATTGATCTCGTGGGCGATATTCGCCGCCAGCTCACCGAGCGCAGCCAGCTTGGAGGACTGCAGTAACTGCTCCTGCAGCTGACGTTGTTCCTCGACCTGCTGCTCGAGCATTGCCATCATGTTATTAAAAGCCTCGCCCAGGCCGTCCAGGCTGCCGGACCTGGCCATTTTGTAAACTTCACATTTCTCGCACTTGCCGAACTTCTGGGCAAAAACACCCTGCACTTCGCCGCCACAGTGAGTTCCCGCTACCTGCCAGCAGCGCCGGTTCTCCGATTTGTAGGACGGGCAGTCGATATAACTGCAATCCTTGACCTCCCAGCACTTGGCCAGGCCTGGATTGTCAAAGCGCACTGAAAAACTGCGGCGCCTCTCCGCCGAAGAAATCAGCTGGCTGATCTTTTTTGTCGCTTTGGCCAGATCCGCATTCTGCGAGGCCAGCTCGCCTGTAGTACCCTGAAGATCATTGAACAGCAGCGCGTTTCCCACGGCCATTGCCACCTGGCCGGCAATCGCTCCCAACAGGCTGAGATCGGCCTGCGAGAAGCGGCCGCTCTTCTCGTTGCCCACGCCAAGCACGCCCAGTAGTTTGCCCCGGAACTTCATGGGTACCGCCGCAAGGGAAGCTACACCGTCGGCCGCCACTATCTGGGCGGTTTCGACGGGGAATTCCTCGATGTTGCGAGCCATGGGCTCTCCTTGCTGGGCTACCATGCCCACCAGGCCTTCGCCCATTGCCAGCTGATTGATACGGCTAAGGAACTCGGGGCTGCCGCCCCTCCAGATTCGTAGATCCAGAGTTTCTGTTTCCTGATTAAATAGATGCACGCAGGCGCGATGGGCTGTAAACAGGTCCACAACCTGGTCGAGAGCGGCCCCGAGAATCTGATCCAGGTCCAACGACTGGCCTACGGCGGTGGAAACAGCATTCAGCGCAGCCAGCTCCCGGTTTCGCTCAAATATATGCTGCTCCAGTTTCTTGCGTTCGGTTATATCGCGGGCGACACCCACCAATGCGATGACTTTTTTGTTCTCCCGATAAGCAGTGCCGGAAATTTCAATGAATCTGGATTCGCCACACTGACCCACGACAGCCAGTTCGTAAGGCTGCACATCGTTACCCCACATTACCTTTTCAAAGTTGCCGACCGCGGTGGCGACCGCGCCGGAGGCGACTATTTCCGTGAACTGACGTCCCATCAGAGCCTCGGGCTGGTAGCCCAGAACGGCCTCGCTATCGCCGCTGACAAACTGGAAGCGGCCATCGGACCCGATGACGAAGATGACATCGTTGACACTGGCCATAATATTTTCGCTGAAGCTTTTCAGGTCCTCAAGTTCACGAGTGCGGGCCGCCACCTCCAGCTCCAGCGAATGCGAACGTTCGCTGACGCGGAATCCGTCCAGAATCCGCTGGACGAAAAAGGCGACGACGGGGAAAATGAAAACCAGGGAGAGGATGAAGGAGTGCTCCAGCAGACTACGGTTAAAATGAGTAATGAATGAGCCGCCTTGAAGAAACTCGATGGCAAAATAGACCGCGTTGATCATGACCCCCGTGGCGGCAATGACGTAGATCAGCCACGAAACCCTGGTCCGGTTCCGTACAAGAGAATCAGATACGTCTTCTGGAGAAACGCCCGGTATCATTCCACCCTCCAGTGTTATCCGTTATCCGCTGAATTGCCCGTTATAGCCGCTCCGGCAGGCACCGGGGCCGCGTGTGAGGCGTATCGGCATATCAGGGGAAACCATTAGATTTGAACATGGTATCTACCAATAATTGTGTATTAACCGGGAAGACGGGTAAGAACAGGCTGTAAGCAATCCAGGTTTTCAGGAAGGGACAGGATATGTGTGAACTCAATGTGTACATGCTCGGAGAAGCCGAGGAAAAACTCGTCATGGAAGATGTCGCCAATATCGTGCCCGAAGGTGACGCGGTGGTTCTGACCGACATACTCGGCCAGCAGAAGGTCATTGACGCCCGGATACTCGAAATAAGACTGCTCGATCACAAGGTGTTTCTGGGCCGATAGACAGGCAGAGAGCGCAATCCGGCGGCAGGGACCGGCTTCCGGCATTTGACTCGTCACTGTTAATCGGCTATCTTTTGATTCGAGAGGCCGAAGCCTCTCTTCAGGGAGCCGAAGCTCTTTAACCAAATCTGTTTCGATCCGACCTCGAAGGTCTGGAAGAGCCGGTGGGCTCCCGTCTTCGAGGTTTTTTGTATTTTAAGGAGGGATGGCATGGGAAAAAACAAGGTTATCGCGGTGATCGACGGCATGGGTGGCAATATCGGTCATCAGATAGTGAGCCAGCTGCGGCGTGAGCTGCCGGCGGAGATTGAAATCATGGTCTTCGGCACCAACTCCGCCGCAACCGCCAACATGATGAAAGCCCGCGCCAACCGGGGCGCCACCGGCGAGAATGCCATTCGCGTTTCAATCGACCAGGCGGACATTATTCTGGCGCCGGTGGCATCAGTCATCCCCAATTCCTACATGGGTGAACTGACATCCGGCATGGCTGAAGCCATCGCTTCTTCACCGGGGGAGAAAATACTATTGCCCCTGGGCCAGTTTCACATCAGTTTCGTCGGGGTCGACCGGCAGCCGTTGCCGCACCTGATGGAAGAAGCGCTGGCTCGAGTCAGACAGCTTCTCGGTATTGATGGGGAGGTGAAGACTGATGTGTGAACTTGCGGTATATCTGCTCGAGAACGGAAAAGAAAAGATTCTCATGGAAGATGTGGCCAGCATAAAACCCGAGGGTGAACGGCTCGTGCTCACCGATCTGCTCGGGCGGCAGGAGATAGTCGAGGCTGAATTCAAGGAGCTGAAGCTCCTCGAGCACAAGGTTTACCTGGTTAGATAGTAGCCTCTTTATTCTGGGGCGGCACAGGAGAGCAAATGCATATACCGGATGGTTATCTCAGCCCGCAGACCGCTGGCGGAATGTGGGCCTTTGTGATCCCTGCCTGGTACTGGGCGGGCCATAAGGTAAAAAGTACGCTCAGCTCCAGACAGGCGCCGCTGGTGGCGATCGGCGCCGCTTTCACCTTCGTCATCATGATGTTCAACATCCCCCTTCCCGGCGGCACAACCGGCCACGCGGTCGGCGGCACGATCATGGCGATCGTCATCGGACCATGGGCGGCGATCATCGCCATTTCGGTGGCACTGGTTATCCAGGCTGTCTTCTTCGGGGATGGAGGCATCCTCGCTCTGGGCGCCAACTGTTTCAACATCGCCTTCATTTGCCCGGTCACCGGCTACTTCACCTACAAGCTGCTTGCCAAAGGAGCTGCTCCGGGATCGTCGCGGCTCTGGCTGGCCGCAGGCATCGGCGCCTGGGCAGGCCTCAACGCAGCCGCGTTTTTCACGGCAGTGGAGTTCGGCTTGCAGGGAGAACTGTTCAAGGCCGCCGACGGTTCGGCGTTGTATTCGCCTTATGGCCTGTCTGCCGCGATTCCGGCGATGATGGGGCCACATTTGCTGGTGGTAGGAATGATTGAAGCGGTAATGACCTCCCTGATCTATGTATTTCTGATGAGGACGAATTCCAGCCTGCTGGATAACTACGCCGGATTGAAGGCGGCCGCGGCTGGCAGCTTCAGGTTGAAACCGCTGATCGTCGGCATCGTGCTGCTGCTGGTCTTCGTGCCGCTGGGACTGCTGGCGACCGGCACCGCCTGGGGTGAGTGGGGGACGGAAGATATTCACAAGGAGATCGGCTATGTCCCCGAGGGCATGGACCACTTCGCGGGCCGATGGGAAGGTTTCCTGCCCGAATACGCGTTTCCTGAAGGCGAAGAGACGGTTGCTGTCGAGGGTGGCGACGCCGGATCAGGAGAAGAGACCAATGTGGCTGTCGAGGAAAGCGTTGCCGAAGAGGAGGCACCTGTCTCAATAGCAGGCGTTTGGGAATCCACGCCCGCCTATTTGATATCCGGAGTGCTGGGGCTGCTCCTGGTTAGCGGGATGGCGTTGATGGCCATGAGACTGCTCACCGGCAAATCACGGAACAAGGAGCAGCTTGGCTGACGACCTGTCCACGCCGGCCTGGATGACCGAAACAGGTACTGGCGGTTGCCAGTGCCTTTCGTTAGGACGCGCCCGGCACGAAAGTGCCATCCAGAAAACGATCATCGGGATGTCGCAGGCGATCCGCGGAAGCGTATTCTCAGAGCAGATCGCCGGCCGTCCGGGCCTGTTGCAGGAGACCGACCCCCGGGTCAAAACCGTGGGTCTGCTGGGGCTACTGGTTGTAGCTTCGTTCCTGCGAAACTGGTACATAATACTCGGCCTGTATGGATTGGCGCTGGCGATGGCGGCGGCTTCACGGATTTCGCTGAAGTTTTTCACAAAGCGTGTGTGGCTGTTTATTCCAGTTTTTGCAGGTATTATCGCCATTCCAAGTCTCTTCAGCATCTTCCGGCCAGGTAACCCGCTCTGGACGATCTGGGATTTCGGTGGCGAGGTCACCCTGGGACCATGGTCTCTGGGCAACTCCCTGGCCATCACTCACCAGGGGCTCAAGGGCGCGGTAGTGCTCATCCTCAGGGTGGCCACATCGGTGTCGCTGGCAGTATTGCTGGCTCTGACCACGCGCTGGGCCGACCTGCTCAAGGCGCTGCGGGTTTTCCTGGTGCCGCGCATTTTTGTGCTCATCCTGTCAATGACTTACCGCTATATTTTTCTTATCCTGGGTCTGGCCACTGATATGTTCACGGCGCGCACCAGCCGCCTGGTGGGAAGCTCCAGCCGCCGGGAAGACCGGCGCTTCATCGCTTCCAGCATGGCCACCCTTTTGAGCAAATCGCATGCTCTCAGCGAGGATGTCTACTCCGCCATGATCAGCCGCGGCTACACCGGAGAGCCTTTGACCTTGCACCAGTTCAGAACAAACGGGGGAGACTGGTTGTGGCTCACCGCCATAATTTTATTTGGCGCCGCGGCGCTGGGGAGTGATCTGCTCATTGGCTAAGGGAATAAATTGATTTTCGAGGTGGACTCCGTTGAATACCGGTACGAGGACGCGGCGGCGCTCGACGGCATCAGCCTGAATATATGTGCGGGTGAAAGTGTGGTGTTGCTCGGGGCCAACGGTTCAGGCAAGTCGACGCTGCTGAAGATGCTCGATGGCCTGATCTTCCCGACTGGAGGCAGCATCAAGGCCTTCGGCGCCGGCCTCTCTGATGAAGCCTTGAAGGACGAGGGATTCTCACAATCGTTCCGGCGGCGCGTCGGCTTCGTTTTCCAGAACTCCGATGCCCAGCTGTTTTCAGCCACCGTCTGGGACGAGATCGCCTTTGGGCCGCTGCACCTGGGTCTGCCGCCGGAAGAAGTGGAGAAGCGGACCGGAGACACACTGCATATTCTGGGGCTCGAACATTTGCGGGAGCGCCCGCCTTATCACTTGAGCGGCGGTGAAAAGAAAAAGGTGGCGCTGGCTTCGGTGCTGGCCATAGGGCCGGAGGTTCTGCTGTTCGATGAGCCGACCGCGGGGCTGGATCCCAAGACCGAGAGCTTCCTGATACGGCTGATTTTGCAGCTGACGACGGCGGGCAAGACGATAGTGACCGCCACCCAGGACCTGCGCCTGGCGGCGGAGATCGCTGACCGGGTTATCGTGCTAGGAGAGGACCACCGGCTGGCGGGCGAGGGCGAGGCGGCGGTGATCCTTGGCGACCGGGAGCTGCTCTTGACCGCCAACCTGATCCATGATCACCCGCACCGGCACGGCGGCATCGAGCATTACCATCCGCACAGCCATCTGAAGGATCACCACGGGCGGGATTGAGGTATACAAATATTTAACTTACTAATCAGAATGCGCTACTGTTTATGCGTATTTATAGGCGGGAATCACTGGTTCCGATTGATAAGAGATCAAGATGATGGGCTTCCCGGATTTTGTTCTTAAAGCTTACTTATATGGCAATCTTACAAACGTCAACCTGTTTGACAACTGTTCGAATTCCGGGTCTTTGTGAACCAGCCGGGCTCCACGGGATATGGCGAGAGCCGCCACCCAGGCATCGGCGAATGAGAGCGCGTGGTTCGCTTTCAGCTCGCCGGCCAGCAGTGATGTTTCTTCGTCCGACTCTACACGCTCAATGGGAAGCAGTCCCAGGTGCAGTACCAGTTTGAGCGCTTCCTCTTCACCCGCCGCCTGCCAGCGAATGTAGAAGCATTCGGTGAAGCTGGCGAAGGAAATGAAGATTTTGATTTTGCGCGAAGCAGCGCGGGAAAGAAGCCTGGTTACGAGTTCATCGCCCTGCTCCCCGCCGGTGAGAGCCAGGATGGCGGAAGTGTCGAGAACGTATCTATCAGCTTGCACGGCGGCGGTTCGTGCGGGCTTTGATTCTTCGATCCCGCCCGCGCTCCAGGCGACGCGCTTCCATCAACCGGCCGTGCAGCCCTTCCCCTTTGGTCAAGCCGCGAATAGCCTTTATCGGGTCTCCCTCCACCGGCAGGGCCACGATCAGGCCGCGGTAGTCGATCCACTCCAGCTTGGTGTTCGGGCCCAGGTTGTATTTCTTTCGCAGCGCGGCAGGCACTGCCGTCTGTCCTCTTTTTGATATCGAGCTTCTCATGATCATCCTATTTTACAAGTCGTTTAGTGATTTTACAAGGCGCTTGCAGATTCGACTGGAACATTAGTACAACGACAACGTAGCTGGCTTGTCCCTTTATGTCGTGCTCTTAACTTCGAATGACGCAAGCCCCTCAACTGGCTCGCTGTAATCATCGAGCACGGAATCGACGCGGGCGTGGGGCGGACCGTCGTGGCATTGCTTCACCATCTGCCCGACAGCCTCTCCACTACCCTCGAAGACCGCCTCAACTCTACCATCGAAGCGGTTGCGGACCCATCCTCTGAGCCCCAGCCGGTGAGCGTTCTCGCTAATCCAGCCGCGGTAGAAGACGCCCTGGACGCGGCCGGTGATATAGACGTGTGCACGCTTGAGCGCCATTAGAATGCATCGATCCTCAGGCCAGAACGCGCAGGCCCTTGTACTTGAGCTTTTTCAGCCGCCGCACCCGAAACACCAGATAAATCAGGGTTAAGACAAACAGAAAACCCACGGGAGGAAGCAGCAGCATCAGAACTGAAAGAAAAAGAACCGTGATATCGAGCGCGGGACCGGGGTCCCTGCCATCGCCGATCATTACCAGGCCCTGTTGGACATAGTTGCCGGCCAGGGCGAGCGCCACGCCCACCGGTATACCGATGAAATGAACGGCGCCGGGGAACTCTCCGGCCAAGGTCGCCGACATGACCAGGGCGCCCGCGGCAAAGGCCAGGGGTAATCTCAGTACACGCTCGATACTCACCAGAGCCCGCACACGAGTCATCATGATTTCGATCACGACCAGGACCAGGAGGATCACCACGGCCGCATCTGAAATCATGAATGCCATGCCATCGGCCCTGAAACCCCAGACCCAGCCCATGCGGGCCATGAACATGTAGACCGCCAAAGGTATGAACACGCGAAAGCCCGCCAGCCCCGCAAGGCCGGCGCCGGCTCCAATCGCCCACGCAGCTGCCATCGGACCTCCCCAATCGATAATTGTTTGCGCCAGGGTAAAACCAGCGTCCGAATTCTACCATTCCCGGGCTGTTGCTTCTAGAAACTGGCGCGACTAGAATCAAATGTCATGACCAGGATAGACTTTGACAAATACGAAGATTTTTACGCGAAACGCACCAGCGGCATGCGTTCTTCGGTCATGCGCGACCTGATGGCCATAACGGCGCGCCCGGATGTAATCACCCTGGCCGGCGGTCTGCCGAACACCGAAAGCTTTCCCGCCAAGACGCTGGCCCGGGTAACCCACGAGGTTTCCATGCATTCCAGCGCCGCCGCGCTCCAGTACGGTCCCACCGATGGTTTCGAGGAGACCAAGCGGAACATAGTTAAGGTGATGGCCGAGGAGAACACGGTCATCGACCCGGAAGACGTTATCATCACCACCGGCGGCCAGCAGGGCATCGACCTGGTAACGCGCATATTTGTCGACCCCGGCGATACAATCATCGCCGAGGCGCCCACTTATCCGGGCGCCATCCCCTCGTTCTGCAGCTTCGAGGCGAGTGTTATTCAGGTGCCGCTAGATGGCGACGGCATCCGCACCGACCTGCTCAGGGGCGAGATTGACAGGCTCGGGCAAGCGGGTACCAAGCCCAAGTTCATCTACGTCATCCCCAATTTTCATAACCCGGCCGGGGTGTGCCTCAGCCTGGAACGGCGGCTGGAGGTAGTGGAACTGGCCAGGCAGCATGAACTGATCATCGTTGAAGACAATCCGTACGGCCAGCTGCGCTTCGAAGGCGAGCAGTTGCCGACCCTCTATTCGCTGGACAAGGATGACAATGTCATCTATCTGAGCACTTTTTCCAAGATCATCTCGCCGGGAATCCGGCTGGGCTGGATGGTGGCGCCACAACCGCTGCTCGCCAAGTTCAACCTGGGCAAGCAGGCGGCCGACCTCTGCCCCTCGACGCTGGCGCAGATGATCGTCAACCAGTACTTCAAGGATTTTCGCTGGCAGGATTATGTCGAGGAAGTAATCAAGGTATATCGCGGCCGCCGCGACGCCATGCTGGCGGCGCTGACCGAATATTTCCCGGAAGAGGCGAGCTGGACGCACCCGGAAGGCGGTTTCTACATCTGGGTCACGCTGCCCGAATATCTGGACACCGTTGACCTGCTCGCCCTGGCCCTGGAGGAGCAGAAAGTGGCTTTCGTCCCCGGCTCGGGAGCCTGGGTGGACGGCAGCGGCGCCAACCACATGCGGCTTTCCTTCAGCGGCGTTCCTGAAGACCGCATTGAAGAGGGCATCAAGCGAATCGCCAAGGTCATCAGGGAACAAATGAAACTGTTCCGGGCGTTGCGAGGTTCGGAGTAAACTTCGGGGCGCGGCCGAAAACCGCGCGGCAAACAGCCAACAATCAACCTGATGGGGGATTGAGATGAGCAAAAAAACAATAGCGGTCCTCAAGGGCGGGCGTTCGCTGGAGCGTAACATCTCGCTCAAATCCGGCGCCAGGATAGAGAAGGCGTTGAAGGAGACGGGTTACTCAGTCGAGGGCATCGACGTCGACGAGAGCCTGGTGAAGAAGCTGAAGGAGCTGAAGCCGGACGCGGCATTCATCGCCATGCATGGCCGCAGCGGCGAGGACGGCACCGTCCAGGAGCTGCTGGACATCCTCGGCATCCCCTATACCGGCTCGGACGTGCTGCCATCGATACGCTGCATGGACAAGGTGCTCTCCAAGCACACTTTCGTAGCCGACGGCATCCCGACGCCGCCTTTTTTCGCTTTCAACCGCGATGCATTCCAGGAGCTGGGCGCGGTGGACACCATGCCGATCATCGGCGATGACCTGGGCTTTCCCATCGTGGTCAAGCCGGCGGCGCAGGGCTCGGCGCTGGGCATCCGTTTTGCCCACACCGTCAGCGAGCTGCCCGCGGCCCTGATCTCCGCGTTCAGTTTTGACAACAAGGTCCTGCTGGAGAAATATGTGAAAGGCCGGGAGCTGGCGGTCAGCATCCTCGGCAAAGAGCCGCGGGCGCTGCCGGTAGTAGAGGTCCGGCCCAAGACGGATTTCTTCGATTTCGAATCGCGTTATACCATGGGCAAGGCTGAATACCTGGTGCCGGCGGAAGTGCCTGATGATGTGTCCGCCCAGGTCGCGGAGCTCTCACTGAAGGTTTTCCAGCGGCTTGGCTGCTCCGGCTTCGGCCGTGTGGATATCATCATGGATGAGGACGGCGGCCTCTGGGTGCTCGAGGTCAACACCATCCCCGGCTTCACCGAGACCAGCCTGCTGCCCATGGCCGCCCAGGCGGTCGGCATCGGCTTCAACGAACTGGTCGAGGAGATTCTGCTCTGCGCGCTGGCAGGATAGCGATTTACCCCACGCCCCGATAGCTCAGAGGATGAGAGCGACCGCCTCCTAAGCGGTAGGTCGAAGGTTCGAATCCTTCTCGGGGCACCATAACGTATCGAGAAGTAAACGGGTATTCGATCACTATCCCGCTTGCCGTAATTGTTGCCCCTCTTCTTCGTCCAATTGCTGAACAAACATCTCTACCAACCTGGGATCAAACTGGCTTCCCGCCGCCGCGCGAAGCTCGGCTATGGTTTCGCTGACAGATAATGCCTTGCTGTAGGGACGATCACTGCGCATCGCCCGGTACGCGTCCAGAATGCCCACGATGCGCGCCATAAGTGGTATCTCCTCGCCGTGAAGGCCTTCCGGATAACCCTTGCCGTCCCATCGTTCGTGGTGATACAGGACCGCCGCGATGAGATCCTTGACCGTATTGGCCTCCTCCAGGATTTGCTCTCCCATCCGGGGATGCTGGCGTAATATCTCAAGCTCTTCGGGCAGCAGATGTTCCGTTTTCTGTAATATCTTCTTCGGTATGCCGATTTTACCGATATCATGAAGTTTGGTGGCAAGTATTAGAGCCTCGATCTGATCCGGGGTAAAACTTAGTTCCTTAGCCAGGGAAGTAGCGACCCTGGAGAGGTTGTTCACATCGTGCTCCGGATATTGATCTCTCGCATCGACAGCCTTGGCAAGCACGCGGATAGTCTGAAATCCCGCTCCTTCCAGTCTGCTATTCAAATTGTCCAGATCGTCGCCGCTCAGCTCCGTATCCGAAAGATCCCTGAAGTACGCAACCCGATTTCGACCCTGACGCTTGGCGAACAGCAGAGCACCGTCCGCTGCGGCAATCAGGCTGGTGTTGTCTGTCGCGCAAGCGGGAAAATCAGCTACGCCAAGACTCGCGCCAGTTTGATGCTCCGGAAGGTTGACCTCCTGGTACAGCCCTTCGATTCTTTCGCGCAGCCTGTTGGCCGCCTTGACGGCGTTGGGAGCGGTTATCTCCGGCATTACAACGACGAATTCCTCGCCGCCATACCTGGCGACGTAATCTACGTCCCGGCACTCCTCCCTGAGAATTTTACCGACGTGGCTAAGCACCGCGTCTCCCTTTTGATGGCCGAACTTGTCATTTACCTGCTTGAAGAAATCGAGATCTATCATGACCAGGGAGAGAGGGCGCTCATAACGCCTGGCCCGGTCAACTTCGTGGTGAAGGTACCTCTGGAAATGACCGTGGTTCTTGAGCCCCGTCAGACCGTCAGTATTCGCCATTTCCTTGGCTTTCTTGTGATGGTCTTCAAGCTCCGCGTATTGGCCCTGGAGCTTGTCATGAGCTTCGCCTAACATGTCCTCATTTTCACGAAGCGCCCACATCAAGCTGTAAAAGTTCTCACTGATCTCACTCACCGGGTTGTGAGCCAGAGCAGTCTGATAGATTGCGCATTTTGAGCAGCTGCCCAGCTTTTGGGCAAATTTTCCCTGGACTTCACCGCGGCAGAAGGTACCGGCAACCAACCAGCAACGAACATTCTGCTTTCCATGAACCGGACAATCGGTCTTATCGCAATTCTTGACTTCCCAACATGTGGGAATGTAGTCATCTTCAAAAGATACATCCCAATGTTTATCAATGATGGCCTTTTGTGTAAGAGTTGAGAAACGTTTTTTGGCGTCTTCCAGAAGCTCGGCATGCCTGCCAATAAGAAGAGCGACTGTACCTAACAAAAGCGGAGCCAGTATCAGATGAATTTTTTGCAGCTCTACTCCTAATACAGGGTCGAGTATGAAAACAGCAACGAACGCGTACACAACGCCTAACAGAGCACCGACAATTCCATAAATAACAGATTTTCTGAATATCTTTGCGGTCATGATGGATTAGCCTCCCAAAGTAGATATATAACTGTCGGCCCCAAGAATAATTAATTGATCTATTATTCTGGCTTCAATCCACCTGAATTCAGCAGATTTCCTGATAATTAACCTGAATGAGGCTTGGGCTGAGTTCTCATTCCCGAAATAAACGAAAGCGATTCAGGGCTGACCCTGTGACAGCGAGCAGGCGAAGCACTTTCCAGGCAGGTGAATTACCTTCACCAAAGAAGATATGGTGACAAGAAAGAGGAGGAACCGACCGAATCCATGTCAGTAGCATCTACCGCCAGAAAACGAGTCAACCGGAACCTGCGTGGCATGGACCGCCTGGAGTTATGGCTGCTCAGCGCGGTGGTGGCAATCCTGGCGGTTCGTCTGTTCCTGGAGCTCACAGGCTATCCGGAGATGGGCGGCAGCGTGCTTCACATCGCCCACGTGCTCTGGGGCGGTCTGTTCATGGCAGCCAGCACGATCATCATGTTCACTTTCCTGGGAAAAATGATGGAAGCGCTGGGCACGATCGCCGGTGGCATCGGCTTCGGTCTCTTCATCGACGAGGTGGGCAAGTTCGTCACCCAGGACAACAACTACTTCTTCCAGCCATCCGTGGCTATAATGTATACGGTCTTCGTCATCATCTATATCGCGGGCCGCTGGGTTCTGACAGCCGCCCATTATTCCCGGACAGAGTTCCTGGTGAACTCCCTGAATGAAATGCGGGAACTCCCGATCGGCACATCCACCGAGGAAGAAAAAAAGCTGATTCTTTACAACCTGAACAAATGCGACGCCGGCGAACCGCTGGTCAGAGAGCTGATAACGGTCGTGGGCAATATCGACGCGACCGTGGCGGGACGGCGTGGCGTCTTTGTTCGCTCGCGTGACGGTTTTTACCGCCGGTACCGCCAGATGACCCTGAGCCGCTGGTTCACAAAAATCATTGCCGGCTTCTTTATTCTGCAGGTGATCGGATCCATGGGAGTCGTATTGAACCTGATGTTCGACACGGGTGAGGTGGTCGCCCAGATGGAGGCTTTCGGTTTTTCCGACTGGGCCATCCTGGCGTCGAACATGCTTTCCGCTTTTTATATTTCCCTGGGCGTAATTCTGCTACACCGTTCTCGCCTGAAGGCATACCAGATGTTTGAACGCTCGATATTGGTGCAGATTTTTATTGGCCAGATGTTCCTGTTCTATAAAAACGAGTTCAGTGCGATTCCGGGCTTCGCTTTCTACTTGCTGCTGTTGCTGGCGATCCGCTTCATTTTGCAGCGGGAAAACAGCGAGCTGATCGGCGCCGCGATTGCCTCGCCGGACAAGCAGTTTGACCCGGCTGCCCAGTCATGAGCGCCACCGAATCAATAGACCAGGCCCTGGAATCCGTAGCCGACGCGTTGAGAGGTGAGCGGCGCGTGCTGGTGACCTGCCACGTCAAGCCCGATGGCGACGCCCTTGGCTGCCTGATCGCCATGCACCGTTCGATGATTCAGCTGGGCGCGGACAGCCGCATGTACCTGGCGGACACGGCGCCCATAGCGCCTGAGTACCGATGGCTGAGAGGTCTTGATGATATATATTTCGGCCACCCTCCCGAAGATGCCGCCAGCCGCACTCTCATAGCTGTGGATTGCGGAAGCGCTGAGCGAATCGGCAATCAGGACCTGGTCGAGGCGGCGCCACGGATCATCAACATCGACCACCATGCCGACAACACCCGCTTCGGCACGCTGAACCTGGTGATTAGCGGAGCCAGCTCAACGGCCGAGATCCTCTATTTCATTCTGAAGAAATTGCAGATGGAATTGACCCATGAGATCTGCGAAGCAATCTACACCGGCATCCTGGTGGACAGCGGCCGCTTTCAGTATTCCTCGGCCTCCGCCACTACTTTCCGGGTGGCGGCCGACCTGATCAGCCGCGGCGTCGATCACACGGCCATCTTCCACCAGGTATATGAGACTGTAACCCTCGCCAAGACCCGGCTGCTCTGTCGCCTTTTGACCAACATGACCATCGCCTGCGAAGGCAGGCTGGCCATCGGCGTCCTCGATCGCGGCGACTTTGAGTCGGCCGGAGCCGACAACGGACTCACCGAAGGCCTGGTGGATAATCTCAGGGCCATCGAAGGCGTGCTCGTTGCCTCGCTGATATATGCCCGGCCACCTGGTTCGGTTGAACCGGGCGATAAGGATCCCGCGCAGATTCATTACCGGGTCAGCCTGCGCTCATCCTCCGAGGAGCTGAATGTGCAGTCGATCGCCAGGGCCAAGGGCGGTGGCGGCCACAATCAGGCGGCCGGCTTCACCGCGGAAGGCGAAACCATCGACGAGATCATCGCCTATATCACCGAAAGCGTCGCCCGCCTCCTCGATCTGGATTAGAATATAACCGGCCGGGGTAAAAATTCCCTGGCCGACTCCCGGCGCATCCGGGGAGGGCTGCCCCAAAAACCGACTTTGTGAGGTACCGTGAAGATAGCGATGCTGGCTCCACCCTGGATCAAAATACCTCCCGCCGGATACGGCGGAATCGAGTGGGTGGTGCATTACCTCACCGAAGAGCTGGTTGAACGGGGACACGAGGTCACCCTCTTCGCCAGCGGCGATTCGACGACGAAAGCCAGGCTTGTCGCCACCTTTGATGAGCAGATGCCAGACCGCATCGGCGAGACCCTGTACGATCTGCAGCAGGTGGCCGGCTGCCTGCGGCGTGCCGGTGAATTCGATATCATCCACGATCACAGCGGCTATGCCGCCATCGCCTTCGCCCAATTCCTGGACACACCCATGGTGCATACCCTGCATGGGCCCTTTACACCCGACACCTGCCGCTTTTACCAGACATTCCGCAATTCGGCGCATTATGTCAGCATCAGCGATTATCAGCGCAGCTGCTGCCCCGACCTGCAGCACGCGGGCACTGTCTACAACCCGATCGACATCGACGGCTGGACCTTCCGGAGCAAGGACGAGAAGGAGGATTATCTCCTGGCCTTCGGCCGGCTCTGCGCGGATAAGGGTTTTCATACAGCCATCGAGGTGGCTCATCGCACCGGCCAGAAGCTGGTAATCGCCGGCGCCATCCAGCACCAGAACCGCGATTACTACGAGACCGTTATCAAACCCCAGATCGACGGGGAGCAGATAAAGTTCGTCGGCGAGGTGAGCCTGACGGAGAAATGGAATCTATTTTCGAAAGCCAGGGCCTTTCTCTTCCCGATCCAGTGGCCGGAGCCGTTCGGGCTGGTCATGATCGAGGCGATGGCGGCAGGTACACCGGTTATCGCCTTTCCTGGGGGCTCCGTACCAGAAGTGGTGGCTGATGGGATCTCCGGTTTTCTGGTGAACGACACCGACGAAATGGTCGAAGCCCTGGGACGCCTCGACGAGATCGATCCAGCGGCCTGTCGTCGCTATGTGCAGGACAAATTCAGCGTTGGCAAGTGCACCGATGGCTACGAGAAAGTGTACAATGAGGTAGCCGTGGGCTGACGTTCTTGTCAGGAATGAAGCCCGTGCGCTATAATTGACGACGGTCCTAGCCTCTGGAAGAGGCTTTTTTCAGTCAAGAACGATCTTCGACAAAGGCTATGGGTTTGTTTCCAAAACGCGGGACGCATTACAGAAAGCCAGCGCTCTGGAAGAGAATTCTCAAGTGGACCGTCCTATCTCTTCTGGTGATAATCCTCAGCGTCGGCATCGCCGGCTTTATATTCGTCTATCACACGCTCGGCAAGATCGGCATCGACACTGAAGTCGTTTACGAAGCCAGGCAGCAGCTGGACATCCCCCTTCCCGACGAGCCTGAGAATATTCTGGTCATGGGCGCCGATTCCGACCCGGATGGTTCCAACATGCGCTCCGACACGATAATGCTGGTTCGCATGAATCCCCAGGGTGAGTGCATGTCGAGCCTGTCCATTCCCAGGGATACGATCGTCGATATCCCTGGCGTGGGCAAGGACAAGATCAACACGGCCTATGCCATCGGCGGCGCGCCACTGGCGATTGAAACAGTCCGGGACCTCACTGATCAGCCGGTTCACCATTTCATCATCGTCGACTACACCGGCTTCGAAAAAGCCGTGGACGCCCTCGGTGGTGTTTATGTGGACGTCGATCGCCGCTATTTCAACGACAACAGCGATGCCCTCTGGGGGCAAACATACGAGCCCATCGATATTTATCCCGGATACCAGAAACTTAATGGAAGGGATGCTCTCGCCTACGTGCGCTTCCGGCACACCGACAGTGATTTTGTGCGGATCGCCCGCCAGCAGCTGTTCATCAACGACGCCAAGTCGCAATCGATGAAGTGGGGCAACCTGACCAAGATCCCTGAGCTGGCCGATGTCTTCGCCAGCAACACCACCTCGGATATCGGACGCAGCGACGTGCTCTCCCTGACCAAATTCATTATGGGCCTGAGCCGCGACCGCATCTATCAGATCCAGGCGCCGGTGGATGAAAAAGCAGGCGGCGCGTCGGGCGAATATGTAGCCATCGCCAAACAGGCGTTCTCCTCCACGATCGAACAGTTTGTATCACCGGCGTTTGAAAAACCTGAGCCACAGGTACCGGGAGCGGCGATCGCACAGATGCCTTCTGAAAATACAAAAAAATTGTCCTTCGAAATCCTGAACGGCAACGGTGTCGAGGGCGCCGCCACGGTGGCGGCTAATCTGCTCAGGCAGAAGGGTTGCACTTCGGTGGAAATCGGCGGCAACGCCAATAACAGCTACGTCGAGAATCAGATATACTTCCGCGAGGGTAATCAGGCCGCAGCCGATGAATTGGCCACCCTGTTCAAGCCGGCCGTGGTCTCGCCGATGCCTTCCGAGCAGAAGACCAAGACCCAGATACTAATCGCAGTCGGCACCGGCTTCGAGGGTCAGCTGACCGAGAAACAGCCGGAAGTGAAGGCGGCGCTGCACTTCGAGCAGGACTCCGAGGACAACCGCCGCAGCTGGCAGGCGGCTTCGCTGCAGCTGCCGTTCCCGGTTCAGAAGCCAACCAGCTTCCCGGCCGAGTTTGATTACGTGGATTTCCATAACTACGAAATCCAGACTGACGATGGCCCCAGGCCGGCCCTCAAGGTGGTAGTCGAGAATGAGGCCGGCAACAGTTGGGGTATCATGGAGACGACCTTTACCAATGCGCCGCTCCTGGAGAAGCCGACACTGGAGCGCGAAATAAACGGAAAGAACTATCGATTCTACTATGCCAACGACAAGCTCAGATATCTGGCCTGGCAGGACGGCGATGTGGTCTGCTGGATCAGCAATTCCCTGCAAAGCTCGCTCGCTGAGGACACAATGGTCCAGCTGGCAATCTCATTTAAACCGGTAGTATGACAGCTGAAATTACACATGTAGGCATGATCGGTATTGGCTATGTAGGCCTGGTTACGGGCACCTGCCTGGCCGAACTCGGCAACCATGTCGTGTGCATGGATATCGACGGCGAAAAGATCGCGGCGCTCAAGGAGGGGCAGATCCCCATCTACGAACCGGGCCTTCCCGAGCTGATCGAGAAAAACCGCGAACGCATGACCTTCACCACTTCACTTTCAGACATTTTCGATCGCTGTGAACTGGTTTTCATCGCCGTTGACACGCCTCCGACCTTTACCGGGGACGCCGACCTGAGCCGCGTCTTCGCTGTGATGTCGGCGCTGCCCGGGCTCTCCACCGACCACCATATCCTGGTGATGAAAAGTACAGTTCCGGTAGGTACCGGCAACAAAATAAGCTCCGAACTGGCCCGGCAGGAAGTGACCAATATTGACTATGTATCCAATCCTGAGTTTTTACGCGAGGGTTCGGCCATCGAGGATTTTCTGAACCCTGATCGTGTGGTTATCGGCTCACGCAATGCCGAGGCGGGCGAGAAAGTGGCAGCCCTCTACAAAAACGTGGATACTCCTGTCCTCAGGACAAACATTCCCACGGCGGAGATGATCAAGTACGCCTCGAACGCCTTTTTGGCGACAAAGATCTCTTTCATCAATGAAATCGCCAACGTCTGTGAGGAAGTTGGCGCCGATGTAACCGTGGTTGCCGACGGCATGGGCTATGACCAGCGCATCGGCAAGCACTTCCTCAACGCCGGGATCGGTTTTGGCGGCTCCTGTTTTCCCAAGGACGTGACGGCTCTGAAACAGATCGCCGGCAACTCGGGCTATCATTTCCAGCTGCTCACCGCCGTTATCGAAGTGAACGAGCTGCAGAAGCGACGGGTAGTCAACAAGCTCCAGAAACACCTGGGCACGCTGACCGACAAGACCATCGCATTGCTCGGGCTGGCCTTCAAGCCCAATACCAGCGACCTGCGTGAAGCATCTTCAATCGTCCTGGCTTCCCGGCTTCTTGGCGACGGCGCCCTGGTCAAGGCCTACGACCCGGTAGCGATTCCGTATGCCGCCAAAGCTGTCCGCGGCATACTGCTCTGCGACGACATCCTCTCGGCCGTCAGGGACAGCGACGCGGTCGTACTGGTCACCGAATGGGACGAGTTCTCCGACCTGCCACTAGAGCAGATGAAGAAGCTGATGCGCCGCCCCCTGATCATTGACGGACGTAACTTCCTCGACCCGCAGAAGATACGAGACGCCGGATTTACCTACGAGGGGATCGGCCGCTCGTAGCAAAACCAATCGGATGATCCTGTCGTGGCTTCAGCAGGCAGCAGCGTCAACCCGGCTGCATATCCTGCGCCGTAAACAGCTTCAACTGGTTTCACCCGGCCTTTGTGCGGTTAAAATCTCCCTATGGCCCCATCCCTCAAGAACGAACTCAAACAGGCATTGCTCGCCGGTGACTATGCGCGCGTGGCGGAACTCGCCAGCGCTGACAAACGCACCTTTGGAAAACTCGTCGCGCTGGCCTATAACAAGGATGAGCTTTTGTGCTGGCGTGCCATCGAGGCGATCGGCGCGGCGGCGGCTGCCGTAGCGAAAGAGAACCAGGCGTCGGTCCGCAACACAGTGCAAAGGATTCTCTGGTCGGCGCGGGAGGAGTCGGGTGGCATGGGCTGGAGCGCCCCGGAGCTGTTGGCGGAAATCGCTATCGCCGCTCCCCGGCAGTTTCCCGACATCCCGCCGATTATCATCTCCCTCCACTCCGAGGATGAGGAGAAGGTCTTCCTCAAAGGAGTTCTCCGGGCCGCCGGAAGAATGGGAGAAGCGGGCATTACCGGCATAGCCGGCAGCGACAGGATTATCAGGGATTCCCTGGGAAACGAAGACCCTGAGGTCAGGGGAATGGCTGTCTGGGCTGCGTCGCGGGCCGGAGTCAATGTCAGGGAAACCATCGGCGGCCTGACCGACGATGACGGGAAGCTGACTATCTATGAAAACGGCGAGCTGGTGCAACGGTCGGTTGGAGAACTGGCGCGCGAAGCTTTGGCGGCGGCCTGGCCTGTCAGAACTTGATTGATCCCTTGCGTACCACAGTGCCTGGGTAAATACGGATGTGGTTCGTCAGGATATTGTCACCCTCGACCCTGGCGTTTTCACCGATGATGGCGCCGCCGGCGACGAGGGTGCCCGCTCCCACCGAAGCCCCCTTGGCGATGATACTGCGGCGCACGACCGCGTTCTCTTCCAGGATGCATCCCTCCTGAAGCACCGATTCCTCCACGACACTGCCCGCCGCAATGGTGCAGCCAGGCCCGACTATGGCCATACGGCCCACGCGCGCACCCGCCCTGATGGTGCAGCCTTCGCCGATGATGACCGGCGGCACCAGTTTGGCGCCGGTCTCCAGATGCACCTGACCCTGCATGCAGACAAAATCCTGGTCGAGACAATCGGAGACGCTGGTCTCAACATTTTTTTCGAGGATGTCGTAGTGGGCCTGCAGATATTTCTCCGGCGTACCTATATCCATCCAGTAATCGTCACTGCGATAACCATAGAGCCCCTTGCCGACCAGCCGCGGAAAGACGCCGCGTTCGAACGAGTGTTCCACGCCAGGCGGAATCAGATCAAAAACCTCGCTCCGGAGCACGTAGGTGCCGGCATTGATGAGATTGGTATCGATCTGGTCCCAGCTGGGCTTCTCCAGGAAACCGATTACTTCCCCGGCTCCTCCGGTCCGTACAAGGCCGTAGGCGGTCGGGTCCTCAACCGGTGTCAGGGCGATCGTGGCTACCGCCTGCTTCTCGTTGTGGTAGGCGATCAGGCTGCCCAGGTCCAGGTCGGTGAGGATGTCGCCATTGAGCACCAGGAAGTCGCCATCACCCACATGCTCCTCCACGTTCTTGACCGCTCCCGCGGTCCCCAGCGGCCGTTCCTCGGTCACATATGTGACCTTAAGGCCCAAATCGCCGCCGTCGCCAAAATATGCCTTGATGCCGTCGGGCAGATAGCCCATGGAAAAAACAACTTCGCTGATGCCATGGTTGCGCAGCCGTTCCAGGACATATGAGACAAACGGCTTGTTGGCCAGAGGCACCATCGGCTTCGGCGTCCCCAGAGTAAGGGGGCGGAGGCGCGTGCCCTGGCCACCAACCAGAATTACTGCTTTCAAGATACCCCCTTGAGGAGTTGTCAGATTATTATGTAAGACCGTTCCTGCCGCGATCACCCGGCGACAAGTACAGCATGACAAGATTAGACAGCCTGACTATCAGTGTCAAACAGGCCGTGTTGAGGGCTCCCATGGGGCGATCCCGGCGGGATCAGGTATGTGGAGACTGGCAAAGGGGCGCTCCGGTAAAAAAGGCCGGGCAGCCCGGCGCACCGGACATCATGTTAGAATCAGGGCATGGGTGATCCAAACCTTTTTAACCTGCAAAACCCGGATGTTCCTGCTACGCCCAGGGATGAAGCGCCACTGGCCCATCGCATGCGGCCGACCATTCTCGATGATTTCGCTGGCCAGGAAGGAATACTGGCGCCGGGGAGCGCCCTGCGCCGCGCCATCGAAGCCGACCGGCTGCCCTCGATGATCTTCTTCGGGCCGCCCGGCGCCGGCAAAACCAGCCTGGCAATGATCATCGCCGCCCAGACCAGGGCCAACTTCCGGCAGGTGAGCGCCGTAAGCTCCGGTGTTGCCGACCTGCGCAAGGTCTTCGCCGAGGCGGAAGACGAGCTTGAATACCGCGGCCGGCGCACCATCCTCTTCGTGGATGAAATCCACCGCTTCAGCAAGTCCCAGCAGGACGCTCTGCTGCCGGTGGTTGAAAGCGGCGTGGTCACCCTGATCGGCGCCACCACCGAGAACCCCTACTTCGAAGTCATTGGCCCCCTGATTTCCCGTTGCGAGCTTTACGAATTTTTACCGCTTACCATACCGGAACTGAAACAGCTGGTTGCCAGCGCACTGTCCGACCCGGAACGCGGACTCGGCAACAGCGGCCTTCGTCTGGAGGATGACGGGTTCGAGGCGATAGCCCGCGCCAGCGGCGGCGACGCCCGGGCGGCCCTGATCATGCTCGAAACGGCCGCCGAGCTGGCACCGGAAGGTGAAAGGGAGGTCATCCCCCTGGCGCTGGTCGAGGAGGCGATTCACCGCAAGCCGGTTTTTTACCAGAAAGGCGGCGACCTGCACTATGATGCCATCTCCGCCTTCATCAAGAGTATGCGGGGCAGCGACCCCGACGCCGCTATCTACTGGCTGGCGGTAATGCTCACCGGCGGCGAAGACCCCAGGTTCATCGCCCGCCGCATGATCATCTTTGCCTCTGAGGACATCGGCAACGCTGACCCGCAGGCGCTGGTCGTTGCCACTTCGGTATCTCGTGCCGTGGAATTCGTAGGTCTGCCCGAGTGCCAGCTCAACCTTGCCCAGGGAGTCACCTACCTCTCCCTGGCGCCCAAGAGCAACGCTTCCTGCCGCGCCATCGGCCAGGCGATGAAAGATGTGGAGGAGGAAGGCACCCGCAGACCGCCCAAACATCTGCGCGATAGCAATTACCCGGGGGCGAAGAAGCTGGAACATGGAGAAGGCTATAAGTATCCGCATAGCTACCCCGGAGCCATCGTCGAGCAGAATTATCTTCCGCCGGGAGTTGAAAAACGCGTTTACTATAGTCCCTCGGACCGTGGGTTTGAGAAAGAGCTGGTGCGGAGAATTAATGAGTTGAAGAAGGCTACGGGAAGAGAACCGGGCGAGAATAAATAGACCGGTGGCCGCAACAGGCGGCACTTCCTGATATCCTTCCATTCAACCGACACTGATAATAAGATGTTGTCCTCGTTACTGACGTTGAAGGGATGATCCTGATGGCAAAGCTTACCCGATTGTTACTTGGTGGAGTTTTTGGCGCCGGCCTGGCTTACCTGCTCTCCCGCAAGGACGTGAGAAACAGACTGATGGGCGGCGGACGCCCGCAACTGCCTTCGGCGGAAGGCCCGCAGGTTGGCTTCTGTCCTACCGCTGCCGCGCCGGTTTCTGCTCCGGTGGACCTGGAATCGAGGATTGAGGAAACAAGACGGCAGGTGGAAGAGCAACTCGAAGAACCGGTCACAGCGCCGGTGGAAGAAACCAGGGAAGAGATCGATGTGGCCGAGGCGCCGGAAATCCTGCTGGAGGCAGAAACACTGGAAGCGCCGGCCGAGGAAAATATAGCTGTCGAGACAGCGCCTGAGATAGAAGACGCACCGGCAGCCGAGAGCTTTGAAACAAACAACGAAGTTGTGGAAGAGGCCATTGAAACAGAGGCTGCTGCGGACGAAGGAATCGTTGAAACAGAGGATATCGTTGCAGAGGAGGCTATCGATACAGAGGGCTTCGTCGCGGAGGAAGAGACCATCGAAACAGAGGCTGCCATTGCGGAAGAGAAGGCTGTCCCGGAAGCGGTGACCCCCGCGGAAACGACGGCGACCGAAGAAGACGAGTTCGCCGCATTGGGAACTCCCGTCGAAGGCGAGCCGACAATAGGAGAAGAAACTCCCGTCAGGACAGATGCGGAAGCTGCTGCCGGCGGTCCGGTCCCCTCACAGATCGATCGTGACGAGATGCGCCGCCGCATCGATGAAACCCGCGCCCGCCTTAAGGCGAAAGCTTTCGACGCCATGATCAGCGGTGAAACCTTCATCGAACCGGAAACCGAAGAGACAGTCAGGGAAAAGAAGTCTGGGAGTGAGGCCAGGATCGACAAGGACCTGGAGGAGCAGATAGACCGGTCGCTCAAGGAAGAGGACTGACCAGACCGGTCATTCCTCGGGTCTGTCGGCGGCAAGCGGCTCATCCAGCGGCCGCCGGAATAAATTCTGCAGTTCGGGCCAGCTGACCTCTCCCCGGCCCTCCACGATCTCCAAAAATCCTTTCACCTTGGCATCGAGATTATCAATGTGATGCAGCACCAGGGCTTCGGCGCTCTGCGGCCGTTTGGGCGCCCCCCATTCCAGCTCTCCATGATGGCTGATTAACGCATGCACCAGCATCAGCTGCTTGTCACGGGGAAAATTACCAAGCTCCCTGATCTTTTCCTCGATCATCCGCTGCCCGATCAGCACATGTCCTAACAGCCTGCCTTCCTTGCTGTAGCCAATGCGGCCCTCGAAGGTGAATTCTTCCACCTTGCCCACATCGTGGAGTAGAGCCGCCGTGACCAGCAGATCGGCGTCCAGGCGCGGGTGCTGCACCGTCGTGTGCTGGCAAAGCGTCGCCACCGAGACGGTATGCTCGAGCAGCCCACCCAGAAAAGCATGATGGGAGCGGACGTCTCCCGGAGCCTGGCAGAAACGGCGCAGAAACTCCTCGTCTTCAAAAAAGGATCGCAGCAGGCGTGAATAATCATCGTCATAGACTTCGGTAAGAAAATATTCGAGGTAGCCGGTCAGCTCCCCGATGTCGCGAAAGGAGCCGGGAAGAAACTCCCGCTGGTCGAGACCGGCCGTGTCGACTGGTTCCGCGTGAGAAATATTCAACTGCAGGCGCTGGCGATAGCTCTCGACAGTCCCCCGGACCCGGATAAAAGAGTCCGGTGCCAGCCTGGCCGCCTGCTGATCGGCAGACTCCCAGACACGCGCCTCCATTATCCCGCTCCTGTCGCTCAACTTGAGCGCCAGGTAATTATTGCCCGTTCTGGCCTTCCCCAGCCTCGCCTCGCGTAAAAAAAAGACGTCGTCGACCGCGGCTCCCGCTTTCAGATCCCTCAGATAGTTGCGCTTTCCCATGCCTGAACTTTATCACAGGCAGCGGCTCGCCCGATGAGCTTGAAACTCCTGCCAAGGTGCGGAACCGGGATTACAAAAGACTGGCAGCAGTTACCAGCCGGATCCGACGTTCAGACAGCAGGCGCGGGCGTGAGCGGGTTGCCCATCCCCCAGCCGTGGTTCCTTTCACTGAAACCGTCATCGTTCAGAGGCTTGCGGAACATTACCGTACCGCAGTCGATGCAAACACCGCTGAATTCGCCTTCCGGCAAAGGCACTCCCGACCCGCACCAGGAGCAGGCGAGCTCCAGCGCCTCGGATCTGCGAAACCTGAACGTCCTGGACATCACGTCTGCCGGCATTGAAACCTGCCTCTCTTCTAAGTCTGTTTACAAAACTGGGAAAGCGATTCCCTTATTTTCTCCACCTGCCTTTGTTATCCTCTAGAGGAGAATCGGTTACCAATTCCGGAAGGACTGAAAGCCATGCAAAAGGCAGTTTTGACATCAGCAAAGATATCCTGCGGCCACTGCAAGATGACGGTGGAGAAAACAGGGAACACACTGGAAGGCGTCGACTCGATCACCGCTGATCCCGAAACCAGGCAGATCGAGGTTTCCTACGACGAAAACAGGATCACCCTGGAGGAAATAAGAAAGGCGATCGAAGACGCGGGGTATCCCACGGAATAATCGCTGGGGCAACCTGATTTTACCGGCGTTGACTTACCCTTCGAACTGACAGTACCGCCCATCAGGCTGGCGGAATGCCTGTTCGAACAGGCAAATCAGCCCTTCGAGCGGGAGATGATCACGCGCCGGAACGGCTCCCGGCCATCACTGCTGGTTTCGATACCGTCCCGCTCCTGCAGGTGAATATGGACGATACGGCGCTCGGCGGCGCTCATCGGCTTCATTTCATACTCCAGCTTGCCTTTCATGACCTCGCTGGCGGCGCGGTCGGCGAGGGAGCGAAGCACTTCTTCACGCCGGTCGCGATAATCCTCAGCGTCGATGATGATCCGTTTGCGATCTTCGATTCCGCGAAAAATCATGATGTTGGCCAGGTACTGGACAGCATCCAGGGTAGAACCATGCCTGCCGATGAAAAGGCCCAGGTCGTCACCGACCAGATCGGCCACCACATCGTCGCCCCTGTCCCTGATATTAATAGATGCCTCCAGGTCCAATGAGGCTGCGACTTTCTCAAGAAGTTCTCTCAGGCGGGCTTCCGCTTCCGGGTTTATGGGAGTTGACGGAGCGGCGCTTGCAGCTGACTCGTCCTCCGGGTAGGAATCTTTGGATGTCCCGGCAGCCCTGGTTTCAGCTTCTTTCTCACCCGAACCCTTCAGTCGCGCCTCAACCCGGGCCACCGCTGACCCCATGCCGAGAAAACCTTTTGACCCTCCCGAGATGACCGTATACTCAACCTGGTCCGGCAGCAGGGCGCCGGTTATCTCCTCCAGTTTTTCCAGAGCGTCGATTTCAGCTTCCTCGATATTTTTGCCTTCGCCTTCGGCTTTCATCTCAACGCTGTTTCTTTTTTGATTTTGATCCACCTTTACCTCCAGCTTTCTTGGCCTTGGGAAGCTCGGCTGTGATTGTCGCCCCTGAGGCAGCCAACGCGACTTCCTCCTTGTTTTCCCTGACCTGGATAATCTGTTTGACCACCAGCTGCTGGCCGATGGTCCAGATGTTCGTGGTGACCCAGTAAATAAGCACGCCGGCCGGGAAATTACCAAACAGGAAGAACACCCCGATGCCGAGCGGCATGAGAATCATCATGATCTTTTGGGACTTGTCCACCGTCGCCGTCAGAAGCAGGCTGGAAAACAGCTGGGTTACCATATAGATGATGACCAGGGCCTGGCTCTTCTGGGTGATGTCGCCAATCCAGAGAAAAGAAGATCCCGCGAAATCATCCTTGTGCTGATCCAGCATGAAGTACAGCGACATGAAGATCGGCATCTGTATCAGCAGCGGCAGGCAGGAGCCGAACGGGTTCACCTTGTTTTCGCGGTAAAACTTCATCATCTCTTCGTTGAGCTTCTGCTTGTCATCCTTGTACTGCGCCTGCAGCTCCTTGATCTTGGGTTGCAGCTTTTGCATCGCCCGCATGGAGGTGTACTGCTTTACCGTCAGCGGAATCAGGATGATTCGCACGATAATGGTCAGCAGGATGATGGAAACGGCCCAGGTGGGACCCATGTTATGGATCCAGTTCAGGAGGTTATAAAGAGGTTCGATAATGAAGCTTAGCTTTTCGGTCATCGGGAACGCTTCCTTACCGGGTCGTGACCGCCGTGAGAATAAGGATTGCAGCGCAACAGACGCCAGGCCGAGAGGGCGGCGCCCCGGAAGAAGCCCCATTCGCGGAATGCCTGGATGGAGTACTCGGAGCAGCTC
This sequence comes from Thermoleophilia bacterium, assembly GCA_020053595.1. GTDB lineage: Bacteria > Actinomycetota > Thermoleophilia > BMS3ABIN01 > BMS3ABIN01 > JACRMB01. The sequence goes on along the minus strand of JAGVMV010000010.1, from coordinate 54,178 downwards.
GGGTAATATTTACAGCGTTGGGAGATAAGCGGAGAAACCAGCCTGCGATAGAGGCCGATCACCGCAATCGTTATTTTTTTCAAGTCAGTCTTTTTCCTGTATCAGGTTAGCCCGCTGGAACAGGTCGTTTATCATTGCGACGACCTCTTCGTGCCGGCTCTTCTCCAGGAAGTCCGGCAATCCATGTCGGGCGATAATTACATAGTCATAGTTGGGCGCGGTCCGGTCCTGGAGCTCACGGAAGATTTCCTTGAGCACCCGCTTGACCTGGTTGCGCACCACGGCGCCGCCGACTTTCTTCGAAACCGACACTCCCAGACGGGAAGCATCGTCTTCGCTTTCGCTGACGCGCTCGAAATAATAGAGTACCGCGTGTCTCCCGGCCACCGATTTGCCCTGGCGGTAAACCCGCTGGAAATCGGCGGACCTGGTCAGCCGGTGCTTTTTGTCCACCGTGGCCGTGGAAGTTCCTAGGCCGATAGCCTCTTCCTGCCCTTGGCGCGCCTGCGTTTTATGACACGGCGCCCGGCTTTGGTGCTCATCCTGATCCGGAAACCGTGGGTTTTCTTTCTTTTCCTGGTATTTGGCTGAAATGTACGCTTCACGAAATCATCCTTTTTCGGGTAGACCGACCATGTAGTATACAGTCAGATTTTGATTAAAGTCAATAAATGCCTGCCTGACCGGATCACGAGATTATGCATGGCTGTGGATTATGTGGATAACTCTCGCACGCCGCGCAAATAATAGCTTTTTGATGGTTGACAATCGTTGGCCCGTAAAATCTGACAAAGGAAGTCGATTAGCCCGTTTTTGAGAAAAAGTCCTGCAAATCATGGCAAAGAGAAATAGTCTGCTTTGAATAGTGTTTTTTAGCGGAGGTGTCGCCCGGCCTGTTAACGATTGTGGTGTTCCCAAAAACGTCCGATTTCGGTTTTCCACAAACAGAAGCGTCTTTTCATATTTGATTAGTGTCATTTGGAGGGTAAAAACATGGTTACTTTGCTGTCCTCGATTGCCGGAGCGCGATTTTGCAGGCGAAACTCCCGGAAAACTAGATATAGGACTCGCTGCGGAAGCTGAGATAACGGTTCTCCGCGATGATCAGGTGGTCCAGCACCTCTATTCCCAGCAGCCGCCCCGCCTCGACCAGACGCGCCGTCAGGTTGAGATCTTCCTGGCTGGGTGTCACGTCCCCGGAGGGATGATTGTGGACCAGGATGACCGCAGCCGCGGAACGGGTAATGGCTGGGCGAAAAACTTCACGCGGATGGACGATGCTGGCGTTAAGGCTGCCGATGGAAACAGTCTCCTCATGGATTATGACATTACGGGCGTTCAGATAGAGGGCCAGGAAGTGCTCCCTGGCGGCCGAGCGGATACTGGCAGCCGCCCGGCAGGCGTCACGCGGTGAGCGGACGGGGCCGGGGCCGTCGTCCGGCCAGAGCAGACGGCGCGCGAGTTCGATGGACGCCGCCAACCTTTCCGCTTCCGGGGCGGACAGATCACAACCGGCGCTGATCTCTTCGGGAGTCACCGGCGAAAGCGCCCTGCCGGCGAAGAGTTCAAAGATGTGATCGCAGACCCGCACCAGTCCGGAGTCCGGCTCCTGGTCGAGCACCAGTCCCACCAGTTCGTGGTCGAATAGTGCCTGGGCAGGGGCGGTCGCCGCCTCGCGCGCGGTCAGCCCCGTCTCATCAATCCGGTCGTAACAATAGCTCATATCGGTCATAGGTCAACGCGGAGCGAGAGAGTTGCGCAATGCTACATGAGGAGAAACGTGAGGGGGACGGCAATATTATCCGGCGGGCGCGAAAAAGGCAAGGGGGTGAAACGATTAAGCCTGTTCGGCCGCGCCTGCTGAACCGCTCGCCATGGCGCGGAGGATTGCTATCCGTTCCTGGATCGGCGGATGGGTGTCGAACAGCCCCCGGGACTTCTTTTCGAACTTCTTGATCGGTTGGGCAATGTAGAGATGGGCCGTGGCGCGGTTGGCAACCTCGAGCACCTCCGGATCGCTGTCGATTTTCTGCAGGGCATTGGCCAGACCGTCGGGATTCCGGGTAAGTTCGACCGCTGAGGCGTCGGCCAGATATTCGCGCTTGCGAGAGATGGCCAGCTGGACCATGCGGGCGGCGATGGGAGCGAGGATGGCCAGAACCAGGGCCACGACCAGCATGATAACGCCAAGCATCCCGTTGTTGTTGCTGCTGCGGCGGCTGCCGCCGAAGAAGCTCCAGCGCAGGAAGAAGTCGGCCATCAGGGCAATCGCTCCAACCATGACTCCCACCAGCGTGGCGAAAAGGATGTCATAGTTGCGCACATGGGACATCTCGTGAGCGATGACGCCCTGAAGCTCATCGCGGTTCATCATGTCAAGCAGACCCTGGGTGACCGCGATGGAGGACTTCTCCGGATTGCGCCCGGTAGCAAAGGCGTTGGGCGCCGAGTCATCGATAATGTAAACCGCCGGAACGGGATTGCCCGAGGCGATCGCCATCTCCTCGACCACATTGAAGAGCTGCGGGGCCTCGTCGTGGGTTACCTGGCGCGCGCGGCTGGTGGCCAGGGCGATCTTGTCACCTTTATAATAACTCGTCAAAGTCATGGTGACCGCGATTACCACGGCGATAACCACCCCGAACCAGCCGATGCCGGTGGCCGCGTAGCCGATAGCGAACCCGAAGACAATCAGGAACGCGGTCATCACCACGATCAGCACATAGGAAAGCCGTTTGTTTTTTGATATCTGCTCGTACATGAAGGTCTGCTGATGGGCTCCGTGAAACCTGCGCTAGCGCAGGTCGACCGCCACTACGTCTTTCTCCTCTTCGGGAACCTCGAAGTATTCACGGGCCTTGAAGCCGAAGGCGCCGGCAATGATGTTCGAGGGGAAGGTCTGAACCTTGTTGTTGAAATACATGACCACATCGTTGTAGAGCTGACGCGCGAAGGCGATCTTGTTCTCGGTTGAAGTCAGCTCTTCCTGCAGTTGGGAGACGTTCTGGTTGGCTTTGAGATCCGGATAGTTCTCCGCCACGGCAAAAAGCGACTTGAGCGCCCCGGTGAGCATGTTCTCCGCCTTGCCGGCTTCAGCCGGTCCCGACGCCTGCATGGCCTGGGAGCGCGCCTTGGTCACGTTCTCCAGCACTTCCTTCTCGTAGGACATGTAGTCCTTTACCACCTCGACCAGGTTTGGGATCAGGTCATGGCGGCGCTTGAGCTGGACGTCGATCTGCTTCCAGGAGTTGTCCACCTTGTTGCGTTGCCTGACCAGGCTGTTGTAGAGGACGACGATACCGCCCACCAATAAGACGACTACCGCGATAATGATGATCCAGGCCATTACAGCGCCTCCTTCCGCCAACCCTTTGGCTGGCCATTGGTTATCTGATTAACAATGGCTTGCTGTCTTGCATGCCGAGGCGGGCGATCCCACCGCTTTCGTTTACCGGACTCACCCGCTGGCACAACCGGTTTTCAGCTCTGGCTGGCATCCGCCGCTGTCTGTAGTTCAGCCAGGACATCATCGAGATCGAGCCCGTGTTCGTGCGCCATCGCCTCGATTGTGCGCGCCCCGCCGCAGCACGAGTCCACATCCAGACGATGAAAAACCGGCAACGTCCAGGGGTAGAGGCTGATTACCTCATTTATGACCATGTCGCCGGTTATCTTTTGTTCTGCCATATTGTCGACTCTCCTTCTCTTGACACGGGAGGTTACACACAGTAAACCTGTGAATCAGACATTGAACACACCCATTATACTATTGCCCCGAGGCCCGGTAGTAAAATACCCGTCCTGCGGCGCGCTTCCTTGCGGCTGCGGCGGCAAGCCAATAGAATGTGGTGCAGACTTGACACGCTGTTGCGGCGTTATGTCCCTGTTTTCAAAGTCGAGGAGGTTTCTGATGGGCATTTGCAAGCGATGCCGGACATTTATGCTCGGAGTGGGCCTGGGGGCCGCGGCCGGTTTGATGCTGGCGCCCAAATCCGGACAGGAGACCCGGCAGGAGCTTTTCGGCGGTCAGCTCGATATCCTGGCCGAGCCAGGCACCGAGACCGGGATCCCCGTGGCGGAAGAACCCGAGTCCGCGGAAGATCTCAAGGCCAAGATCGAGGAAACGCGCGAACGGTTAAAGGCCGAGATAGAAGCGCAGCAGGAAGGTTAGGCTCGCTATTCTGAGCCGATGACCGGTGCGGCCTGCCGCATTCGCATGAAACCGCACACCCCCCATTCATCAATTCCCACCCGCTGGCTGCTGCCCAGGGCCCTGCTCGTCGCATTTACAGCCGCGCTGGCTGGCGCCGGCTATATGCTTTTCGAAGCCCAGTGGCTGCGCTTGAGGCGGCGGCGGATCGAACTGCCGGGGCTTCCCAGGGAACTCGAGGGCCTCAGGTTGCTGCATATCAGCGACCTGCACGCGGGCGCTGCCGGACCGGCCAGACGAGCCATTGCCAAGCTGGCAAGAGCTTCGCGCAAAGCCGATGCCGATATCGTCCTCTTTACCGGCGACATGACCGACAAAAAAAAGGACCTGCGGCCGTTTCTGCCACTGCTGGCGGAGATCAATGGGCGTTACGGAAAGTTTGCGGTGCTCGGCAACCATGACCACGGTTTGCGCAAGACCGTGCTCCAGGATCTCGCCAGACGGATCACCGGGCACAACCGGCGGGGACGGAAGGAGATCCCCACCTGCGATCCCTCCGAGACCGTCACCCTCAATCGCGAGCTGCTCTCCCAGGCAGGCATTCGTCTGTTGGAGAACGAGTGTGCCACCCTGATGACCCGCCGTGGCGGTGTCCAGGTCTGCGGCATGGATGACTTCCAGTACGGTTACGCCGATTTCGAGGGCACTGCCAGGCAGGTAGACCGGAGTAATGGACTACGCCTGCTCCTGTCTCACAGCCCCGATGCGGTTGAGTGGATTCCGGACGGCGCTTACAACCTGGTGCTCGCCGGTCACACCCATGGCGGCCAGATATGTCTTCCCCATCCCACAAAAGGCAAGATTCTGCTTTCGACCTCGGGCTCCGATTTCGGCGCCGGTGTCTATCATCTCAAGGATCTCACGATGCACGTTTCGCCTGGCGTGGGAACTACACTGCTGCCTTTCCGGCTGCTGAGCCGGCCGGAGATTACCCTGCTGGAGCTGATTTCCGGTTAAAATTACCTCCGTACCTTTGTGCGAAGCGTTCGTCTTCACTACCTGCCAGAAAAATCGATGGCGCACCGGCCAGAAAAATCGCCTCTCCAACAGATTGGCGCCTTGGGTTATAATATTTGAGGTATTGGGAATGATGTTTTATCCCGTCAGAGAAACATTTACTGAAGAAACGGACATACAAACGGGTGGATGAATGATTTTTCAGTTGCAAGATCTGGACAAGGCCAGTGCCATGCTGCTCCCGGAGGATTGCCAATCCTGCGGTTGGTGGCAGGGCAAGGATGGGGGATGGGCCTCGTCGGTGCAGGCTGATTCATGGGAGGAAGCCGCACTTGAATCATTCGGCGGCTGGGGGAAGCTGGCGATCGGCGACGACGAACTGCTTGGCATGATCCAGTACGGGCCCGCCGGCCTTTTTTCCCGCTCGGGTGACTTCGCCTGTGGGCCGACCAGCATCGACGCCGTGCTGCTAACCTGCAGCATTGTTTCCGGCAGCATCAATGAACCGATTCGCAAAAGTCTTCTCACCGCAGTGCTCGCCGAGCTAAAAGAACGTGAAATACCAACCGTGGAGGCATTCTGCTACCAGGACGAAACACCCGAGGAGGATTGCCGCCTGTTCGACCAGGAATTTTTACGTGGCTGCGGTTTCTTTCCCGTCCGCAGCTCGAGGGGCCTGCAGCTGATGCGTCTGGAGCTTGGCGGCATGGAGCCAGCGAAAGCCCGGCGCCAAAAAACCCGCCGCCGCCTCCTGGAACGGATCAAACGCACATCCCCGAGCCCGGCGCCGGCCGCCACGTGTCAGTCACGGGAAATGAGTTCCGGCCGGATTCCGCTTTGCCCCTAGGCTGATGGGCAGCCCCTTCAGGCTTCCCTGGCTCTACCCCGTTGTCTTTTTTCTTTTCGTTGCACTTTTTCTGGCCCTGAGCCTGACTGGCATCGACCGCAGCTGTCTGGACGCCGCCGACAGCACCTATCTGGTGACCTCCAGGGCGCTGGCGGACGGACAGATGCCCTATCGCGATTTCCTGGTGGCGCATCCACCGCTTCTCTTCCTGCTGGGAATGCCTCTGGCAAAGCTGGGGGCCGGGGTGTTTCCTTTCCGGGTCTTTATCCTGCTGCTGATGGCGGCCTTGGGCGTGGCGGTTTGGCGGCTCGCCTTCAGGATCACCGCCAATGACAAACTGGCCATGCTGGCCGGCTCCCTGACCCTGTTCGCGCCACTGGGACTTTTCTTCTCCAAGACTTTTATCAATGACTATCTGGTCTCGATTATTGCCGTACTGACCATCCTGCTGCTGACGGGGAAATCACGCTTCAGTATCATCGCCGCCGGCGTCCTGGGCGTTTTCGGGACCCTGGCCAAGCTGACATTTCTGCCGTTTCTCCTGGTCTGCATCGTTTTCGTATTGATATTTCGGCGCCGGCAGGCCTGGATCTATATCGTGGTGGCGCTGGGCGGATCCCTGGCGGCGGGGTTGATCCTGCAGTGGGTCACCGGCGGCGCTTACCTCAATAATATCCTGGGATCACAGGCCAGCAAGGGTTACAGTTTCGCCAACCTTTACGACGGGTTGCACCGGATCTGGCAGATGGACTGGCCGCTGATGGTACCGGCCTGGGCGGGCGCCTGGTTCGCTCTGCGCGCCCTGCGCAAACGGGAACAACTCGGGGGGCAGCTCAAAGGTCGGCTTTTTCTTTTGGTTGGCTGGCTGCTGGCCGGGGTCGCGATACTCGGGACTCTGCCCGCTGAGGGCCATGACACAAACCTGTTTCTGCTGGCCGAACCGGCGGTGGCGGTGCTGGCTGCCTGGGGAATAGTCGCTCTGGCCGAGCGCGGCAAGCTGGTTCCCATAGTGCTCATCGCCGGCTGGCTGGTGCTGGCCGTCCCGAACCTGACGGACAAGGGCCACGATTATTTCTTCCGCAGCAACGACAGCGACGTGGCGGTAATCGTGGCGGAGGTGCAGAATCGCAGCACTGAATGCCAGCCGGTGCTGATTCCCGGCTGCTACGCTGTCGAGTCCGGGCGGCCGGTGACTCTGGACTTTTACGATCCCTTCCTCTGGGAGGAGAAATACAAACGCGGCGACGAAAATGCTGTCGGCCTCTTTGACGGTATTAAACAGGACCTTGCCCAGGAGAAACCGCCGGCGGTGGTTTTCGGCGAGGGCCAGCCGAGCCTGGAAATCATGCAGCCTGAACTCGGCGATCATTATATGATCGATTTTTCCAGCGAGTCTTATCCACCAATGATGCTTTGGCTGCCCAGGACTGAAAAAGCCCCTGGCTGAAAGTAGAAAAGAGCCGCTCGTGAGGCGGCCATCCGTCCCCTAAGAGGGCGCTTCTTCCTCGGTAGGCGTTGCCACGAAACCGGTCTGGGACTCTTCCAGGTTGGGGGGCGTGCCATAGACCTTGGCCTCGAGCACCGAAATGCGCCGGTCGAGCTCGTCCACGTGATCGCGGGTGGCGACGCCCATCGCCCTCAGCGTGTCCTGGTAGGTATCCGTCGCCATCTCCTTGAGGTTGGCGCTCTCAGCCCTGGCGCGGCCACTGGCGTCGCGGATGAAGACCTCGCCCTCTTCCCTGGTCATCTGGCCCCGTTTGACCAGTTCATCGACCAGGTCATCAATCTTGTCCCTGGTCAACGAAGCGGCGCCCACTCCAAGCAGTAAAACCTTTTCCATCAATTCGCTGATCATTGCATCCCCCTTAAATCCAAGACAGTTGGCACTAACCTGGTCGCGGTTCCGCCACGATCAGGTAGCTTCGGCTTTCTCCGTCATTTTCGCCTTAATGTCGACAAACTGGGTCTCGATCCACTTCTGGATGTCGTTGTGTTTGACCGTGTCCCTTATCATACCCGCCCGGCGGCTTTTCTCATCCTTTTCCATGATCAGAGCCTGGTAGATAGCCTCGGACTGGCTTTCCAGGTCGAAGGGGTTGACCGAGAGACAGTACTCGCCCAGCTCTTCATGGGCACCGGTGTTTTCCGAAAGTATCAGCACGCCGTCATGCCGGTTGATCAGCCCTGCCTCCTTGGCGATCAGATTCATGCCATCATAGATGGCGTTTACCATCAACACGTCGAACTGCTTGTAGGCGGCCACCGAGCGCATGAAGTTATCCTGCATGCGCACGTCGATGGGCATCCAGTTGGTGGTGCCGTGTTTGGTGTTGATGACCTCGACCTCCCGCATGATCTGCTGACGGTAGGTGTTATATTCCTTGACGTCCCCGCGAGACGGTTGCAGCAGCGCCAGGAAGGTGATGCGCTGTTTGAACTCGGGGTGATCGTCGAGGAACATGTCGAAGGCCTTGAAGCCGCGGACGATATTCTTGGAGAGGTCCATGCGATCGACACGCAGGACCAGGTACTCCCGGCGCAGCGCCTCGATGTACCTTTCCTCCTCGAGTACTGATTCACTCTCGGCCAGCCGCTCGAAATCGGCGCAGTCGATGGAGATCGGGTAGGCCCGCACCCAGACTTCACGCCCGGCGACGATCACAACCGAACGGGCAAAGTCGACCTCGACCTCGGCGCCGATCAGCTCCTCACAGCTGACCAGGAAGTTTCGCACATAGCGCTGCGTATGAAAGGCGACGATGTCGTTGGCCAGCAGACCCCGCACGATCGCCTGCCTGATATGACGTGGCAGCACGCGCCAGGAATCCGACTGCGGCCAGGGGATGTGCACGAACTGATGGAGAAAGGCCTCCGGGTGGCGCTCGCGCACCAGGCTCGGGCAGGTATAGAGGTGGTAATCGTGCAGCATGACCACCGGCCGCTCGTTCCCACGCGCATCCAGCTCGTCACAAACGACGTCGGCGAACTCGCGGTTGACCACCTGGTAGCCGTTCTCCCAGGCCTCGAACTCGTTGTGTCTGATGTCTGGCACGACCGACAGGTCCCAGAGATAGTGCTGAATGAACCAGATGAGCGGGTTGGCGATGATATTATAAAACTTGTTGTAGACCTCGGGGTCGGAGACGACAAAGCGCAGCCCCAGCCGGTGCTCGTCGTGGGTGACCTTGGTGCTGCCGCCGCCGACGCGGATGCTGATCTCGGCGTCCTCCGGGGTCATGGCGCTGGCGATCCAGGTGATCTCGCAGGAAGCGGCCACGCCTAAAAGAGCCGTTACCAGGCCGCCGCCGCCGCGCACGGTCTTGAGCTCACCGTCCTCACCGCGGGTATATGAGATCGGCCCGCGGTTAGATACCAGAATCAGTTCGTTTTCAAAGGGGCATCGTTCCAAGGTTCCTCCCATGGGCAGCCCGGAGCGGGCCAGTCTTTAACCTTTGAGTTCGGTAAACAGTTTCAGGTAATCCCGGAGCAGCCGGGGTGTGAGATAGTTGGCCCGCACGTGTTCCTTGCCGGCGCGTCCCATGATCTTGGCTTCCTTGGGATGATCCAGTGTCCACATGCACTTCTCGGCGCACTGCTCCACCGAGTCCACCAGGAAACCGGACTCGCCATCGGTTATCTGCTGGGGGATGCCGCCCACGTTACCGCCGATGGTCGGCTTGGCCTTCCACAGGCCCTCACTGATGGTCAGGCCGAAACCTTCCCGGATGGATTTCTGGATGATGACGTCGGCGCGTGACTGGAAAGCGTTGACCTCCAGGTTGCCCACGTTATTGAGGTTGGAAAGGATGAGCACGTCGCTGTCATCGCCGGCGTGTTCCACGGTGCTGGTAAAAAAGCTCCAGCCCTCGGGGTCGTCGGTTGCCATGGAACCGACCAGCGCCAGCCGCACCGAGGCGAACTCTTTCTTGACGATCTTGTAGGCATCGATGACACCCAGCGGATCCTTCCAGGGATCGAATCGGGATATCTGCAGCAGCAGCGGCCGGTCCGGCTCGACGCCAAACTGGCTGACTACGTAATCGGCGTCCTCGGGTGAAAGGGCCATGTTCTTGGTTGAGAGCGGGTCGATGGCCGGCGCGATCACCTTGATGGGAATATCCAGACCCTTGAAAACGTAATCGTTCAGCGTAAACAGCGCCGTATCGTAATGCTGGATATAAGGCAGCAGATAGTCGGCAACTTCCTGGTTGGGTGTGGAAGTGTCGATATGGCAGCGCCAAATCCACTTGGCTCCCAGGTCGCCCGCGTAATGTCGCAGGAGCAGCGGCTGTGGATCATGGACTACTATGAAGTCAAAACCCTTGCCCAGCGATTCGCTGGTCAGCCGGTTGTTCTTCTCGTAGATCCTTTTCTGGGTCTCATCCAGACCGATGGCGTTGCCCTGGAGTGCATTATGGGTGATCTTGGTGCCTTCGTAGAACTCCTGCTCCGCCATGATAATCCGCCACTCGGCGTCCAGGCCGACGTCGCGCATCAACGGTACGAGGGTGTAAAGGATCTCGGCAACACCGCCGCCGAAAGAGGTGGCGTTGATGTGGAGCACCCGGGCTCCCTTGAGGCCTTCCGCCAGCTCCCGGATCTCCTCGATCAGCGGGCGGACCACCACGCTCTGGTAGTCGGCCAGAAACTTGTGGCCTACATGTACTTCCTGCAGCAAAAAAGACCTCCTGCGTGAACTGTGTGGGTACTGAGTCAGAGCGCCCCTGCGAACCGTCCCGACGATGGTTGCTCGGATAATACACTACCAGCGGGCGTTCCGCCCCACGGTGGCATTCTATCGGCCGGTCACGGCCAATCTTTGAGCCGGCGCCTTCAGGGCATCAAGTCAGCCTCAAGAAAACATCCAGGGCTTAAAGCCCTGCCGTCTTTGACTTAACGCCCTGCCGTCTTCGCCCTGCCCTCCTGTATATTTAAATCTTCACCACAGAAGGCGCAATAACCTTCCCGGACGTCGATATTTCCCAGGCTGTAACCATCACGCCTGATCACAACCCGTTTACAGTTCGAGCATACGGTGTTCTCGCCCTCGTGCCCGGGGACGTTGCCGACATAGATAAACTTGAGGCCTTCCTCGCGCCCGATCGCCATCGCCCGCTCGAGGGTTTCAATGGGCGTCGCCGAGAGGTGAGACAGCTCCAGATATGGAAAGAACCGGGTCACATGCCAGGGCGTCTTTTCCCCCAGCTCCCTGGCAATCCAGGCGGCGATGGAACGGAGCGTCTCATCGTCATCGTTCACCGTGGGGATGATGTTGGTGACGATCTCCACGTGGCAGCCATGCTCGTGTTTGGCGCGAACAGCCGCCTCGAAGATCGGCCCGACATCGGGCACCTTGGCGAGAAACTTGTAAGTCTCGGGCCTGAAGCCCTTGATGTCCACCCGGTAGGCATCCAGGTGCGGCGCAATCAGGTCGAGCGCTTCGCGGGTTATATAGCCATTGGTGACGAAAACCGTGTAAAGGCCTTCTTCCTGGCAGGCCCGGGCTCCCTCGAGGGCGTATTCGAGCCAGATGGTCGGCTCGTTGTAGGTCCAGGCGACACCGGCACAATCGTTTTGCCTGGCGATGCGCGGCAGATTCACCGCCGGCAGCCGTCGCATCTGGGTTCCGTCCTCTTCGGCGTCGGCATGGGCGATCTGCCAGTTCTGGCAATGCAGGCAACGCATGTTACAGCCCAGGGTCCCCAGAGACAGCACCTGCGTGCCGGGATGGAAGTGAAACAGCGGTTTCTTCTCGATGGGGTCCACCACCACCGAGACAACCTCTTCGTAGATCAGCGTGTAGCACTTGCCGCCCACATTCTTACGGGTCTTGCAGATGCCCAGCTTGCCCTCAGCGATCACACAAAGGCGCGGGCAGACCCGGCAGCGCACCTTGCCACCGGGACGGAGATCATATAGCAGGCTTTCGTGAAGGTTGTCTTCCATGGTTAGGTTTGAGAATGGCTTTTGCCGCTGAACGCCGTTGATAGCCGCGGCTGCGCCCGTCCGTCCTGCCTGCCAGCTTCCCGCTAGCCACCCTTTCCAAACACGGCCCTAAGCTTGTCGATGCCGGAATCCATGGCCTCGGCAATAGCGTCGAACATCTCGCGGTTGGCCGCGGCGATACAGGACATCTGGTATGAATGGTCCGAACCCAGGAGCAACCGTTGTTCCAGCGGTTTACCCCAACCGTCGCCGAAGATGACCCCTGCCTCCCGGGCGATGAGTCCGGCCGCGGCCAGGTCGTGGGGAGAATTATTGAGGACGGCGCCCTTGCCGACTTCCTCGAATAACTGCCTGACTTCGGGAACATCCTCGATCATGCGGGGTCCGATGTCGATGTAGGCGTCGATCTGGCCCGTGATCACGCGGGTGATGGAATAGGTCGCGCTGCCCAGGTCGAATACGGCGCCATCCACCGAAGAGATGTCAACCAGGTCGCCCATGGTCTCGATGAGGACGCGCGCCGGGCGGCCGCGAAAACCGATTGTCCAGAAAAGCTTGGAAAGGTCTGTGTTTTCCGAGAGGATGACCGGCACCGGCTCACCGGCGGCCGTGGTGATCGTGACGCCTTCCCCACGGGCGGCGGTAAAAATCGTGCCGCTCTTGATCTCGCTGAGACAGCCGAAGACGACGTCGCCCATGGTGGGAGCATCGGTCAGGTCAGCCACCGCTACCGAGACCATGGCGCACTCCAGACCGGCGGCCGCCGGTCTCGTTCCGTCCACCGGGTCAACGATCAGAACGTGCTCGGGCTCGCCCTCCCCGAAACGGATAAGCCCGCGATCTTCGGAGTAGACGGCGATGCTGACGCCCCGCTCCTCCAGATAGCTGGCCAGGAAGTCCTCAGCCAGCTCGTCGATGCCGAAGGTGACGTCGCCACCTACCGCGGTTCCCGCGTGGGTACGCGCGGCGGCCTTGCCTATCTGGGGCAGGACGACCTCGCGAAGTGAAACGCAGAGGTCGGTTGCCAGATTCTCGATGTCCATGGATTCCTTGCTCACAACCGGTAAGTATAGCGGAAAACCGGTTACTGATTCCTGCTCTGCTCCTTGAGCTCCGCGGTGCCCTTGCGGGCAAGGTTCCGGGCGTTCACGAGCGTAGCTTCCTCCGGTTCGGGCGGTTCGTCTCCCGTGAGCGTCAGAGGTACCTCGTTATCAGCGAAGCGTCCGCAGAGCCGGCGCCAGCTCTCAGGAAGAGGCTCGGGCAGTTCCGTGCCGGCCATCTCGGCCATCAGCCTGGTCCAGGCACGCGGCACGACCGTGTACGCCTGGTAGCCGCCGCCGCCGGAACCCAGCCAGCGGCCGCCGCATACCTCATGAGCCAGCTCGTGCAGGCGGCGGCCGAGCGCGGCGAAGCCTTTGAGTGTCAGACCGAGATGGGTAAGCGGATCGCTCCAGTGCGCGTCGCAGCCGTTCTGGGTGACAATGATGTCGGGTTTGAAAGCGCGGGCGAGTGGTGGCACCAGTTCATCGTAAGCTTCGAGAAAGATATCATCCGTGGTGCCGGGGGCGAGCGGCAGGTTGACGGCAAAACCGCGAGCCTCACCGGTTCCGGCCTCGTTGGTGAAGCCACTTCCCGGGAAAAGGTACATGCCCGACTCGTGAAAAGAGACCGTCATCACATCGGCGTCGTCGTAAAAGGCCTCCTGGACACCATCCCCATGATGAGCGTCAAAATCCAGGTAGAGGACGCGGGCGCTGTAGTTCCGCTTTAGCCAGGCGACCGCCAGAGCCACATCGTTGTAGATACAGAAGCCGGAAGCGTGATCGCGATGCGCATGGTGAAGCCCGCCGCCAACGTGCAAGGCATGGTCCAGCTCCCCCTCCACGATCATCCGCGCCGCCACCAGGGCGCCACCGGCGATGGTCGCCGAAGCCTCGTGCATCCGCGGGAAAACCGGGTTGTCGCCAGTCCCCAGCCCCCAGCCGGGCGCGTAGTCCCTGCCGATCTCCGGATCGCTGAGTTCCCGCACCTTGTCTATATATGCCTGATCGTGGACGAGCCGGAGCTCCTCGTCAGTTGCGAGCCGCGGCTCGACGATTCGCATTCCGGGAAGGCCGGGCATGCCATAAGCCTTGACGAGCTCAGCTGTGAGCAGCAGCCGTTCCGGCTTCAAGGGATGCCAGGGGCTGAATTTGTAGCCCAGGTAGCTGTCGCTGTAGATGAAGGCGGAAGTTCGGGTCATGGCAGAGCTATATTACCATGGAGCTGGTGGGCGTTATCGTTAGCTATTCGAACTTATTTATTTTGAATCAGCTAGAGAGTGCGGTAAACAGGATTATAAGCGCGTAGTAGAATTCAGCCTGAAAAGACCTGTCGGTGAATGTAGACAGGAAAGACGAATTTCAGGCAGTTTTACGCTTAGCGATAAGATCGCGAACCGCTGGAACCAGATCTGTGGGAACTTCCATGACAGTCTGATCTTGCGCCTCGTATGCGGCCTCATCCTCAGCGATCGCTTCATCTTCAGATTGCGCCTCATAATGGGCAAGCACTCGCTTAACTCTATCCTCATCCCACCCTGGCGGAAATTTGCTCTGTTTCATTTCTTTTTTCTCCTAAGGCGGCGTTGATAAGCCGTTAACGGTTTGCCTTGTAACTCATACGCTGTAATGACAAAAACGCTGTCTGGTTTCTCGTCTAGTGTATAGATTACTCTCAAATACCGTCCACTGGAAGTCCTGCCAATGACAACTCTCGATCCTTCTTGACCGGGACGGTCCTCACCCGGGTGCAATAGCACTTCTTCGACCTCAGTCTCAGAGACGGAATGGCGAAAAATATGAGGTAACTCGGTTTCCGGATCAACATAGAAGCGAATATCCAAGACACTTTCCCAACTGATCTATAAGGGCATATGATTAATTTTAATACTTTATCAGAAGACGACACAGGATTCTCCGCCAGACTCATCTTCCTGCTCTCAGCTGTTGATCCACATAAATGGTCAATTGGAAAGGGCAACGCACATTAATAACACGAGTTTAAAGAAATGAATAATTATGAAAATCTCAGACCGCGGTTAGACGAGGCACTATCAGAATGCCAACGCCTTCGAGAAGAGAATGACAGACTGAGAAATTCTCTCGGGCTTGCCAAACGTGACGTGGCTTCATCTGACAATTCCATTTCTATTTCGCTGAGAGAGACACGACGTTTAACCAACGAATCGCCAAGACAGGCCAAGCTTGAGCTGTTCCGAAGCATCTTCCGCGGTCGCGAGGATATTTACGCCCTGCGATGGGAGAATAAAAAAGGGGCTTCTGGTTATTCGCCAGCCTGCCGGCATGAATGGAACAAGCTCTTTTGTCAAAAACCGGCCCTGAAGTGCTCCCGGTGCAAGAACCGTGATTTATTGCCACTGACCGATGAAGTTATCCTGGATCACCTGACCGGAAAACAAACCGTTGGTATCTATCCGCTTCTTCCTGATGAAACCTGCTATTTCCTGGCCATTGATTTTGACAAGGATTGCTGGCGGGAAGATATTGCAGCTGTCTTAAACACTTGTCACGAATTAAGCGTTCCCGCGCTTGTCGAACGTTCCCGATCAGGCGCGGGCGGCCACCTTTGGATCTTCTTTGATCAGCCGGTAACTTCAACCCTTGCAAGAAGTTTAGGAAGCGGATTGTTAACTCGTACGATGGAACGACATCGCTTCGGATTGGATTCATATGACCGGCTTTTCCCTAACCAAGACACAATGCCCAAAGGTGGATTTGGAAACTTGATAGCGCTGCCTTTGCAGCAAGACGCGCGACTCAAAGACAACAGTTTGTTTATCAATAATAATTTTGAGCCACATCCAGATCAGTGGGATTTGCTCTCCAACATTCGGAAGCTAATAACTGGAGACGTTCAAGCTTTGGTCGGAGAATTGGCTGAGACGAGCGGCATCATTGGAGTTCGTAAGCTTGAAAACGACGATGACGAGAAGCCTTGGACGTTACCGCCTTCAAAAACCAGACCCGAGGCACCTATCATAGGCCCTTTACCTCCGAAGGTTCGCATAGTCTCTAGTAATCTTCTTTATATTGACAAGACGGATATACCTCAGACATTGGTTAACCGGCTGATCCGAATCGCCGCGTTCCAAAATCCCGAGTTCTACAAAACTCAGGCAATGAGACTTTCAACTTTCGGCAAGCCTCGCATAATCAGTTGTGCTGAGGATTTTCCTAAACATATAGGACTTCCCCGTGGCTGCATGGACGAGATTGTGGCACTGCTCGAATCCCACAATATCGGGATTGAGTTCATAGACGAGCGGTTCCTGGGAACACAAGTCCGGGCGAACTTTCGAGGAAAGCTTACTCCGAAACAACAGAAAGCGGCTCAATCACTCCTAGCTCATGAAATCGGCGTTCTAAGTGCTCCCACGGCATTTGGCAAAACGGTTTTAGGTGCCTGGCTTATTGCCGCGCGTCAGACCAATACCCTCATTTTGGTTCATCGTCGGCAACTCATGGACCAGTGGCGGGAACGCTTGGCATCATTTTTAAACGTGCCTATAAAAGATATTGGCCAGATCGGGGGTGGCAAAGAAAAGCCAAGCGGGACCATTGATGTCGCAGTGATGCAAAGTCTTAATCGTAAAGGACGTGTCAAAAATGTCGTAGCGAACTATGGCCAGGTTATCGTGGATGAATGCCACCATCTTCCCGCATTCAGCTTTGAAGGAATATTGAAAGAAGTGAAAGCGCGATATGTGGTTGGTTTAACCGCAACCCCAATTCGCAAAGATGGCCATGACCCAATTATTACGATGCAATGTGGCCCGATCAGATGGCAGATGAGTGCCCCAAGGCAGGCGGTCGAAAGACCTTTCCATCACATGGTCTATCCAAGAACCACTAATTTTTCGGTTTTGACCAACTCAACGGAAATCGGCATTCAGGCCGTTTATGCCTTATTGACCGCAGACAACGAGCGTAACGAAATGATCCTTGAAGATGTAAGAACAGCAGTGAAAGACGGCCGCTCACCGCTCGTACTTACCGAACGCACAGAACATTTGGAGTATCTTGCCAACCGATTAGAAAAAGATATTCAAAACGTAATCGTTCTCCGTGGCGGCATGGGAACCAAACAGCGCCGTCAGGTTTCCGAGCGTATTGCAAGCATTACCGGCTCAGAAGAGCGCGTAATCATTGCCACGGGGCGTTATGCAGGTGAGGGATTTGATGATGCCCGGCTCGACACTTTGTTTTTGACCATCCCTATCGCCTGGCGGGGGACGCTTCAACAATACGCTGGAAGGCTTCATCGTCTATATGACTCAAAGAAAGTTGTTCAAATCTATGATTACGTAGACGAACTGATTCCTGTTCTTTCAAGGATGTACAAGAAGAGACTCAAAGGCTACTCAGCGATGGGATACTCAATCGATGATAACGTGCATCGAGCCCCATGAGGCAACCCAACAGAAATGAAAAATGGGGCTTAGAAAAACGCGGAAAATACCAGAAAAGTTCGAACCCGGTTTGCTGTCAAGATTTTGGGTAAAAAAATGCCTCTGTAGCAGGCTTTTTCAACGATCTATAGGTGGTGGTGGACCTAAACGGGTTCGAACCTGTTTCGATCGCAACAACAAAAAGGCGAGGACCGCGTAAAATGCGGCCCTCGCTTATCAAACAGGCAACCTGCTGGAGCAAGCGTGTCGCCATGTGCCGGCGCGCTTCGCAACACGCCAATTTTTTCTCAGCCGGTTCAGCTATTCAAAGGGGGAACCAGTCAGACCATTTCCTCGACTTCGCAGCCTAGACGCGCTCCGGCCGCTTGGTCAGCTCGATCTCGACATCGTGTGATTCCTTGTCCCGGATGTAAGTTACCTTGATCCTGTCTCCCGGACGCTGCTCTGCCAGGTAGCCGGAAACATTCTCCATTGAAGCCATGTCCTGGTCGCCGATCTTGACGATGATATCGCCCACCTTGATCCCCGCCTGCTCAGCCGGCGCGCCGGCAACGATCTCGGAGATCAGGGCGCCCTTTTCCACCGACAGCCCCTGCTTCCGGGCGGTCTCGGCGTCCACCGTCTGGCCGATGACGCCCAGCCAGGCATATTCGACCGAGCCCTTGGAAAGAATCTGCTCCATCGCCTGCTTGGCGGTGTTGATCGGCACCGCGAAACCGACGCCTTCGGAACCGCCGCTGCTGGTGGCGATCTGCTCATTGAGTCCGATGACCTCGCCGCGGGAGTTGATCAGTGGGCCACCGCTGTTACCGGGATTGATGGCCGCATCTGTCTGGAGGACGTTCTGTATGGCGAATCCTGACGAGGGTGATTCCACGGTCCGCTTGGTGGCGCTGATAATGCCGGACGTCAGTGTACTGGCATACTCGAAAGGACTGCCGATAGCCACGACCGGCTCGCCGACCTTGACCGCATCAGAATCGCCGAGGGGTATCGGCGTCAGATCGAGACCCTCGGGGTCCACCTTGATAACCGCCACGTCGCTGCTGGTCAGGTCATAGCCGACAATGGAGGCTTTCACCTTTTTGCCGTTCTTGAAATTAACCTCGATGTCCGAGGCTTTTTGAGGTGTCTGGCTCGACTCGTCGGTGACGACGTGCGCGTTGGTCAGGATATAACCGTCCGTTGAGGCCACGAAGCCCGAACCTAGGCCCTGCTGCTGCTGGGAGGCATGGAAGTAGCTTGCCTGTCCCTCGAAAGTCGAAACTATCTGTACGACCGAGTCGGCATATTTCTGGTATATCTGCTCCGGCCCGGTGCCGCCGGTTGAGGCGGGTGTGGAAATAAACTGTGTATCCGTCGACGAAGGTGTGGTTACCGCGACCTGGGTTTGCCCCAGTCCGCCGAGATGAATGGAGTAAGCCAGCAGAAAGAACAAAGCAGCCCCCATGACTCCGGCTGCGGCGCTTGAAATTATGTTGGTTATCTTTTTCACTTGTTCTCTCCTCAACTGCGTCGGGTGGCCGACCAAGCCACCCGACTTTTAAACTTCTTGTTCAGACCCAGCCCGAGACTTCACTAACTCAACCATGTTCATTATACCCATCTGTGGGAAAAGGCCAACGCAGTTGGCGTTAAGCGAAGTTAAGTAGTGTTAATTGGCCGGCGAGGGCTAGAAAAACGTTTCGACCGGTAGCGTCAGGCCACGTTGCCGCCGGGCAGAGTCACGGTAAAGGCGGAGCCCTGGCCGGTTGACTCTACCTCAATAGTTCCATTCATCAACCTCACCAGCTCGTGGGCAATGGAGAGGCCGAGGCCGGTGCCGCGAATGCGGCCGGCGCCCTTTCCACGATAGAAACGTTCAAAGACGCGATGCAGATCCTCTTTGGCTATGCCCGGTCCGTTGTCGGAAACGGTGAAGCTAACCGTCTTGCCGTTGCTATTCCCCGCCACCTGCACGGTAGCCCCGGCCGGTGAATACTTGAGCGCGTTGTCGAGCAGGATGCGGACTAGCTGGGCGGTGCGATCCGGGTCGCCGATCGCGATGAGATCCTCGGGAAAGCCGTCCATATCCACCCGCGAGTCATGAGAAACCGAATAGGCGGTGAATTCGCGTACCACCATTTCAATAACTTCCTTGAGCTCCATCCGGCTGTTGCGCACTTCGATTGCTCCCGAATCCATCTGTGACAGATCGAGCAGCTTGCGGGCAAGGTCGGCGAGCCTGTCAACCTGTTCGCGCATCGTGGCTATGAACTCGTCCTTGGTGCTTTCGTCCACATCCTCGTCCTGCAACAGTTCGAGGAAGCCACCGAGAGAGAACAGCGGCGTCTTCAGTTCGTGGGAGGCGTTGGCGATGAAGTCGCGGCGCGACTTCTCCATCTTGACTTCCTGGCTGACATCACGAAGCACCAGCAGGGAGGCCAGCTCCGCCTGGTCGGAGAGAAAAGAGCTGTGCACCGAAAGCGCCCGGTCACCGGGCAGCATATATGTGTCCTCGCGGTTGGGATGCTCCAGGCTCATGGACTTCCAAAGGTCGTGGATCTCCGCCGGCAGGCAGTCCTCAAGGGAACAGGGAGCGGCGATCTCGTGGCCCAGCAGTTTCACTGCGGCCGGGTTCACCACGATGATCTGACCCTCGGTATCGATGCCGATGACGCCCTCGCTGAGATCGTCCAGCAGAACCTTGGCCCGGCGTTTCTCGTCGTCGACCTGCTGGAACGCCGAACCGAGTTTGTCGCCCATGTTGTTGAATGTACTGGCCAGCTCACCCAGCTCGTCCTGGGAAGTAACCGGCACCTTGATGTCGAAGTCACCTTCGGCAATGCGCGCCGCACCGGACTCAATGCGACGGATGCGCCGGGAAAGTGTGTAGGAAACCGAATAAATGACCATCAGGGCCACCACCAGGGCGACGGCGGCGGCAATCGCCATCAGCCGCTGCACCAGCGTCACCGCCGACTCCACGTCGCTCATGGAGGATGACACCACGATGGCCGCGACTATGGTATTGCCCTTGTAGATCGGTACCGCCGCCATGGCGAAGCTCCTGCCGCCGATGGAGGTCACATCGGTGACCATGGCCGCGTTGCTGATGGCCACGTTGGCGATGTTGTAATCGCCCTCGTTAAAGCCCTGGCCCATGAGAGAGTCAGACAACATCGTACCCGAAGAATCGAGCGCCAGGATGCGGGCGTCGGCCCGCTCGGCGTACTGCTGGGTGAGCAGGTCCAGGTAGATGCGTGACGCCCCCTGGTTCAGCGCCTGCAGATAACTCTCGGAATAGAGGGTGGCGTAGTCGCCCAGGTTGCGCTGCTTCTGATCGGTAAGCCGGCTCTCGAGCTGCGGCACCACCAGCAGAAAGATGATCCCGACAGTGAATACGAACAGGGAAAAAAAGACGAGGTTGAGCTTATTGGCGAGACTGAGGTGAATTTTGTTTCTTAAAGACATTTTATATGGGCCCCTCGGCCCGCTTGCTTACATATCCCTGAATTTGTAACCGGCGCCGCGGACGGTGAAAATATATTCGGGGTCATGGGGGTCAGGCTCTATTTTTTCCCGTAGATGGCGGATGTGTACATCAACCGTGCGCGGGTCGCGGAAATCCGCGTCCCCCCAGACCAGCTGCAGCAGCGAATCGCGTCCGAATACCCGTCCCGGATGGCTGACCAGGGTTTTCAAAAGTTCGAATTCCTTGTAGGTCAAATCGACTTTCTCGTCGGATATGAAGACATTTCGCTTGAGAAAGTCGATGCGCAGCCGGTCCATCTCGAGAACCTCGCGAGCCGCCTCGTTGGGCTGGCGGATCATCTGGGCGCGGCGCAGCTGCGCTTTCACCCGGCTGCGAAACTCGCGGATGCTGAACGGCTTGGTGATGTAATCGTCGGCGCCGATCTCCAGCCCCAGCACCTTGTCGAACTCGTCCGACTTCGCCGTCAGCATGATGATCGGAACCGTGCTCTCGGCCCGGATGATGCGGCAGATATCGGTGCCATCCATGCCGGGCAGCATGATGTCCAGCACCACCAGGTCGAAGGGCTGCTCCCGGAACTTCTCCAGAGCCGACTCGCCATCCATGGCCTGGACGATCTCGTAGCCTTCCTTCTCCATGGGATAGGTAAGCAACTTCTGGATCGCTTCCTCGTCGTCGACCAGCAGTATTCGCAGCGCCCGGTTTTCGTTCAAGAGCCGACCTCCCTGGAATCCGGCGTCAGCAGAGTCCGCACGCGGAAATCCGCGCCCATCCTTGCGGCTATACTTCGACAGGCTTCCTGATCGACCTCTGGCAGGTCAACAACAGACAAAGTCACTTTCATGCCCTCCCTCAAACAGTCTTCGGCAAATTTGAGTACGGCCCGGTAAGCCTTGCTGAACATGGGCCTGCTTAATTGATTGTAGACTTCGGAATTGTGCCCCACAAGGCTGATCGACACCGCCCCCAGGCCAGCAGCCGCCAGATCATGGGCGACTTCCCGTTCCGGATACAGCAGTTGCCCGTGGCCATTGGTGTCCAGCCGCGAAGGTATGCGCCTGAGCTTTAACCATTCGACAACAGCCAGCACCTCGTCCAGGCGCATGGTCGGCTCGCCAAAACCCACGAAAACGACTTCGTCGGCGGGGCCGTCCAGGAAGGCGAGTTCCAGCTCCTGCAGGATTTCCCCCAGCGAGGGATCACTTTCCAGCTTCAGGTTATATCCGTGGAAAGTATTCGTAAATTTGGCCAGGCAAAAGGTGCAGTCCGACGAACAGCGGTTGGTAATGTTCAGATATATGTTGTTATTGACACGGTAGGCGATGGTCAAGTGAGCTCCCGTTCCCTCAGCCATAAAAGCCCTTCGTAAGCTTTCTGGCGCGGCATCTCGAAAGTAATGGTTATTTCCTGGGGCAGCTTTCGCAGGGCCAGCAGGATAGGGGCGAAATCGATGCGGCCCTCACCCAGCGGCAGGTGCAGGTCCTCGTGATAGGTGTCACCGCCGATGTTGTCATGGATATGGATATGGCCGATCCGATCCGGATAGGCCTCGATAAACCCCAGGGACTTGTTCTCGTCGCTGAGCAGCTCGCTGTGGCCGATGTCAACTGTCAGCATGACCCCGGGGTTCGCATCCAGCACAGCTTTCATATCAACCGGATTCTCACTGGTGTTCTCGCAGGAGATGCGGGCGCCGTAGCTTTCGGCCATTGCCGCCAGGGCTCCAACCTCCCTGATCTTCAGAGCGATCTTCTCCGGCGTATTCGAGCGCGGCGCCAGGATGGGGTGGATGGTGATGGTGCGCGGCTTGAACAGTTCGGCGTATCCGACCGCCTCGCCGATCCTTTGCATGCCATCCTCGTTGTCCACCCTCAAATCGGGAGCGTGTGCGGTAAAGAACATGCCGGCCTTCCGGGCCGCCTTCAGCATCTCGCTCTCCTCACGCCTGATCTTCTCGATCTCGTTGAGATTGAGATCGGCGAAATCAAATCCGTGGGCGGCAAGAAAGGTGATGCCTTCGAGGCCGGCGGCCTGGCCGCCAAATCTGAGATTGCTCATGGGTGTCTGCCGTGGTCGCGCAATACCATGAATATTGTAACTGTATCAGGGCCCGTGGGGCAAAGAGCGGCTGGCGGCGGCAATTTCCTCAATAAGCTGCCCGGACCTCCGATATTTGTAGTGAAGGCCACTAACATGTGGCACACCCGGGAGCCTCAGTCAGGCAAATCCACACGGCAGGAAGCGGAGCTCCCCGCGACACAGGAAAACAGATGTTCCCCGTTGATGTAAAAGAACTGTCACCGCAAAACCACGACCTGCGCGCCCGCCGTCTGCGCAGATTGAAGCGCTTGGTCGAACGGCACGAATACTGCGTTGATCCGGAGCAAATCGCCAGAGACATGATCCGCGAGGCCTATTCCGACGAAGACTTACGCCGGTTAGTGGACTAGTTCAGGAAAATCATATTCCGGGTGATTACAGTGACATGGCGCGCCGTGTCACTGTTTTTTTTGCCCGTCTGGTCCAGCGGGGAAATTCCTAGAAAGGCAGAAGGGCCGTCCGCAGCATCCTCTGTACCAGCTCTTCATAACCGATATTTGCGGCCTTCGCCTGAGCCGGGAAGTCGGATGTCTCGGTCATTCCCGGCAGGGTATTGATTTCAGTGAGCTGCGGTACGCCTTCGGCGTTGATGATAAAGTCGACGCGGCTGAAACCGCGGCAGCCCAGCGCGGAGTGTACCTCCATCGCCAGTTCCTGGGCCTGCATGGATGTTTCTTCCGGTATCTCGGCCGGGATCACGAACTCGGTCATCCCATGGCTGTATTTTGCTTCGAAGTCATAGAATTCGGCGGAGGGCCTGAGCTGCAGAACCGGCATGGTCATGGTGATCCGCTTGTTCTCAAGCAGGCCGACGGTGATCTCTGGTCCCTCGACGAACTCTTCGGCCAGAGCGCCGCTGAAATCACGGCAGGTTTCCCTGACTGCCTTCTCGAGATGTTCGGGATCGTTAACCTTGACGACCCCCAGGCTCGAACCCTCCTCCCAGGGCTTCACCATCACCGGGAACCTGAGATTCTCCACGGCCTGCTTGCAGGCGGCACCGATGTCATCGCGGCTGTTGAAGCTTTCGAAAGCGGCCGTTGGTATGCCGTTATAAACCGCTATCTGCTTGGTGCGAACCTTGTTCATGGCCAGGGCGCTGGCCAGCACGCGGGAGCCGGTGTAAGGAATATCCATCAGCTCCAGCAAGCCCTGGATGGTTCCGTCCTCGCCGAACTTGCCGTGCAGGGCAAGGAAGGCCGCCTTGACGCCCTCTTCCCGCAGCTTTTCGGCGACGTTGCGGTCTACGTCGATGCCTACCGCGTCATAACCCAGGGACTGCAGAGCCGCCAGGCAGCCGGCGCCGGATCTCAGGGAGATCTCGCGTTCACCGGACAGCCCTCCCATGAGGACCCCGATACGGCTGGTTTTCAGGATGATGTCGGTCATAAGCGAAGCAGTGCGCCTGATTGCAGGAGCAAGGCGTTATATTGCAGGAGCAAGGCGTTATTATACAGCAAGCGGCAGAGCTGGGCATGTTTTGATCGAATTGGTATATACTTCTCGTCGGCGGCAACAGGTCCGCCAGATCACTTCTCCCGGGAGGAATAATCACTCCTCGAACAAAGAAAGTCCTGCGGCTGGCCGCACAGATAATTATTGTCGGCGCAATCTTCTATTTCCTGGGCAAGAAGATCCGCCAGGACTGGCCGGAGATTACCTCCCGCGACTGGCAGTTCAGCTCCCCCTGGCTGGTCCTCTCCTTTATCATGCTTAGCATTCTCTACCTGGGCCACGCCTGTGGCTGGCTGATTATCCTCTGGCGCTTCAATCATCCGGTCCCCTTCCTGCCGGGGCTCTATGTCTGGTTCAAGTCATTGCTGGCCCGCTATATCCCGGGCAATGTGGTTATGGTAGTGGGCAGGGTGATGATGATAGGGCCCTACGGCGTCCCCAAGCGGGTATCGCTGACCAGTATCGCCTACGAACAGGCGCTGTTGGGGGCTTCGGCGGCCACGGCGATAGCTATCGTGCTGCCCTTCTGGCCCAAGCTGCAGAATTTCTCCCAGATGATCTGGATAGTTCTGATCGTGCCACCGCTGGCCATCATCTGCCTGCACCCGGCGATTCTGGGGCGGTTCGGCAACTTCGTCTTCCGCAAACTGAAGCGGGAAACGATCGAGGAATTTCTGCCGTTCATGGACGTGATCGGCATCTTTATCTTTTACTGTTTATTCTGGATCGTCGCCGGCCTGGGCATGTTCGCCATGGTCAACACCGTGGCCAAGATTGATCTGTCGGACCTGCCGATCATCATCGCCAGCGCACCGCTGGCCTGGCTGACCTCGGTGCTGTTTTTCATTTCGCCCAGCGGGCTGGGTGTCAGGGAGGGCGTTTACGCCTTCACCCTGGACTTCGCTTTTGAAAGCGCCGGCGCCGCGGCGGCCTTCGCCATCCTCGTCCGTTTCTGGCAGACGCTGGTCGAACTCGCCCTGGTCGCCATCATCATGGCGCTGGTGAAAATCCGGCACATCAAGATCAGGCCGGGAGCTGCCACAGGCACCCTTGATGACGAGGAGCCCGGAGCCAGGCACGAACATAATCCCGGCCCCGGGTGATATCACTAACCCGGTAAGGGCCCTGTGCTATAATTTTTTTAGTTAAACACTCTCGCCGCGTCCGCGACGGGAAAACAGGAGGTATAGAGAATGTACTGGGGCGATCCAATCTTTTTTACAAGCATGCTGCTGCTGGTGCCGGGAATCATCCTGTCGCTATATGCGCAGTTCAAGGTGAAGAGCACCTATAAGGAATACTCCAAAAAGCAGGCGGTCAGCGGCGTCACCGGCGCCCAGGCGAGCCGCCGGCTGCTTGACCAGACGGGGCTCTCCGATATCGCCATCGAGGAGATACCCGGTAATCTGACCGATCATTATGATCCGCGGGAGCGGGTGCTGCGGCTGAGCCAGGGGGTGGCGCGCAGTAATTCCCTGGCGGCGCTGGGAGTGGCCGCGCACGAGACCGGCCATGCTATCCAGGATGCCAAGGGCTATGTGCCGATGAAGATCCGGGCCGCGGTGGTTCCGGCGGCATCGTTCGGCTCCAGCATGGGACCAATGATCTTCTTTGCCGGGATTATCTTCAGCACCTCACATACCCTGATGAACATCGGCATCGTCCTTTTTACGGCAGCGGTTATCTTCCAGATCGTGACCCTGCCGGTAGAGTTCGACGCTTCCTCCCGGGCCATGCAACTGTTGCAGAGCAACGGCCTGGTGGTGCAAAGCGAGGCCCAGGGCGCACGCAAGGTGCTGACCGCGGCGGCGATGACCTATGTAGCAGCGGCGCTGATGTCGATACTGTCGCTGGTTCGCATGGTCCTGATCAGCCGGGAAAGCTGACGGGCAACCACTTCCCGCATGGTCCTGATCAGCCGGTCAGGCTGACGGGCAACCGTTCCTAAAAATACTTCCAGAACCAGTACTTCTCGAAGGCGACTTTTTGCCAATGTAGCAGCTTGCCGGGCTTGCTCGCCTTGATGGTCGGATCCGGCTCGGCATAGAAATTGCCCTTGGCAAAACCGGCGGTGCCATCGCCGATCTCGATGAAACAATAACCCAGACCGTCATATGGCTTGGGCGCCTCGCTGCCCTTGATTTGGGCGGCGATCTCCTGAGCTACCGTCTCGGCATGCTTGTGGGCGAAAACCCCCGCCTTGGGCAACATCTTGCCATTAGGCAGCTTGATCGCCGTGGCGTCGCCGATTACATAAAGGTTCTCGTGCTTCGTCGTCAGCCTGCCCGGGTCCACCGGCACCCAGCCGCCTTCACCAGTCAATCCGGCCTCCTGCACAACCTGGGCGCATTTGTGCGGCGGAATATATAGCAACAGGTCATAGGGAATCGGGTCGGCGCCTTCCAGCAGGACCTG
Source organism: Thermoleophilia bacterium (assembly GCA_020053595.1). GTDB lineage: Bacteria > Actinomycetota > Thermoleophilia > BMS3ABIN01 > BMS3ABIN01 > JACRMB01. The sequence continues at coordinate 27,303 of JAGVMV010000010.1, read as the reverse complement.
TTTCGTCTCGGGATCGACCGAGTTGATCGTGGAATTGGGCTTGTAGGAGATGCCACCCGGTTCCATCATGGAGAGGACCGCCTGGCCCATGATCGGCCCGGCCACCGGCATCGGCGCCGGCTCCCAGGTGACGATTTCGATTTCGGTCTTTTCCCTGACGCCCCGGGACCGGAGCATCTTGTCGATGATCAGGGCGGCCTCATAAGGAGCGGCGGGGCATTTGTATGGCATGCGGCAGATGGCGATAACGATGCGGCCGCCATTGAACTTTGTAAGTTCCTGATGGGCCTGCGTCAGGCCGTCGACTGTGTATATATTGTGGCCGGCCCGGGTCAGGCCCGGTATGGAGCCGGGGTCGAGATCCGCTCCCAGGGAAACGACCAGGTGGTCGTAGCCCATATCCTTGCCGTCCACCGTAACCCTGCCGCCATCCGGATCAATCGCGGCAACCTCGCCCCTGACGAACTCGATGCCCTTTTTATTCAGCGACGACAGGTCCTTCTCGACCTGGGAAGCGACACGAGCGCCACTCAGAATCCACATGTACGAGCCGGTAAAACTGTGCCGGGGGCTCTTGTCGACAACGACCACCCGGTCGTCGCGCAATAGATGGTGAAGCTTGTTTGCGGCTACGACCCCACCGATGCCGCCGCCCAGTACCATTACTGTCTTGCCAGACATATCGCCACCTCCAGTAGTTCATATGATTGCCGCTGATGACTTCGCCATCAATAAGCTTCGCGAAAACTTGACAGCCAATGGGAATAGAACATGTTGCGTCACTTGCCTTTATCTGCTGTTTATGTGGCGCTTTGAAACAATACCATCGCCAATCTCAAAACCAGTGGCGGAGCCACCACTTCTCAAACAGGACTTTCCCCCAGTGCCAGAAACGCATGGGCGGGTACAAGCGGACTGACGGTTCGGGCTCGTTATAGAAATTTCCGCCCGCAAAGCCAGCCTTGCCACCGCCCAGCTCCAGCCAGCAGTAGCCCTTGCCACTGAATGCCGCATCCGACCTCTGCCCTTGAAGCTCGGTCGCAATCTGCTCGGCTACGACCTTGGCCTCGTAATGGGCGAAGACGCCCGCCATGGGAAGCGTCTTGCCATTGGCAAGCCTGACGCTGTTAACGTCGCCGATGGCGTAGACGCCTTCATGCTCGGTGCGCAGCGTGTGCTTGTCAACGGGGATCCATCCCGAGGCGCCGATAAGCCCAGAGGAACGCACCACGTCGGGAGCCTGATGGGGAGGAACCGCGATCAGCAGATCTACCTTCTCCGGTTCGCCGCCAGACGGAATAATCGTGTGCGTACCCGGTTGCATCTTCTCAAAGGTGAATAGCGGATGGTAGCGGATGTCGCGTTTGCCGAGCACCTTGGTGATTGCCTCCCCCATGACCGGTCCAGCGACAGGCATGGGCTGGTGCTCGGGTGTATAGACGTGGATTTCCGATTTGTTCCGGACGCCCTTTTTACGGAGGAACGAGTCCACCAGAAGCGCGGCCTCATACGGTGCGGCGGGGCACTTAAACGGCATGGAGGTGACAAGCACGCCCACTCTGCCGCCGGAAAAAGACTCCAGGGCGGCGTTAATCATTCCAGCGCCCTTGGGGTCATAGAGGTTTAGGGCCATCTCATCAAAGCCCTCCACCGTCTCCGGCACGAGCTGTGCGCCAAGGGAGACGATCAGATAGTCGAAATCAATTTTTTCCGAGTGTGTCTTTACCAGCTTGTTGGCGAGGTCTATCTCAACAACCTCATCGTTTATGAACTCGATCCCTCTCCGGGTCAGGTCTGAAAGCGGCCGCCGGATCTGGTCCGCCCGGCGCTGCCCTACCATGTGCCACAGTAAAGAGGACTGAAACAGGTGGTCGGGCGAGCGGTCGACAAGGACGATGCGATGCTTCCCGGAGAACCGGCGGCGCAGGTGATAGGCGGCCACCAGCCCGCCAGCTCCGCCACCCAGAATGACAATGGTAGCTGCTCCGGCACGGCCCGCTGGCTGGGGTGCCAGCCGCGCGGCGGGCTCGGGCTCGGGTTGTGCTTCGGCAGGCTCACGGTAGAGCTTCTCAACTGCGGCGGCAAAGCCCGCCTCGTCGAACTCACTTTCCCATAGCTGCACCTTGCCGTCCGGTCCCACGAGGATGGTGTAAGGCACCCAGCCGTTGCTGAGCTGTTTGAATATCGCCCCATCCTCATCGGAAATCACCGGGAAGGGCAGCTCATATTCGTCCTTCCAACTTTGGCAACTCTCCTTGGTTTCGAAGGGTCCCACGTAGACCACCGAGAGCCCTCTGGACGAGTAACGCTCATGGAGACGCTTGATGGCAGGAGCCTCCTGCCGACATCCCTGTCACTGCCCCTTCCAGAAAACGATGAGCAACCCCCCTGTCGTGGGGGCAGGCAAGCCCAGCTCATTAAGCGGAACCAACGTCCCTTCCGAGACTCCCTTGTAGCTCTCATCGAGAACTTTCATCTGCCATCTCCTTTCTCTCGTTTGGTCTTAAAGCAGCGGTCACCAAAATGACCGGATTCAAAATGCCAGGTTCATGTCCGCCGCTATCATCACATCTTTGTAGTAGGTGGCGGGGTCGGCGACCGTCACCCCCAGCACCAGGTCGCCTTCGCTCATGCCGAACACGCCAAGGTTGAGCGGACAGGCCAGCAGCGTTGCGCCCTCGTAGTAAAGAGTCTCCATCAGCAGGCTGATCTCGGGCAGGTCCATCTCCTCCATCTTCTTCATGACGGCATCTTGCACTTCCTGAGGCTGATCGGGTAGACATACCAGCTTGTTGATTTTTTCTTGGTGAACAGCGTTGATGCCGCGGGAACCGAAGAAGATCGTCACCTTTGAGCCCGACCTGAGCAGGCTCTGTGCCGTCATCAGTGCATTGAAGACCAGGCACATCTCGTCATGGAAGCACATTATCGATACGACTTTGGCTGGTTTTTTCTCTTCGTTCATCATTACCCCCCAAGTAGATTAATGCCTTCTCGCCCCCGGGTACTTTCCTGTCTTGGAAACCAGGCAACAATCCGGCGCTTCCAAGTCATTCTCATACCGCTTGCGCAAGAGATTCAAAAGGTCCGGTACTATCGGGTCAACCAGGAAGTAACAGCGCAGACGTCCATCCATGTAGTAGTCGATCAGGCCACTCCTGCGAAGGAGACCCAGGTGCTGGGATATGTTCGGCTGGCTTGCCTCGAAATAATTGTCAAAGTCGCTGACACATTTCACGCCACCTTCAAGCTGCTCGAGGATCTGGACCCTCAAGGGATGCCCAATTATTTTCAGGAGTTCGATTCTGTCTCGTTCGATTTTGTCTATTGTGGACGATTTCATATCAGCCAATCAGTAGAAATATATAATAGTATTCTTACATGATTATATTTTATACGTCAACCGCAGTGTATTATGCTTCCTGCTAGCACGCAGAGCAGCCGACCTGCTTGATACTGATCTCAGGCTGCCAGACCGACGTAAGACCATTCCTGCGCCAGCTTTTCATGATGTGTAATGGCTACTGACCCTGGCACTTCATCAGCAAAGGAGTTGCTTGTCGGCCTTCATACCTACAAAAGCTCCATGGCTCGGGAAAAGGGCTCCACCGGCTCTTTCAAAGAGACTGTACTGTTTTAGAACTGGAGACCAATTAGTCGGCGGGAAAAAGATTCGGGTTTCATTACCTCGGACCGCAAAACCCGCCTGCCAGAGAAGCTGTTTCAGTTCTGATGGAGACAGAAAGTGAGCATGTCGGTAGCTGGTTTCATGAAACAGTGCTTTCACCTTGCGAAGCCGTGACCAGTAACTCAGCCGGTTTAGCTCTCCAACCACGATTCTTCCCGAGTCTTTCAGCAGCCTGTTTGCCTCCCGCAAAATCAGATCGGGCTGCTCGGCAAAGCAAAGAAGGGTGACACCAACCACCAGGTCAAAGCTTTGGGAGGCAAAGGGAAGTGAATCCGCCTGCGCCCGGTGGAAGGAAATCGGGAGCTTTTCCCTTGCTGCCTCCACTTCTGCTGCTTTGAGCATCTCAGCTGAGGCGTCGACACCAATCACTCTGGCGCCTCGGCGGGCTAACTCCAGCGTGAAAAAGCCGGTGCCACAGCCAAGGTCCAGAACAAGCTCGCGTGGCTTTAACTGTGCCAGCTTAAGAATCGACGCCGTTTCCAGGATTCCACATAAGCGCCCCAGAGGCGTTTCAAACCAGGAGTCATATGCAGCGGCATTGAACCCGGTATTCGTGCGCGCAGCGCTCATCGCAACCGGAACAGGCTTATCAGCGCGGGAAGATAAGCGATGGTGAGAACCGCGCTAACCCCCATGATTGACATGATGAACACACCCACGGTGATATACGGCGTCAGGGCCGCGAATATCATGACGGAGAACGCGGCGGAAAAGAGAATCGCATTTCTGATAATTCCTTTGCCCGGCCGCACGATTGTCCAAACCAGGGCGCTGTCAATGTCCGGATCATCGGCCAGCCGTTGCCGGTAGCGCCTTACAAAGTGGATGGCGAAATCAACCGCCAGGCCCAGTGAAAGGGTGGAGAGCACCGAGATCGGCATGTCAAAGTCCTTGCCCATGAACCCGATGGCCCCGAAAATGATGATGATGGTGAAAAGTAGCGGGATGAAGCTCACAATGGCCCACTTAAGCGATCGATATATTATCAACAACACGAAGAAGATGACGATGGTGCCGATGATGAAGACCTTGACCATATCGCCCAGAACTTCGTCGTTCCAGATCTTGTTGAAGTAGGCGATGCCCGCGGGCTGGAAGATGATACCGGCGGGCGCGGGGTTCATCGCTGTATAGTTGTCTACCTTATTCAGCACTTCGTCCATGGCTGATGCGTCCCATGTCTTAAGTTGCACCTGGATGTTTGCCTTGTCAGCACTCGAGTTGATGTCGGAGGGGCGGGCGGAAGATGACAGAAACCCGGTTATGGCCTCTTGTGAATTTGGCACAACGAAGTTAGCCTGATTGTTTCCACTCATCATCATGTTCATCATTTTCATCATGTCAACAACGGAATAGGTCTTTCCAACAGTGCCGAGCGTTTCCACCTGCCTCTGCAGGCCCTCGATGTAGTTGAGAGCCACTGGCGTGGCCAGCGAGTTCGTCCCGTTCCCTTGAGCAACAAGATACCCCATGTTCGTGCCGCCCAGGTTCTCGTTGATAACTCGATCGGCTACTCTTATATCGCTGCCGCTTTTAAACCAGGTGACCATATTGTTGTTTACCCTGATTCTGGTAATGCCCCAGATTGAGAAACCAACAATTATTATGCCAGCCACAAGGATGATTCCTCGACGCCTGATAACCAACGTACCCAATCTGTTTAACAGTCCAGAAACCCAGTTCTCGGTCATGTCTTCCCGGCTAGAAGCCTTTCGGAGCGACTTCTCACTCACAAGCGCCATCACGGCTGGAAGAAAGGTAAAGGACAGGAGAGCAACAGCGGCAATGCCAAAGGCCACGGAGAGGCCGAAGACCCGGACCGGGATAATATTGCCGATACCGAGCACGGCGAAACCGACCGCAGCTGCCAAGGCTGTATACCAGATCGGCGCGCCCACTGCTTTCATAGTTTTCATAATTGCCCTTCTTCTCTCCTCAAGCTCTCCGCAACAAAAATAGAACTCATTGAAAACGTGGATGCCTGCCGTGCTAATGGCCATGAGAAACACCGGGATCATCGAACTCATGATATGTACCGGGTAACCCAGGCCGATCAGGAGCCCCAGTGTCCAGATGATGCTGATCATTGCCACACCCATGATGGACAGAGTTAATGGCCAGTTCCTGAACATGAGGTACAGGACCAGCATCATGATGAAACCGGCAATCGGCGAAAAAAGCCCCATTTGCAGAAACATCTCGGACCCGAACGTATCACGGGCCACAGGGTCTCCCGCTACAAGGTAGGTTTCATCTCCTCTATCACTGTCCGAAATCTCCCAAATCTGGTCGGCTACTGCTTTGCCGTTTGCACCGTCTTCCAGTGGAACAAAAATGGCGGTGGTTTTTTCATCTCCGGAGACGAAGCGGCCAACCAGGATCGGATTGCCCATTACCATGCCCTTTATGCCGGAGACTTCACTTTCCGGCGGTTCAGCGGAGGAAAGGGTGATATTGCTTGCACTCAAGAAGTTCATGACGTCTTTTGATGCTACACCGTCAAGCTTTGAAATCTTACCTGTAAACTTGGCGAGCCGCGCCACGGTTTGGGAATTAAAAACCCCTCTTTCATTTACAATTCCCAGGGCAATCATGTCCTTGTGGAGCCCAAAGGTCTGCTCGACCTCGCGGTTGGTTACACGCACGTCGGAAGTTTCCGGTAGCATGTTATTCGGGTCGGTGTCTGTCGTGATCTTGGGGAACTGCGTAGCAAACGCAGCCGTTACCAGAAGGATAATGATAATGACCAGGGTGGGCCTTTTTATCGAAAACTCAACCAGATTGAATTTCACTTTCTCCTCCTTGGTCTACACTCTTCAAAGTATCGCCACCGTATAGCTGTAGGTATACTTATATGTCTCGATAAATCTATACTGATAGCCAAAAAAAAGACTTGTCTGGACCTAGCCGGTGGCGTATTTGCGTGATAGCTTTTCTGTCTCCTTGAGTTGGTTGAGAAGAACGCTGCGCATAAGCTCGCACGCCTGGATGATCTTGGGATCAGTAACGTGGTAATAGACGTTGATTCCCTCGCGGCGAGTGCCCACGATCTGCCGCTGTTTGAGGATTGCCAGATGCTGCGCCAGGTTACCCTTGGCGACGCCAAGCGCTTGCGTCATATCGGTGACGGTCATTTCTTTATCTCTGAGCGCATTCAGAATCCCTAAACGGGTCGGGTGGGCGAAGGCCTTGCATACATCCGCGTGCATTTCCAGAATTATCTTATCTTCTTTCATTAGAGTTTAATTATATATAGATTCCGAGACTAAAAACAAGTGGCCTGCTGCTTGTGGAGTCCGAAGTTTCATGGGGTACCCCAGGAGGAGTCCTTGCCGAAGCGCTCCAGCCAAATTTCTTCCTCCGTCGCATGCTTCATAACCTCTTCCTTTGAAAAGGAGAATTGGTATTCCTTACAATAAGCAAGGATAATCTCATAGGCGGTTATAATTTTTTTTGACATCTCTTCACACTTTTGAGTATCCTCGCCACACTTGTCTGGGTGCCATTGCCCCATAAGTTTCTTGTAGTTTGCCCTGATTTCAGCCATCTCCGCCCGCTCGGGTAGCCCGAGCAGCAATCTTGCCTTGTTCATTTCTTCATAACTGTTCATCTATTCACCAGCTTCGGACAGTTCTTAATAATTATAGCCCCATCAAACGCACTCTGCCGTCTCAATCATTTCCTGATATTTACTTGCCGGCGCTCAGGCTGGCGACGAAATCCTGTTCTACCTGCAGGCCCTCGAGCAAGACTTCTTTCATCGTGTCCATGGCCTTGAAGATTTTCGCGTTGGCGACGGTATAGAAGATGTTTGTGCCCTCGCGGCGTGACACCACCATCCCTTTCTGGCGCAGGAACGACAGGTGCTGCGAAACATTGGTGCGGGAGATCTCGGCCAGCGAGGCGATCTCGCCGACCGATCTTTCACCGTCGCGCAGCAGGTTGAGAATTTCGATCCGCTTGGCGCTGGTCAGCACCTTGCAGATTTCGGCGTGCATTTCATAAAGTTTCCGGTTCAGGTCGTCAGTCATATCCTTTTCCCTTGTTTGGTGCAGATGTTCGCATATATGAACTATACGGCTGATGCCTGGATTCGTCAATGGAATCAGTGCTGTCAGCTGATGTGTTGAAAGTCAGGTTCGCCGGGCGGGCGGGTATCGGCGGGTAAATGGCAGGGAGTGATCAGCTTGCAGGCCTGAAATCCTGATATAATTTGTCCTCGTTCGATCCAGCAACCAGCGCAGACAGGCCTGTTCCTGTCCTGGAAAGACAAACGGAGCCCTTCTTGAAAATCCTGATCACGGGTATCACCGGTTTTGCCGGCAGCCATCTGGCGAAATATCTGCTGACGATTGACGGCGTGGAAGTAGCCGGCCTGGATCTCCTTTCCCCTACTGATGAATTCCTGATGAGTTTCTCCGGCGCCGCACCGGCCGTCCACTGCTGCGACCTGGCCGACGCCGGCGCGCTGGCCCGGGTGGTTGAGCAGGAACAGCCCGACGCCGTCATTCATCTGGCGGCGCGTGCTCAGGTGGCGGGCGCCTGGCAGGATGCACCGGCGATACTGACGACCAACACCGTCTGCACCCAGGTGTTAATGCAGACGCTCCACGACCAGGCGCCTTCGGCCCGCGTCCTGATAGTCAGCTCCAGCGAGGTCTACGGCAAGGTCGACCAGGAGCGGCTGCCGGCTAACGAAGCCAGCCCGCTCAGGCCTAGCAACCCCTATTCGGTCAGCAAGGTGGCGCAGGAATTCGTCGCCCTGCAGTATTTCGAAGCTTTCGGCGCCGAGGTGGTCATCGCCCGGCCGTTCAACCATATCGGCCCCAGGCAGGTAGGCAACTTCGTGGTGCCGGCCTTTGCCCGCCAGATAGCGGAGATGGAAGCGGGCCTGCGTGAGCCGGTCCTGCGGGTGGGAAACCTTGAGTCGCGGCGGGACTTTACCGATGTGCGCGATATCGTCCGTGGCTACTATCTGATGCTTTCGCGAGGCACGGCCGGAGAGGCGTATAATATTGCCTCCGGGGTTTCCTGGCCGATCAACCGTATTCTGGAGATGCTGCTGGAGCTGTCTTCGGTGAAACCGCGGGTGGAGAACATCCCCGAACTGATGCGGCCATCCGATACCCCGGTAGTGGTCGGCGATTCGTCAAAACTCAGATCGCTGGGCGACTGGCAACCGGAGATACCGCTGGAACAAAGCCTCGCGGATACGCTCGATTACTGGCGGGAACAAGTGAAGATTCGACAGGAAGGAAAAAATGACTAAGAACGCCTTGATCACCGGCATCACCGGGCAGGACGGTTCTTACCTGGCCGAGTTCCTGCTGGAAAAGGGTTACAACGTCTTCGGCATGGTGCGCCGCTCCAGTACGGAGAACTTCGAGCGTATCACCCACATCCGCGACAAGGTTACGCTGATCCAGGCGGACCTGCTCGATCAGATGTCGCTGATCGCCGCCATCAGCGAATCGCAGCCGGACGAGATTTACAACCTGGCCGCCCAGAGCTTTGTGCCGACCTCCTGGACCAAGCCGGTGCTGACCGCCGAATTCACGGCGCTGGGCGTGACCCGGATGCTGGAGGCCATGCGCCACACCAAAAGCGACGCCCGTTTTTACCAGGCTTCGTCTTCGGAGATGTTCGGCAAAGTGGCGGAAGTTCCGCAGACCGAGAATACGCCGTTCCATCCGCGCAGCCCCTACGGGGTCGCCAAGGTTTACGGACACTTCATCACCGTCAATTACCGCGAGAGCTACAATCTGTACGCCTGTTCGGGCATCCTTTTCAATCACGAATCGCCACGGCGGGGCTATGAGTTCGTCACCCGCAAGGTCACCGACGGCGTCGCCCGCATCAAGCTGGGCCTGATCGACGAGCTGCGCCTGGGTAACCTGGACGCCAAGCGCGACTGGGGTTACGCCGGCGATTACGTGCGGATGATGTGGATGATGCTGCAGCAGGACAAGCCGGACGATTATGTCATCTGTTCCGGCGAGACCCATTCGGTCGAAGAGCTCGTGCAGATCGCCTTCGACTACGCCGGTCTGGACTGGAAAAAGTTTATAAAGATTGACCAGCGCTTCGTGCGGCCGGCCGAGGTCGACTTGCTGATCGGCGACGCCGCCAAAGCCCGCGAGAAGCTGGGCTGGGAAACCAGGGTCACTTTTGAAGAGATGATCAGGATGATGGTCGATAATGACCTGAAGATGGTCCAGGAAGAAATCGACGCCGGAATCAGGGCCGGGCGTTAGCCGGATTGCTGCGCGACATCGGCCGGTTTCAGCTCGCGTCGCCAGCCGATAACAGTTTGTCAGACGATAATAACCGTTTATTGCCCGATATCGTCGAGCTCCTGTTCATAAAGCCGGGCGGCGATCCGCTGTACCAGATCCCGGTCCATTCTCAACTTCAGATTGTCAATCTCCCGAACCGGGCAAACGCCCAACAGGCTGCTGGTGAGAAAAGCGGCATCCTCGCCTGAACGTAGATCACCGATTTTCGGCGTCCCGAACTTTACTTCGATTCCCATTTCAGAGGCGATGCCGATCACCTTTTCCCTGACCACGCCGGCCAACACCGGCTGATCCTCCCCCGCGGTCAGCAGGCTGCCGCTGCAGAGAAAGAAAATGTTGGTGAAGGAGCCCTCGATCAAGCCCCCATGACCGCCGGTGAAAATGACCTCCGTGGCGCCTGCCTTCACTGCCTCGCGCCGGGCGATAATCGTCGGCAGCAGGCTGGCGGATTTGATCCCCGCATAGCGGCCACGATTGGCGGCCACCGTGAAGCAGAGGGCACCCTTCTGGTATTCCTCTTCCGGGTAACCGGGGAACTGCTCCGTAGTGATGAGCAACGTCGGCGTCAGACGGCCACCGGGATCGACGCCTCCCGGGATTTCGGGGACTCCTCGTGAGAGCTGCAGGCGCAGCCGGCCATCAGCGACCAGGTTGGCTTCCGCCAGAGAGACGGCATGGTTCCTCAGGTCCCCTCCATCGAGCTTCGCTTCAAAACCGGCCTGCTCCATGGCACGGGATAGCCGGTTGAAGTGATCTTTAAAAAAAACGGGCTGGCCGTGCAGAATCTTCAAGGTCTCTATCAGCGAATCTCCGTAGGCGAAACCGCGGTCGAATACGGAAACTGTAGCTGCTTTATCTGGTACCAGATGGCCGTTCAGGTAAACGTGCAACCACGGACTCCCGTTTATCCCTCGCCCGTCAACGAGAAAAGGATTTTCGTTTTGGCGGTTTTCCGGTTCGCCAGCTCCACCGCGTGCACCATGGCTTCGGCCTTGCGCAGAGTCTCACGATACTCTCGCTCAGGGTCGGAGTCGGCGACAATGCCGGCGCCCGCCTGAGCATAAACCTTGTCGCCGCGGCGCACCAGAGTACGGATGATGATATTCATGTCCATGTCGCCGTTGTAGCCGATATACCCGAAGCTTCCGGTATAGAAGCCACGGCGTACCGGCTCCAGCTCGTCGATGATTTCCATGCAGCGCACCTTGGGGCAGCCGGTGATGGTGCCGCCGGGGAACATGGCTCTGAGCAGGTCCAGGGCGTCCATGCGCTGATGTAATGTCCCCCGGACGTTGGAGACGATGTGAATGACGTGCGAATAGGCTTCATTGACCATCAGCTCGTTGACATTGACGCTGCCGTAATCGCAAACGCGTCCCAGGTCGTTGCGCTCCAGGTCCACCAGCATGATATGCTCGGCGCGCTCTTTGGGGTCGAGGTTGAGTTCCTGCCTGAGGTCATGGTCCTCGCTAAAGTCGGCGCCCCGGCGGCGCGTGCCGGCAATCGGGCGGGTCTGGGCCTGACGGCCCTCCAGCTGGACCAGCCGTTCCGGTGAAGAGGAGATGACCTGATAGCCATCGAGCTCCAGGTAGCCGGCGAAGGGAGAGGGATTGACCGCCCGCAGTGAATCGTACAAATCGAGGCTGTCGCCGGCGTAATCGAGTTCCAGCCGCTGGGACAGATTCGACTGGAAGATGTCTCCGGCCAGGATGTACTCCTTGGCGCGCCGTACGATATGTTTGAAACTGGCGTGGGTCATGTTTGACCTGGTGACCGAGCTGAGACTGAACGCGTGGCGGTCGATGCCCGGTGGCGTCTCTGTCGGCCCCGCCGCTTCCTGGCGGCTCAGCGCGCTCTCGGCTTCCTCCAGTTCACCGGGAGCGGCATCCTCAAAGACCAGGTGGGCCGTCTCCTGCCGGTGGTCGTAGCAGATCAGCCGGCTGGGAAAAATGAAATCAAACTCGGGCAGATCGAGGTCGTCGGCGGCCAGCTGGGGCAAGTTCTCGATGTAGCGGCCGGCGTCGTAACCGGCGAGGCCAAAGACACCACCGCTAATCGGCAGATTCGCGGCGCTTTGCGGGATTATCGCCTCATCCGGGGACAGGACGCCGAGCAGTTTCCTGATCAGCTCAAAAGGATCCTCCGCCTCGACTTCGAAAGCCTCGCCACCTAAAAATCCATCGGCGCCGGCCGCGCCTGGTCCGGTAATCCTGGCGATGCCCCGCCGTACGGTTACTGCCAGCCGTGGATTCCAGGCGAGAAAGGAATAACGGCAGAGGTCGGGGTTGCCACCGGCGCTGTCCAGCAGCACGAAGGGCCCGCTGCCGGGCAACCCCAGCCGGCGCATGAGGCCCACGGGGTTCACCAGCCGGGTGCTGACCTGGCGGTGGGAGACCGTCCGGGCCGGTTGCAGCAGATCTCTCAGGGAAGCTATCAAAGATGTCTGTCCCTCTGTTTCTTTTTCCTCAGCGCAGCCTCCGGAGGCCGCCATGGCCAGTCCCACTCAGACTCGGTGCGCGCTTCCGAACGAAGTGTATTTGTCCTGGAAAACAAGATCAACGGACCCGATGGGGCCGTTACGATGCTTGGCCACGATCAGTTCAGCGGCGGTTCCGGGATGGCCGGACTCTTCCTTGGGCCGGTAGATAAACATGACCATGTCGGCGTCCTGTTCGATGGCCCCGGATTCGCGCAAGTCAGAGAGTTGTGGCCGTGGCGGAGTCCTCGCTTCCACCGCCCGCGACAGCTGGGAGATTGCCAGCACCGGCACCTTGAGGTCGCGCGCCATAATTTTTAGCGACCGTGAAATCTTGGTTATCTCCTGTTGCCGGTTCTCATAGCGATTGCTGTCGCCCATCATCAGCTGCAGGTAATCGATGATCACCAGCCCGACCGCCTGCTTGCTGGCCAGGCGGCGAGTCAGCGCCTGGATCTCCAGCATATTGGTACCGGGAGTATCGACGACCGTGATCGGAGCCCGCTCCAGCCGGGCGCAGGCTTCAGTCAGCTTGGCCCAGTCGTCCGGACCCACCGAGCCGGTGCGCAAACGCTGGCTGTCGACGCGCCCCTGGCTGCACATCATGCGCTGGGCCAGTTCGCTGTCGCTCATCTCCAGGCTGAAGATGACTACCTGGATGTCTTCCTTGAGCGCGATATTCTGGGCGATGTCCAGGGCCAGCGCCGTCTTGCCCACTGATGGACGCGCCGCCAGGATGATCAGGTTCGAACGCTGAAAGCCGGAAGTAATCTTGTCGAGGTCCGGAAAACCGGTGGGTATGCCGCTGATCCGGCTGCCCTGCTCGTGCAGTTTCTCGATGCGCTCGAACTGCTCGGAGAGTAGATCCTTGAGCGGTCTGGCTTCGCCGCGTATCTGTTCCTGGGAAATCTCGAAGACCATTTGCTCGCACCGGTCGAGCAGCTGCCGAACTTCACCGGGGCGCTCGTAGCCAAGCTCGGCAATGCGGTTGCCGACCTGGATGAGCGATCTCAGAACCGAGTTCTCCCGGACAATGTCGGCGTAATGCGGAGCGTTGGCCGCCGCGGGTACCGTCGCCACCAGGGTATGGATGTAGGCTTTGCCGCCAACCTGCTCCAGCACACCGCGCTGGGCCAGGTTTTCGGTCACGGTAATCGGGTCCACCGGGCTGCCATGGCCAAAAAGCTCGGTGATGGTGCGGAAAATCTCCCGGTGAGAATCACGGTAGAAGTCGGTTTCGTGTACCTTCCCGATTACATTATTGATCGCCCCGGGGGAGATCATCATGGCGCCAAGCACTGAAACCTCCGCCTCCAGGTTCTGGGGCGGCAATGAAGGTGTCTGTTTCAGTTCTCGCGCCATGGGACCAGTTTACTCCTGTCCGGCCGGCGCCACGATCACCTTGGCGTTGGCCTTGACTCCGGTGTGCACTTCGATCTCGACTATGTAGTCGCCGGTCTCCTTGATCGGCTCCTCGAGGCTGATCTTCTTCTTGTCGATCTTCACATTCCTGGCGCGGAAGAGCTCCCTGGAGATATCCGCGGCGGTTACCGAACCGAAGAGCTTGCCGTCTTCGCCGGCCTGAGCGGTCACGGTGAGAACTGTTTTGCCCAGGATCTCCGCCAGATCATCAGCCCGATCGGCGTCGCGCACCTTTTTGGCTTCTCCTTCTTCCTGGTAGCGCCTGACTTCGGCGATCCGGCCCGGTGAAGCCTGTTCCGCCAGCTTGCGGGGGAGAAGGAAGTTACGGGCATAGCCATCGGAAACGGCTACTACCGAACCCTTGTCGCCCAGCGTTTCAACGTTCTGCAACAATATCACGTCCATGTTATTCCGGTCTCCTCACTGACAATGGTTTATCCGCTATTTGCAGCGTTTTATTTATTGCGCTATTTGCGTTATCCATCAGGCTCACTGGCCTGACAGTTTCTTCCTGATTTGCATCATCCATCAGACTCACTGGCCTGACAGTTTCTTCCTGATAAAACGTTTACGGTAATTGAACCAGGTGTCGAACAGGCCCATCCAGCTGGTCAGTGACAGGAACAGCTCCAGCATTACCAGGCAGATGTAGACCGCTGTCCGCTTCACCCCTGAAACCTTGTAGGCCCAGAGGAAGAAGCTGGCTATCGCAATTCCCTGGATAAAAAACAGCATCTCCGCGACTATGTATAGATTGGCGCCCACATTTTCCAGCCCGAAAGCGTACGTTTCCGAAGCGTAGGGAGCCAGAAACTGGAATAGCAGTCCCAGGATGAGCATGTACACAAACGCCCAGTGCACACGAAAGTCGCGAAAGGCGAAGTCCCGCGGGAACGGCTGGCTCAGGCGATCGAACACCCGCCGGGCGATAGCCACGTTGGCGCTGGAAAACACGATGGACATAACCAGTATCACCGCCGGAGCCAGGTAAGGCAACGCCGAGGCAAAATCCCTCGCCTGGGTTATCCTGACATCGATTTCCTCCTGGCTCATCCCCAGCGACTGGTAAAAATCACCGCTGGTAGCCGCGAGATAATCAACCAGGGACTGAAGGGCGTCCACCGGACCCTGACCGACGATCAGCAACAGCGATCCCAACCAGAGGAACAGCGTCACGGAGAAGATCGCCGCCATCGCTATCAGCAGCCGGAACTCTGATATGCCCATGCGAAGCGCCAGGCCGGCCCCGGTCCCCGCAACCAGGGTCAGCATGAAGATCAAAATGCCGGCGTAGACTCCGACCAGCGGTAAAGTCAGGCCCAGACAGAGCAGTCCCGTCAACAGGCTGACCAGCAGCCCCGCCCGAACACCATGACGCGAGGTTATGAAAGCTGCCGGTATCGGCATAACCGGTACGGCTACGATGGACAGCGGGAACAGGAAAGTCATCACTATCCCCAGGGCGACCGACATCGATACCGCCTTGCCGCCGTCAAGCAGAGCCGTTCTGGAATTGGTGGTCATATCGCTACCGGATACCCCCGCGTTGTGTGCTTGCGCCTACCTGACCAGGTATGGCAGCAGCGCCATCTCACGCGAACGCTTGATGGCGATGGCCAGCTGGCGCTGGTGGCGCCGGCAGGTACCGGTCACCCGGCGGGCGCGGATCTTGCCCCGGTCGGAGACATAGCGCCGCAACTGGTTGTAGTTCTTGTAGTCGATCTCGACGACTTTTTCCTTGCAGAAGTAGCAGTACTTGCGCCGCTGGGAGCCGCCTCCGGCTCGCCAGGACGGACGCTTGCTGCTACCAGCCTTGCGAGGACCTCTCGAAGATGATGGTGGCATTAATACCGTTCCTTATTCTTGGTTCCTGGTTCCAGGTTCCTGTTTTAGTTAAACCGGGGCGCTGCCCAGCGTAGATGCCAAGCGCCCTCGGTTCACATTTACTGTCGTTAAAACGGGATGTCGTCGTCGCCGGATGAAGCAGGCGGCGAATCGAAATCCGATGTGTCAGGCGACAAGCCCGACGGAGCACCGGTCGTTACCGGCGCGCCGGTTGTTGCGCCCGATGACGCTCCCGCGTCCTGGCGCGCGCCGAGGAACTGCACCGTGGTGGCGATGACCTCGACCTTGGAGCGCTTCGAACCGTCCTGGGCTTCCCAGCTACGGAAGCTGAGACGGCCGTCAACGGCGATCTGCCGGCCCTTGCTGAGATACTGGCTGCAGCTCTCCGCCTGGGCTCCCCAGACGACGATGTCGAAATAATTGGGCTTTTCGATCCATTCGCCGGCGTCATTCTTGTAACGGTCGTTTACCGCCAGCCCCAGAGTACAGACGGACTTGCCATTGGGCGTCGTCCGCAGTTCCGGGTCGCGGGTCAGGTTTCCTACCAGTGTTACACGGTTGATACTGGCCATCGTGGGCCTCCTTTAGCTCTCACTTGCTACTTTTTCCTTGAGGGCCACCGGCATGAACCGGATGACCTCGTCGGTTATCCTGAGGATGCGCGAGATCTCGTCAAGCGCAGCCGTTGAGATGGTGAGAGTGATGACGTAGTAGAACGCGTCGCGAATGTGGTTGATCTCGTAAGCGAGGCGCTTCTTGCCCCATTCCTCAACCTTGTCGACAGTGCCGTCGCCGTCGGTGGCCGTCTTCTTGATACGGTCCAGGATCTCCGTCTGGCGGGCGGTCTCTGCTTCAGGATTGAGCAGAAGCATGATTTCATAGTTGCTCGTGGTACTCACCTCCTTCGGTCTAAAGCGGCCCCATGCCTTTGCATGGAGCAGGAGTGGAAGATATTCAGCGCGGGCAGCGGCCTTTATCAGGCGGCGGCGTCGCTATGCAGTGGAATTGAAGAGTATAGCAGAAGCGGCGGATGGATTGAATCCGGGGGGAGAGGCATTGTTTGCTGGAATATTGCCAGCAGGGCAGCGAGGATGCTTTCAGCTGACGTCTTCCGGCCTGGTCCGCTTAATGCCTTCGAGCTTATCGAAATCCCGGTCATAGCTAAGCAGCGCGTGACCTTCCTGAATGGTCAGAGCTGCCGCAAAGCAATCCGCGAGGTCGATTTTTGACTCCGAATAAAGCTCAACGGCATGGGCAAACGCGCTCTCGTCGGCAATTGAAAGGTTGGGCGTGTTCATGATCAGGTCAAGCTTGCCGGCAATTTCCTGGCGCGGCAGTTTGTAGTACGACTCCAGCACCCAGACGACTTCGGCCAGAATCATCGGGTGCGTATGGAGAGCGAGGTTCCCATCAACGGCTTTTTGGATCAGGCGCCGGCAGGCCTCCGCTTTACGCCTGTCGTCGCCGGTCAGAAATCGCAGGAAGATGTTGGCATCGAGGAAGTATGTTTTCCTGGTCATTCCCGTTCCATCATGTTATTTCCTGGCCGCGAGCTTTGCCGCCCGCCGCCCGCGAACCTGCTTCTTAGCCCGGGAAAAGTCTTCCGGGCGCTGCTTTGGCTCCACGGAAGCATAGGCATCCAAAAGCGTGCCTTTTACTGGTTTCACAACTATGTGGTCCCCTTCAATACGGTACACCAGGCCGTCTCCGGTTTTCAGACCCATCTGTTTTCTGATCTGATTGGGTATTGTGGTTTGCCCCTTACTGGTAAGAGTCGATTTCATTACCATTGCCCAGCTCCTTACTTGTTGTAAGTTACTTACTATCATAATATAGTAATGCTCATTTAAAGACAAGGATTTGAATCCAGGCAAGTCACCATCAACAGCTCAATGGCAGGGTGGATTGATGATTGCAAACTTACATAGTTAATGTAATTATCCATTGCAAATTTCCATTTGTAATGTAATAATGCACTCATGATTTTAGCTTGGTTAAGGGAGAGCAATGGCTGAAAAATATATAACCAGGCTGCTTCGGGTTCCCAAGCGTTCCTTTTTCCTGTTCGGTCCCAGGGGAACAGGGAAAAGCACCTGGCTAAGGAAGGAACTGCCAGAAGCGGTTTTCATCGACCTGCTGGACTCCACCGTGCATCTGGAGCTCTCCTATTCACCGGCGCGGCTGGAGGCGATGGTGGGAGACAAACCCCGGGGCGCCTGGGTGGTGCTCGACGAGGTCCAGAAAGAACCAGCCCTGCTCGATGAGGTCCACCGGCTTATACAGGTCAAAGGCTGGCGCTTCGCTCTTTGCGGCTCCTCGGCCCGGAAGATCCGCCGGGGCGGCGTCAACCTGTTGGGCGGGCGAGCGCTGACCCGGGAATTGAGCGCCTTTTCCTGCCGGGAGTTGGGAAAGCTCTTTGACATCGCTTTTTCGATGGAATGGGGATTCCTGCCGCTGGTCCAGTTCGACCGGCAAAATGCGGCTGATCTCCTGAGCTCGTATGTGAGCACGTACATCCGGGAGGAGATCAAGGAAGAGAGCGTTGTGAGGAAGCTCGCCCCTTTCCTGAGATTCCTCAACATAGCAGGCCAGTTGAACGCGCAGCAGATCAATGCCAGCAATATGGCGCGCGAGGCCATGGTCGGCCGCAGCACCGTGGATTCTTACTTCTCCATATTAATTGATACGCTGCTTGGCGACTTCCTGCCAGCCTACCGGCCGGGGGCGAAAGTTCGCGAGTCCGCCCACGCCAAGTTCTACTGGTTTGACCCGGGAGTAGCGCGAGCAGCCGCCGGTCTTTTATTCGAACCGGTCGACAGGCTTTGGCTGGGAGGCGCCCTGGAAACGGTCATCCTGCATGAAATGAAAGTCTACAACCATACGAGCAACCTCAACCGGTTGATTTCCTTTTACCGGAGCGCCGGCGGTTCCGAGATCGACTTCATCGTGGAAACGAAGAAGAGGCGGCCCGATTCCAGAGCGCGGATCGTCTGCATCGAGGTCAAACTGGCGGAAAGATGGGACCGGAGGTGGGAGCGGCCGATGCGCTCGCTCGCGGAACAGGGAAAGGTTCACGTGGAGAAGATGTTCGGTGTTTACACCGGTAAGAAGCCGTATCATTTCGATGGTGTGGATGTTTTGCCGGTTGGTCGATTCCTGGAGCGGCTTTACAGGGGCGAAGTTTTTTAGTAATAAGTAACCGAAACGCCCGGGTATAGGGGCATCGAGAATTATTAATCGCACGGCTTCGGTGCACGAATCTCTTTCACAACTTTTTCCATGACGCAAATCGACATAGGCGATTTCACAGACGAACAGGCAATGCGGCTTCAGGAGTTCCTGGCGTCTCCGGAGCGGCCGGGGGGCACCATGAGCTATTTCCACCTTGCCGGTTTCATGTTCGCCCTCGCCTGCGCGCCAGAGCCCGTGATGCCTTCCGAATGGATGCCGCTTGTCTTCAATGACGGCGAAGCGGTCTATGAGGACATGGTGGAGGCCCGCGCGATCCTGGGCGCGTTGATGAGCCTGAACAACAGGATTAACGAGGAAGTGCGTGAGGAGCAGGCACAGCTGCCGCCAGGCTGCCTGGTATTGGAAAGGGCCTCGGCCAATCTCGAAGCAGCCGCGCCACTAAGTCAATGGGCCACCGGTTTCATGGATGGTCATACCTGGCTCCAGGAGATGTGGGACCAGTGGACTCCGGATTCAGCTGACGAGGAACTGGGCGCCGTCCTGCTGATACTTTGTTTCTTCGGCAACCGCAAAATGGCCGAAGAACTGCGGCGGGAGATGCTCCCCAAATGCGAGTCCCTGGACGAGGCTGCTGAGCTGGCGCTGCGGCTGCTTCCCGATGCCATGCACAGCTATGCCCAGCTTGGCGTCCTGATTCAAAAGGCTCTCATCGATTCGGGATATTTTGAGCATGCGCATGGGCGCGCCGGCACAACGGGCACTGCGCCCGGCCGCAACGAGCCATGTCCCTGCGGGTCCGGCAAGAAGTTCAAGAGGTGCTGCGACAGCGGTTGAGATCGCCAGCAAACATGCAAATTTGCATTTGTAATGCAAGATTGCAGAAATAACCTGTACGCCACTGATTCCTTCAAAGCCCCCTTTCCCTTGACAATAGCATACCGTATATACATACTGATGCATATCATTCGGCATATTATGGAAGGGGAATCCGTGAGGACAACTTTAAACATCGAAGACGCACTGCTTGACAAAGCGACAAAGCTGACCGGCATCAAGGAAAAAACTTCCCTCGTCAGACTGGGGCTTCAGGCGCTTATGGCGAGGGAGAGTGGAAAGAGACTCGCCAAAATGGGGGGGAACCGAAAAGGGGCTTGATATGATACCCCGCCGACGGTCACAGAGGAAGTAAGATGGTGCTGGTCGACACCTCGGTGTGGGTAGCACATTTGCGCGAGGGAACCGTTGGAAACAATTGCGACTGTGGGGCAGAGGATTCCGAAATCTTCGCCAACGAGGATGATCCATTAGAACAAGGATTGAAACATATGATTCTCCGCTAGCGCGGAGAAAAATATAATAAATAATTTGCCGTTCATCCGTACATTTATTTTTACCAAACAACTCCTTCTTTCACACTTTTTCCCCTTGTATTGTCAGCGCCTAATTAAAGCGATCCGGCTCATAACGATTTAATGTTGACACAGTAAACAGGCGTTCCAACGATACCTGGTTTAAACTCCACCCGGCGCGGGAAATCCGAACTTACAGGAACACTTCAAGATTGCAAGTTTGTAACCCGGGTTCAGACCATGAAACTCAAAAAAATAAGCGGCCTATTCGTCATGGCGGCTTCGACGGCCGGTGGTTATGCGGCTATGGTGCGTCCACGGCTCATCCGCTGGGGCGCCACCGCCGAGGAGGCCACACTGGAGCTGCCGGGAGACGAAGTCGTCAGCGAGCCCCGCTATATCACCAACCATGCGGTCACAATCCACGCTGGCGCCCCGCTGGTCTGGCCATGGCTGGTGCAGTTGGGACAGGGCCGCGGTGGACTCTACAGTTACGACTGGCTGGAGAACCTGCTGGGTTTCGACATCCACAGCGCCGACCGGATCATCCCGGAATTCCAGCACCTGGAGCCGGGAGATACGATCAGGCTGGTCCGTGAGGGCTACTTCGCCGACCTGCGTTATGAAGTCATCGCCGTGGAGCAGGAGCGGGCGCTGGTGCTGCGTACGCCGGGCAACCCCGAGGATAACTTCGCCAAAGGCTTGCCTTATGGGTCCTGGACTTTCGCTTTGCGCAAGATCGACGAGCAGACTACCAGGCTCATCGCCCGCACCCGCTCGGATTTCAGGCCAAGCGTAGCCGGCTACATCTGGAACAAGTACGGGCTGGAGCCGGCGCATTCCATCATGGAGCGGCGGATGCTCCTGGGAATCAAGGCGCGGGCGGAAGCCTCGGTGGGGACGGGCGACGACGGAGCAGTGGTGGCCGCCGGTTACGAACCGGTACAGGCGGCCTGACGGCAGCCGGATAATTTCCCGGCTCGTGGCAATAATGATTTCTGGCTTCTGCTAATAAGGATGGTCGGGGAGGGTGTACAGCCACTTGCGCTTTCGGTCTTTAAGCTACCATCGTGTAAATACTGCGCCCTTGCCCGAAGTAGGAATCGTAAACGTGCTGATATAAAAGATCGCATTTCTGCTGGTAAAGTTCTTTCGAGTAAGCGTCTGGAAGCTCGCTATCCAGCAGCTCGCTTATAGCCACACGAACCGCCGCCCGCGCCTGTTGCCGTTTGCGCCAGTCCAGCACCAGCCTTTCTTTTTTAAGTGATGCCAATAAATCCCGGGCCGCTTTTTTCACCAGCTTGCGATCCTTCGCTGAAAGATCTATCTCGGGTCGGCTCAGGAGGTCAAATATCGCCAGCTCTTCCTCGCTCAGCTGCTCAGACACAGCTCGCTGGTCTTCCTGGCTCAGTTCACGGGTAAGTTCAAGTAGCCTGTTGTAGAATTCCTCAACATTGCAGGCGCCCGAGTTGTATTCGTCGATCATCTCCTGAAGCTTGTTTAGAAAATCCATGCGGCTGTGATTGAGCGCCGCCATCTTTTTAATTTTCACGGTTAGCGCCGTCTTGAGCTTTTCCGTTTCGAGATGGCGATGGCCTTTTTCAAAACGTGCCCGCAGCGCATCGAAATCTATTTTGCTGAGATCAATAGCATTATCTGCAGCAGAGATGATGTAGCCGGCGGCGGCGATGGAGTCATCGAGTAAACGATCCACGGACTCCACAACTTCAGTGACATCCACCTCGGGAGCGTCAGAGCGGATTTTGTCCGCGATGACGGAAAAAAGCGCCCGGGCAGGGCCGAATTCATTTGCTGCCTTGTCCGGCAGGATCGCCCGGAACAGCCGGTTCACATTGTCGGCCAGCGAAAGAAAGCGCTTTTTGCTCTCCTCTTTTGCGACTATCATGTCCGCCGCGTCGTCGCGCAGCCTGATGAAATCAAAACCATCGGCGGCGGCAAGCGCTTTCGTGTCTATGCGCAACTCGGCGCAATACGCCTCAGTCTCCTCAATCGCCTTCCCGAGCTCCGCCACCAGCGCCGACTTGTCCTGAACCGGCCAGTCACCTTCACCCAATGCACCGCCTTCCCCAGTTCCATAAATGGCAAGCGCGCGTTGCAGGCTGCGGAAGATACCCACGTAATCGACGATCAACCCGTTAACCTTTTCACCAAAGACGCGGTTTGCCCGGGCTATGGTCTGCATCAGGGTGTGATTGCGCATGGGCTTGTCGAGATAGATGGTGGAACAGCTGGGCACGTCGAAACCGGTCATCCACATGGCGCAGACAAAAACTATGCGGAAGGGATCGTCCGGGTCCTTGAATTTCGTGTCCAGGTCTTCAGTGACCATGCGGCGGCGGTGTGGCGCGATATCCAGACCCATCTGCCGGAAATCCTCGATTTCATTCTGCGCCTGGGAGACGACCACGGCCATGTCGGTTTCTTCCATGTATTTGATCCTGGCCGCCAGGTCTTCGCGCTCGGCCTCCCTCCCAGCGAAGTCAGCCTTAGCAAGCTCGGACTTCAACTTCTCCAGAAATTCCCGCCAATACTGCCGCACCTTGTCGTACATGCGCACGGCGGTCGCCTTGTCGATGGCGACAACCATCGCCTTGCCAGCAAAACCACGGCCCATGAAGTGACCGACGATGTCCTCGGCGACTTTCTCCAGCCGGTCGTCGCGGGTGATCAGGTGATACTCGCGCGCGAACTCCCTCTCCAGCTTCTTTTCCTGGTCTTCGCTGAGCTCGGCATCTTCCAGCAGGCGCTCCATGTCCTCGTTCAATTCCTCGTTGGTGAGCTGCAACTCGGGAATGCGATTCTCGTAATAAAGCGGCACAGTGGCGCCGTCGTCCATTGACTGTTTGAAGTTGTACACGCTCACGTAGTCGCCGAAGACCTCGCGGGTCTTCTCCTCGCCCACCATCAGCGGCGTGCCGGTGAAGCCAATGAAGGAGGCATTGGGCAGGGCGTTTCTCATGTTGAGGGCGAAGGTGTCATACTGGCTGCGGTGGGCCTCGTCGGTGATGACGATGATGTCGTCACGCTCGGAAAGCGTGGGGTAAGTCGCGCCCTTGTCAGTGCGGAACTTCTGGATGAGCGTGAAGATGAAGCGATGGTCCTCGCGGAGCAGCTGCTTTAGGTGCTCACCGCTGGCCGCCTGGATTTCGCCCTCGGTTACGGAACCGGCCGACGCGAAATACTTGTAGATCTGGTCGTCGAGATCGGTGCGGTCAGTGACAATAAGGAAAGTGTAATTTCCGGGAAGCTTCCTCAGCACCTTCTGGGAGAAGAACACCATGGAGAGGCTCTTACCGCTCCCCTGTGTGTGCCAGAAGACGCCGAGCCTGCCCTGCCTTTCGCGCGCGTCACCCATCGCCTCGATGGCGTTGTTTACACCCAGGAACTGGTGATTCTTGGCGACCATCTTGATGAGACCACCGCGGATGTCACTGAAGACCGTGAAATTCTCCACCAGGTCGAGGAAGCGTCCCTTCTCGCAGACGCCCCGGATCATGGTTTCAAGTGAAACGACTCCAGCCTCGCCTTCGCTGTTGATCTTTTTCCACTCGTTGAAATGGCCCCACTCCGAAGTCATGCTGCCAATGCGGCTCTGGCTACCATTGGAGAGGATGACAAGATCGTTGTACCAGAATAGTTGCGGAATGGCGTTCTTGTAATCGCGCAGGTTGTCGCGGAAAGCATTTTCCAGACGCCGGTGGGAGGCTTTCAGTTCGATGAAGAGCAGCGGCAAGCCGTTGACGAACCCGACAAGGTCCGTGCGCCTTTTGTACATGTCGCCTGAGATCCAGAGCTGTGAAGTCAGCAGGAAGTTGTTGTTCCCGGGATTCTCCCAGTCTATGACCCGCGCCGTCTCAACCTGCTCCTCGCCAGTGCCGACGCGGTCGCCTGTGGCCACTTTGACGCCGTCTTTCAGCAGCTTATAGATTTCGCGGTTTGCTACGGCCGGGCTCATGGCGCTGCGGTCGCGGGTGAGTTGCTCGATGGCGTCGTTGATGGATTCAGCATTCAGGCCGGGATTCAGCTTTTCGAGCGCCTGGCGCAGGCGAGGAACGAGCACGACTTCGGAAGTAGTCTCGCGACCAAGATAGGGCCGCTCAGGGGTTGCTCCATCGCCACATGTACCGAGGATTTCGTTATAGCAGCCATCGGTCTCCCAGCCAAGCTCTGCAAACAGAGCAATGGCGGGTTGTTCGACCAGGGCGTCTTCTGAGTAGTCTGCGTTCAATTCAGTAGCTTAATTACATTACACATCACGATACACTCAGTTTTTGAGAGCTTCGCGTCATGTAATCTAACTACGAATTGTCTTGCAGGGCAACAACAGGATAAAAAAAAGCCCATAGACCGTAGCCTATGGGCGCTGCAAGGGCGAACCCTGCAGGGGGAAGATTCAATATCTATTCTTGCATACAACGTCGCAAACTATTATGAAAACTACTAGTTTGAGACATCAGGTGCTAATAAATACCGGTGCCGAGTTCGCGACGCAAAAACAATGATAATAGATTGTTTTTCTAATTAACAATGTAAATCGCCTCATCGCCGATTGAACCTTTTACGAACCTCATCGACCTCGGCCGCAAGAGTGCTTTCGGCCGGCAGCGCTGTAATATACTCAGCTGCCAACACCTTGTTTGGAAGTCCTTCCAGCGCGTAATGAGCCACGGCGCTATTCTTCTCTGCGCAAAGGATTAAGCCGACGGGTGGGTTCTCGTCGGCGTTCGTCCAGTTTTCCCGGGCGTAGTTGAGATAGAAGTGCATCTGCCCAACAGCGGCGGGTGTGAACTTTCCCAGCTTCAAATCGATCACCACCAGACAGCGCAGGCGGCGATGGAAGAATAGCAGATCGACCCGAAACCACTCATTGCCTATTCTCAGGCGTCGCTGGCGCCCCACAAAGGTGAAATCGCCGCCGAGCTCAAGCAGGAAGCTTTCCAGACGCCCGATCAGGGCCCCTTCCAGATCGCTCTCCGAGTACTCATCCTTCAGGTCGAGGAATTCAAGAACAAAGGGGTCCTTGATCTCCTCTTCCGGTGTTAGCGTGTCTTCATCGATCTGATCCGCGCCGCGCCCGAGCATGGCTTCCTTGTTCCGCGACAAGGCGGTGCGCTCGTAGAACTGGGATTCAATCTGGCGACTCAGCTGCCGGACAGTCCAGCCGTTTCGAAGAGCCTCGGCCTCATAAAATGATCGCGCTTGTTCAGTTTTGACCCGGCGAACAAAGGTTACGTAGTGAGACCAAGAAAGTGGGAATCTCGACGCCACATGCTGAACGCCTGATTTCCGAGACGACGTCTCGGATTTTTGTGCTGCTGAGCCTGATTGATCTGATGCCAATTGTGCAGTCGCAGTCTGCACTTTTTCGGGCTCCAATTCTTTAGACAGCGTCTGTTGAATCTCGGGGTTCAATTCAACAGACGCTGTCTGTTGAATCTGGACATCACGATAATTCAGGTAGAAAGCCCGCATATTCAAGAGATTCATCTGGGAAAAACCACGTTTATAACGGCCACTGAGATCACGGGACAGTTTTTCAATCAGTTTTTTCCCGTACTGAGCCTTGTCCTGACCGCTCTGCTCATATTCCACTATCCGCCGCCCGATCTCCCAGTAAGTCGCCGTCATAATGGCGTTGACCGATCTGGCAGCGGAGCGCCGGGCCTCCTCCAGCAGATTTACAACCTCTGCCAGTACAACGTCGTAACCACCCCCACCGCTTCCGATTCTCTTTCCACTCGCGTCCTTCACCATAGCCGCTTCCTCCCGATTCGCAGTCTGGTCCGTGCGTTTAGATAAACGAACGCGCGGACTCCATTGGGCGAAGTGGGAGAACTGCATGGGAAAAACGAGGTGAGAGTACTGGTATTGTAACACCTGGACCGGATAGAAGAATGATCTATTCATAAAAAAGCCCAGAGACCGTAGCCTATGGGCGCTGCAAGAACGAACCCCGCAGCGGGAAGAAGTTTTGACGGCGGCTAGCCAGTACGGCTGAACTTCTCCAGACCCTGAACAATCAACATGCGTGCCAAAGTGCTTTTGCCGATGTGGCGCTGCCGCGCAAGCGCCTCCATCCTGGTTATAGTCAATTCGTCGAGCCTGATGGAAAGCACACGCTTGTGACGCAGCGGTCTGTCGATATCCGCTTCAACTGCTTCGAACTCCCCGGGGAAATCGAGAGGACTGTGGCTTTCCCAAAATGCCGCCTTTTCTTCTGGTGAATTGAAACTTGGCACTTTGCTTTCAGGCTTTTCAGATTTCTTTTTTCCACTCATTTTGATAATTCCTTAAAGTGGATTTTTCCCCGAGTGATCATAGGCCTTGCGGTTACCGGGTAGTAAACTCCCGGGCTTCTTTCGGCCAGGATCAGGAGCAAATCTAATCGTCCCACACGAGCTTGCGAACTCTGACTCTCAACGATCACTCCAATTTCCACATAGTTCAACTGTGAATTCGCATGCCCAGCGGATTACATTGTATTATATTGTATTACATTAATGCAATGGAAATTCAGTTTCTTTGGGTGAGGAGATACCAGCTTCAATCAACATTTTTCTGGCGTGACACCTTTAAAACATTGCTTTAGCTGGGCTTTTACAAATTACTCAATGTATTGAGATATTTTACTCAATGAGCTGGAGTTAAACTTTAGGGTTGGCCACAGAGATAGAGGGAATGAGGCCGATATTTCGGCTAAGAGATTCTCCAGACGTTGACTGGATTTTTCGCTCACCGGATTCGACAGACGCTGTCTGTTGAATCTTGCTTTTTTCGTCTTTTTCCAATTCGACCGACAGTGTCGGTCGAATCTTGCCGTCATCAGCTTTTACCAAATTGGCAGACGCTGTCTGCCGAATTGCAGTTTTCGATATGCCAGACAGTGTCTGGCATATCTTTAACCTGCCACACCAACCGCCAAAGGCATATCATCCCAGGTTCTACCCTCAAGCAACCGCCCGGCCTTTTTCTTTCGTACTCCTCCCCACTGCTTGAAGAAGAAGGGAACAGCCG
>JAGVMV010000004.1 GCA_020053595.1 Thermoleophilia bacterium | reverse complement strand
CATCTCGGCGGATGGAAGCTACGTGGTTTTCGTCTCTGCGGCCTCCAACCTGGCAGCGGCGGATGGCAACGGGACCTGGGATGCGTTTCTGGCGTCGAAATAGACGCGGCCGCATTTGCGCCGCGAATTGAGCGGGCGCTTCAGATCTCCACTTTCCAGCCGGATCGCTTGCCCATCGACGCGTCGATTCCACCCTCGTGTTCGTTCCGGATAAATGCCAGCTGGTCGGCTATGCGCTGCAGGCTTCGCGACACCTCCGTGGCGGTCCGGTCGCGGCCCTCTTTGGCCACCGAAGCGGCTTCCACCCTGATTGCTTCTTCAACTTCCCTGAGGTCCATGGTCTCACCTTCCATGTGATCGCTGGTTCATATCTAACTGTTACTCTCTTTCCGCCTGCCGGCTGATTCTAAACAGACAGGCGATGGTAAATGCCGGATTTACCAGCGGTGGGCACCAGGAAAACTGCCGGCAAATACCGTCCAGGCGGTCGAAAAACTCGGAAAAAACTATTTATGGTAAGCTAATTTGAATCATCTGTACTACATCGAAATGGTCATATGGCGCGACTGGGAAGAACAAATCTGGATGTTTACAAACTGGGGCTGGGAGGCATCCCGCTCCAGAAGTTGAGCCCTGCCGAGGCGGCCGCCGTGATCCAGGCTTCCATCGAGGGGGGCATAAATTTCGCCGAGACAGCTGAGGGTTACGGCGATAGCGAAGAGAAGTTGAGTCTGGCGCTGAAAGGCCGCCGTGACAGCTTCGTTATCGCCACGAAATCGCCGAAGAGGTCAGGCGTCGAAATGGCGAGGGTTATCGATCAGAGCCTGGCCAGGTTACAGACCGATTACATAGATATCTACCAGGTCCATTACCCGACCACCGAGGAAAGCCTGCGGCAGGTAATGGCTCCCGGCGGTGCCCTGGAAGCTTTGAAGGCAGCCCGGGCCAGTGGCAAGATTCGTTTTATCGGTATATCCGGCCACCGGCCAAATCTGCTGGTCAAGGCGCTGAAAACCGGCGAGTTCGACACGGTACAGGTACCGATAAACGCGGGGCACTGCGAGGCCAGGGATGAGCTGCTGCCCCTGGCGCAGGCGATGGATATCGGCATCATCGCCATGAAGCCGGTCGCCGGCGGTACGCTGGATACGCCGTCCCTGGGAATACGCTTTTGCCTGGACTCCGCCGCCGACGTGGTGCTGGTCGGCATGAAGAGCGTGGCCGAGGTCAGGGAGAACCTGGAAACGGCGCGGAGTTTCACGCCGCTGGATCCCGATGAGGAAGAGCAGCTGCTGGCGGAGGTCAGCCAGTGGGGAGACAATTTCTGCCGCCGCTGTGAATATTGCCAGCCCTGCCCCCACGATGTACCTATACCAAAAATACTATGGATATCAAATTTCTACAAGCGCGACCAGGGCAACGACCCCTGGACCGTGGAAGAATACGCGTCGCTGAAAGTCACCGCGGCGGCCTGCGAGGAGTGCGGCGAATGCGAGGCGAAATGCCCTTACGAACTGCCCATTCGTGATATGCTGAAAGAGGCGGACCGTGAGCTTCGGGTCAGTTCCGGCGAGCTTGCCAAGAGAAGGATTAAAAAGGCAGTGAAGAAAATCATCCCCCTCCGCAGAAGACCCGTTTAGAGGAGCCATACTTACTTTCATGACGCGACTGGGAAGAACAAACCTGGATGTTTTCAAGCTCGGCCTGGGAGGCATTCCACTGATCAAGCTTACGCCGGCGGAGGCCCGAGAGGTTATCCGGGCGTCCCTTGACGGCGGCATAAACTTCGCCGACACCGCCGAAGGCTACGGGGACAGTGAGGGAAAGCTCAGCCACGCCCTCCAGGGCGACCGCGGCAAGTTTATCATCGCCAGCAAGTCTCCCTGCCGCGACGCCGCCGGCATGGAGAACGCCATCAACCAGAGCCTTTCCCGGCTGCGGACCGATTATATCGATCTTTACCAGGTGCACACCCTGAAAACCGCTGAGCAGCTCGACAAGGTCTTTGCGCCCGGCGGCGCCATGGAGGCGCTGAAGAAAGCGCAGGCGGCCGGCAAGATCCGTTACATCGGCGTCACCGGTCATCGTCCATCCATGCTGGTGCAGGCGATAAAGACCGGCGAGTTCGACACGGTCATGCCGCCGATCAACGTGGTGGACCGCGAGGCCGAGGAGGAGCTGATGCCGCTGGCGAAGGAGATGGATATCGGCATCATCGCCATGAAGCCGGTCTGTGGCGGCACCCTGGATGATCCGGCCCTGGGCATCCGTTTCTGCCTCAATTCACCTGCCGATTCGGTTTTGGTCGGCATGAAGAGCGTGGCTGAAGTAGAGGCCAACCTGAAGACCTTGCGCGAGTTCCGACCGCTTTCACCCCTGGAGGAGGACGAGCTGCTGGAAAACGCCAGCCAGCTGGGCAACACATTCTGCCGCCGCTGTGAATACTGCCAGCCGTGCCCCCAGGGCATAAACATACCAAAGATCCTCTGGTTGGCAAATTACCACCGCCGTTACGCCGACCGCGACCCCTGGACCGAAGATGAATATCGTGCCCTGTCGGCCACTGCCGCCGACTGTGAGGAATGCGGCGATTGCGAGCAGAAATGCCCTTACGATCTTCCTGTCAGGCAAATGCTGAAAGATGCCGACCAGGAATTGACACCGCCGGCGGGTCTGGTGGCCAAGCGCAGGATCAAGCGGGTTGTGAAGAAGATCCTGCCCATCCGGAGAAGTACTGAAGATTAGTCGAGCTGACCAACTGTGACAGCCTTCAAGAAAGTTCTCAGAAATTCGAGCTACCTGCTCGGGTCCCGCCTCCTGTCCCGTCTCATCTTCATAGTCTTTGTCATCTATGCGGCCTCGCGCCTGGGCCCGGAGCTGTTCGGCATCCTCGCGTTTGCCCTGGCGACGGTGGAGCTGCTGTCATCCATCGGTGATCTCGGGCTGACCCGCTACGGGGCGCGGGAGCTGGTCCGCAATTGGGATGACCGTCCGGTTCTGGCTGGCGAGATCCTGGTCCTGCAGATCCTCACCTCCCTGTTTTTCAGTCTTGGCGGCCTGCTGCTGGTGATTGCCTGGCATCCGGACGACCCCAAGTTCCAGTTGCTTCTGCTGGGCCTGGTAGCCATTTTCCTGTCAGGGCTGGTAAACACTACTGAGACGATTTTCATCGCCGGGCAGCGTTTTTTTTATTCGGCCCTACTGACCTTCATCGGCCGCCTCGTTTACGTCGGTATCGGCTTCGCGGCGCTTGCCGCGGGCACCTCGGTTGTCATGGTGATGTGGGGTTTCGTCGCCGCCGTGGTGGTCGAGTCGTTGCTCAGGATGCTGGTGGTGATCCGCACGGTGACCAGATTTTCCTTCGGTTTTTCCGCCGGGCGGCTCTGGAAGATGTTCGTTGCCACCCTGCCCTTTGCCGTGGCGGCCGCCGCCAACGTGGCTTTTCTGCGGGTCAACGTGATGGTGCTGGAACTGCTTGAAGGGGATGTGGCGGTCGGTATCTTCAGTGTCGCTTTCACACTTTTCACACCCTTCATCTGGGTGCCGATGATCATCAACCGCACCCTTTTTTCGGGGCTGACCGAGGACTTCGCCAATAACCCCGATCGGGCGCGGCACAGCACCTGGCAATGGTACCGCCTGATGGCGCTGGCGGGCATTCCCGCGGCGCTGACCATCACGCTACTGGCCGAGCCGGCGCTTTCCCATTTCCCGGCGGGATATGAGGGCAGCGCCGGCGTGCTGCAGATTCTGATCTGGGCTCTGCCGTTGCTGCTGGTGATCTCCATCGGCTTTAACACGATGCAGATCATCAACCGAGAACGGGCCTCGGCGCGAGTGCAAATGTCCGGAGCGCTGGCCAATGCCGCCGCCTGTTTCGCTCTCATCCCTCCATTCGGTATCAAGGGTGCGGCTGCGGCAACCGTGGTCGGGGCCGCGGTGATGGAAGCCCAGATATACCTGGATCTCCACAAGCATTTTCTACAGCGGAAACATACAATCGTGCTCTTCTTGCGGCCGGTGGTCGGTGGCCTGGTGATGACGGCGGTGGCCTTGCCACTCTTCGGCTTCAACCCCTGGCTGGCCACTGGCGCCGGTCTGGTAGCCTACGCGGCCGCCATTCTGGTAACCGGCGGCGTCAGGATTTCCGAGCTCAAATCATTGCTGGGGAGCTGATATGTGCGGAATAGCGGGAGTAGTCAGAAATAGCGGCGCCCGTGACGGCGATGTCTCCCAGGCAGGCAAGATGGCCGATATCATCAGGCATCGCGGCCCCGACGACCATGGCCTGAGGGCAGCCGGACAATACTGTTTTGCTCACCGGCGCCTGAGTATCATCGACCTTGAAGGTGGCCACCAGCCGATGGCCAATGAGACCGGCGATGTCTGGCTGGTCTACAACGGCGAGATCTACAATTTCGGCGAGCTCCATGACGAGCTGGTTGAGCTGGGACATACATTCCGCACCCGTTGCGATACCGAGGTTATCATTCATCTCTATGAGGAATACGGCCCCGGATGCGTCTCACGGCTCAATGGCATGTTCGCCTTCGCCATCTTCGACGAGCCGCGGCGGCGGTTGTTCATGGCGCGAGACCGCGCCGGCATCAAGCCGCTGTATTACAGTTTTGATGGCGACGCCCTCAGATTTTCATCCGAGGCCAAAGCCCTGGTCATGACGGCGTCGCGTCTGGTGACGCCTGATCCCCGCTCGGTGGTTGATTTCTTCGCCCTGAGCCTGGTGCAGGAGGGCCGTACCGCTTTCAACGGCATCAGCGAGCTGGAGCCGGCGCACACCCTGATCTGGGATCTGGCGTCCGGCAGTCAGCCACGGACGGAGCGTTACTGGCGGTTGTCCTATGCCAATAAACTGGACCTGGGCAGGGAGGAGCTGGCCGGCAAAGTCTCCACTCTGCTTGACGATGCGGTTGAGAGCCACCTGGTCAGCGATGTGCCGGTGGGCACTTACCTGAGCGGTGGCCTCGATTCCAGCCTGGTGTCGGCCATCGCCAGCCGCTACCTGCCCAGCCTCAGCACTTTTTCCGCCGGCTTCGTCGGCAAGGAGGCGGTCGACGAACGGGTCTATGCCCGCGAGGCGGCGGCCATGCTCGCCACGGACCACCACGAGGTCGAGGTGGGGCCCGGCGACTTTCTGCAAAACCTGAGGAAGATCATCTGGCATATGGATGAGCCGACCCTGAGCCCCGGCGTCTATCCCTACTATTTCCTCTGCGGCCTGGTGGCCGAATCGGTGAAAGTGGTGCTGGGCGGGCAGGGCAGCGACGAGCTTTTCGGCGGCTATCCCCGTTACCGCATGGCGCTGCTGGAGGCGGACATGGCCCGCTCGGCCCGCAGCCTGCGGCTCCTTCACCTGGCCACGGACGCACTGGAATACAAGCGGCGTTATGGTGCGGGAGGGCTGAAGAATGAGCTGCGCCGCCTCGGCGCTCCGGCGGACCGGCGCATCTACGAGATCGTCAGCGGTTTTCATCCCCGTCGTCTGCCCAGGCTGTTCAGCCGGGAGTTCCGGCGGCAGGTAGAGGATTATAATCCCCTGGCCACCTTCCAGCGGTCTCTGGACGGGTGCGATTCGGAAAACCTGATCGACCGCATGCTCTATAACGACTATCACAACATGCTCGGCAGCATCCTGCGTACCGAAGACCGCATGAGCATGGCCCATTCCATCGAATCGCGGGTACCCTTCCTCGATTTCCGCCTGGTGGAGCTGGCCGCCTCGATCCCCGCAACCGCCAAGGTCAGCGGCGATCAGCCCAAGCTGATCCTCAAGCAGGTGGCCCGCAGGCAGGTGCCGGAGAGCATCATCAACAGGCGCAAACAGGGTTTTTCGGCGCCCATCGACAGCTGGTTCATGGGGGCGCTGGGTTCGGAGGTGCGTGAACTGCTGCTCGGCGACCGCGCCAGGGCGCGCGGCTATTTTGACACCGGCGAAGTGGAGCGCCTGCTAGCCAGGGTCCTGGAGCAGAAAAAGGATATCTGGAGAATCTGGTCGCTGGTCACCTTTGAAATGTGGTGCCGGATATTCGCCGACGGCGAAGGGCCCGGCGACCTGCAATGATTTATTATCGTTGAGAATCGCCATGCCAGGTCGTTCTGGAGAGCCCGGGCGCGCCATCACCGCCGGTTCTTATTTAGTGTAAAATCCTAATAGTCGAACTGAATTATGCGCAGACTTTCAAAAAAATGGGCTAATTACCGGCGCCGCTGGTATTACCTGCGGATGACCGAGACCACCCCCACGGGACCTCTGTACATCAACGTAGAGCCGACCAACGCCTGTAACCTGCAGTGTTACACCTGCAGCATCGACGGCACCCGCAAGCGCGGAACCATGGACCTGGACCTGTTCCGCAGGATCATCGACCAGGCGCCGGCGGCCGGGGTCTACGAGGTGGCACTGTTCATGGGCGGGGAACCGCTGCTGCACAAGGACCTCCCCTACATGATCAAATACGTGGAGGACAAGGGGCTGGAAACCCGCGTCTACACCAACGCCACGCTGTTGACCCGGGAGAAGGCACAAGCCATCCTCGACTCCGGACTGACCTTTCTCGGCGTCAGCATCGACGGCGACAGCAAGGAAGAATACGAGGCCATGCGCATCGGCGCCGACTTTGATGAAGTGATGGCCAACCTGACGAATTTCCTGGAGCTGAAGAAGGAACGCGGTGCTGAAAAGCCGTATGTATCGCTGCAGATGATCAAGCTGCTGGAGAACCCCAACCAGACCATCGACCCTGCTTTCCGGGCACGCTTCGACGGCCTTCCCATCGGCGAGATGTCGGTGAGGAACCCTCATGACTGGCGTGGCGAGAAGGGGATCATCCAACAGAAGGAACAAGGCAGTAAATACTATCCCTGCCAGGTCTTCTGGTCGGCCATGAGCATCGCCTGGGACGGGCGGGTCGTCGGCTGCAGCGCCGATCTGAACGGCAAACACATACTCGGCGACCTGAAGGAGCAGTCGATCATGGAAATCTGGAACGGTGAGCAGTACCGGCTCCACCGCCGCCTGATGAAACAGAAACGTTACAGCGAGTTGCCCTTATGCGCCGAGTGTCATGCTTTCTGGCACGAGAAGCATCCGCGGCTTTCCCTGCTGATGCAGATACCGCCGTTCGAGCAGATGAGGCTGGGCTTGCGCCGTCTGCGGCCGCGAAAATACCGGGAAGAGCTCGAACAGCAGAGTCCCGGCGCCATCAGGACCAGAAAGCTGCAGCCGAAATGAGCGGTATTGCCGGCATACTGAAGGCGGCATCCGGGACGGTCACGGACGCCGAACTGGCCAGGGTCATCGACGCCATCTCCCACCGCGGGCCCGACGGCAGCAAATATTTCCACGATGGCAACCTGGGCATGTCCCATTGCTTCCTCAAGATCCCTTCCGCGGTTTCCGTGCCCCAGCCGCTCAGCAACGAAGACGGCAGCCTGACCATCGTCTGCGACGGCAGGGTCTACAACCATGCCGAACTCCGCTCGCGGCTCGAGTTGAAGGGGCACCGTTTTTCCACCCCGTCCGATATCGAGGTGCTCTTACACCTTTACGAGGAAGAGGGGGATGACTTCCTCCAGCAGGTGAACGGTATGTACGGCTTCGCCCTCTGGGACTCAGGCAGGAAAAAACTGCTGCTGGGCCGGGACCGGATCGGAGTCAAGCCGCTTTACTTCGCCCACGCCGGCGACAGCCTGCTATTCGGTTCAGAGATCAAGGCGATCATCGCTGACCCCGCGGTAAAGCGCCAGGTCAATTTCCGGGCCATGAGCGACTTCTTCGCGCTTTCCTACATCTTTGACGGCGAGACGATGTTCGAGGACATCCAGGCCGTGCCACCCGGCTGCATCTATCACGTGGAACCGGATGGCCAGGGCAGGATGCAGCGCTACTGGGACATGAATTTCGCGCCGAATCACCCCTGGGACGAGAAAGAGCTGGCGGCCGAGGGGCTGGATATCCTCACCAGGGCGGTATCCCTGGAAGTCGCCGACGTCAAGCCTTTGGGCATCCACCTCAGTGGTGGCATCGATTCCAGTTTTATCACCTCCCTGGCGGCGGAGATGGATCGCGACCGGCTGATCACCCTCTCGGCGGGCTTCCGGGAACAGGAATATGACGAGCGTGACTTTGCCCGCCACGCGGCCGAGAAGGCTGGCGTGCGCTACGAGGAAGTCGAGGTCTTCCCAACACCCGAAACTTTCATGGACACCATGCTCAAGGTGATCTGGCACGTCGACGAACCGACGGTGAGCCCGGGGATCCATTCCTTCTACGTGCTCAACGAGTTCACCGCCGAGCACGTCAAGGTAATCCTCGGCGGCCAGGGCAGCAACGAGCTGCTGGCCGGATACAACCGCTATATTCTCGCCGATATCGGCGACCGTTTCGCCCGGGCCATAAAACACCTGAACATTCCGGCTCTCTACCGGGAGGTCCAGAAGACCCGTGGCTTTTACGGCCTGAAGCCGTTCAAGCGCATGCTGATGGAACTGGGCAAGACTCCAGGCGAGAGGGCGCTTCGCATCGTCAGTACCTTCACACCCCAGGAAAAGGAAAAGCTCTTTTCCGCCCGCCTCAAGTCAGATCTTGATGGTTACTCCACCGAGCGGCGCTACCTGGAGCGTTTCGACCAGGCCAACGCCGACACGGTCATCGACCGGATGATGTACCTGGACATGAAGAGCATGATGCCCAACATGCTGCGTATCCTCGATCGGACCTGCGCTGCATTTGGTGTCGAGGCCAGGACACCGTTTCTCGATCATCATTTCGTCGAGTTTGCAGCCAGCCTTTCCGACGACGCCGTTCTTGACGGCACCGAGTCGAAATACATTCTCAAGAAGATGGGGGAGGGCATCCTGCGGCACGATACGATCTATCGTGACAAGTCCGGTTTTGCCGCCCCGGTGACGCCATGGCTGCAGGGACACCTGCGCAAGGGATCCCGCAATATCCTGCTTTCGGATCAGGCGCTGGAGCGCGGCTACTTCGATCCGGCCGCCCTGAAGGATTTCATCGAGCGCCACGAGCAGACCGGCAGGGGCGTCTGGCAGGTTTGGATGCTGCTGATCTTCGAGCTCTGGCACCGCAGCTTCATCGACCGGTAACACGGTACACGCTTCTGGTAGAATCACTATCATTCATCACGGCATCGGCTTGGCCTTGCCGGCTGAGTGAAACTGACTCGGCCTGCCCTGCCCGGCTGAGCTAATGGCAGGATTGTCCTGCGGCAAGCCGAATTAATCCAGGGGGCCGTATCTTTCCACAAAATGCCGACGTGCTCCGGGAATTGCGGCGATTAACTATTCTTATGACATAGTAAGCGTAACCCGGGGTATGTATGATACAATCACGCGATTGTTCAGGGAGTGTTCCATCAATAACGAGGGTATATCGGGTACATTGAACAATACAGCGGAGCCCCTCAGGATGGGCGAACAGCGAAAACCGAAAATTGTCCTGCTATTTCCGAACCCTTTGGGAGAGTTAGGCTACTCCCTTGAAATTCCCCTCTCTATTCTCAGTGTGGCCGCGCCTCTTCATGACGATGGCTACGAAGTTATCCTTGTAGACGAGCGGCTGAACGACGACCCCGAAGGGGATCTGCTCAAGGCCGTCGACGGCGCCATCTGTTTCGGCGTCAGCACGATCACCGGACATCAACTCAAGCAGGCTATTCACTTCTCCCGGATGGTGAAGGAAAGGTATCCGGAGGTGCCCATCGTCTGGGGCGGTTACCACCCTTCGCTGTTGCCTGAGCAGACGGCCTCCGAGGACTACGTGGACGCGGTGGTCAAGGGCCAGGGGGAGAGGACGTTCCAGGAAATCATCTCCCGCCTTGAGGAAGGCAGGAGTTTCGACGGCGTCCACGGCGTCACCTACCGGAATGAAAATGGTGAGGTGGTCAGCAATCCCGACCGCCTGCCGGAGAGTGTGGACAACTTCCCCAGAGCGCCCTACGAGCTGCTCGACATCGAGCGTTTTTTCCAGAAGAACAAGGGGCGCCAGGCACTGCAATACAGCTCCAGCCAGGGTTGTCCCCAGAAATGCACTTTCTGTGTAGAGCCCAAGGTATTCGGCGGCTGGAGCGGGCGCGGCGCCGAGAAGATGGTGAACGAGATCGAGGAGCTGTACCGGCGGTACAAGGTCAAGCATGTCAGCTTCGCCGACGCTAATTTTTCCGTCGACGTTGACCGGGTTGAGAAAATGTGCCATCTACTGCTGGAGCGGGGGATCGACATCACCTGGACGATGACGGCCAGGTCGGACCAGCTGGTCAAGATAGATCCCGACATGTTCCCGCTGATGCGGGTGGCCGGCTGCAACAAGGTCGAGATCGGCGTGGAGTCGGGTTCGGCCTCGATCCTCGATTTTGTCAAAAAGAACACCACCACGGAAAAAGCCATCGCCTCCAACAAGCTTCTGCAGGAGGCGGGCATCCAGGGTGTCTATTCCTTCATGGTTGGCTTTCCCAAGGAGCTGCCGGAATCAAAGAACGAGATCTGGCAGACCCTGATGCTGATCAAAAACCTTCGCCGGGTGCACCCGGAAGTGATGACCGTCACCTTCTACGTGACCCCGTACCCGGGTACGCCGATCTATGACATGGCCAGGACCCTGGATCTGAAGATGCCGGAGAAGACCGAGGACTGGGCCGACTGGGAGTCCACCAGCGTCAGCACAACCTGGATCACCAAGGAAGAAAAGGACCTCACCGGCCGCTGCAACAACTTTTATTTTATGTTCGCCTATCCAAATCGCCAGATCCGCAAGCGACTGGATCAGCTCAAGTGGAAACCGATCCTCTATCCTCTGCACTGGATGGCAAAATTGCGGTGCAAGGTCAATTACTACGGCCTGCCGGTAGAGTGGGGGCTGGTCAAAATGTTGACCCGGGTAAAGAAATTTCGCCGCATGAGCTCGCAGATAGACGCACTGCGCGGGTACTAGAACCGGGTTCCGCGTGCCATTTCCAACAAACCGGCATTCCTGAGATCTTGAAAGACAACACCTCGCCTGAACCGGCATCAAAGCCGCAAAAAGCAAAAATCGTGCTCCTCTTTCCGAACCCTCTGGAAGACGAGGGGTATTCACTCGAGATTCCGCTTTCGATTCTGGCGGTAGCGGCGCCGTTGTACGCGGAGGGTTACCAGACCGCGCTCATCGACGAGCGGCTCCACGAGGATCCGGAAAAAGCGGTAATGGCAGCCGCCGATGGCGCCCTCTGCGTGGGCATCAGCACCATCACCGGCTACCAGCTCAAGCGGTCCATCCATTACTCGCGTCTTTTGAAGCAACGCTATCCGGAGCTGCCCATCGTCTGGGGTGGTTATCATCCTTCCCTGCTGCCTGAGCAGTGCGCGGCTGAGGACTATGTTGACGCGGTGGTCAAAGGCCAGGGCGAAAGAACTTTCCAGGAGATCGTTTCGCGCCTGGAGTCCGGGCGGGGCTTCGAAGGCGTGGCCGGCGTCATTTACCGCAATGACGACGGCGAAGTAACCGTGAACCCCGGCCGTCCGATGGCCGATGTCGACGAATTTCCGCGGGCTCCCTATGAGTTGCTGGATATCGAGCGTTTTTTCAAGCTGAACGGGGGCCGCCGTTCGCTACAGTATATTTCCAGCCAGGGCTGTCCCTACAAGTGCACCTTTTGCGTCGAACCCAAGGTCTTCGGCGCCTGGAAGGCAAGAAACGGCGCCAGGATCGTCGACGAGCTCGCCGAGCTGGACCGGCGTTACCACCTGGAACATGTAAGTTTCGCCGATGCCAATTTCATGTACGACCGCCGGCGGGTCGAGATCATGTGCAATGGCCTGCTCGAACGCCGGCTGAAGATTACCTGGAGCGGCACCGCCCGCGCCGACCAGGCCGTCAAGATCGAACCGGAGATGTCGCGGCTGATGAGCCGGTCGGGCTGTTCCCAGATCGCCATCGGCATCGAGTCCGGCTCCCAGGCGATCCTCGATCTGATCGACAAACGGACCTCCCGCGAAAAGGCCATCAAATCCAACCGGATTCTCGAAGAGGCCGGCATTCAGGGGGTCTACGCCTTCATGGTCGGGTTCCCCCAGGAGCTGGTTGAGGCCAAGGACGAAATCTGGCAAACACTGATGCTGATCAAGGCGATGCGCAAGGCTCATCCGGAAGTGGTGACGCTCACTTTCTATGTGACTCCGTATCCGGGAACACCGATTTTTGACATCGCCGTGGGGCTGAAGCTGAAGATGCCGGAGAAGACCGAGGACTGGGCCGACTGGGAGTCCACCAGCGTCAGCACAACCTGGATCAGCGACCGGGACCGGGACATGGTCGAGCGCTGCAATAACTTCTATTTCCTCTTCGCCTATCCCAACGCGCAGATACGCAAGCGAATGCGGATGATGAAATGGAAGTTAATTCTGTATCCGGTTCACTGGCTTGCGGCCGCTCGTTGCGCGCTAAACTTTTACCGTCTTCCAGTCGAATGGCGGCTGATGAAATTGATGTTCAAAACCAGGCGTTTTCGCCGGGTCGGTTCGCAGATCGACGCGCTCAGGGGTTATTGACGCGGCTTCAGGAACGTTTGGTCGATCGGCCATCAACGTGGCTTCTGAATCTCAGCATTGAGCGATTTTCTACCGGCAGGTACTGAACAGGGGCGCTTCAGGCATTTAAAGGGGGCTCATCATGCTGTTTCGTCGAATGGCGCTATATATTGTGGTTGCGGCTGTAACCGCTGGCGGTT
Organism: Thermoleophilia bacterium; assembly: GCA_020053595.1. Taxonomy (GTDB): domain Bacteria; phylum Actinomycetota; class Thermoleophilia; order BMS3ABIN01; family BMS3ABIN01; genus JACRMB01. Next base: position 35,387 of record JAGVMV010000004.1, on the reverse strand, counting down.
GTCTGCTTGTATCTGCTTGCGGCACTGATTCCGGTACCAAAAAGTACGGCACTGTTGAGAATTATGAGAACTCCCTCGTAAAGCCTTCTGACATCAAGCTGCTGGCCGATTTTCAGAACCAGCTGCTTTACAGTCGTGGCAAGCGGCTTTATTTCGATACCCTGGAGCTCGGCGGTTCTTCTCATATAAAACCCGGCGAGGGATTGGCGGTCTACAAGGGCGGCATCAACGAGATAACCGACCCCAGCTTCGAGGGCGCCGGCTGGAAACTGGGGCAGGGCGCGCTCATCGACGGCTCCGGCGCCAGCTCGGGCCGCAAGTCACTGAGGTATACCGGCGATGGCTCCAGCCGTGTCGTTGCCGAACTCAGGCAGCCGGTCCCGGTGGTCTCCGGTGATACACGCACGCTGTCTTTTGACCACGAGGTCCTGGGCAGCGCCACAGGTGGCATCCGGGTAATCCTCAAGGCTTTCGACGCTGAAGGCGCGCTGCTGGGCAGCCAGTCAAGCTCTCTCGAGCTGGCCACGCCCGGTTGGCAACGCACCGGTGGCTTCATCTACGAACTGCCGTCCGGCACCAGCGCCTATACCATCGAGATCTTCGCCGAAGCATTCACCGGTGTCTGCAGACTCGATGCCTTCCTGGCCGAGCCCAAGGATTTCTTCTCCCCGTATTTTGATGGCGACAGCGACAACTGCATCTGGGCTGTGGTCGCCACCCCCATGAACTTTGCCGCGGAGCGCACCCTGGCCAACGGCAGAATCTGGTTCAAGATTTTCATCCTGGGGGCTGTATTTTTAGTTGTCGTCCTGGCTTCCACCATTTCTTTTATCTACTACGGGTACAGGCGCCGACACGCGAGTTACCTGGTGTTGCCGTTCCTGCTGGGAATACCGGTGATCATATGCGCGTTCATCAGTCTGGGGGTGGTGAAGGTGCCACACATCTGGGTGCGCCAGGCCTCTTTGCAGGGCTCTTACCTTGAGCCCGAGCGAGCCTATTTCTACCGTGTTACCGCTCTGGACGGAGAGGGGCGGGAGAGCCCGCCCTCCATCGAGACCCGGGCGGTAACGGGCTGGCTGGAACGCAAGATCGTCGTCTCCTGGGACCGGGACCCACAGGCTGTGAAATACCGGGTCTACCGGGGGATCAGCTCCTATGGCGAGAACGAGATGTTCGAAGTGGGCATGGACCAGTCATCTTTCCTGGACCTGGGGGAGAGCGGCATCCCCGCCATTCTGCCGCTGGAACTGGGCGCCGAGGATGAGGGTGTTCCCCACGCCTCCCGGTCGCTGCGGCCGGAACCAGAAGCACGCATCAGCAACACTCATGTCGGACTTGACACTACTGATGACTTTTGGGTGACCGGCGAGGTTGAGTTTGATTTTTCCAGTGAACGGCCTTTCCGTCCGGCATCCCTGTTCGAGATTGGCAACCCGGAGAGCGGAACCCAGTTCGCCGTATCCGCCCGCTATTTCCCGGAGTGGGGCGACGAATTCCCTAAAATCCTGCTGATCAAGCGCGGCAAGGAGATGCTCAGCCAGGATTTCCAGGCGCTGCCGCCGATCGAGTCGGGTTCGGTGATCCGTTATGTGGCCGGGCAGCTCTACCAGAGCTCCGCGGGATTGCCTGCCGGCGTTCACTTATGGTATAGAATTGATAACGGCGAAGTGAAACATATTTTCGTCGACAATACGGAAGCCATGTCCGACTGGCCCGTGATCAAGATTTCCAAGCGTTACTATTATGACGAGTTTGGCAACAACAGCATCTGCCGCAATTTCTCCATTGTTCAGGGTAGAATTGAAGAGGGGATTGTCGGTTTTCTCATGGAACGGGGATCGGTCCCGGATCGGCTGGGAAAATTGTCCCAGACAGGCTCACTCCAATAGCTTTTCCCGATCGAACGAGGCGGTTTAATTGAGCAAGGTAACATTGGTATTCCCGCGCCTGAAGCGCGAAAGCAACGTCTGGGCGCCTTTGCCGTTGCAGGCAGTGGCGGCGCCGTTGCTGGAAGACGGTTTCGATGTAAAACTGCTGGATGGACGTACTTTCCACCCGCATATACCGCGCATCCTCTCGCAGGCGCGGGGTTCGCTTTACGTCGGCCTGTCGGTGATGACCGGCTGGCAGATACGCGACGCGGTAGCCATTTCCCGGGCCATCAAGGACGCCTATCCCGACATCCCCGTGGTCTGGGGCGGCTATCATGCCAGCATGCTGCCGGAGCAGACGCTGGTGGAGAGCTATGTCGATTACGTCATCCGCGGCCAGGGCCAGCTGCCGGCCCTGGAGCTGGCGAAGCGGTTGCGGGATGGGCAGCCGGTTGAAGGCATAACCGGACTTTGCTATAAGAAGGACGGCAAGCCGGTGATCACCGGGCATCCGAAACTGGTGGATATCGACCAGTTCCCGTCGACGCCCTACGGCATCCTCGACATGGAGAAGTACATGGTGCCCGATCTGGGCAGCCGGTCGATGAAATATTTCTCCTCCCAGGGCTGTCCCTTCGGTTGCGGTTTTTGCGCCGAGACTTCCATGTATGGTCGCGGCTGGGTAGGTTTCTCACCCGAGCGGGTGGTGGACGACCTGGAGCGGCTGGTCAACGATTACGGCATCAACGCCGTCGACTTCGCCGACACCAATTTTTTTGTCAGCAAGAAACGTGTGCGGGCCATCTGCGAAGGAATCATCAAGCGCGGCCTCGACCTCAAATGGGCCGCCGACGTGCGCACCAAACAGTTCATCGATTTTCCCGAGGATCTGAGACAGCTGGTCTACGACGCCGGTTGCCGGCGGCTGTTGCTGGGCGCCGAGTCCGGTTCCCAGCAGGCGCTGGAGCACATCGGCAAACAGACCACCGTGGATGACACCCTGCACGTGTCGCGGATCTGCAATGACCTCGGCATAATCACCCGCTTTACCACCATGTTCGGTTTCCCTGGTGAGCCGGAGAAGGACATTGAGGCCACCCTGCGTATGATCGAGGGTATCAAGGCCATCAACGAGGACTTCGAGGTTCACGGATTCTTCTTCGCCCCTTATCCGGGCGCGCCCATGTACCAGGAAGCCGTCAGGCTCGGCTTCAGGCCACCGGAAACCCTGGAAGCCTGGGCCGACTTCGACCTTACCGAACTGCACACCCCCTGGGTAGACCCCGTTTACAAGGAAAAAGTTGACATGATTATTGATTTCTACATGCCCTTCGCTTCGCCGGGCCCCGAGCTCAAGCGTCTGATGGCCGGAGGCGGCCCCAGGGGATACGCCTACCGCGCCATGCACAAGCTGGCGGCCTGGCGGGTCGGCAACCGTGACTTCCGGGCTCCTCTTGAGTGGCAGCTCAAAAAGCGGCGTTCTGGCAGGAAGTAGAGGCATGGGCGATAACGAAATCATCATCGGCGATTCGAACGGCGGCGGCAAAGAAGCATTCGCCTCTGGTGACGCGCTGTTATCGACTTTCGAAGAGGCCGAGCATCAGGTCGACTGCGCCGTCTGTGGCGGCGCCCTGCAGCGTCCCATGTGGACGGTCAGGGATACCCTGCTGGGTTCGACGGAATCCTACCGCATCGTCCGCTGTCCGGATTGTGGCACCCTGAGAATGTCGCCGCGCCCGACCTTTGATGAACGCCGCCAGTCCTTTACCGACCTTTACCCGCTCTTCGACTGGGCTCTGGGACGCAAGCGCGCCCAGGCCGAGCAGCGTATCGGCCGCTTCGCGGCCCAGATAAACGAGATCAACCGGCGCCAGCGTCCGGGGAAGCTCCTCGATGTCGGCTGTGGCGACGGCTATTTTCTGCTGGGCATGCAGCGCCGCGGCTGGGAGGTCAGCGGCATCGAACTCCACGAGAAGGTGGCCGCCTACGCCCGCGACGAGCTGGGGCTGGATGTCAGGGGTGGCGCCGAGGACGAAGTCGACTGGGGCGGCAGGTACGATTGCATCACCTTGTTCGGCGTCATCGAGGATCTGGACGATCCCAACGCCTGCCTGGACCGCTGCCGTGAACACCTGAACAACGGAGGCCTGTTGGTGGTCCAGACCCATAACATCGACAGCTGGGAAGCACGTCATTTCGGACCCCACTGGTTCAACATCGAAGCGCCGCGTCACGTTTGGCATTTCTCACCGGTAACTTTGGAAAAACTCCTGCAAAACAATGGCTTCAGGCAGGAGCATCTGCTACACTACGGAGCGGTGTTTGTCACCGAGCGCAGCATTGAAAACCGCCGTGGCAAGGTTTTTCCTTCCTCGGCCCTTGACCGAATCATCCGCAAGGCCATCGTGGCGCCCGCCGCCAAAATAGCGCCGAAACTGGGGCAGGGCATCATGATCGAGTCTTATTGCCGGAAAACCGGAAGCTGATCAGGTTCGTCGATGAAGTTTGTCTTTTTCTTTCCCCTTACAAATGCGAACAACGGCCACAAGGTCAGCCCGCCTCTGAGCGTGCTGGCTTGTGCAGCGCCGTTGATGCGCGATGGCATCGATGTTGTGGTGGTCGACGCGCGTATCGAGCCTGACTACGAACGGATGGTGCTTGAGGCGATGGCCGACGCCGATTTGCTGGGCGTGAGTTCGATGACCGGCTACCAGATAGCCGATGGGCTCAAGGTGTCCGCCGCCGTCAAGGCGAAATTTCCCGACAAGCCGGTCGTCTGGGGTGGTTACCATCCTTCGCTGCTTGCCGGCCAGACCGTGAACGATCCCAATATCGATATCGTCGCCCGCGGCCAGGGCGAGGTCACCTGCCTCGAGCTGGCTCGCTGGTTGAAGGGCGAGATGGCGCTGGAAGATATCAACGGCCTGACCTTCAAGCGGGACGGCGAGGTTGTCAACAACGCCGAGCGCGCGGTCACCGACATCAACGAGTTTCCGGCGATGCCCTACGACCTCATCGATTTAGAAAAGTACCTGGAGTTCAACCGCCGCTACCATGACGACAATCGCCGCGCCATCAACTACGTGTCCAGTTTCGGCTGCCCCCACGCCTGCGGTTTCTGCTCCAATCCCGAGGCCTACGGGCGCAAGTGGAAGGGACTTGCCGCTGAACGCGTGGTGGCCGAGGTAACCGGCCTGGTGGAGCGCTACAACCTGGAGCGGGTCTATTTCGACGACAACAATTTTTTTGCTTCCAAGCGCCGTGTGCGGGAGATGTGCAAGGGGTTCCTGGCATCGTCGACCAGGTTCGAGTGGTTTGCCACGATCCGTCCGACCCAGGTTATGGCTTTCAGCGACGAGGATCTGCAGCTGATCCGCGATTCTGGCTGTACAAAGTTCATGATGGGCGCCGAGTCTGGCGACGATTCCATTCTCGAGCTGATCAACAAGGGCAGCGAGGCCAGCGTAGTCCTGGAAGCCACCCGGCGCTGCCGCGACCACAACATCCAGCCGTCCTACGTCTTCATCGTCGGTTTTCCCACGGAAACCTGGGAACAGATGCTCGTGACTCTGGACTTCATGAAGCAGCTCAAGGAGATATACACCGACACCCGCACGACCACCCTTTTCTTCACGCCTTACCCGGGGACGGCATTGACGCGGCTTGGGAGCGAGAAGGGATTTACGCTGCCCCGGTCACTGGAGGACTGGGCTGTTTATGATGCACGCAGCGTGCAGACACCCTGGATCTCCCGCAAGCAGAAGATCAAGGTCAAACAGATCGCCGATTTCTACCTGCCCTGGGCTTTTCCAAACCAGCTGGCCCGTGAAAAAGTAGGCCGCAGCAGGTTCAAGCCCTTTTACTGGTTTTTCACGCTGGCCTGCAAGTCCAGGGTCAGGCTGGGTTTTTATGGTTTGCCCTGGGAATGGAAACTCGCCCGCTGGCTTAAGCTGACCTGAGGCTGAAGAGCTGAATCCCATGACAGTCACCAGGCCAGGGATTGAGGGCGACGCCGCCACCGTTCAGAATCGAACCGGTTGTGAGAAAACCGACTCTGGCCGCATGACGCCAGAGGGGGGACCGCTGGAACAGGCGCCATGCCCGATCTGCGGCCTGAGTGACGAAAAGTTTCTTTTTCCCGCCTTCGACAAGATGTTCAGCTGGCGGCAGGAGAAGTTTCCCGTCGTTTGCTGCCGGCGTTGCGGCCTGGTATATCTGAACCCGCGGCCTTCCAGGCAGACCAGAAACCTTTATTACGAGGGATATCCCTGCCGGGCGGACAGGATGGATCAATCCCAGCCGCTCGCTCACTACCAGCCGGTGATCGATTTTCTCGCCCGGCGGAGCCCGGGCCGGATTCTCGACATCGGCACAGGCAACAGTCCCTTTTTGCCGGCGATGAAAGAACGTGGCTGGGAGACCTTCGGCACCGAGATCGATGCCGGTCTGGTCGACTATTACCGTTCGCATTACGGCATCGAGATCTTCGAGGGTGAACTGGAAGATGCCAAACTGAGTAGCGAATCCTTCGATGCTGTTACTATAATGGGTGTGTTGGAGCATGTGCCTTATCCGCGCCTGCTTCTTGAGGAAGCCAACCGGATTTTAAAACCGGGCGGGGTGATCATTCTCTGGTGTTTCAATCGCGGCGCCGAAGCGGATCTGCTGGGAAGGTATTGGCTGGGTTTTGATACTCCGCGGCACTTTTACAGTTTTTCCAGCAAAACGCTGGGACGGCTGCTGGCGGTGAGCGGCTTCGAGGTCACGGATAGCTACTACCGGCCGATTAGTTATCTTGCCCACAGTGGCGTCTGGGCGGCCACCAGGTTTCGTGACCGGCTGCTCGGGAGGGAGCCGGTGGCCTGGGTGCCGAACCTGCCGGCGTTTTTACAGAAAATGAGCCTGCCGCTCGGTCGGGTGCTGGCACGCAGGGAATCCGGTTCAAATGTTTACCTGTTCGCCAGGAAGGCCGGCCGCGCGCCGGCGGCGAAGTAGCCGGAGCTAAAGGAACGCGAAAAGAGACTGATGACAACAAGCGCCAGAAAAACCAACTATGACCGTCGCGGCAAGGATAAGATCGTCCTGTTCTTTCCGACGCCGGCTTATGGCCATTACCGCATAGAACTGGCGCTGGCCATCGCGGTAATCGCGGCGCCGCTCGAGGGCAAATACGATCTGCATCTGATCGATGAGCGGGTTACCCCCAATTACGAGCAGGAAATCCTCGAACACCTGGATGACGCCGTCTGCGTCGGCATCAGCTCCATCACCGGTTACCAGATCAAACGCGGCATTGCCATGGCCCGCAAGGTGCGCGCCATGAATTCCGAGGTTCCTATTGTCTGGGGCGGCTATCATCCGTCGCTTTTCCCCGAGCAGTGTTGCGAGTCGACCGCCTGCGACATCGTCTGCGTGGGTCAGGGCGATGTGACTTTCCAGGAGATAGTCGCCAGCCTCACCGCGGGCAAGGCCCCCGAGGAGGTGCCTGGCTGCGCCTACTGGACGCCAGAAGGCACCGTGGTCAACGAGCCGCGGCCGCTAACCAACATCAACGATGTCCTGCCGGCGCCTTTTCACCTGCTGGATGTCAATCGTGCCATTGAGCTCAACCAGAAGACCAACCATGAGAGCATCCGCACCACCGAGTTCCATTCCAGCCAGGGCTGCCCGGGCAAATGCGGTTACTGCGCCGACGCCCAGCTCTATCAGCGCCATTGGACAGGGCTGGAGGCCGAGCGCGTGGTCAACGAGGTCGAGCAACTGGTTAAAACCTATAAGCTGGACCAGGTGAACTTCAGCGACGCCAATTTTTTCGCCAATCAGAACCGCGTCAAAGCCATCTGTGAGGGCTTCATCGAACGGAAGCTGAACATCCGTTGGGTGGCGTCGGCACGGCCCGACACTTTCCATCGTTACAAACCGGAAGTGCTGGAGCTGATTCGCCAGGCTGGCTGCAAGCGGGTGATCGTCGGCGCCGAGTCGGCCTCGGAGCCGGTTCTGGAGCTGATCTGCAAAGGGGCCACCGCCGAGGACCATCTGAAGAGCGCGCAGGTCTGCCGCGATTATGGTATCGGTGGCACCTTCACTTTTATCACCGGCTTTCCCCATGCGGCAAGAACGCCGCAGCAGGAAACCACCCAGGACCTGCTCGACTTTATCCAGAAGGTCAAGCAGATCCAGCCGGATATTCGCACCAAGATCTTTGTTTTCACGCCCTATCCGGGGACGCCGCTTTACGACCTTTCGGTGAAGTACGGCATGGCCGAGCCCAAATCCCTGGAGGAATGGGCCGACTATAACCCGGCTACGCTGAAGGAGAGCCAGTGGGTCGAGCCCTGGGAGCGCAAGATGATCGAGAAGATCAACGGGTTCTATTTCCCCTTTGCCTACCCCGACAGCAACATGCAGAAGAGTCTCGCTCACGGGGCCAAGAAATGGCCTTACAAGCTGATGCATGGGTTGGCTCTCGGTCGGGTGAAGTCCGGGTTTTATTTGCTGCCAATTGAGTGGGTGCTGTTCAAGACTTTCAAGAAGGGCACCTTCGAGCCTATCGCCTGATTATCATGTCATTCAAGTCACAAGCCAAAACGCTGATTAAAAACAAGGCGGTGCGCTCCGAGGAGATCAACCCACTGTTTCCTTCCCGCATCAATATCGAGCCGACCAACCAGTGTAACCTGCGCTGCAACATGTGCCCGCGCAAGGATCTGACCCGGCCGGTGGGGGAGATCGACCTGGACCTGTTCGATAAACTGGCCGAAGAGATCTCGCGCCAGGCGCCCGCCGAGGTAAGGTTGCACAAGGACGGCGAGCCGCTGATGGCGCCGAAGATCTTCGAGCTGATCGACCGTATCAAGACGGTGGCGCCGAGCACGCTGCTCAACATGGACACCAATGCCCTGTTGCTGGACGAGGAAAAAGCAGAGAAGATCCTCGACTCGAAACTCGACGTGCTGCTCTTCAGCGTCAACGCCGCCACCGCCGAAACATACAAAAAGGTGCGCGGGTCAACCAAGTACGACCAGGTCATCACCAACATCGAACGCTTCCTCGCCATGCGCCAGGAGCGCGGTTATGTCTGGCCGAAGGTCAAGGTTCAGCTGATCGTCATGGCCGAAACCAGGAACGAGATCGGCCTCTTCCGCGAGCAGTGGGGTCCCCACGAAGTCGACGTGCTGATGATTCCGGCGATCAACTGGGGCGGCCACCGGCCCGAGGTCCAGAGCCTGATGCAGCTGCCCAGGAAGCGTTATCCCTGCACTTTTCTGTGGAACTCTTTTTCCATCAACTGGGACGGCAAGGTCAGTTTTTGCAACGTGGACTTCAATCACCTGGGTCTCGTCGGCGACTTGCACGAGCAGTCCATCGCCGAGGTCTGGAAGAGTCCCGAATTCGAGCGCTACCGCAGTCTGCACAAGGCCGGGCGCTGGAGCGAGATCGACCTCTGCCGTGACTGCAACTACTGGGCTTACACGCGTAACGTCTGGTATCCGACCGGGAAAGGCTGGAAATGAGCGCCTGCGACCTCTGTGGCGGCACGCATCACGATCTGATCTTTACCGGCCACGACCGGCTGTTCGGCATCGCGGGCGAGTTCCCCCTGGTGCGCTGCCAGGACTGCGGCCTGGTGTTCGTCAATCCGCGGCCTTCCTTCGAGGAAATGGGACGTTTTTACCCCCAGGATGATTACGATCTCTACAACAAGGCGGCCGGCCTCAAGGATCGCGGCATGGACGAGCTCGGGCGTCTGCTGGGACCGCGCAAGGGCCGGATAGACAAGTATCGGGACCACGGCCGCCTGCTGGACATCGGCTTTGGTGACGGCTCTTTCCTTTACTTCATGAGGGAATGCGGCTGGGACGTCGCCGGCGTGGATTACAACCAGAAGATGGTGGAGCTGGTCCGGGACGAACTGGGAATCGATGCCGTAACCGGCCAGCTTGAGGATGCGAAATATCCCGACGGCGCTTTCGACGTAGTCACTCTCTGGGGCGTGCTGGAGCACGTTCAGAGTCCGCGGCGGACGATCGAGGAAATCAGCCGTATCACCGGCGATGGCGCCCTGCTGGTAATTTATACCCAGAACGCGGCGTCCCCCGAGGCTCGCTGGCTGGGCAAGGACTGGTTCATTTACGAGGTGCCGCGCCACCTCTACAGTTTCACGCCGGATTCGCTGGCGAAGCTGCTGGCGCAAGCCGGATTCTGCGTGGCCGAGACCGTTTTCGAGACGCCGCTCTACTATTGCCAGATGAACTGGCAGTATTTCAAGGAACGGCGGCTGGGCCGCCGGAACGACGTGATTCACAACCCGACGCTTGTCGACCGCCTTGTCACCAAGCTGCTATCGTTCTACCGCCGGGCGGTAAACGGCGGCCCGAGGTCTTCGGCGATGACGGTCTATGCGGTTAAACGCGAGTCCTGCATACCGGGTGATGCCGGCGACGGCACAAAGGCGGCGGTTATCGCCGGCGGCACCGGCGGCTCCACAACAGCAGCACCGGGGACCGGCGAAACGGCGGCCGGCGCATCGGCGACGGAAACCAGAGGAAACGGGGAGCACGGTGCAGACCAATAAACTTGGCAAAACCGGACTGGAAGTCTCCCGCCTGGGCCTGGGCGGCATCCCCTTCCAATACATCAGCCAGAAGGAGACCGGTGAGATTATCGGCGCGGCGCGCGAGCGCGGCGTGAACCTTTTTTATACCTCTCGCATGTACCGCGATTCGGAGAACAAGATCGGCCTGGCGCTCCGCGGCCAGCGCGATCAGGTGGTGCTGGGCACCAGCACCCACAAGCGCAAGAAGACCGAGGCGCTCAAAGAGGTCCGCGAAAGCCTGGGAAACTTCGGCGTCGACGCCATCGATATTTATTCCCTGCACAATGTGTTGACGCTCTCGGTGCTCAAGGAGATCATGAGCCCCGGCGGCGCCTACCATGCCCTGGACGAGATGAGGAATGCCGGCTATGTAAAGCAGGTAGGCATCAGCGCCCACCAGCCGGAAACGATCCTCACCGCCCTGGAGTTGGCGGCCTTCGACGTGGTTGAGTTTCCGCTCAACTACGTGGACCGCGAGGCGGCCGAGGGAACCGAGCGGCTCCTTGAGGAGCTGCGGAAGCGTGGTATCGGCTTTGTCTCGATCAAGCCGATGGTCTTCGGTTACGCCGGCAACGCCAACGTGGCCATGCGTTATGTTTTCAACTGCCGGCCGGACTCGACTATTGTCGGAACATACAATCTGGACGAGCTGAACGAAAACCTTGCGGCCGAGGCCGACCCCGGCCCAGTGAGCCGCGATGAGATCATGGACACTATCGCCGAGTCGGAGAAGAAATGTTTCAAGGTCTTCTGCCGCCGCTGTGAAACCTGTGTCGAGTGCCCCCGGGGCATCGACATCCGCACCGTCCTGCGCTGGTACGAGTACTTCGACCGCTACCATTCCTCGGACTGGGCTCGCGACCACTATCGCAACCTGAGCCCGAACCTGGAGGCCTGTGACAACTGTGGCCTCTGTGAGCGGGATTGCCCGTACCATTTACCGATCAAGCGGGAGTTCGCCCGGGCAAAGGTCGATCTGCTTCCTCGCCGCAGCCCCAGGCGTCTGGTCAAGAAAAAACTATTTGGCGATTAACCGATTCTGACGGATGAAGCCTCTGGTAAATCCCCCGGGTGGACCTGTGGCGCCCAGCGGAGCTGAGGTGCGCCGGGAGCCCCATACCTCCCGTCTGCACCAAGTCTGGCGCATCAGCATCGTCGTCACGATAGCCGCCGGCATCATGCACCTGCTCAATCTTGTGGGAAGCGGCCGCGCCGGCTTCGGACCCAGTATGCTAACGTTGTTCCGCGCCGGGTTTGCCATATCCTGGGGTCTTCTGTTTGCGGTCTGGATCAGGGAGCGCCGCCGGCCGCGGCTGGATCTTACTGATGCTGCCATCGCGGCTTTGGCGGCGGCTTTTTTATTACGCGGGGCCTTTACGCCGGAGACCTTCACCATTACTCTCAACTGGGTCATCACCGGCGCCGGGGTCTTCTTTCTGGTTCGCCTGGGTACGCGGGATGCCGCCGATGTACGGTTGTTACTCTCTGCCATCGTATCCGTGGCACTGGTTATCAGCATCTTTGGCATCATCGAGTATGTCTTCAAGGCCAACCCTCTTTTCGATAATATCCAGATCGATGCGGTTGGTGTAGACCAGCGGGTAGCGGCCAGCGACCAGTTCTACCGTATCCGTTCCCTGGTCGGGCATCCCGGTTTCGCCGGCGCAATCCTGCTGGGCTCCATGCCTCTGACCATGCTGGTGCTCTGGCGGCGTCGCTGGCTGATGGCGGCCTCGCTGGCGCTGCTCGCAACCGCCCTTTTTCTCACCTTCAGCCGGGGTTCATGGATCATCGCCGCTCTGGTGCTCTTGCCGATAATCGCCTTTCGGGCGCGAAACTGGTTGAAACGAAATTATAAATGGGTAGCTCCCCTGGCGCTCATTCCCGCGATTGTTATTGCCGTCGATTATTTCAATCGGCAGGAAGTCTCGGCTGAAATGGGTGAAGTACTGCAGGAGAAAGGCTTGCACTGGATGATGGCCCAGGACGGGCCGATCCGTCTTACCAGTGGCGAAGCTTATGGCGTGCAACCATACAACAAGTTCATCTACTTTGATGTCGCCGATGATTTCTATCACGGCGGCGGCCAGGGGCCGGTTACAATTGTCATCCATTTCTTTGACCGCGGCATTGGCGCCATCCGCATTGATTACGATTCTACGGATAATGAGGGCGGTCGTGACGATGGCACTTACACACCCTCGGCCTCGATCAACAAGAACGACAGCCGCAAATGGACCACGGCGGCTTTTTACCTGGACAAGCCCCGCTTCGAGGGGCGGCAGCAAACCGGCGCCGATTTCCGCATCGTGGACGATGACAACCTCATGACCCTGTCAGAGGTAGTAGTGCAGAGGGGCAGGCTGAAGCTGCCGGGTGTGATAATACAGCAATGGCTGTCGCGGGGTGGATCGCTCAGTACGCGCATCGGCCTCATTCCTTTCGCCTGGGACGTGTTGCTGGAAAACCCGCTGGGGGTTGGCTTCTACAATACGCCGGGCACCAATCACCACGCCGTCGACAGCCTGCCGCTAACCTGGGTTATGGAACTTGGCTGGCCGGGCCTGGCTCTTTTGCTCGCCATGATAATTCTGATAATCCGGGAGTGCCGGATGGCCTGGCTCCAGCCCGGAGTGCCGGCCACGGTGCTGCTCTTGTCTCTGGTGGTCCTATTGTTTCACGGCGTACATCTGATGATCATTTATGACAAGCCGAGCCTGGTGCTGGTCGCCACGGTGTTGGCCATATATGCGAGCATTCGTCCCCGGGGCAAGGGAGGGGCGACCATTGGTTTATCGAATGAAGACTGCATGGTCTAGACTTGTAAGCGCAGGTCCAATCGTGATTCGGTACAAATGAAGAATATTCCAGGGATAACAGCTTTGACTGGCGTCGTCTTGGCCAGGGTTGGTCCGCGACCACGGAGCGATATTCGTGGGCGGCGATCGCCGCGCAGACCCTGAAAGTTTACGAAATGGTTGATAAATGAAAATAATGCAGGTAAACAAGTTCTGGCGGGTGCGCGGCGGCACCGAGCGTTATGTTTTCGAACTTTCGCGGATGCTTACCGACCGTGGCCACGAGATCATACCCTTCGCCATGGAGGACCCGGCCAACGAACCAAGCCGCTACTCGACGCTCTTTGTCTCACCCGTAGAGCTGTCCGACCCCTACCGGATGCCCCTCTGGAAGCGGATCGGCACCGCCAAGCGCATACTGCATTCCCGCGAGTCGGCCAGTCGCATCGCCATCCTCTCAGACCTGTCTGAACCGGATGTCGCTCATCTGCATAACATCTATCACCATCTTTCGCCGTCAATCCTCAAACCGCTGGTGGAACGCGGTATCGGCGTGGTCATGACCATCCACGATTACAAGCTGCTCTGTCCGGCGCTGCGTTACTACAACAACGGACAGGTATGCGAGAAATGCCATCCTATGCACTATGCGAGTTGCGTCAGCGGCCGCTGTGTCCACGGTTCGCGAGCCGCGAGCGCGCTCTGCGCCCTGGAGATGTTCGTCCACGACGCCACCAAGGCCTACACCGGCCGCATCGACCGTTTCATCGCCCCCAGCCGTTTCGTGGCAGGCAAACTGCTGGAACGGGGGATGCCTTCGGAGCAGGTGGCCGTCATACCCAATTTTGTCGATCCCGAGCGCTGGACCCCCGGTGAGGATGGCGACGGTGGTTACGTGCTGTTCTCCGGCCGGCTTTCACACGAGAAGGGGGTCGAGACCCTGATCAGGGCGATGGCTGGTCTGCCGAAAATACCGCTGAAAATCGTCGGCTCCGGCATGCTGGAGACCAACGCCCGCCAGCTGGCCCACGAGCTCGGCGCTACCAACATCGAGTTCACCGGCTTCAAGTCGGAAAAAGAGGTGCGCCGACTGGTGCGGGAATCGCGTTTTATCTGCGCTCCTTCGGAGTGGTATGAGAATGCACTCATGTCGGTGCTGGAGGCCTTCGCCTGCGGCAAGCCGGCCGTGGCCAGCCGTATCGGCGGCATTCCGGAGATGGTCAGGGAAGGGGAGACCGGCCTGTTGGCCGAAGCCGGCGACGCCGGGGATCTGCGCGATACCATCAGCAGGCTCTGGGAGCAGCCGGAGCTCGTTCGCGAAATGGGCGGCAAAGCCCGCACCCTGGTGGAAACGGATTACTCGCCGGCGACCCATTACGATAAAATCATCAGTATCTACCAGCAAGTAAAAAGGACCTGAAAATCAGCCTGCCCTACGACGCCGATGACTTCTTTTTCCTCAGTTCCGCTGGTACCATCTCTATGCCTGTAACGTGACGGACATCCCCTGGGGAACCTGCGCGATTCGTTGTTCGCGGAAATCTGGAATTTGGACGCGGCCGTCGAGGCCCGCGCTGGCGATGTCGCCGACCTGAGAGAAAAACTTTTATGGGCGCTCGATAATCTGGGGGAGCTAAAGGAAAAGGCCATAGCAGGCCGAAAGCACGTGCAAACCGCGAACGATTGGGATCACATTGCTGAACAGACTGAACATGTTTACCAGCAAGCTCTGGAAAATTAAAGCAGGATTAGCGGCTTCCCTGGCGCCGTCGCCCGAGGAAGCGCTGCTCACCGGTGTTGCGGCAGGGGCTCCAGCGGCCGGCTCGGCCGGCTCCATCCTTTTCGCCAAGAAGAAGAAACGCAAGGCGGCCCCCAAAACGCCGCCGGCGGCCAAAGTCACCCCCAAAAAAGAAAAACGCAAGCAGGCACCTCCACGCACTCAGAAGAAATCCGCCACCGGCACCCAGCGCGCGGAAAAATTCTTCGGCCGCCTGAACCAGCGTTTTGCTGCCGTGGGCTATAACCGAGGCGACTACGCACGGTTGGGCATACTCGGCGCCGGCCTGCTGGTGATCCTCTATTACGCGTTTTCGGCCGGCGGATATTTTGTCGCCCAGCGCAGTTACGGCGAACTCTGGGTCCTTTACCTGATCGTTTTGGGCCTGCTCTTCAGCCTCCAGGTGAAAAACGGCATGTCACGCCTGGGTTGGGCGGAGGTCGGCATCTTTGCCGCTTTCGCTTTATGGAATCTGGCCTCGGTCAGCTGGTCGTATTACCCGTCGAAGAGCTTTGATGAATTCGTGCGGGCTGTTCTCTACCTTTCGGGTTTCGGGCTTTTTTATCTCTACTTCGCCCGGCGCGAATGGCTGGCCTGGCTGGGCCACCTGTTTGTGGGCATCGCGGTGATCGTCGCCATCCGGGCGCTGCTCGGCAAGGTGTTGCCCGGGCAGATCGCCGACCCCGACCCCTTCGGGGCCAACCGCCTCAACTATCCCATCACCTACTGGAATACCATGGCCCTGTTCATGAGCATGGCCTTCGTCATCGGCCTGCGGGTCATCGCCGACAAGGCGACCCGCCTGGTTACCCGCTGTTTCTACGGACCGGCGCTGTTCCTCTTCCTGGTGGTTATTTTTTACACGGTTTCCCGCGCCGGCATCTTATTGCTGGTGGCCGCCATCGGCGTCTACCTGTTGGCCTCGCTGCACCGGCTGCGGTCGGTCATGCAGGCGGGAGTCGCCTTTTTCTGGATGGGCGTGGTCGTCGCGATCAGTTACAAATGGCTGCCGGCGATGATCGAGAGCAAGCCAGCCGAGAATCTGAGAAGCGGCCAGGGGCATAGCCTGGGACTGGTCCTGATATTTATGCTGTTGCTGACCGCTGGAACGCAGTGGGTTTTGCGTCAGCTGGAAACGAGGATTACCATCTCCCCGGAGCTGGGCCGCAAGATCGGCATCGGGTTGGCCGCCGGTGGCGCTGTAGTCGTATTAGGTGGCTTCCTGGCCTTTACTTCGACCGGTTCTCGCGGCGGGCCCATCGGCTGGACCAAGGCCCGGGTGGAGGCTTTTACCGCCACTACCAGGGCGCAGTCCACCGAGCGGGTGGAGGAACGTCTGTTCTCATCCCAGTCGGAACGCTATCAGGAGTACCAGGCTGCCTGGAACACCTTCACCGAGCACCCGCTGAACGGCACCGGAGCCGCCACCTGGATCGTCGGCTGGAACAAGTGGCGTCCCTTCGACATGATCAGCAAGGACGGCCACTCCTGGTTCTTTGAAAATCTTTCCGAGCTGGGCATTATCGGCGCCGGATTGATGCTGGCTTTCGTCGCTGTTTTCCTGGTTATATCGATCAGGGACCTGCGTTTTCTCGGCAAGACCAGACATCGCGAAATCTATGGCACTTTTTTCGCCGCCTGCCTGGCGATGGTTACCCATGCGATGATCGACTGGGACTGGGAGATGCCGGTGGTCTTCCTCACCTTTTTCATGTTCGCCGGTGCACTCCTGCGCTACGGCGAGCTCTCCCGCCAGGCCGTGGCTGCTGACGCCGGCGTTGAGGGTGAAGTGGCGGGACATGGCCGGAATAATGCCAGCGGCTGGACCCCGCGCAGCCTTTTAGGTTGGGCCGGGATCCTGGGCGCCTTGTGCATAATCGGCATGGCCGTGACCATCCCGCCGATGCTTGCCGCCAACCGGATTGACAAGGCCAAGGATTTCGACCGCAAGGGCGACGTGGCCAACCTGGATAAAATGGCCCGCTCGGCGCAGACCTACAACCCGCTAGACGGCGAAGCGATAGCTTTCGAAGCCAAGGCCAAGATGGCCCTGGGCAAGCTGGATGAAGCGGAGCGGCTGTTCCGCCGTTCGCTTGAGCTGGATCCGAAAAACGACAGGACCTGGCGCATGCTGGCCCGGTTGTATGTCCAGAAAAAGGATGTGGATCAGGCCGTCGAGGCGGTCAGGATGTCACGCGAGATCAATCCGCTGGAATCGCAGGATACCGTTGTGGTGGAAGACCTGGTCCGCGGAATCGGTGGTGGCCTCTATTACAACTACGGGCCCGGAGGGGTTTTCACTGAGGGGCCGAGCGCCGAAAATCCACAAGTAAACGCCCCCTGAGGGGAGCGTTAGTCGATAACCAAAAGGCAGTCTGACGGCCCCGCCCGGAAAGGGGAAGGGTGGGGCATTTTCCTACGGTCTCTGATATTGCTCGCGGTAATATGACTCGAACTCGCCCGACTTGATTTTCTTCCACCACCACTCGTTGTTCAGGTACCAGTCGACAGTCTCCCTGAGCGCATCCTCGAAGTTATACGCCGGCGTCCAGCCCAGCGCGTTCGCCTTGGAGCAGTCGATGGAATAGCGGAAGTCGTGGCCCAGGCGGTCGACCACCGGCTCGATCATCTCTTCGCCCTTGCCGAGTATCTCCAGGATCTTGTTGGTGATGAAAATGTTGCTGCGCTCGTTGCCGCCGCCGATGTTGTAGATCTCGCCGACCTCACCCTTGTGCAGCACGGCGTCTAGCCCCTCACAGTTGTCGGTGACGTAGATCCAGTCGCGAACGTTGAGGCCGTCGCCGTAGAGCGGTACCTTCTTGCCCTCCACCAGGTTGGTGATGAACAGCGGGATGATCTTCTCGGGATACTGGTACGGCCCGAAGTTGTTGGAGCTGCGGGTGATGATCGTCGGCAGCCCGTAGGTGGTGTGGTAGGCCATAACCTGCATGTCGCCGCCGGCCTTGCTGGCGGAGTAGGGGCTGCTGGGCTCCAGGCGGTCGGTCTCCACGAAGGAGCCTTCCTTGATGGAGCCGTAGACCTCGTCGGTGCTGATCTGCAGGTAGCGGCCGACGCCGTGCTGGCGCGCCGCTTCCAGCAGTACGAAAGTTCCGTAGACATCGGTCTGGATGAAGTCCGCGGGGCCGCCGATCGAGCGGTCCACGTGGGACTCGGCGGCGAAGTTGACCACCGCGTCAACACCCTTCATCACCTTGTCGACCACGTCCTCGTCGCGGATGTCGCCCTGGACGAAGCGGTAGTTCTGGTTTTTCTCGATATCTTTGAGATTATCGAGATTGCCCGCGTATGTCAGGGCGTCGAGGTTGATGACCTCGTAATCGGAATATTTGTTGAGTATGAGCCGGATGAAATTGCTGCCGATGAACCCGGCGCCCCCGGTGACCAGTAGCTTCAAGAGGTCTCCTCCGTCTTCAGTTCGCTATTTCTTAATAAGCCTTGATTAATTTGCTGGCATTATTTCGCAGGCCTTGTATTGATCAACAGCCTAATTAGCCGTTTTTAATTCGTTGATCGCTCGCAGACATTCTACCAGTCCGTCGCGCCACTGTGGCATGACGATCTCCGGCGCCCGCGTGTTGGCGAGGACGGAATAAGCCGGCCGTGGCGCCGGCGCGTTGAATTCGGCGGTCGTCGTTGGCTGCAGGTCGACCTCGACCCCGGCCAAGCGGAAGATTTCCGCGGCGAATTCGAACCAGGTGCACTGGCCCGAGTTGGTCAGGTGATAGACGCCAGGGTCGCCAAGCCGGTGCTCCGCGAGGGACTTGATCGCCCCGGCCAGATGCAGCGCGTAGGTCGGCGATCCGGTCTGGTCGTTGACTACCTTCAGCTGGTCGCGCTCGCGGCCCAGCCTGAGCATGGTCTTGACGAAATTGGCGCCGTGGTCGCCGAACAGCCAGGCGGTGCGCACGATCAGGTGCCGCTCGGGCAGGGCTTCGCGCACCTGCTGCTCGCCGTCGAACTTGGTCCTGCCGTATTCTCCAAGCGGCGCCGTGGGGTCATCTTCCACATAGGGCGTCCGCTTGCTGCCGTCGAAAACATAGTCGGTGCTGACGTGGATCAGGTTGGCGGGAACCCTGCCGACTTCGCCCACTTCAGCCGCTTCCAGCGCGGCACAGACCCGGGCGATGTTGCCGGCGCCGTCAGCGTTGACCTCCCGGCAGATCTCCTTCTGCGCCTCACAGCCATCCACGTTGGTGAAGGCGGCGGTGTTGATCACCAGGTCCGGCCTGATGTCCACGATCAGCGAATCCACCGAACCGGGGTCGGTGATATCGACATCGTGCCCGGCTCCGGCGCCGGCGATATCGGCCGCGATGACCTCGTGATCCGGGGAAAAAACTCTCAGAAGGTCGTGGCCCAGCTGCCCGGCCGCGCCGATGACGAGGATCCTCACTGCTAAAACACCTGAGGCATATAGAGCGTTCCGAAGGGCTTCGTCACTTCACCGGTATTTGGCGATCGCACGGAGCCTGTCATCCCATCTGGATGTCCCAGTCATACGGGATCTTGTCGGTGTCAAAGGGCAGGCGATACTCGTCGGGGTCGTCGTAGTTATACATCTCCGTGGAGACATTGACCACGATTCCCTCGCGCTCACTGATGCATTTCCAGCCGTGGTAGACTCCCGGCGGAATCTGCAGGAGCGTCGCGTTGAAGTCTCCGAGGAAAAACTCGTTGACCTCTCCATGGGTGGGCGAATCCTCGCGGTCGTCATAAAGGGCGACCTTGAACATTCCGGTGATCGCCACGAAATTATCGGTCTGCAGCTTGTGGTAGTGCCACGCCTTGACCACTCCGGGATAAGTGGTAGTCATGTAACACTGCCCGAACTTGATAAAAATCTCATCATCGGCGCGCAGCATCTCAGCCAGCCGCCCGCGTTCGTCGGGTATAACTCTTAAACTCTTGGTTTTGACGCCGTCGATCATTGAACCTCCTATACGATCCCGATCCAGGAATTATCCCCAACCATGAACCGGTAAGCTTTAGGCTTTTGATCCAGCCGCATGATCCGCACATTCTTGCCGATCAGGCTGCCCTCCATACGTCCGTGCAGATCCAGCACCTTGCTCTGCTCCAGGATAATTGAATGCTCAATCTCGGAGTTGACGATTTCCGCATCGAAATAGATGGAAGTGTACGGCCCGATGTAGGAATCGCGCACTATCGTCCGCTCGCCGATGATCACCGGCCCACGGATCGTGCAGCCGGTTACCTTCGCTCCGTCCTCGATAACAACGCGCCCGTGTATCTCCGAATCCTCCACATCACCGCGGATGTCTGTATCCAGCGCGTCCAGTATCAGCCGGTTGGCCTCGAGCATGTCCTCCAGCTTGCCGGTGTCCTTCCACCAGCCGCTGACTACATGCGGCTCAACCCGCTTGCCGCTGTCGATCAGGCACTGGATGGCGTCGGTGATCTCCAGTTCACCGCGCGGTGAGGGTTTGATCGCCTTCGTGCACTCGTGGATGGCCGGTGTAAACATGTAGATGCCCACCAGCGCCAGGTTGCTCTTCGGCTCAGCCGGTTTCTCTACCAGCCGCACGACCTGGCCGTTCTCGACCTCAGCGACACCATAAGCTTCGGGGTTGGGCACTTCCTGCAAGAGGATCAACGCCTCCGGCCCGTTCTTGACGAATTTTTCCACCAGGTCGGAAATGCCGTCACGCAGCAGGTTGTCGCCCAGGTACATGACAAAACTTGAGTCGCCGAGGAAGGGTTCGGCGGTAATTACGGCATGGGCCAGTCCCAGCGGCGCTTCCTGGGGGATGTAGGTTATCTCGACCCCCCAGCGGGAGCCGTCACCCACAGCCTCCCTGATCTCGGCGGCAGTATCGCCGACGACGATGCCGATGTCGGTGATGCCCGCGTCCCGCAACGATTCGATGCCGTAAAAGAGGACAGGTTTATTTGCCACGGGAACCAGCTGTTTAGCGCTGGTGTGGGTGATCGGCCGCAGGCGGCTGCCGGTGCCGCCACTAAGGATTAGTCCTTTAAGATTCACGGGGCAAGTATATCAAATATTTGTCATCCTGAGCGCATCCCATGGTCATCCTGGGCGAAGCGAAGTATCTCCCGAATGCAGGGCAACCACCTGCTTTGCTATACTTGCGCTGTAAAGTCTCACTTCTTCCGGGCCCATAGCTCAGTTGGTTAGAGCAGCCGACTCATAATCGGCCGGTCGCTGGTTCGAGTCCAGCTGGGCCCACCAAAAACTGATCCTCAGGAATCCCTTGTTTAAGGCATTTTTTGTGCCTCAAAATCATGACACCCGGCTGGACTCGAACTTTACTGGCAGAGGATCTGGTTGTGTAATCAACCCCGTATAGGGCTGGCGGCGTAAATTGACATCAAGCCAACCTATTGGTATTGTTGGCAACCCCGCTGCCAATTTCTTTCCTCGGCTGCCCGGCAATCACTGAGCTTTATCGTTAGGTTTTAAGGAGTGGTTAAGATGAAAGATGGATTTGAGTTAAGAGGAACTGAGGGAAGAGGAGAAGGTATTTTTGCGACGAGATCATTTAAGACTCGTGAAATCGTAATGGTTGGCAAAATTGAAAAAGTACTGGATGGGAATCACTCTCACGCTTCACAGATAGGCGAAAATAAGTATGTGCTTCACGCTGGATCAATAAGTAAGGTCAATCATTCCTGTGACCCTAATTGTGGTATTAGCGTAAATGAAACCGGCGCCCATGACTTTGTTGCTATGAGAGACATCATTGTTAATGAAGAAATAACCTTCGATTATGCAATGAGAAATTACGGGGTTAATTATTTCCCGAAAAAGTGCATGTGTGGCTCGAACATATGCCGCGGTAAAATCACCGGCTGGAAAGATTTGCCAGATGAACGGAAAAAAATATACGAAGGGTTTGTTGCTCCCTACCTTCTTGAATTGGATGCCGAGTCCAAGTAAGCGCGGGTCAGGCAGAAATATTCTTTACGGCTTTCTCCATATATGATTTAGAACATAGAAGTTCGAATAACGGACTACAGAGTCCACCAAATTCTGACCCTCAGAAACGCCTTGTTTAAGGCATTTTTTGATCCTCAAAACCTCGATACCCGGATGGGCTCGAACTTTCGTACATTTTTATTCATCGATGAAATTTCTTTCAGCGTCTTCTGATAGTAGCTGGATAACCTCATGCCAGGTATCGTTGTGCAATTAGTCATGGGCCTCCTTTTCCGGGAATGGAAGAAAACGGGGATATCATAAAATTATCATTATTATGATAAAATCCTCTCACGACAAATTTTAAAGGAGGCTCCCATGCCCATCATCAAGCCAATTTCTGATCTGAGAAATAAGGCAAATGAGATCTCAGACCTGGTTCATAAGACAAGCGAGCCAGTTTTTATCACCCGCAAAGGAGAGGGCGATATGGTCGTGATGTCGATGGCCCTCTACGGTCAGCTTGAGCGTCGTCTGGAGCTCTATAGCAAGCTGGCCGTGGCCCAGTCACGTGTCGCCGCTGGCGATAAAGGCCGTCCTCTAAGCCAGGTCATGAAAGATATCCGCAAACAGATTCGCGAATCGGCATAAGGTGAGCCCATCCAAGCTCACTGTTCGCCTATTAAGTGTCGCCGAGGAAGACCTCGCCGAGGCGATCACCTTTATAGCTGCCGATAACCCGGCCGCCGCGCAAGCTCTGGCGGACAAAATGGAAAAAAGCCTAGCAGCACTGGCTAGACATCCAGCGATGGGCATGGTGCCGGCTGATCCCGATCTCATGCAGCTGGGATACCGCTATCTCATCATTGAAAATTATCTGGTTTTCTACGTAATTGAGACGAGTGTAATTTTTGTTCATCGGATTCTTCATGGGGCGAGAGATTACCGCAGGTTACTTTAGTCTGGCTGGCGGCCCCCTGGACCAGTGGCACATCATCTAGTTGGAGCCTCGCCAGAAATCTTCTTCACAGCTTTCCCAAGCTGGTTTAAAATATAGAAGTTCGAATAACGAACTACAGAGTCCACCAATAAATACCCCGGGAAAATACTGGTCCACTATCCGGGTCGCGTAACTGAACTGTCACGGCTTACTGTCCGTACCGCTCCTGATAGAACTGCAGCAGACCTTCCATCTCCTGGGGGCTCAGGCCCTTTTTCCACTTGTGATATTCATCCGCCAGTATCCTGTCCGTGACGCCCGGCTTGAGTTGCTCGGCTTCGGGCAGGAAATCGTTATAGAAATGCTTGGCGACTTCATAAAACCCGTGCCATTGCGTATAGTCGGGCCCTGACATGGAGGCTCCATGCCGGGCACGGCGTCCCTCGTGGTGCCATAGCTCGTAATAGGTCCATTCGATCTTCTCGTCGAACGGTTGTTTCGTCAGCAGCCCTTCGGCGTAGAACTCGTCCATGAGGGTTTTGGCTGGAGTCGCGAACTTGTTGTTATAAAGTCCCACGGCGTCATCGAACTGACTGTAAAACTTGTCGACATAGGCGCCGGAGTGGCAATTGACGCAGACGCCCTTCATGGCGGCGCGCTTCGATGCCCATTCGGGCTGCTTGGTGGAGATAACCGGCCGGAGGGTCCAGGAGATGCGGGCGCCGACATCATGCGTGGTCGGCTGATCGGGCGTGGCGCTCATGTGGCAGGTGGCGCAAGTAGGCGCGGCAGTGTAATCCTGCCCTACAACCCAGGTGGGGCTGTCCAGGTTCATCTGGTCGATGTTGGCCCGGAATAGCACGCCATGCTTGGATTCATTGTAGATCTCGATCTGGGGATGGTCGGGCCCCATGTGGCACTTTCCACAATTTTCGGGTTGCCTGGCCTGAGCCGCGGAGAACTCATGCCGGCTATGGCAGGCCGAGCACGCGCCCTTGCTCCCGTCCGGGTTGATCCGCCCAATGCCGGTGTTAGGCCAGGTCGTGGCGTCAATCGTGCCGTTGGTGGTCACCTTGACGGTGCTGCCGTGGCACTGCTGGCAGCCGGAAATGGCTGCGGGAGCGCCCTCCACGGCCACGCCCAGGATGTTGTCCAGGGAACCGATGAACTTGGCGGCATTGGCGTGGTGGCTGGCGGTGAACTGCTTTTCCTGTTGCTCGTGGCAGCCGGCGCAGTCGGTAGGAGAAACGATTGTGGCAATGGTGTAACCGTTGTGGTCAAAAGCGTCAGGCTCACCCTGGTTAGCCTTGTGGCAATCGAGGCATCCCACATCAGACGAGCTGTGTTTTGAGTCCTCCCACTGGCCCACGATGCCGGGTGTCGCGTCATTGTGGCAGGTCGTGCATTCGCTGCTGCCAGCGGATTTCTGATCACCGCATCCGGCCAGCACCAGCAGCAAGGCAATAATGAAGGTTGCCGCTGGAAAAAGTAGCGTTGCCAGGAATATGTTCGAACTTCCAGCACCCTTTTTTTCTTCACTATCCATGCCACTCCCCTTTTGATTAAATTGAGGCAGCCGCCCAAACACCAAATGCTTTTAAGTGTTGACCTGGTTTTCTTTACCCGAAAGGCTGTTAAATTATTCCTCTGGACGAGAG
This sequence comes from Thermoleophilia bacterium, assembly GCA_020053595.1. Lineage (GTDB taxonomy): Bacteria > Actinomycetota > Thermoleophilia > BMS3ABIN01 > BMS3ABIN01 > JACRMB01. Next base: position 10,825 of record JAGVMV010000004.1, on the reverse strand, counting down.
CAATCTTTGAATGAGGGAAATGCTGGCGGAAGGTGACAGGGTGTTTAGCCGCTGTTCCTGGGAAGGCACGCAGCAGGGGGAGCTGATGGGCATCGAGCCATCAGGCAAGCATGTCTTCTTCACCTCCATGGATGAGATCAGGTTTAGCGATGGCAGGATCGAGGAGCATTGGGGCGTCACCGACAGCATGGGGCTGATGATGCAGCTGGCCGCGATCCCGGCGCCCATCGAATATCCCGGAGGGAGCTCCATCTATCTCGATGGCTGAGACTGATATTCTTACACAACTGCGGTTCGTCGCGGTGGACAATGATATGTACGTAAAGCTGGCGGGAACCTGGTACAACACTGGCGATATGTCAAAACATCATGGCCGGAAACCCGATGGCGACTCTGATAATGCAGAAGCCAAGGCCGATGAAAGCGGAGTTGACTGTAAGAAACATGAAGATCGAATTGATAGAGGGGGCGGCCCGCAGGGCCGCCCCCTCCTGTTTATCTGATGCAAAATGCGGCAACCCGCTATCAAAGCGGGAACACAAGTTAGAAAGTACTGCTGGCGGGGGAAACTGCAATAACGGCTTGAATATTTGCCTATTACCGATCGAACATAGTGACAGCTGGCAAGGATAAATCCGGCCAGGTCATAAGGAAAACAAGAAAAGGAGCTATTATGGCAGTTGAAAACGTAGGAGAAAAGTACCATTGCAGCGTCTGTGGCAACGAGGTAGTTGTGATAACAGTTGGCGGTGGTATCCTGGTATGTTGCGGTGAGGAAATGGAAAAAATCGCTGAATGATCGGGAAGGTACGATCCTCAACGAGGGCAGGAATCGTTCGGCCTGACGCAGAAGGTATTAGAGGCTGGATCAGCCGGTCCAAATGTCTGTCTCAAAGGAAAAGAGCGTATTCATATCGAACCCGGGCGAGCTAAATTATGGCCGGAATAATCAAATTGGCCCGATTCCGGGTAGCATCCGCGGCAGCGGGAATTTTTGTCATGTTATCGTTTCTGTTGTTTGCGGGCTGCGGAGATACGCCTGACAACACCGGCACTACAACCACTGCCCCGGGTAAGGGCACGATCTATGTGGCGGTAACCAGCGGCGGCGAGGTCCAGGCCGGCACTGGCAACAGCGGCATCGCCATCATCGACCTGGATACAAAGAAGGTCGAGATGGTAAACCTGCCTGAGCCGAGATCTCCGTATGGCATAATCTTCAGTCCCGATACCCGGACGGCTTCCAATACCGATGGTCGCATAGCTCTTGAAAGCCCAGGGACGATCTACCTGGGAAGCGCCGGGAATGGTAGCGTCAATATTATTGACCTGCCGAACAGAAAGGTCATCAGGACCATTGACCCGCCTTCTGGAATCGGGCTGAGAGTATGGAGCATGAAGAAGGGTCCTGATGGAAAGATCTACCTGACCAGCATGGGCGATGGCAAGCTCTATGCGCTGGACGATTCAACCGGCACCATCACCGAAACTGGCGTGGGGGGAGGAGATGTCACCCAGAGCGTCTATGGCATAGCCTGGACCAGGGACGGAAAGTTCGCTTATCTTGGCAACTTGATGAATCCAGGCCTTTCAAATCAGGCGGGCTCCGTTGTCAAAGTTGAGTGGCCGAGCGGTAAATTGGTAAAAAGAATCGAGAATGTGACCATGCCCGCGCCACGTGATACCCCGATAGTCAATGATGTCGAGATGACGCCGGATGGCAGGTTTCTCTATGTTACCGACGGGGTTCAGGGCGCCCTGGTTAAAATAGACCAGGAAACAGACACGATCGTCAAAACCATCCCGGTTGGCAAGGAACCCCGCGCGATTATCTTCAGCGCCGATGGCACGACCGGCTACATCACCGTCATGCACGAACCGGTTGAAAACGAGAGCAGTGTCTTCGTTTATGATGTCGTCAAGGATCAGGTCGTCGACCGTATCCCCAATCTCGCGGCGCCGATAGCCTCCGGCCTGGTCTGGTCACCATAAAGTCTCAAACGGTTTGGCAGTCAAATCAAAGGATTGACCCCGATGCCCATCACAGTTGACGAATTCCTCGAGATCATCGAGCGGCTCGCGCCCTCCATGCTTGCCGAGGATTGGGATAATGTCGGTTTGCAGGTCGGCAGCCGCCTCGACGAGACAGGGGCTATCCTGGTTGCCCTCAACGTCAACGCCGAAGTGCTGGATGAGGCTGTGGCGCGGAAATGTGGCATCATCCTGAGTCATCACCCCCTGATATTTCAGCCCCTCGCATCAGTCAGCAACGACACCGAAACCGGACGCTTGATACAGAAAGCGAGTCGTGAGGGAATCGCCGTCGTCGCCGCCCACACAAATCTTGACTCCGCCAGAGACGGTCTGGCCGACGCGCTGGCTCGGCTGATGGACTTGCAACAGGTTGCGCCACTCGAAGCCGCCGTTAGCGGTCTTTCAAAACTGGTGGTTTTTGTTCCCGCCGCTGACCTGGACCGGGTGAGGCAGAGCCTCTTTGCCGCCGGCGCCGGCAGCATTGGCGATTACCGGCACTGTTCGTATATCAGTGAGGGCACTGGAAGTTTCATGCCCATGTCCGGGGCCAATCCGTCGATCGGAGAGATCGGCCGCGACGAGAATGCCGCCGAGCTGCGCCTGGAGACGGTTTTTCCCTCCCGCAAAACGGATGAAATCGTCAGGGCGCTGGTCGCCGCCCATTCCTACGAGGAGCCGGCCTACGACATCTTTCCTCTGGAAAACAGGCGCCGCGACGCCGGCAGCGGCCGGGTAGGGGAGCTTCCCGGAGAACTCCGGCTCGCCGATCTGGCCGGCCGGCTGGCCGGGATATTCGGCATGCGTGGCGCCCGTTTCGTCGGGGACCCGGATACTCCGATCCGCCGGGTGGCGCTGGTTCCCGGCAGCGGCGCCAGTTATATTACGGCCGCGGCCGGCAAAGCGGAGGTCCTGGTCACCGGCGATTTCAACTATCATCAGACTATTCAGGCCCGCGAACTTGGTCTGGCCCTGATCAATATTCCTCATAACATCAGTGAAGGAGTTGCTCTTGCGAACTGGCTGCCCCACCTGGTGCGGGAAATGGATTCCCGAAGCGTAAAAGTCGAGCTTTCTTCAGCGCCAGCCGGTTTTTGGCAGGCGGCGCCCGCGAAGAATAATTCTGTTATCACCGACCAGGAGGAGAAATCCATGCACAACCTGCACGTCGATGGTGGAGCCCGTGGCAACCCCGGCCCGGCGGGCATCGGCGCCGTTCTGGCCGGCCCCGATGGCGAGACCGTCGACACGATAGCCAGTTACATCGGCGAGGCGACCAATAACGTGGCTGAATATCAGGCGATGATTTCCGGCCTGGAGCTGGCGATCAATCGTGGCATCACCCGGCTGGCCATCTTTTCCGACAGCGAACTTATCGTCCGCCAGCTCGAGGGAGCCTACAGGGTTAAGAACGAGGGTTTACGGCCATACTACCAACAGGCGAAGTCTCTGCTCGCCAGTCTCGACGAGTATGAGTTGAACAGCATACCGCGAGAGGCCAATGCCCATGCGGACGAGCTGGTGAATCAGGCTCTCGACGAAGCCGGGCACTGAAGAACGGGTTCCGTTTCCCGGTAGCAAAATCGGATAAGCCCAACCAGGATCCAGCAACCAGGGAAACTGCTCGTGAAAGCCACCATAGTCATACCTACCTACTGGCGTGGCCCGGTCTCCGAGGATGGACTGTGCACCCTGGATTCGGATTACAGATACGACCACGCGACGCCTCTGGACAGTGAGGGCACCCTGGCCCGCGCCCTGGACAGTCTATCGGTTCTCGATGCCGACGAAGGCTTCGCCGTAGCCGTCGTTGCGGCATCGACGCGAATCGAGATCAAGCAGGCGGTCCAGCTCAAGGTGCAGTCCATAATCGCCCAATACGATTACGATTTCCCGATGCTGATGATCGGACCGGACGAACTGGTCTTCTGGCGCCGCCGCCTGGCTGCCGCCGGCATGACCGAGTACGATCAGTTCCTCAGCCTCGACGGCTATTCCAACATCCGCAACATGTGTCTGCTGGCAGCGAAACTCACCGGCGCGGACGTGGCGATTCTCTTCGATGACGATCAGGTCTACGAAGATCCGGATTACCTGAAAAAGGCGCTGGAATTCATCGGCGGCCAGCACGACGGACGTCCGGTAACATGCATCGCCGGTTATTACGTGAATCCAGATGGCAGCTGGCTGCTGCCACCGGCGGAACTGGACTGGCAGCGCCGGTGGGGCAACCGGGAGGCCATGAACGAAGCTTTTGCTATCATCGGCCGTGAGCCACGCCTCAAGCCGACTCCTTTCGTCTTCGGCGGCAACATGGTCATCCATCGTTCGCTTTTCGAGAAAGTTCCTTTCGATCCCGCGGTGCCCCGCGGCGAGGACATCGATTATTTGATGAACGCGCGCTTCTTCGGCCACGAGTTTCTGCTCGACAATCAGTTATGGATCAAACACCTGCCACCGCCCAAGTGCGCGCCGCCCTGGCACCAGATGCGCCAGGACATAATCCGCTTCGCCCGGGAGCGCGCAAAGCTTGCCACGCAGCCTGAGGATTGGAGCGGGCATATCACGGCCGGGGATTTCGATCCTTATCCGGGCCGCTTTCTCAAGAGTGATTTCCACGATCTTGTGATGGACGCATCGCTGGAGATGGCCAGCGAGTACATGGAGGCAGGTATGGAGGCCGACACCCGGGAATGCCTCGTCAACATAGCTATCAGCAAGTCCGAAATGGAGCTGAAAGGCGACCCGTTCGCTGATTATCTGGAGCTCCAGCGCAAGTGGGAAGAGTTCATCCGCGTGCTGCCGACGATAGGCATTTGGTCGGCGATTGACGGCACAGACTAACGCAGCTCGAAACTCCATTTCCGGTTATGATTGAAACCGGCCCCGCCTTTCCCTATAATTTCAAACGCAAGAGCGGATGTAGCTCAGTTGGCTAGAGCGTCTGCTTGCCATGCAGAAGGTCGAGGGTTCAAATCCCTTCATCCGCTCCAGTTTCTTGCTTTTCGCCGGCCGGTGGCACGGTGTTACCCCCCGGGCGACGTGGCCGAGTGGCTAGGCAGAGGTCTGCAAAACCTCGTACAGCGGTTCAAGTCCGCTCGTCGCCTCCAAACCTCACTAAGCAAACACCCCTCGTCTAGCTGCACAAAAAGCACGCGGGTAAAGTTGACTATTTACATCAACTTTTATTCGTAGTATAATTTTTTTACTTTTCTCAAGATATTTACACGGATGTGAAATAGCATGAGGCGGGATAGACAGGAGGGGGGGAGATAAATGAATAAACAGAATGGTACCCGCAACAACACATTGATGCTGAGGTTAATTGTCTGCACAGTCCTGCTGGCCGCTTTCTGGTCCTCGCCGGCATTGGCGGCTTCCAGTGACACAGCCTCAGCGACCGACGTATCAACCGGCATTAATGGCGCCTCCTCCAACCAGCAGCCAGTCACGGCGGATATAGTGCCCGATCCGGCCCAAATCGATGATACGGTTCAGCCGTTATCAGACGCTGGCGGGTCAGAGACGGAATCAGTAGCGCCGGCAGGCGTCTCGGAGGCGGCAGCGGCCGAACCGTCTGAGGGTACCTCAGACACCTCCACAGCTACCGTAGAAGCCGAACCGGCTGCGAAAGCCAGTGGCAGCGAGAACGTCGGCGGCGATAGCGCTACCTGCTGTGACACGGATGAATATCTCGAACTGATTTGCGGGCAGGGAGCTGAGAACGTCTATTGGGACAGCATCGACGACTACAATGCCGGCCTGCTTTCCATAAAGTACAAGTTGACTAACACGAGTGCGACCGATCTGTACCAGGTTCGTGTTACGGATGCCACGGCGACGAAAGGCGTCAAGATTGATACGGCCCTGCCATTGTCGCTGGGAGATCTTTCGCCAGGCGAGATGCTCTACTTCACGCTTAAATGGTTGATTCCCCATGGCGTTAAGGGTTTCCAGACGGATATCTCCATCTGCACCGACTTCGAGCCGCTTTGCGAGGGCCCAGAGTGCGATCCAAAGCCCATCTGCGAGGGCCCGGAGTGCGATCCAAAGCCCATCTGCGAGGGCCCGGAGTGCGATCCAAAGCCCATCTGCGAGGGCCCGGAATGTGATCCGGCACCAGTCTGTGAGGGAAGCGGCTGTACTCCCGCTGTCATTGAATCAGGAATCAGCGACCCGGTAGCTTTTCACGCCAGTGTTCTGCCGAACACGGGTTTCAGCCTGGCTACCGCTCTCATTTTCTGCTTCGGACTGATTCTGCCGCTGAGTCTGCTACTCACGGTCGCTTCCAGGCTCGTAGTGGCGCGTCGCAGCTAAGAATCGGTTAAGACAATCATAGTTCCGAAACGTAACTCTCAGGGGCGCTCCAGTAGCGCCCCTGATTCTTTCCGTCCCCCGTTTCATCTAGAATTCATGTCTACACCTTCAACGGCAACAGCTTCGACTTGAAGGTCATCCAGCAGTTTCACGGTATCAATCTGCTGAACCGTTACAAGAGCCGCGATCTCATGTTCGACTGCTGGAAGCACGGCCTGAAGGGCGGTCTGAAGGTAGTCGAGCAACAGTAATAAAAAGGCCGCCGGAGCGGTACCGCTCCGGCGGCCCCTATTGACATGCACGATGTCGGTTACTGTTACAGACCTGATGCTGTCACACGATCACTTCGGAACATCCGTCGGCTCGGTCATGAGGGTGTTATCGAGGTGCTAGTCGGACGCGGTATCCTCCTTGACGATCTTGACGAATTTGTAACCGCTTGCCTCATGGCAGGCGTTACAGGAACTAATCGAATTTGTGTAGGCGGTATTGAAGGCAGCAAGGTCTTTGGCGGCGATCGCCTTGTTTACCGGATCGAAGGGACCGGTGTAGAAAGCGGCCCAGTTCTTATATTCCTCGGGCTTGGTCACCTTGGTGGGATTCATGGCGTTGTTCAAGTACTTGGACATATAGGCCGTAAGAGCCCAGTTGCCACCCTGTGCGGCGGCATTCATATCCGCGAAGCGGTCACCGACCTCGCGCATGGGTATCGCGAATTTCGGCAGCGCGCCCTTGATGTCATCCAGCTGTTTCTGCACATCCGCGTTGGCGTTGGTGGAACTCGTCGTCGAATCACCGCATCCGGCGACTACAGCGGAAGCAATTACCACCGCAACTGCCATAAGTATAAGCACGAGCAACATCTTCTTCATGTTTTCCTCCTCTATCGTCCTGGGATAATGAGAAACACCTGATACTTTATTCACAAAATTCACAAAATCCATGATTCCTTAAACATGGATTTGAATGTTCCTGCTAATACGGGACAAATGTCCTACGGGCGCCAGCCGTGCGGCCGGGCTTCTGGCAACTTCAGAATTAGCGTGGTATCTTGTTTCCTCAAGCAAGATCCTTTGACGAATGACGGAGGTTGAATCAGATGGATTGGGGAAAGCAGAACCGCATTTCCAGCATCATCAAACCGGACACCGGCAAGACGGTCATGCTGGCCGTCGACCACGGTTACTTCATGGGCCCCACATCGGGACTGGAAAAGCTCGATGAAGCGGTCAACCCGCTGATTCCTTATGCAGACACCCTAATGCTCACCCGTGGCGCTCTCCGCTATTACATCGATCCGGGCGTGCGAATTCCCATTACCCTCAGGGTTTCCGGCGGCACCAGCATCCTTAACAAGGAGGCCATGCTTCACGAGGGCATCGTTTGTAACGTCGAGGACGCTATCCGGCTCAACGCCTCCTGCGTCGCCTTTTCGATTCTGGTCGGCGCCGAGTACGAGCGTGATACCATCCTCGCTTTTACCGAGGTGATTGACGAGGCGACCGCCTATGGCATTCCCATCCTGTGCGTGACCGCGGTCGGCCGTGAGATGGCCCGCGACGCCCGCTACATGGGCCTGGCCTCGCGCATGGGCGCCGAGCTGGGAGCCGACATCATCAAGACTTATTATGTACCGGGCTTCGACAAGGTTGTCGAGAGCTGCCCGGTGCCGGTAGTCATCGCCGGGGGCAAGAAGATACCCGAAAAGGCCGCCCTGGAGATAGCGCGTAACGCCATCGACTCGGGAGCCATCGGTGTGGACATGGGTCGTAACATCTTCCAGTCCACGAGCCCGGTAGGCATGATACAGGCGGTGCGCGCTGTCGTCCACAAGGGAGCCAGCGTCAAGGAAGGCCTGGAGATCTTCAAGAGCGTCAGGGACAAGGAAGCCGGCAAGGCGATCAAGGCCAAGGCGAAGCCGAAGAAAGCCAGGGCGAAAAAGTAACATATGCGCGTATCGATGTATTACAGCAACAGCGACCTGCGGCTGGAAGAGATGCCGCGGCCGGAGATCGGTCCCGGCGAGCTGCTGGTGCGCGTCGAGGCCAGTGGCATCTGCGGCAGCGACGTCATGGAATGGTATCGCGCCGGCAAGGTTCCCCTGGTGCTGGGTCACGAAATCGCCGGCGAGGTCGTGGAGGTGGGGGAGGGCGTTACCAGCTTCAGTGAAGGCGACCGGGTCGCCGTCACCCATCATGTTCCCTGCATGTCCTGCCATTACTGCGCCAGCGGCCATGAAACGGTCTGCGATACGCTGCGGACAACCAGCTTTGACCCAGGAGGTTTTGCTGAGTTCGTTCGCGTTCCGGCCATTAATGTCGAACTGGGGACTTTCCGCCTTCCGGATTCCGTGTCCTTTGAAGAGGGATCCTTCGTTGAACCGCTAGCCTGTGTCATTCGCGGACAGCGCCAGGGCAACTTCGCGCCCGGGTGTTCGGTGCTGGTCATCGGCAGCGGTATCTCAGGGCTTTTACATGTGATGGTGGCGCGAGCATTAGGCGCAGGGCGGATAGTCGCAACCGACATGCTGGACTTCCGGCTGGAGAAAGCCCGTCAGCTGGGCGCTGAAGCTACAATTCTCGCCACCGAAGACGTAAACGCCCGCTTCCGGGAAATGAACGAAGGCCGTGGCGCCGATCTGGTCATTGTCTGTGCCGGCGCTCCCCAGGCCATCGACCAGGCCATGCAGGCTGTTGCCCGCTCGGGCACAGTACTCTTTTTTGCGACGACCCGCCCAGAGGTATCGATCCCGCTTTCAGTGAACGAGTTTTTCTGGCGAAAAGAGGTAACCCTGACCAGCAGTTACGCCGGCAGCCCCGCCGACTGCAAGACGGCTCTGGAGCTGATAAGGGCCGGGCGCCTGCCGGTGACGGAAACCATCACCCACCGGCTTTCCCTGGCCGAAACAGGCCGTGGCTTCGATCTCGTGGTGAACCCGGAAGACTCGATCAAGGTTATCATCGAACCCCGACGCTAGTCAGTCCGAGGGGACCAGCCTCGACTGGCAGCCATTTGGAACCTTCATGGTCTTTGGGCCCCTTCCGGGGTCCTTATTGCAGGTAAGCTATCGCAGGTACGCTAATCCGCCGCTGGAACTACCAGCACCGGAGCTGCCCCGCCGCGAATTACCTTTGTGGCGATGCTGCCCATGACCGCGGTGGCGATTGGGCCACGACCGTGGGTTCCCATCACGATGATATCGCAGGAGTTCTCCCGGGCGCAGTCCAGTATCTCCTCAGCTGGATTGCCCAAACGTACCATGCCGTTGGTTTGCAGGCCCTCTCCCGCGGCTTTGTCAGTTATATGGCTGACGAACTGTTGCTCGGGCTTTATGCGGTCGGCTTCGACCTGCTTGGCGATGACCTGGTCGTGTTCCTTGATCTCCTCGGTGGCGTCGAGATCGAAGTCCATGGCGGAACGCGGTTTGCCGGTGTCTACAACGCTGACCACGTGGAGCTCCGCGCCGCAGCTCTGAGCCAGCAATATTCCGGTGTCGGCGGCCTTTTCCGAGCGGGTCGAACCATCGGTGGCAACAAGAATCTTCTTGACCATGGATCCTCACTTTCGATATTTGACAGAACCAACCCAGGCGATTCCATATCATTACAAAATGATTCTATATCATTCCCAAAATATGCATAGTCTCAAACAGGTAGAGCGATGGAGACAGCTAAAAAGAAGGAATATCGGTAATAATATACAAGTGAAACGGGTAACTGAAAGAGCAGGAATTGAAAAGAGCCTCGCCGGTCTGAAGCTGCCGGCGGTGGCTGTTTTTCTGGCGGAAAAACATAATAAGCAAGGAGGGGCCAGATTGTCCAAGCAGGGAGTAGGTATAGTAATCGGCCGTGCCGTGGTGGACAAGAAGTTCCGCCACCTTTGATGTCAGGTTTTTCGTAACAGTTTATTCGACTGCCTTGCCGCTGACACAGTAGTATCCACCAGTGAGCTCGTGTTCCTTTTGTACTTCGCATTCGCCGCAGAAACAGCCTATCTGATCGATTTCCAGCTTGGACCTGCCATGGCCGCAAAACAGGCCGGGCATGTCGGCATGGGCCATTTCTTTCCACTTGCCCGGGAAGCTGGGGCACTTCCCGCAGATGCAGTTGCGAATGTTGTGCAGGTTAACGTGGACTTCTTTCATGAAATATTCCTCCTTACCAGGGACGATGTTGCTTAAGTTACCCGGCACACACAGGCTTTAAACGATGGCCCATAGCTCCTTGCCTTGATACCTGTCTATAGCTACAATGGTATCGCTACCAGCCAGATGCTTAATGGAAACAGCGGTAAATAGTCAGCAATTTTGGGCGATTAGCTCAGTTGGGAGAGCACCAGCTCGACAAGCTGGGGGTCACTGGTTCGAGCCCGGTATCGCCCACCAATTCTTTTTTACTCGAACTTTTCGAGAGCAATGTGCCGAATAGATCGGTATATTTGACGCCCTCGATTTTTTTATCCTTCACGAAGACCTTCT
>JAGVMV010000007.1 GCA_020053595.1 Thermoleophilia bacterium | reverse complement strand
GGCGACGGCGCCACCTGCACGCCGGCGATGAGCCTGGCGCCGTACCGGGGGCAGAGTTCATTGTCGTCCACCGTGATGGTAATCAAATCTTCGATGTTATCGTCGCCGCGCGCTTCCACATCTTCCACGGGCTCGGGTGCGAGGGCGGCGCCGGTGATGGCGGCCACTTCCCGGGCGATGCCGTAAACCGACAGGCAGTCGGGACGGTTGGGGGTGATCTCCAGCTCCAGGACCTCGTCGCTGACGGGGATGTAATCGACCAGGCGCGTGCCCACGGGCGCGTCTTCCGGCAGGATCATGATGCCGGCGGACTCGCTGGAAAGGCCCAGCTCCGACTCGGAGCACATCATGCCCCGCGACTCGACACCGCGGATGACCGCGGCTTCCAGCTTGCGGCCGTCGGGCAGCACGCCGCCGGGCAGGCAGACGGCGGTCCGGTCGCCTTCCTCAAAATTTTTGGCGCCGCAGACGATCTGTTCAACCTGGCCGTCGCCGACTTCGACCTCGCAGAGCGTCAGCTTGTCGGCGTCCGGATGCGCGCCCTTCTTCTTCACCCGGCCGACAACGAAGCGATCGAGGTTTCCGTCGTCCGCCGGCAGGCCCACGCGCGTAACGCGCTCGACCTCTGTGCCGGTCAGGGCCAGCCGGTCGGCAAGCTCTGTAGCGGACATGTCGATCGCCACATATTCCTTAAGCCATGATAAAGGTACTTTCATAATTAATTCCGTATCGTGCCGGCGGCAGGGACTTTCGGCGTTGACTCATTTAGCCCGTCAAAAGCCGGAAGTCCCTGCCGCCGGCATTCCACTAAAACTGCTTGATAAACCTCAGGTCATTGTCATAAAACATCCGCAAATCGGTCATCCCGTGCTTGAGCATGGCGATGCGCTCGACGCCCATGCCGAAAGCAAATCCCTGCATCCGGTCGGTGTCGTAATCCACGAAACCGAATACGTTGGGATCAACCATGCCGGCCCCAAGGATCTCCAGCCAGCCGCTGTGCTTGCAGGAGCGACAGCCGTCACCGCCGCAGATCATGCAGGAGACATCCACTTCGACACTGGGCTCTGTAAATGGGAAGAAATGTGGCCGCAGCCGGATGACCCGGTCGGCGCCGAAGATGGCGCGGACAAAAGTCTCGAGCGTGCCCTTGAGGTCGGCCATGGAGATGTGCTCGTCCACGGCCAGGCCCTCGATCTGGTGGAACATTGGCGTGTGGGTAGCGTCCGAGTCGCGGCGATAGACCCGCCCCGGCATGATGGCGTAGATCGGAGGCTGTTCCTTCTCCATCACGCGGATCTGCACCGGTGAAGTATGCGTGCGCAACAAGACGTCCTGCTTGCCATCGACGAAAAAGGTGTCATGCGACGAGCGGGCGGGATGGCCCTCGGGCGTGTTCAGGGCCGTGAAATTATAGTAGTCCGTTTCGACCTCGGGTCCTTCGGCGATGCGATAACCGAGCCCGGCGAAGATATCCTCGATCTCCCACTGGGTCTGGGTGATGATGTGCAGGCGCCCCTGGGGGAACGGCTCTCCGGGAAGGGTGATGTCCACCTGCTCAGTGGCCAGACATCGCTCCAGCTCCCCTGACTCAAGCTGCTTTTTGCGGTCAGCAAGCGCCTGCTCCAGCGCCGCCCGGGCCTGGTTGCCATACTTGCCGACGACGGGTCGCTCTTCATTGGGAAGCTCGGGGATACTTCGCAGCAGCAGGGATAGCGGGCTTTTGCGGCCGAGATGTTTGACCCGCGCCGCCTCGATGGCCTCCAGTTCAGCCGCCGCGTCAATATCGGCGGCCGCTTCGCCAAAAATAGCCGCCAAACCTTCGTGGGTCTTCAGCTGAGCGACAAGATCTTTATATTTATCTTCCGTGGACAAATACGGACTCACAATCTTGAGCGTGATGGCAGGCTACCGTGGAATTAATAGCCCTGAGCAACACGTGAAACCAAGGGAAACTCTACCACTTAGGCCGCGCTGCTTCTAGCGACAGGATACTCGCGGTGAGCCCAGCCCGGCGATGTTTCTGCAATCGCCGGTTTACCATCCCGCTCTTTTACGAAGTCTTATCTGCGGGATTGAGGGAGTCAATATTGATCGGGTCATTGTCCGGCCAGAACAGCGTTAAGCCCTGATGAGAGCCAGGCACATCATAACTAAACATCATTTTATTAGATGATTTAGTGTGGGAGAAAGCCTGACGTCTCAATTCTTCGCCCTCTGTATTCGTGACCTTCACCGGTATTGTTTTTTCCTGGAACGCTTTGTAATCATCTTCACTCATTTTGCAGTCACCTTTACACGAAACCTCTATCACTATTGCGCTGCGAGGGTTACCTGTTGCCGGATCTTTGGTATTTGAGAACCTGACTTTATCCAAAGTGAGGTTACCGAAGGTTGACTTCAGCGTGATACCGGTCGAAGCGCTGGCTGTGCTTGTTGCTACTGTTGCGGATGAGGTTTTTACTGATTCTGTAGCCGTTGTATCTGATGGACCGCTGTCAGAGTCGCAACCGCTCAACATGGCCAATAGCGCGACAAGTACCACCAAAACGATTAGCTTTTTCTTTCCTGATTGCATTTAAAGCCTCCATTCAAGTTTAAGCTGGCTAAGACTCAGCATCACACTCAACGTGCTTACATTCTCGTGACGAACCCCATCGAACGCCTGCCGCACGAGCCCCTTCAAACGCCTAGCGGGAGAGCCCCGCCACACGCTGCCTCATAGCCTCGTACAATATCGTGGTCCCGGCCATGGCGACATTCATCGATTCAGTTGCCGCCGTCTGGGGAATCCTTACTGTCGTGGAGGCGGCCGCCATCAACTCCGGCGGAATCCCCTCGCGCTCTGATCCAAGCGCCAGGATAAAGTTCCCGGCCAGATCTCCATCCCACAGCGCAACGCCGGAATGCGGATCGGCGCGAAGTATATCCATGCCTGCCGCCCTGGCCCGCGAAATCAAATCCACCGGCTCGATCCCAAGGTAAATGGGAATCTGAAAGATGGCGCCCATGGTCGCCCGAAGCGCCTTGGGGCTGTAACAATCGGCCGTACCGGGGCTTATCGCCACTCCGCTGGCTCCCAGGGAAGCGGCCGAGCGTATCAGGGTGCCGACATTGCCGGGGTCTGAGGTACCTGAAAGATACAAGAGCGGCCCGATGGCATCCCGCCCGGGTTCCGCTTCACCTTCAGCTTCACCTTCTGCTTCACCTTCAGCTTCAGCTTCCACTCCGCCTTCCGCCTCGCCCCCGCCCAACGCGGCCAGCTTCCGGTCGAGAAAACTGAAAGTCGCGATCACCCGCGTACCGCTGCCCAGCTCAGAGAGCTTCGCCATAACCGGCTCGCTGCAAAAACATACCTCCAGCGCCGCGGCCCCACGGCCGCCACTGCCATCGGCGGCCCTCAGCACATGCGGCAGGAGCTTCCCGTGTCCTTCAAGCACAAAGACCTGCCGTGGTAAGATACCGCGCGCCAGCGCTGCATCCAGCAGGTCTTCTCCTTCAACCAGGAATAAGCGGTTTTCGTGACGGCTTCGCTTGCGCTTGAGCCGCGCCGCTTCCTTGATTATGGCGTTACTTGTGCTTGAAATCTGTTTGGGTTGCACCGCCTGGGCCTTGGGCCTTGTTATTCCGACTCGCCGGCCAGCTTACGCTGACAGCGCGGTCTTGGCCTGCTCGGCCAGGCTCGAGAACATGTCAGGGTCGGTAATGGCCAGATCAGCCAGGACCGGCCGGTTCAACTCGATGCCCGCTTCCTTGAGACCATGCATGAACTGGCTGTAAGACATCCCGTTCAGCCGTGCTCCGGCATTGATGCGGGTGATCCACAGACGCCGGAAATCACGCTTGCGCGCGCGGCGGTCGCGATAGGCATAGTTCAGCGAACGGCTGACCTGTTCCTTGGCGCGCTTGTAACTGGAATGCTTTGTACCCCGGTAACCCTTGGCCTGCTCCAGCACTGTACGCCTCTTCTTGCGGGCGTGTACTCCTCTTTTGACTCGCGGCATTTTTGCTCAGCTCCTAACGCTTACTTCTTGCCCAGCATCCGCGATACTTCATTGGTATCCGCGGGCGTGATTAGCACGTTCTTGCGGAAGCTCCGCTTCCGTTTGGGGCTCTTCTTGGTAAGTATGTGACTCTTGAACGCTCGCCTGCGTATCAGCTTTCCTCCAGAGGTAAAGCGAAAACGCTTGGCGGCGCCGCGATGAGTCTTCATCTTGGGCATAAGCCGTCCTTTCCTAATTTCTGCTATGGCTGCAACTGTGCTATCGAACAGGGTTGCTACTTGACGGGACTGAGAACCATGACCATATTCCTGCCGTCGAGATTCGGCTGGGATTCGATCACTCCCAACTCGGCGACATCCTCGGCCAGGCGATGGAGCAGCTCTTCACCCTTCTTCGGGTGGACTACCTCGCGCCCGCGGAACATGATGGTCACCTTGACCTTGTCCTTTTTCTTGAGGAAACGCTCAACATGTCCCCGCTTGGTCATGTAATCGTGATAACCAATCTTGGGACGCAGCTTGATTTCCTTGACGACGATGGTCGACTGGTGCTTGCGCGCCTGCTTGGCCTTCTGCTCGAGCTCGTATTTGTACTTGCTATAGTCGAGCACCCGGCAAACCGGCGGATCCGCTTCGGGAGCGATCTCTACAAGGTCCAGACCTGCCGCTATGGCGATGTCCATCGCCTCCGAACGGCTTTTAATTCCGACCTGCTCTCCATCTGGTCCGATAAGCCTGACATTTTCAACCCTGATAGCTTCGTTTATGCGGGTAAGATCCCTTACCCTCGGTTTATAGTTTGCGACCGGCGAACACCTCCTTCCTTGGGAGACGTTGAAAATTTTTGCAATCCGGCTTCAGTGAAGCCAGCCACAACAACGTCCCTTGAATGCAAAAAAGGGTACCCAAAAGCACCCTTAGATAACCATGCCTGAAATCAGGCTCTTATGGCGGACCTGCAAGCATTTCCAGTGGGCGCGGCTCTTCAAGGCCGCGGCGCAGCCGGCAGGTGAGAAGCGGGTGCTTCTGCTTTATACACGGGTGAAAGTATAGCGGAGATGGACAGCAGCCGCAAACGCGGGTGCGATCACGCCGGGTTATCCCTGAACTTATCGTTGCCGCCGAGGCGCTAGGCTCCAAAACGGTTGGTGATCGGGAAGCGGCGGTCCTTGCCAAAGGCGCGCGAGGTGATCTTGATGCCTGGTGGTGCCTGGCGGCGTTTATACTCGTTGCGGTCGATCAGGCGGGTGATAAGCTTCACGGTCGCTTCGTCCATGCCGGCGCCGATTATCTCCTCCAGGCTCTTGTCGTGCTCGACATAGTCTTCAATGATCCGATCGAGTATCTCGTAGGGCGGCAGGGTATCAGAATCTTTCTGGCCCGGCGCCAGCTCGGCGCTGGGCTCACGCTCGATAATGCTCGCCGGGATGACCTCCTCGCCCTGCGAGTTGCGCCAGCGGCAAAGATCGTAGACCACGGTTTTCGGCACATCCTTGATCACGGCGAATCCGCCGGCCATGTCGCCATAGAGGGTGGCATAACCGACGCTGGTCTCGCTCTTGTTGCCGGTGGTCAGCACCAGCCAGCCGAACTTGTTGGAAAGCGCCATCAGCAGATTACCGCGAATGCGGGCTTGCAGGTTCTCCTCGGTGGTGTCGGAGCCCCGGCCGCCGAACTCGGGTTTCAGAATCTCGAGGAACTTCGTGAAGATCGGCTCGATGGCAATCAGGCGAAACTCGATTCCGAGCCTTTTTGCCAGGTCCTCCGCATCGATCCTGGTTCCTTCCGAGGTGTATCGCGATGGCATGGATACGACGACTACATTCTCCTTGCCCAGTGCGTCGGTGGCGACAGCGGCCACCAGCGCTGAATCTATGCCGCCGGAAAGCCCGATCAGCACCCGCTCGAAGCGGTTCTTGCGAACGTAGTCGCGAACGCCGATCTGCAGGGCTCGATATATTTCCGCCGGTCCGGAAAGCGGTTCGGGCAGATGGGGCGCCAGGTGTTCCGGAGCGTTTTGCTGCCCGCCACCTGCTGTCGCTGAGCCGCTCTCCATCTCCCGCCACTCCTCGGTCACGCCTTCGAGCCCCGGTCCCGAAATGTGGTCGATAGCAAAGATATCAACCGGTCCCGGGTGGCGCTGTTTCAGATCGGACAGCCTTCCCATGGTATCGCGGTGCCGCGAGCTGTTAACCTCCTCGAGATCGATATCCACGACTACCAGATCCTCCTCGAAGCTGGCGCCGCGGGCGATAAGCCGCCCATGCTCGTCGAACACCAGGCTGTTGCCATCAAAAACCAGCTCGTCCTGCCCGCCGACCATGTTGACCAGCGCCACGGGCGTCAGGTAATCCCGCGACCTGGTCTCCAGCATCTCCTCGCGGGTGCGGGTGCGGCCGATCCGGTATGGCGACGCGGAAATATTTATGACCAGCGAGGCCCCGGAAGCGACCTGTGAACCGAGTGGCTCATCGGGATACCAGATGTCTTCACATATGTTGACGGCAACCAGCTTGCCGCCCAGGTCGAAAAGAGCCGGACGCGAACCAACGCTGAAGTAGCGGAACTCATCGAAAACACCGTAATTGGGAAGGCGCATCTTGTGGCAGATCCCGGCGAGCCGGCCTTCGGTGATTATCGCGGCGGCATTATGGATATCACCGCCGGAACCATCCAGGAAACCGACGATAGCGACGATATCATGCGCGTGGTGGCAAAGCTCATCGAGTGATGCGGCGTTCGCCGCCAGGAAATCAGGGTTAAAGGTGAGGTCTTCGGGAGGGTAACCGGTGAGAGCCAGCTCGGGGAACGCGACCACCTGGGCGCCCTGGGCCCTGGCACTTTCCATGCAGGCCGCGATCTTCCCGGCGTTGCCCTGGAAATCGCCAACTGTTGAGTTGATCTGCGCCAGCGCCAGGCGGATGCGCTTCATTTTCAGGACTTTTCCTCCACCTGCCGGGTCATTTTCGCCGCCAGCTCATCCACTGCCTCTGAACCCCGGTCACCCTCGGCGTATGAACGCACCGATACATTGCCGGCGTCGGCTTCCTTGTCACCGACTATGAGCATAAAGGGAACCTTGCCCATCTCGGCGTCGCGAATCTTCCGGCCCACGGACTCCTTGCGGTCATCCAGGTCGACACGCAGTCCCGCTTCTTTGAGCCGCCCGGCCACTTGCCCGGCATAATCGTTGTGCCGGTCGGCGATCGGCAGGACTATCGCCTGCACCGGCGCCAGCCAAAGCGGGAAAGCACCGGCATAATGCTCGATCAGACAACCGATGAAACGTTCCAGCGAACCGAGCAGGGCCCGGTGGATCATGATCGGCCGGTGCTCGGAATTGTCTTCCCCCACGTAGGTAACATCGAAACGCTCCGGCAGGTTGAAGTCCACCTGGATGGTGGTGCATTGCCAGGCGCGGCCGATAGCGTCGCGAATCTTCATGTCGATCTTGGGACCGTAAAAAACGCCTTCGCCGGGATCAAGCTCGTAGGCGAGGCCAACCTCCTCCAGTGCCGCTTTGAGCGCCGAAGTCGCCTGCTCCCAGTGCTCGTCGCTGCCCACCGATTTTTCCGGGCGGGTCGAAAGGTACACTTCGTAGTCGTCAAAACCGAAGGTCTTCAACATATAAAGCACGAACCTGATGACGCTGATGATCTCGTCCTGCAGCTGGTCGGGCCGGACGAACAGGTGGGCGTCGTCCTGGGTGAAGCCGCGCACGCGCAGGAGGCCATGGAGCGCACCGCTACGCTCGTAACGGTAGACGGTACCCAGCTCGGCCCAGCGGATCGGCAGCTCGCGGTACGAGCGGGTGCGGGAGTTGTAGATCTTGATGTGGCCCGGGCAGTTCATTGGCTTGACGATATATTCCTGGCCATCGATGTCCATCGGCGAATACATGCTCTCGCGGTAAAAGTCCCAGTGGCCGGAGGTCTTCCAGAGATCGGCGCTGGCGATATGCGGGATCATCACCATTTCGTAACCATTGGCCAGATGGGCGTCGCGCCAGAAATCCTCAATGATCTTGCGGATCAGCGCGCCCCTGGGATGCCAGAGCGGCAGACCCGCCCCCACTTCCTCGTCTATATGGAAGAGGTCGAGCTGTTTGCCCAGCACCCGGTGGTCGCGGCGCTCGGCTTCCTTGAGCCGCTCCAGGTGCTCGTCGAGGGCTTTTTTTGAAGTGAAGGCGGTTCCGTAGATTCGCGTCAGCATGGGGTTCTTCTCGTCGCCACGCCAGTAAGCGCCAGCGACCGACAGAAGCTTAAAAGTCTTGACGCGGCCGGTATCCAGCAGGTGGGGGCCACGACAGAGGTCGGTAAAACCCTCGATGGAGTAGGCTGTAACTTTCTCGTCCAGTGAAAGATCCGCGAGCAGTTCCTGCTTGAAGGGCTGGGCGCCAAACATCTCGGCCGCGTCCTCGCGGCAAAGTTCGTGACGCAGGAAAGGCACCTTTGCCTTGATGATCTCCTTCATCCTCGCCTCGATCTTTTCAAGGTCGTTCTCGGAGACGGGAGACGGGAATTTGAAATCGTAATAAAAACCGTCGGCGATGGCGGGGCCGATGCCCAGCTGAGTGCCCGGATAAAGCTGCGTTACCGCACTGGCGAGCACGTGGGAAGCGCTGTGCCGGATGACCTCGAGACCTTCAGGGGAGTTATCGGTGATGATGCCGATGGCGTCGCCCTCCGCGAGCTGGTGCGAGAGGTCGACCGGTTGACCGTTCACGGTAGCGGCGACTGCCGCTTTCGCCAGCCGGCTGCCGATCTTAGCCGCGGCCTCCATGGCCGTGGCGCCGTCATCAAGTTCGATAATACTGTTGTCGGGGAGCGATATCTTCACGCTGAGTCCACCTGTTCACCTTGCCGGTTATTGCCGCAAGTTTAACACAAAAACCCTCCCCCTTCGGAAAGGGAGAGGGTTTAAAACCACACGAAAAGGCCACCATGCCTATGCCGTTATTTATAAGGTCTTGCCTCCCAGATATGTTCCACTAAGGGAGTGCAACCATACCTGCCCAGAATATCCATTGACACTAAGCAAAGTAAGGACACGGCTATCCGGTCAGGTCTTTTTTCTTCTCCTCGAATTCCGCCTTGTCGATCTCGCCACGGGCGTATCGCTGGCTTAGAATATCAACAGCCGAGTCGGTGTGACCAGCCACATGCCCTCCGCCGAATGTCTGCCCACCGGCAACCTGCCTGGTCAGCCAGACCACCAGCAGAACCACACCGACGATGATCGCTGCCCAGAACACCATCATCAGGATGCCGCCAAAAACACTCATACCGCCGTCATAGCCATAATTCCATCCATTATTCATCATTTCATCAACCTCCAAAGTTCGTTAATCATTAAATGAGATCGCGCTTGCGCGACTCATATTCATTACGGTCGATCTCGCCGCGGGCGTACCGCTTCCTGAGAATCTCCAGCGGTGTCTCTGTGTTGACCGTTGTCCTGGCCACGGAATGGCATCCGCCGGCCGCGTGGCCCTGGGTCAGCAGCCAGGCAACCAGCCCGATCACCAGTATTATCAATATTATTCCCATTTGCACTTCTCCTTGTTTCGATTTGGCGCGCCAATCAAACCTGCCGACGAACCGCGCCTGTTTCAGTAATTGCGTGCGGCACACCCGTCGGGGCAGATGTGCCGCATTATGCAAGCACACCCACGGTGCTTACATAATAAGTTTGCCCCAATTGTGTGAAAATAATCTGAAGAGAGTGTTAAGGAACGATTAAGCGTTGAGGGATTACAAATTTTGGCATACGCCAAGGTTTTGATTCTGAAGGAGAGCTTTCTGAAGGAGAGCTGCCAGAGGCCGCCCGTGGGACGCTATTTTCTTGCTCGCGCCCTGGCGGTCTTGTTCAGCAGCTTTTTTCTGAGCCTGAGACTCTCGGGAGTGACTTCCAGCAGTTCATCGTCCTCGAGGAAATCGAGGCTCTGCTCCAGGCTGAGCACCGTCGGCGACGTCAGCACGATGGCGTCATCGGCTCCGGATGAGCGCATGTTCGTCAGCTTCTTTTCCTTGGTCACATTTATCTCGAGATCTCCCTCGCGGGAGTTCAGACCGACTATCATCCCCGCATAGACCTGGGTCTGGGGAAAGATGAAGTTGACGCCACGTTGCTGGGCGTTGTTGATGCCGAAAGCCACGGCCTTCCCGGTATCACTGGCGACCAGTGCCCCGTTTCTCATCCTGGGAATCGGCGCGCCTACCGCCTGGTAGCGGGTAAAGACTGAATTCATGATCGCCGTACCCCGGGAAAGGGTCAGCAGCTGGTTTCTCAGTCCCAGCAACCCCCGGGTGGAGATTTCAAAGAGCAGACGGCTGGTGCCGTCGGAGTTCTCTTCCTGACCGAGCAGAAAACCTTTTCTGCGGCCAACCTCGCCGGCCACGGCGCCAACATGCTCGGTGGCTACGTCTGCGGTCAGCTCCTCGATAGGCTCGTTGACTACCCCTTTGATCTCTTTCGTTATCACCTGGGGTTTGCCGACCTCCAGCTCGTAACCTTCCCGCCTCAGGTTTTCAATGAAAACTGATAAATGCAGCTCGCCCCGGCCGGACAGAACATAGTCACCGGCTTCGCCTATTTCCATTTTCAGCGAAACGTTGGTCTCCAGCTCCTTTTCGATTCTCTCCAGGATCTGGCGGCTGGTCACGTACTGGCCCTCATTGCCGGCGAACGGCGATGTGTTGGCTGACACCGACATCTTCAGGGTCGGTGCTTCGATATCGATGGTCGGCAGGACCTCCGGGTTCTCGCTGTCGGCGATAGTCTCGCCGATGCCGGCATTCCTGATTCCGGTCAGGGAAACGATGTCGCCGGCCTGGGCCTCGAGGACCTCTATCCTTTTCAGGCCCTGGGAAACATAAACCTTGTCGATCCTGGCCTGTTCTTCAGTGCCATCTTTTTTCATCAGGGTAATCGTGGTGCCGGGCTTGATCGAACCCCGCTTGATCCTGCCGATGGCATGCTTGCCCTGAAAGGCGTCGGGATCCAGCTGGGTCACCAGCATCTGGAACGGCTCATCCTTTTGAACATCGGGAGCCGGCACGTGATCGAGAATGGCTTCAAAGACCGGTGTCAGATCGGCGTATTCCTCCGAGTCGTCCGGTATTTCATCCCAGGCCTTGCCGCTGCGCCCCACGGCGTAATAAATCGGGAAGTCGAGCTGGCCGGAATCGGTTGCCAGATCCAGAAACAGATCGTGGGTCTTTTCGATTACCTCCTCGATCCGGGCGTAAGGCTTGTCAATCTTGTTGATGACGACTATCGGCTTCAAACCGAGTTCGAGCGCTTTCTTGAGGACGAACTTGGTCTGCGGCATCGGGCCTTCCTGGGCATCGATCACCAGGATGGCTCCATCCGCCATGTTCAGGGTTCTCTCGACCTCACCGCCGAAATCAGCGTGACCCGGCGTATCGATGATGTTGATCTTGGTGTCGCCGTACTTCACGGCGGTATTTTTCGCGAGGATTGTGATGCCCCGCTCCCGCTCCTGGTCGTTGGAGTCCAGGATCAGGGTCTGGGTAAATGCCGCTTCGTTTTCCCGGAAAGTCTTGGATTGCTTGAGCAGGCCGTCCACCAACGTCGTCTTGCCGTGGTCGACATGGGCGATTATCGCTACATTTCTCAATTTCATCTGTTGCCTGCCTGCTTTCTTTACACAAAAAAAGGCTCTCGCCGGAGCCCTGTTTAAGTTTTCATGACCGTATACGTTGTGTATATTGTAACAGCCCACCCGCTGTATGACGAATTGGACACTGGAACAGTATTAATAGAATAGTCCGGCCTCTAACGAAATTTCGAAATGGGGAAAGAGAAAAAATCCATTGTTGGCCGCAAAATCAATAACGGACTCTTACAGAAAAAGCCGGAGAAATGATTTCTCCGGCTTTTTCATTTTGTTAAATGGTGGACGTAATCGGCAACTATTCGAACTTTTATATACTAAACCAACTAGAAAGGGCCATAAGAACTGTTGCCTAATCCAAAAACTCTTGGGGCT
>JAGVMV010000021.1 GCA_020053595.1 Thermoleophilia bacterium | reverse complement strand
GATCTTGTGCGTGATGCCTGTGTAATACAGGATGCGCTCGGTCGTCGTGGTCTTGCCCGCGTCGATATGGGCCATGATCCCGATATTTCTGGTTTTCTCTAGGGAAAACTTGCGTGTCATGTCTGTGCTCTTCTTGCTGTTGGTGTTAACTGCTGCCTGTGTGCTCATCAAAATCCAAACCTCTCGCCCGGTTCCGCCTTTGGCTCACCGGATATTTTCGCTGACATTCATTATTTTCGCTGACATTCATTATTCTGCTTCCCCCGGCTTCGGGCCTCTCACTTACCAGCGGTAGTGAGCAAAGGCCTTGTTTGCCTGAGCCATACGGTAGATGTCGTCCTTCTTCTTCCAGGCCGACCCTTGATTGCCCAGGGCGTCGAGACACTCGTTGGCGAGCCGTTCCGCCATCGTCTTCTCGCGGCGCTCGTGGGCGAAAGCGACAATCCAGCGGATTGCCAGCGTGCGCGCCCGTCGCGTGGGAACCTCTATGGGTACCTGGTAGGTTGCGCCGCCGACCCGGCGGGACTTGACCTCCAGCGACGGCGTAACCGCGTCGACTGCCTGCTTCAGTATCGCGACCGGATCATCGCCCTTCTTCTCACCCATGATCTCCAGGGCGCGATAAGTGATCTTTTCCGCCGTGGACTTCTTGCCGCCCTGCATCACCTTATTGACAAACTGGGCTACCAGCTTGCTGTTATAGATGGGGTCGGGAGTGGTCTCACGTTTCTGGGCTGCGGCTCGGCGGGGCATTAATACTCCTTAGGGGGCCTTGACACCGTATTTGGAACGGGCCTGGCGACGGTCGGTGACACCGGCGGTATCCAGAGCGGCCCTGACAACCTTGTAACGCACACCCGGTAGATCCTTGACACGTCCACCCTTGACCAGGACCACGGAGTGCTCCTGCAGGTTATGGCCGATGCCGGGAATATAAGCGGTAACCTCGATGCCGGTGGTGAGACGGACGCGGCAGACCTTCCGCAGAGCCGAGTTCGGCTTCTTCGGAGTGGTCGTATAGACGCGGGTGCAGACGCCGCGGCGCTGCGGCGCGCCCTTGAGCGCCGGCGTCGTGCTCTTCTCTATGGATGCCTTGCGGCCCTTCCTCACCAGCTGGTTTACTGTCGGCATTAGTTCCTTTTCTTTTTTCCGTGCCTGTCACTCTGTCATCCCAAGCCGCTAAGCAGCGAAGGATCTAGAGTCCTTTTACACACACGAACGAGCAGCAGACTGTAACCTCTCCGGGAAAAAATACCGGAGGAGTCTGCAGCTCGGTTTTACTACCCAGTTCTTTACAGACTTAAGCGCCCTTGTTTGGAGCGCAAGTCGGGAGTATAGCAATAGGGGATATGGGAGTCAAGAAGTTGGAACGTCAGATTTTTCTCCAGCTACGCGGCGCCACCTATGCCTGACGAAAGAAACTGATCGTAGTGAGACTTGAGGCGCTCGGGGCTGGGCCGTGCGTGAAACGAGCGGGGCAAAATAATGTTACTGCCATGCAGCCCTTGTAAACCATGCAGGAGCATCGGACCATCGTCCTCGCGTAACAAGTTATCCTTGATTTCAATGACATGGTCCGGCCTGATTCCAATAAAGAAATTATCGTATGCCGCATGGTGAAGCTTACAAAGTGCGAGACCATTGGAAATCACAGGCTCACCGCCTGGTTCCCCGTCCGGGATTATGTGAGCAGCGTCAAGCAGTTCTGAGTGTCTTAAACGACACATCGTGCATTGTTCGTTATAGGCATTCAAGACTCTCATTCTGAAGCTTCGTTGATGGAGTCGCCGTTTTACTTCCGAGGTTACATATATGCGGCGTCCCTCATCAGCTGGCTCAGCAACCAATGTTTCCATCTCGCCTTGATGAGCATAAAAATCAACGTAGGATCGATCATCGACTCGGACAGAAAATGAGAGCTCACTCCGATAATCCTGATCGATAAAAACTGGCCAGACCGCCATATACTTGCCAGGCATTAGGCCATAAAAATAAACGAGAGGGATTCTATGTTGCCAAGCTTTCCTCAGCCCAACATTATCGCGATGCATGGGATCGGTTCCACGATATTTGTATACAAGCTGACCCTCAGCATCCATTCTGTCATCGTATTGACTTGATGGCGCTGTTGTTATCGAAAGAGGTATCTCCGCCAGGACTTTCGGCTTGAAAATTCCTTGAGCGGAAACGAGTGGAATTCTATGACCTTCAAGCTCGAAACCCACTTCCAATATTTTTCGAGGAAGTTCTTCACCGTATATTCGCTCTTGAGCCGCAAGCCATGCGAATGCAGCCAAACGGACTTTTTTGTCTTCGAGATACATTGTGAATCATCCTTATCCCGTCTGGATTAAAAGTCAATGTCTTTACGTCCGACCGCACATATACAGTCCTGTCTACATCACAAACGCATTTATCAATATCAGGAGTAGGATATTGCTATATACTCGCGCCTTTCAGTAAATAATAGAAAGGTTCAGCAAAAACAGGAATATTTGCCTCGTGGGTCATAAGCAAAGCTAAGCTGGTTGACCACAATAAATGCCTCACGGATTGCCTAGAACATCATGCTTTCCAATCACCCGCAGCAATATTCCATCCTCTTTAATCTCAAAAGTGAAACGGTAAGACATATTGATGCTGGCCTCGAAAAAACCGGGTGTGCCACGGATTTTCTTGACGCGCAGAGAGGGGTGCTTGAGGTCGGATGAAGTTAGCAGCCTGATTTTTCCCCTGAACTGCTCCTGAACCTCGCAGGGCAACTTTTTATATGCACGATCGAACCGCGGGGTGCGGTAGATCTTCACTTCTCGAGATCCTTCAGCTCCTCGATGAGCTTTTCAACATCGTCGACCGCGGCGACTTTTCCGGCATCAGTGTCCTTCTGAACCTTTTTTTCCTGCGCCTGCCACTCAGGGGTCCAGAACCACGCCTGGCTGCGGTCGACTGTCTCAACCGGTCGCAAGGTCACGACTTCACCTTCGACTTTCACTTCCAGCAGCGCTCCTTCTTCGATTCTGGCCTCTTTGCGGACCGAGGCAGGCAGGGTGATCTGAAAATTACGTTTTACCTTCGTGACTTCGCTCATGTCAGTCTTCTCCCCAGCTGAGACGACTTTATCAATCTTATAAATTACATGATATTATAAATATAGTAATTTGTAAATTAGGATAGAAAAGAGGACAGCCTTGCGGCCGCCCTCTCGAGAATACTTTAATTTGCTTTGGGGTGATTTCCCTCGGCATTATTTTTAAGGCAAATAAGCGCTAATCAGGCGCTATCCTCCATATCCGCCCCGATCGACAGCAGGTCCGCTGTTTCCTCCGGTACCACGGTGGAGAAGATCTCCAGCGTCCGGTAGCGCCTCAGGCCGGTCGAAGCCGGGATCAGCTTGCCGATAATGACGTTCTCCTTCAGACCGAGCAGGTGGTCGACCTTGCCCTCGATGGCGGCGTCGGTGAGCACCTTGGTGGTCTCCTGGAAGGAGGCCGCCGACAGGAAGCTCTCGGTCGCCAGTGAGGCCTTGGTGATTCCCATGATGACCTGTTCCGGGGTGGCGGGTTCGCCGCCCTTTTTCACGGCTTCCGCGTTTGCCTGCTTGAACCTGACCTTCTCGGCCAGCTGGCCGTACATGAATCCGGTGTCACCCGGCGCTTCGATGCGTACGCGCTTCATCATCTGGCGCACGATCAGCTCGATATGCTTGTCGTTGATATCGACGCCCTGCTGGTGGTAGACCCGTTGGACTTCGCTGACCAGATACAGCTCGGTGGCGGTGTTGCCCCGGAAAGCCACCAGTTCCGGCGGATAGAGCGGGCCGTCTTCCAGCTGGGTGCCCATCTCGATCTTGTCACCGTCCTTGACCAGTAGCAGCGTGCCGCGCGGGAATGTATAGCTCTTCTCATCGTCCTTGCCGGTGATAACAACCTTGCGGCTGCCATCGTCCTTCTGGGTCACCTCTACCTTGCCGGCGATCTCGGCGATCTTGGCCTGGCCTTTCGGCTTGCGGGCTTCGAACAGCTCGACGATTCGCGGCAGACCGTGGGTGATGTCCTTGCCGGCGATACCGCCCCGGTGGAAGGTACGCATGGTCAGCTGCGTGCCAGGCTCGCCGATCGACTGGGCGGCGATGATGCCCATGGCGTCGCCCAGCTCGGCCAGTTCGCCGGATGCCAGGTTGCGCCCATAACAGAAGGAGCAGATACCGACCTCGGCTTCGCACTTGAGCACCGAGCGCACCGGGACGATAAAGCCTTCCTTTTCCCCATGGATCTCGTCGATCTCCCGGATGAGGCTGGCCGTCAGCTCCTGATTCTTCTCGGCTACGATGGCAGGCTTGCGCTTGCCGGGCAGATCCAGGGCCAGCACGCGCCCGAGCAGGTTATCATTGATTCTGGTGGTCTTGTTTTTTCTGTCCTCGAGGCGCAGCGGTATTTCCAGGTATTCCTCGGTGCCGCAGTCCTCTTCGCGGATGATGACATCCTGGGCCACGTCCACCAGTCGCCTGGTCAGGTAACCGGAGTCGGCCGTCCTCAGGGCGGTATCCGCGAGGCCCTTGCGGGAGCCGTGGGTGGAGATGAAGAACTCAAGCACGCTCATGCCCTCCATCAGGCTCGCCTTGACCGGGCGCTCCATGGTCTCACCCTTCGGATTCAGCATCAGGCCCCTCATGCCGGCCAGCTGGTGCATCTGGTCGGGATTACCACGGGCGCCGGAATTGGCCATCATGTAGAGCGGGTTGAGTTCATAGAGGTTTTTGTCCATGGCCTCGGCCACCTTGTCGGTCGCCTCGTGCCACTTCTCCACGACCAGCTCGTGCCGCTCGCCTTCGGTGATGAAGCCGCGATCATACTGCGTATATATCTGTCCGACCTCGCCCTCATAGCGGTTGAGGATCTCACCCTTCTCCGGCGGGATAACGATGTCGTTCTTGCCGACCGTCACGCCGGAGTCGGTAGCATACCGGAAACCGAGGGTCTTGATCACATCCAGCACCTGCGCCACTGCCACGGTGCCGTACTGGTTGATCAGGTCGGCGATCAGGCTGTTCATCTTCTTCTTGTCGATGGTGAAGTTGACGAAAGTCCGGCCGGTGAGATCGTAGTCTTCACCGATGTGGTCGGCGAGAACCTCGTCAAGCTCGGCGTTGAAAATCGCCCGTCCCGCTGTCGTCAGTATTTTCTCGTCACCGCGCCGCAGGCGGATGATGTCCTGCAGGTCCACGGTCTTCTCGTCGACGGCGCGCAACACGTCGTCGGCGGAACCGAAGACCGGCGGCACCGGCTTCATCTTCTGCGGGTCGAGCGTGCTGACATCCTGATCACAATAAGTCAGGAAGTAAGTGCCGAGGATCATGTCCTGCGACGGCACCGCCAGCGGCCGGCCGTGGGCCGGCGACAGGATGTTGTTGGATGAAAGCATCAGTATGCGCGCCTCGGCCTGGGCCTCGGCGGACAGCGGCACGTGCACGGCCATCTGATCACCGTCGAAGTCGGCGTTGAAAGCGGCGCAGACCAGCGGATGGATCTGGATGGCCTTGCCCTCGACCAGGATCGGCTCGAAAGCCTGGATGCCCAGCCGGTGCAGAGTCGGCGCGCGGTTAAGCATCACCGGATGCTCGGAGATGACTTCCTCGAGCACGTCCCAGACCTCGGGCACCATGCTCTCCACCATCTTCTTGGCGGCCTTGATGTTCTGCACCCGGTCACGCTCGACCAGGCGGCTCATGATGAACGGCTTAAAGAGCTCCAGGGCCATCAGCTTGGGAACGCCGCACTGGTGCAGCCTCAGCTTGGGGCCGGCTACGATGACCGAACGGCCGGAGTAGTCGACGCGCTTGCCGAGCAGGTTCTGGCGGAAGCGTCCCTGCTTGCCCTTGAGCATGTCGGAAAGTGACTTGAGCGGCCGGTTGCCCGGTCCGGTGACGGCGCGGCCACGACGGCCGTTGTCGAAGAGCGCGTCCACTGCTTCCTGCAGCATGCGCTTCTCGTTGTTGACTATGATCTCGGGCGCGCCCAGGTCCAGCAGCCGCTTGAGGCGGTTGTTGCGGTTGATGACGCGCCGGTAAAGGTCGTTCAGATCGCTGGTGGCGAAACGGCCGCCGTCCAGCTGTACCATCGGGCGCAGCTCCGGCGGGATGACCGGCACCGATTCCAGGACCATCCACTCGGGGTGGTTGCCCGAGCTGAGAAAAGCCTGGACCACCTTGAGGCGCTTGAGCGCCCGCTGCTGCTTCTGGCCCTTGGTGTTCTCGACGTCGTAGTTGAGCGAGGCGACCTCGGCCACCAGATCGACGTTTTCCAGTAGTTCGCGGATAGCCTCCGCGCCCATGCCGCCGCGGAAATAGCTGCCGAAACCGAACGGGCTGCCGAACTTGTCCTTGAGCTCGCGGAAGAGTTGCTCGTCGCCGACGATCTGCTGGACTTCCAGCTTCTGGAACTCCTCCCAGATCACCAGCATGCGCTCGGCCTGCTCTTCAGCGTACTCGACCGTATCCTTGATGTCCCCGGTTATCTCTTTCTCGATCTGCGCCCGCTTCTGAGCGGTCTCCTTCTTGGTCAGCTTGCGGTCTTTTTTCTCGGTGCTGCCGTAGATGGCAAGCGCCTCGTCCTCGATCTCGTCGGGCGTGGCCTCGCCGTCGAGCACCCGCATCCGGCGTTCGAGGGCCGCTTCCAGGTTAGCTACAAATTCTATCTTGTCGGCGTGGATCTGCTCGATTGCCGCGTTGACCTTCTCCTGCAGAATCTCAGTATCCGCGGCGCGCTTCTCGAAATCGATGAAAGTCACGATGGAGGCGGCGAAGTAGAGTACCTTCTCCAGCTCCTTGGGAGCGATGTCGAGCAGGTAGCCCATTCGAGATGGCACGCCCTTGAAAAACCATATATGTGAGACAGGTGCCGCCAGGTCAATATGGCCCATGCGCTCGCGGCGCACTTTGGACCGGGTGACCTCGACGCCGCAGCGCTCGCAGATGATGCCCTTGTAGCGCACCCGCTTGTACTTGCCGCAATAGCATTCCCAGTCCTTGGTGGGACCGAATATGCGCTCACAGAAAAGCCCGTCCTTCTCCGGCTTGAGTGTACGGTAGTTGATGGTCTCGGGCTTGGTGACTTCTCCCGAAGACCAGGCCCTGATCTTCTCGGAGGACGCAAGGCCGATCCGGATGGCATCAAAATTATTGATGTCTAGCAACATATCCTCCCGGAGTCTTGGATTTGGCTGATTGATTCTTCATGCGTTTCAGGCAGTTCGCGAAATTGGGTCATTCGACTTCGACCTCCGCCTCTTCTTCAGGCAACGGTTCCACGGTGAGTTCCGTGTCGCTGGCCATGATCTCCGCCGCCTCGGCGGCCGCCTCATCCTCGGTCAGCACCGGCTCCTTCTTCTTGAGCCCCTGGGAAAGGTCGATACCCAGTTCCTCGGCGGCGCGGCGCAGCTCGTCGTCTTCCTCAATCATCTCGACGCTCTCGCCTTCCTCGCTGAGAATACTGACATCGAGCCCCAGGCTCTGCATTTCCTTCAGCAATACCTTGAACGACTCGGGAATGTTCGGCTCGGGTATGTTTTCGCCCTTGACGATCGCCTCGTAGGCCTTGACCCGGCCGATGGTGTCATCTGACTTGATGGTCAGCATCTCCTGCAGCGTGTGGGCGGCTCCATAAGCCTCAAGCGCCCAGACCTCCATCTCGCCGAAACGCTGGCCGCCGAACTGGGCCTTGCCGCCCAGGGGCTGCTGCGTCACCAGCGAGTAGGGGCCGGTGGAACGCGCATGGATCTTGTCGTCCACCAGATGGAGCAGTTTCAGGATATACATGAAGCCGACGGTGATCTTGTCGCCGTAGGCCTCACCGGTGAGGCCGTTGTAGAGCTTCACCTTGCCCGAGGCCGGATTGGGCTCGTCGTTGTCATAGGTGTAGGTGATCTTCTTTTCCGGGTCCTGCTCGTAGCACTTGATCAGCGCTTCCTCAACCTCGTCTAGGGAGGCGCCGTCAAAGACCGGGGTCGCGATATGCACCGGCTTGCGAAAACCGTCGCCGTCATCCCAGCCGCGGGAAGCCGCCCAGCCCAGGTGAGTCTCCAGAATCTGGCCGATGTTCATTCGGGAGGGGACGCCCAGCGGGTTGAGGATGATATCCACCGGCGTGCCGTCTTCGAGAAAAGGCATGTCCTCCTCGGGGACGATCTTGGAGATGACGCCCTTGTTGCCGTGCCGGCCGGCGAGCTTGTCGCCCTCGGCGATCTTGCGCTTCTTGGCCACGTAGACCCGGACCAGCTTGTTGACTCCCGGGGCGAGATCGTCGCCGGTTTCGCGAGAGAAGATCTTGACGTCGATGACGCGTCCGCCCTCGCCATGGGGAACCTTGAGCGAGGTATCACGCACTTCACGCGCTTTCTCCTTGAAGATGGCGCGGATCAGTTTCTCCTCGGCGGTGAGTTCGGTTTCACCCTTGGGGGTTACCTTGCCCACCAGCAGGTCGCCGGAGTTAACCTCGGCGCCGATGCGGATGATACCGTCTTCATCGAGGTCTGCCAGGGATTCCTCGCTGCGGTTGGGGATATCACGCGTGATCTCCTCGTCACCCAGCTTGGTGCTCCGGGCCTCGACCTCGTATTCCTCGATATGGATGGATGAAAGGACGTCGTCCTTGACCAGGCGTTCACTAAGGATGATGGCATCCTCGAAGTTGTAGCCTTCCCAGCTCATGAAAGCGACCAGCAGGTTCTTGCCCAGCGCTATCTCGCCCATGTCGGTAGAGGCGCCGTCGGCCAGCACCGCGCCCTTCTTGACACGCTCTCCCTCGATGACCAGAGGCTTCTGGTGCATCAGCGTGCCCTGGTTGGAGCGGGTGAACTTGCTGAGCACATAGACGTCGTCGCCTTTGCTGGACTCGATTATGATGTGCCTGGCGTCGATTTCCTTCACCTTGCCGGCGTTCTTGGCCAGGATGACGTCACCGGTGTCGATGGCGGCCCGGAACTCGATGCCGGTGCCGATCAGCGGCGCCTCCGATACCAGGAGCGGCACGGCCTGGCGCTGCATGTTCGAGCCCATCAGGGCGCGGTTGGCGTCATTGTGCTCCAGGAAGGGGACCAGCGCCGTCGCCACCGAGACGATCTGCTGCGGCGAGACGTCCATAAAGTCGACTTCCTTCGGCTTGACCGTGACCACTTCGCCGTCGCGCGTACGCGCCAGCACGTTGGTGTCGTCGGGGAACTTGCCGGTCTTGGGATTGAACTCGGCGTTGGCCTGGGCGATGACGTATTTATCTTCTTCGCTGGCGTCCAGGTAGATAATTTCGGTGGTGACCTTGCCCTTCTCCACCTTGCGGTATGGCGTCTGGATGAAGCCGAACTCGTTGACCGTGGCAAAAGACGAGAGCGAACCGATCAGTCCGATGTTTGGGCCTTCCGGTGTCTCGATAGGGCACATGCGGCCGTAGTGGGTCGGGTGGACATCGCGTACTTCGATGGGAGCCCGTTCACGTGTCAGGCCACCGGCGCCCAGGGCGCTCAGGCGGCGGCGATGTGTCAGGCCCGCCAGGGTGTTGGTCTGGTCCATGAACTGCGACAGCTGGGAGGAGCCGAAAAACTCCTTCAGCGCGGCTACCACCGGTCTGATATTGATAATATGCTGAGGCGTGATGGCGTCCACGTCCTCGGTAGTCATCCGCTCCTTGACCACGCGCTCCATGCGGTAGAGGCCGATGCGGAAGGCTTCCTGCACCAGCTCGCCGACGGTGCGCAGGCGGCGGTTGCCGAAATGCTCGTATTCGTCGAGGTCGTGGGTGATCTCCTCGCGGGGCATGCCCTTGGCCTCGGCGGCAAAATCGGCGGTGTCCTCGGGAATCTCCAGCTTCTCCGGCAGGATGATGAGTCCGCGGATCAGCTCGAGGATGTCTTCCTTGGTCAGCGTGCGCACGCTCGGCTTCACGTTCAGGCCCAACCGCGTGTTTAGCTTGTAACGGCCGACCTTGGTGAGGTCATAACGCTTGGGATCGAAGAATAACGCCTTTAAGAGATTGCGCGAACTGTCGAGGCTGGGCGGCTCGCCCGGACGCTGCTTCTTGAACAGCTCGATAAGCGCCTCTTCCTCGCTGTTGGTCGTGTCCTTCTCCAGGGTCTTCTGTATATATATTGAATCCTTGCCCGAACCCCAGATCCATTCCGTCTCTTCCCTGCCCTCTTTCTTCCGGGTTTTCTTTTCCAGCTTGAAGAGTTTGAGGATCTGCTCGTCGCTGCCGTAGCCCATCGCCCGTAAAAGCACCGTCACCGGCAGCTTGCGCTTACGGTCGATGCGGACGTTGACGATTCCCTTTTTGTCGATCTCCAGTTCCAGCCAGGAGCCGCGGGAGGGCATCAGGTTGGCGATGAACATCTGCTTGGCCGAGTCCTTGGGCTCCATGACATAGGCGCCCGGGGAGCGTACCAGCTGGGTGACGACGACACGCTCGGTGCCGTTGATGATGAATGTCCCCCATTCGGTCATCATGGGGAAATCGCCCATGAACACCGACTGTTCGCGGATCTCGCCCGTCTCCTTGTTTATGAACCTTACGGTCATGAACAGGGGGGCCGAGTAGTTGCCGTCCTTGTCCCGGCACTCCTCAATGGGATTTGAGGGCGGCTCGAAATGGTGCTCTCCGAACTCGACGGCGAGAGTGCCGGTGTAGTCCTCAATGGGCGAGATGTCGGCGATGGTCTCGCGGACACCCTCGTCGAGGAACCACTCGTACGAACGCTTTTGAATATCGATAAGGTTGGGGACCTCTAAAATCTTTTCAAGCTTGGAGAAGGATCTCCGTGGGCGGGGACTCACAGCGTAGTCAGAAAGTTGCTCCAAAAAGGCTCACCCCTCGAGGATGGGTTTATTGCAGGGAAATATAACCGTGCCCAGGCACGAACAACGCAATATAACATAGAGAGATATCAGAAGCAAGATATTTCTCTCCGGAATCAGAGGGTTTTAAACCGGCGAAAACGCGCGAACCAATAAATCAGAGGCGGCGCTGCGATAGCAGCACCGCCTCATGAACTCTGGAACCAGGCCTTAGCTTCAGACCACGTTTATTATTTTACTTCTATCGTTGCGCCGACCTCTTCCAGCTTGGCCTTGATGTCTTCGGCCTCTTCCTTGGTGACCTTCTCCTTGACGGGCTTGGGAGCGCCGTCCACAACTTCCTTGGCTTCCTTGAGCCCCAGGCCGGTGACGGCCCGGACAACCTTGATGACCTGGATCTTCTTGTCACCGACAACGGTCAGCATGACATCGAACTCAGTCTGCTCTTCAGCCGCAGCAGCTTCCCCGCCACCAGCAGCAGCCGGACCAGCCATCATCGCTACAGGAGCAGCAGCACTAACGCCGAATTCTTCCTCCAGAGCCTTAACCAGCTCAGCCAGATCCGTAACAGTAAGCTTCTTAATTTCTTTTATAAGAGTATCAACACTCATATCTTCCTCCAGAATCTGTTTTGTTTATATGCTTTTTGTCTTTCTTAACGCGGGGGCCGGACGGGATTTATTCCCAAAGCGACCCTCTATTCGCGCCAATAAACATCTAATAAAGAAAGCGGTTGCTCGCGAATCGCGGGAGCGCGGGAATAAATCCCGTCCGGCCCCTACGCCGCCTCCTTCGACTCCTGAATCCTCTGCAAAACAGTAACCAGCCCGCGTATCGGCCCGGCGCAAACAGTAGCCAGACCGCGTATCGGACCCTGCATCGCCCCCAGCAACTGCGCCAGCAACACTTCGCGTGGCGGCAGCGAAGCCAGAAACATGATCTTTTCCACGTCGATCAGCTTGCCCTCGAGCAGGCCGCCCTTGATCTCCAGCGTTTTGAGCGCCTTGGCGTGCTTGACCAGCACCCTGGCGGGATTGACCGCGTCCTCGCCACAGAAGGCGATGGCGGTGGGGCCGACCAGATACTCCTTGAGCTCGGCCGCGCCTGCTTCCTCGGTAGCACGGATCATCAGCGTATTCTTGGTCACCTCGAAGTGGGCGCCGGCCTCGCGCAGCTCGGTCCTGAGCTCGCGGGCTTCGGCCACGGAAATGCCACGGTAATCAGCAACAAGCATGGCGGTGCTGGACTTCGCCTTGTCAGCCAGTTCTGCCACCTTCGCCGCTTTTTCGTCTTTTTTCATCTCTCACCTCCCGGTAAATAAAAAGTCTGCCCCGCTGAGGCAGACTTCCCGGGCTACCCGATTCGAACGATGTCGTCGAGCTTCCCATCTTCGTCACCTCGGCGGGTGGGCCTTCCGGCCCCTTAGGCTCATCCTCTTATGAATGAACACCGGCTTTCTCTGGTGTTATGAAAGTTCCAGGTTCGGGGAACTGTTTTTTCTAAGCGCTTTCTTCCATGAAATCCCGGACGATCGTCGTGTCGACATGCACGCCCGGTCCCATGGTGGTCGTCAAGGTTATGCTCTTGATATAGCGGCCCTTGGCCGCGGCCGGCTTGGCCTTGATGATCTCGTCGAGCACCATGCCGTAGTTGTCGATCAGGTCAGATTCGGAAAAAGAAATCTTGCCGATGGCCATGTGGATGATGGCGGTACGATCCGTGCGATACTCCACCTTGCCGGCCTTGGCGTCGGTTACAGCCTTGCCGATGTCGAAGGTGACCGTGCCGGCCTTGGGGTTCGGCATCAGGCCACGGGGACCGAGCGCCCGGCCCAGCCGTCCGACTACTTTCATCATGTCCGGTGTGGCGATGCAAACGTCGAACTCGAACCAGCCGCCCTCGATCTGCTTGGCCAGTTCCTCGCTGCCGACCACATCGGCGCCGGCGTCACGGGCTTCCTTGTCCTTGTCGCCCTCGGCGAAGACACACACTCGCATCTCCTTGCCGGTGCCGTGAGGAAGCATTGTCGTGCCACGAATCATCTGGTCGGCCTTGCGCGGGTCGACGCCAAGACGGAAATGCGCCTCGACGGTCTCATCGAACTTGGCCGGCGGCAGCTTCTTGAGCAACCGCATGGCTTCCAGCGGCGCATAAAGTTTCTCTTCTTCGACCTGGCCGCGAGCTTCAATAACTCTTTTACTAGTCTTCATAGCCATGTTATTCCACCACAATTCCCATGCTGCGGGCAGTGCCGGCGATGATCTTCATGGCCGCGTCCACATCGTTGGCGTTCAAATCTTTCATCTTCAGTTCGGCGATCTCGCGTACTTTGGCGCTCGGCACCGTCGCCACCTTGTCGCGGTTAGGCTCGCCGGAGCCCTTTTCGATGCCGGCGGCCTGGCGCAAAAGCACGGCGGCCGGCGGCGTCTTGGTAATGAAGGTGAAAGATCGGTCTTCGAAGACCGTGATCTCCACCGGGATGATCGTGTTGCCTTCCTGCTCCGTCTTGGCATTGAAGGCCTTGCAGAAATCCATGATGTTGACGCCGTGCTGACCCAGCGCGGGTCCGACCGGCGGGGCGGGGTTGGCCTGCCCGGCGGGAATCTGCAGCTTGATGAGTGTCATTACTTTTTTAGCCATTCCATTCCTAACCTGTCATTCTGAGGCGCGAATCGCCGAAGAATCTCAAATTCCTATTTATGGCGCAATCAAGAAGGATACAGCAGAACCGGAGCCCGCCGCAACCCCCACGTGCTCCTGTCTAAACTTTTTTTACCTGTTCGAAACTCAGTTCGACCGGCGTCTCGCGGCCGAAGATGTTGACGAGCACCTTGAGCTTGCTCTGGTCTTCACTGATCTCGGCGATCTCGCCGTTGAAGTCAGAGAGCGGCCCCGACATGACCCGAACAGTCTCGCCGACGCTGAACATCGCCACCGCCTTGGGCTTCTCGACGGTCGAGGTATGCAGGATGCGATCGACCTCCTGGGCGTTCAGCGGAATCGGCTTGTTGGCCGAACCGACGAAGCCGGTGACGCCCGGCGTATTTTTTACCAGCGACCAGGAATCGTCAGTCATCAGCATGTTGACCAGCACATAGCCCGGGAAGACGCGCTTCTCGGTCTGCACCTTCTGGCCGTTCTTGGTCTCAACCACCTGCTCGGTGGGAACCACGATCTCCTTGACGTTCTGTTCCTGGTTCAGCGACTTGATCCGCTGCAGCAGGTTGAGCCGCACCTTGTTCTCGTGACCGGAGTATGTGTTGATTACAAACCAGTTAAAAGGCATTGATTTCCGCTGCTCCCGTGTTAGCTAACTGATCAGGCTGACAAGCCTGGAAAAAATGGCGTCCATAATGGCGATGAAAGTACCGGCGATGGTTACCGCAATCAGGACGACGATCGTCGACTGAACTAGCTCGTCCCGTGATGGCCAGGTGACCTTGCTCATTTCCACCCGCACCTCGCGCAGGAACTTGCCGGTGCCCTTCTTCTCCCGGGCAGAAGCCCCGCCCTTGGCAGACTTACCCTGTTTAACGGCCTGCGCCTTGGCCATCCGGGCCTTGAGCCCCCTGGGCTCTTCCTTTTTGCCTTTGGCCTTGCCCTTGGCCGGCGCTTCCTTGACCTTACCCTTGGCGTCGGCCTTCTTCTCGCCCTTCTTCGCGGGCGCCGCCGGGTCCTGGTCTTTTTTTACCTTTACTTGTTTGGCCATGAAATCAAGTTCCTGGTTCGATGTTACCGGTTTAACCCCGGGTTCATTACTGTTACCCTGAATCCCGCTGCTCATGCTTCCCGGACGCGCTGACGCGGCTACGGGATATGGGAATGAAAGATTGGTCAATATATAATATATGGCAGGGCTGGAGGGAATCGAACCCCCAACATCCGGTTTTGGAGACCGGCGCTCTACCAGTTGGAGCTACAGCCCTGCGTTTCGGGAGCACCTGCTGCCAGGGCCTTCCCCAAACCTGAATTATAACCTTGCAGCTCAGGCTACGCAAAAGCAACTGCTTCTGGATGGAGCCACCAGATGCCCGCTTCCGGCCAGACCCTCTGAACTATCGTGTCTCCCGGTGCGCCGTATGCTTGCGGCAGGACGGGCAATACTTCTTCAACTCGAGCCGTTCCCGGTTATTCACCTTGTTCTTGTTGGTGTTGTAATTACGGCGCTTGCACTCGGTGCAGGCCATCGTCACCATCGGTCTTTTGTCAGACGCCATTGTCGATCCCTTGCTTTTGGCAATATAAAAGACGGCCAAGCCGTCCCTTTTGAAGCACACTGTAAGATAGCAGGGAACGGTCCTGCGTGCAAGATGGGCGCTCGCCAATACTTTCGCGAGCGGGCTTTTCTTCTTCTTTCGCGGTTCTCAAAATGTCGAGTACGCCAGGTCAGTCGTCCTCACAGGTTGTGGACACTCGGAGCGCGCATTGGTCGCCACACATGGAGCAGGTATCGCTGTCGCTTCCAGGCCTCAGCTCTCGAATCGAGCGCGCCCGCGCGGGGTCAAGGGACAGGGCATACTGCTTCTCCCAGTCCAGATCCCTTCTGGCGATGCCCATTTCCAGGTCGCGGTCACGTCGGCCCAGCTTGACCATGTCGCCCACATGGGCAGCGATCCGCGCCGCCATGACGCCATCGCGGACATCGGCGGCAAAAGGCAGGCCGAGATGCTCGGAAGGAGTCACGTAACAGATGAAATCGGTGCCGAAAGCCGCCGCCCAGGCTGAACCTATGGCCGCGGTGATATGGTCGTAGCCTGGGGCGATATCCGTTGTAATGGGACCAAGCATGTAGAAAGGCTTCCCCCGGCTCAGGCTTTTCTGCAGCACGACGTTGGCCTCGATCTGATCGATGGGAATGTGCCCAGGGCCCTCCAGCATCGCCTGCACGCCGGCATCGCGCGCCCGCTCCGCCAGCTCGACGTTGATCAGCAACTCCTGGATCTGGGCGCGGTCAGTGGCATCGCTGATGGCGCCCGCCCTCATGCCGTTGCCCAGGCTGAGG
Source organism: Thermoleophilia bacterium (assembly GCA_020053595.1). Lineage (GTDB taxonomy): Bacteria > Actinomycetota > Thermoleophilia > BMS3ABIN01 > BMS3ABIN01 > JACRMB01. Next base: position 1,388 of record JAGVMV010000021.1, on the reverse strand, counting down.
ATAACGTCGTATTGATGCATTATCTCCAGTAGCCGGTCGAACTGTTCGAATAACGGGTTTTCCCTTCCCTGGGCGGACATCCAGGAGATCATAAAGGCGCCGCCACGGCTGACCAGGCCACCATCGCGGCCTCCCTGTTTTTGCAACGCGCCAACGGACAGGCGGTTGACCCCGCAGTGGATAGCCATGAAGCCGATGCCGTCCCTGGCCTGTTTCTCGATCACTTCGAAGAGCAGTTCGTCCGTCATCAGGCTGGATGAGCCAAAACAGGATCTCGCCTCGCTGCTCGCCTGATAAAGGGGGACGGAGCCTACGGGAAGCGTCACCGCCGCCAGGATCGCCCGGCGAATTTCGTCCAGATCGCCCGCTGTACTCAGCTCCATCAGCGTGTCAGCGCCACTGGACTCAGCCACCCGCGCCTTCTCCAGCTCCATTTCGAGGTCGAGCATGTCCGACGACGTGCCGATGCTCGCATTCACCTTGGTGCGGAATCCCTTGCCGATGCCAACAGCCGTATCCGGCCTGCCGTTCCCTGAGGCAATTACTACGGTGCCATCAACTATGCCCTCCCTTACATCCCCGGGAGTCAGCCCTTCCTTCTCCGCGACAATTTCCATTTCCCTTGTTACCTGTCCTGCCCGTGCACTTTCCAGAATCGTGACCATGCTTCCTCCATCAGCCGCGCCGCCCTCAAAAAACAAAAAGCCCTTACCGCATGGCAAGGGGTAATGAAAGACCAGAAGGTCCTCTCATCTCCTCGAAGAGCGACTTTTACATTAGCGGCTGGGCAGGTCTTCTGGCTTCCGGAAGCACTTCACTCCAGACCTTCCCGGGCAGGTATGCCCAGTGGCGTGGAAAACATTTAATCCGGTTACAGCGGCGGGCCCGCGCCGGTCTCACACCGGCTTCCCTATTCTCCCTTTCGGGCACCCAGCCAATATTTAGTTTCCATCGTAACTTTATTCGAGATGGAACCTGAGAGTCAAACTGAAGGAGAAAATTCGATCAGGCAGTCATTCGGATCGAGAAAACCGGGGCAGGATTGCGGTGGTGGCCGGAAAATGGTGGCGGTGGCAGTAACTTCCCCACCTCCAGCCCGGCATCTTCACTGGCAGACTCGAAAAAGCAGAACGCGGGGTCCTCGCTCATCTAGAACAAAATTACTAAGGTCCCCCCCCCTTTTTTTTTACTCAATCGTACAAGCGTCTTTTCGCCCGTTTTTCAATGTGGCGATTTTGTAAACCTGCCGGAAGACGAAGGTAAACGGATTGATAGACTTTTTCAATTCCGGCGGATTCAACTCCCAAGTGCAACACGAGGTCGTTTTAAGAGGCAGGCTGCGGTAGCATCAGTGCTTCTAAAACGTCCAAGTAAAAGGAGCACTTGTG
>JAGVMV010000038.1 GCA_020053595.1 Thermoleophilia bacterium | reverse complement strand
GCCCGGGCCGCGGTCGCCGAGGCGGCGCGCAACCTTTCCTGCACCGGCGCCAAACCGCTGGCCGTTACCAACTGCCTCAACTTTGGCAATCCCGAGAAGGGCGAGATCTACCACCAGTTCAGGGAGGCGGTCGAGGGAATGGCCGAGGCCTGCGTGGCCTTCGAGACTCCGGTCACCGGTGGCAACGTCAGTTTTTACAACGAGAGCTTCGGCCAGGCCATATATCCCAATCCCGTAGTCGGGATGATGGGACTGATCGAGGATGTTTCCCTGATCGGGACGACTGCTTTTAAGGATGAGGGCGATACGGTGCTGCTCCTCGGCAACGCCCGGCCGGCGATTGATGGCTCCGAGTATCAGCTGCGCATCCATGGTGAGGTAGCGGGCCGCATTCCCGACGTGGACCTCGAAATGGAAAAGAAGCTGCAATTGCTGGTCAGAGAAGCTATCCTTGAAGGACTGGTGAAAAGCGCCCACGACGTCAGCGATGGCGGACTGGCCTGTTGTCTCGCCGAGTCGGCGATTGCCGGCGGCCGGGGCGCGGTCATCGAGCTGGCTACGAGCCAGGGTGGCGGCCTGCAGATGGACCAGCGGCCGGACCTGCTGCTGTTCGGCGAGGCGCCGGGGCTCATCGTGGTCACCGTGGCGGAAAAGGACCTGGAACACTTTGCCCAACTGGCGCTGGATCTGCCGGTATCGGTCATCGGCCGTGTCGAAGGCGACCGGCTGGTTATCAGGGCCGGAGGCGCCGATCAGGTCAACCTGCCGGTGGAGCAGGCGGCGCAGGCCTGGAGCACGGCGCTGGAAAATTTAATACACGGATAAGCGGGCTCTACAAGGCCAATCGGGGACGTAGGTTTCCTATGTTTCCTAAAAAATTAAAATATGACTGAATCCAGGAAACATAGGAAACCTACGTCCCCTGATCTTTTTGATCATGACAAGCCGGAAGAGGCCTGCGGCGTATTCGGCACCGTCGCCCCCGGGCGCGATGTCAGCCGGCTGACCTTTTTTGCCCTCTTCGCGCTGCAGCACCGCGGCCAGGAGAGCGCCGGCATCGCCGTCGACGACGACGGCCACCTGACCGCCATCAAGGACATGGGCCTGGTCTCGCAGGTCTTCAAGGAGCAGACCCTAAAGAGCCTCTCGGGGCAGGCGGCCATCGGCCACGTACGTTACTCGACCACCGGCTCCACACGCTGGGCCAACGCCCAGCCGGTCTGCCTCAACCGCAACGGCCATACGCTGGCGCTCGCCCATAACGGCAATATTGTCAACACGGCAGAGCTGCGCGAGATCATGGGACTCCAGGGAATCAAGCTTACCTCCACCAGCGACAGCGAACTGCTGGCGGCGCTGATCGCCACCAACCCGGCTGAGGACATACGCGACGCCGTGGCCGAGAGCATGCCCAAAATAAAGGGCGCTTTCTCGGTGGTTCTGCTCAGCCAGGGCACCGTCGTCGGATTCCGCGACCCCTGGGGCGTGCGCCCGCTCTGCGTCGGCAAGCTCGAGGATGAGCACTACGTGCTGGCTTCGGAAAGCTGCGCCCTGGACATCCTGGGAGCCAAGTTCCTGCAGGAGATCGAACCGGGGCAGATGGCGGTCATCACCGATGGCAAGCTGGAGCTGCGGCAGGTCGTCGAGCCCAAAAAGCGGCAGGGCTTCTGCATCTTTGAATACATTTACTTCGCGCGGCCCGACTCGGTCATCAACGGCATCAACGTCTCCCAGGCCAGGAATCGCATGGGCGAGGAGCTGGCACGCGAATCACTGGTCGAGGCCGACATGGTCATCCCCATCCCCGACACGGGCACGCCGGCGGCCATCGGTTTCGCCCGGGCCAGCGGCGTCCCTTACGGTGAGGGCCTGATCAAGAACCGTTACGTCGGACGGACCTTCATCCAGCCGGACCAGAATCTGCGCCAGCATGGCATCCGCATAAAACTCAACCCCCTGTCCGAAGCTATCAAGGGGAAAAGCCTGGTGGTGGTGGACGACTCGATCGTCCGTGGCAACACGACCCGGAAGCTGGTCAGGATGCTTTACGACGCCGGCGCCACCGAAGTCCACCTGCGCATCAGCTCGCCGCCGATCACCCATTCCTGTTTTTACGGGATCGATACGGCGACCAACACCGAGCTGATCGCCTCCGAGAAGACTGTCGAGGAGATCCGCAAACAGGTGGGCGCCGATTCGCTGGAATACATTTCCCTCGCTGGTCTGCAGCGGGCGCTGGGCCGTCCGGCGGAAAATTACTGCCGCGCCTGCTTCACCGGCAACTACCCGATCGACATTCCCGCTGAACTGAAGCTGAGCAAGCACCGGTTCGAGCAGATCGAACAGGACCCCGCGGCAAAGGAACCGGCGGACAAGGAGCCGGTGGCATAGATTCTTCCGGAAAAGGCCAGCCGCTGACCTACGCCGGGGCCGGCGTCAACATCCATGCCGGCGCCGAAGTCGTGAACAGGATCCGCTCGGCGGTAGCCTCGACCACGGGAGATTTGAAGATCATCGGCGGGCTTGGCGGCTTTGCCGGGATGTTGGAGCTGCCCACACTGAAGGAACCGGTCCTGGTCTCGGCGACCGACGGCGTTGGCACCAAGGTGCTGATAGCCGAGGAGCTGGGCATCTACGGCACCGTGGGCATCGACCTGGTCGCCATGTCGGTGAACGACCTGCTGGTCACTGGCGCCCGCCCCCTGTTCTTTCTCGACTACCTGGCCGTGGGCCGGCTGGAGCCGGAGAAGGCTGTGGCGCTGGTTGAGGGAGTGGCCGAGGGTTGCCGGCAGTCGGGCTGCGCTTTGCTCGGCGGTGAGACCGCCGAGATGCCTGACCTGTACCAGGGCGGACATTTCGACCTGGCCGGCTTCGCGGTGGGCGTGGTGGAAAAGAGCGCCATCATCGACGGCAGCCGGGTGCAGGCGGGAGACGTTATCATCGGCCTTCCTTCCAGCGGTGTGCACAGCAACGGTTTCTCCCTGGTCAGGAAGATCCTCGAGGTCAACCGGATCACCTACGCGATGGATGAGGTGGAAGGCTTCAGCGGCGGCTCCGTAGGCGCCACCCTCCTTACTCCCACGAAAATTTATGCCAAGGACGTGGCGGCTCTCATGCAGGCCGCGGAAGTGCGCGCCATGGCCCACATTACCGGCGGCGGCTTGCCGGAGAACCTGCCCCGGGTTATCCCCGATGGCCTGTCGGCCCGTGTCGAGCGCTCCCGGTGGACGGTTCCGCCGCTCTTTGATACTCTTCAGCGGCTGGGCAATGTCGAAACCGCTGAGATGTTCCGGACTTTCAACATGGGCATCGGCTACGTCGCCATCGTGCCGGCCGCTGATGCTGAAAAAGCCATCGCCGCGGTCCCGGGCGCGCTGGTGATCGGCGAAGTGATCAAGGGTGATAACAGGACGGAGATCGTTTAGCCAATGGAAAAGGATCCCGTAACTGATAGCAGTGACGCTCCCGAAGACGCTGTAACTGCCGAAGCAGCCGCTACCGGCGAAAGCTCGGCCCCTTTCCGGCTGGGTGTGCTGGTTTCCGGCTCCGGTTCCAACCTGCAGAGCATCATCGACAAGCTGCATAATAGTCCGGCCAATATCGAGATCGCCCTGGTCGTCAGCGATAACCACAAGGCCCACGGGCTGACGCGGGCGGCTGAGGCCGGTATTCCCACCGCGGTCTTTCCGTTCATTGATTTCGAGGAGCGGGCGGAACATGACCTGGCGATGGCCGCGGAGCTTGAGCGCCACGAGGTGGACCTGGTGGTGCTGGCGGGCTACATGATGCTGGTGACGCCGGCCTTCCTGGACCGGTTTCCCTACAAGGTGATTAACCTGCATCCGTCGCTATTGCCCGCTTTTCCCGGCGGCAGCCCCATCGAGGACACAATGGATTATGGCGCCCGGGTCACCGGGGTCACGGTGCATTATGTCGACGAGGGCGCTGATACCGGCCCGATCATTCTTCAAGAAGCAGTGGAAATTAAATATAATGACACCGTGCAAAGTCTGCGCGAGCGGATCCATGAAGTCGAGCACCGGCTGTTGCCGCGTGCCATTGAGTTGATTGCGACCGGCCGGGTGAGTTTCGACGAGGAAAACCAGCGCCGGGTTATATGGAAAGATACCTAGTATTTATGCCGCTAACGGGGAGGAAGTCTTGAAAGTCAAACGCGCACTAATATCAGTCTCCAACAAGATCGGGCTGGACAAGTTCGCTCAGTCGCTCAGCGACCTCGGTGTGGAGATCATCTCCACCGGCGGCACCGCCAAGTTCCTCAAGGACAAGGGCATTCTCGTGACCGGCATCAGCGACGTCACCGGTTTCCCCGAGATCCTCGACGGCCGGGTGAAGACGCTGCACCCCAACATCCACGCCGGCCTGCTGGCCGACCGCGACAAGCACGAGCACATGCTGACGCTGAAGGAGCAGAACATCAAGCCGATCGACATGGTTGTCGTCAGCCTCTATCCCTTCGAGGAAGTCTCCGGGCGCCGCGGTGTCACCGAGGCAGAGGTCATCGAGAACATCGATATCGGCGGGCCGACGATGATCCGCGCCGCCTCCAAGAACTTCAAGAGCGTGGCCGTGGTCACCGACGCGCGCCGCTATAACGACATCATCGATGAGATGAAGGCGAACGAAAACCAGCTTAGCTTCGAGACCCTGCGCGACCTGGCGACCCAGGCCTTCCACACGACGGCCCATTACGATTTCGTCATCGCCAACTGGTTCAGCGAGGGGGTCTCCGATTTCCCTCCGTTCATGCTGCTGGACTATGAGAAGATGCAGGACCTCAAGTACGGCGAGAACCCGCACCAGCGCGCCGCTTACTACGCCGAGGTCAACGCCCGGCGGCACCTGCTTTCCCGGGTGACCCAGCTGCACGGTATCGAGCTGGGCTTCAACAACCTGCTCGACCTGAACGCCTCGCGGGAGCTGCTGCGTGAGTTCGCGCTGCCGGCGGCGGTAATCACCAAGCATAACAACCCCTGCGGCGTGGCCGTGGCCGAGGATATTAACACCGCCTACCGCAAGGCGCTGGCCGCCGACCCGATCAGCGCTTTCGGCTCGGTGGTGGCGCTCAACCGTATCGTCGACGAAGAGCTGGCCGAGACGATGGCCAAGAAGTTCATCGAAGTGCTGATCGCCCCGGGCTTCGTGGCCGAGGCGGTTGAGATATTGACGCAAAAGGAACGGATCCGGCTGCTGGTCAACGAGGAGCGCCGCAAGGTGGGCACCGGCGAACCGGCCTACCGCCAGGTCATGGGCGGGATGCTGGTGCAGGACAAGGACTCCGGCATCGACGAGCGCGACGGCATGGAGGTCGTCAGCAAACGGCATCCGAACGAGCGCGAGTGGGGCGACGCCATGTTCGCCTGGAGGGTTGCCAAGCATGTGCGCTCCAACGCCATCGTGCTGGCCAACAACCTGGCGACGCTGGGCATCGGCGCCGGCCAGATGAGCCGCGTCGACTCGATGAACATCGCCCTGGACAAGTCACAGGGAGAGCTGCAGGGCGCGGCGGTAGGCTCCGACGCCTTTTTCCCCTTCACCGACGCCCTGGACCTGGCCATCCCCAAGGGGATCACCGTGGTCATCCAGCCCGGCGGCTCGAACCGCGACGAGGAAGTCATCAAGCTCTGCGACGAGCATGACCTGGCGATGATCTTCACCAATACGCGGCACTTTCTGCACTAGCCGCGGCACGGGATATCCCGACAACCTGTGGGACATTACTTAATTAGCTATTAAGGGTACACATTACTTTTCTTTAATTAAGTAATGTGTCCCGCTGATTGTGATCTCCCTGATTGTGATCCCGGAAGTTCATCTGCCGCGCCAGCGGCCAAAGATGGCGAGTCTTCAAATCTCCTTATGAAGTATTCTTCAAGACGTCAACCCCGTTAGCTGTTGCACTTCAATGTTGAATCCGCCACTGGTACTTACAAGAGTCGTGATAGAAACAGGGGCGTTGTTAACCGCCCCTGTTATCAGCGCTGGTTTGGACGAGCAGATCTTACATGCCCGGAGACGTTGGTATGTTATCGCCGTGACATTCCGTGCAGTTGTTCTGAGCCGGCATCTGGACGGTATGTTTCTTTGCCTGTTCGGGATTGGCCGCCGCGTAGGTGCCATTTTTCCACTGGTTAAGCATTTCGATCGCCTTCTTCGCTACATCCGCCGACAGCCTGGCGCACCGGTCTTTCCTCTGGTCGGAGAAGAATTTCACATTTTCTTTGGCCATCCACTTGCCGACGGAGATGTGGCATAGCGGAGAACCGCTCGCGTTCACGCTTTTTATCTCTGTTTTCGGTGTCGGCGGCTGGTAAATGGGCAGTTCGGTAGTCGTATACCAGTTGAAAAGGTCATTGATCATCTCCTCGGCTGTTTTTCCGCCTACGATCAGGCCGATGGTGTTGGAGGCGCCGGTAAGTGTCCCGCAAGTCGCTCCCCAACCTACGCCGCCGCCATGGCCCCAGACCATGGAGTCAACGGGATAGGACGAGTACGGCTCGCCAACCTTGCCCGCCATAGTCAGGATGATACCGCTTGAAGTCGCATAGCTACAAAACTTCTCGAACCAGCTCCTATAGGCCTGAGCCTGAACCTCTTTCATGATCTCGTCTTCGGTCAGCTTTTCATATGGCCATGGAGCCTTCATCGAAACTTGCTTTGATGTGGTTGCGCCGTTGCTGTTTTCATCCTTTTCTTCACCACAGCCGATTACCAGACCGCCGGCTGTCAGCACCGATAGCCCGGCCGCGCCTATGGCGACTTTGCCGGCCAGCGGGAACAACTCCCGGCGGGAAATTTCTTTTACATGCCCGGGTTCGTCTGTTGTTCTTTGTTCTTCCATGTCTCCCCTCCCATTGATAGATTAAAAGGTTTTCGAAAAACCATTACGTTGACTATTGGCAGACGACCATGAATATCCTTCTTTTTCCCAGATTGTTACTTTTTAAACAGGTTCGATCAACATGGCTCCCTGATCAAAGACGATCAGGTGACGGCACGCGGTCGCATGGACGCCTTCGCCATGCCGTAAACCGTCGTTTTCTTGAGGGCGAGGAGATCGGTAGGGATGCTGGTATACCTGATTTCCGCGACCCTCTCCTCCAACCTTTCAAAAGAGCGCGCAAGGCAGACTCCCTGCGGTTTGCCCGACCGGGGCGGCTGCTGTTACACTATATTGTCCGCGAGGCAGCGGTTGATATCCGAAGCGGATGATATCCGGTTTTGTGGGCCGTTAGCTCAGTTGGTAGAGCACCGGACTTTTAATCCGGGTGTCGCTGGTTCGAGCCCAGCACGGCTCACCATTTTATCTGCCCCCATCGTCTAGTGGCCTAGGACACCGCCCTTTCACGGCGGCGGCGGGGATTCGAATTCCCCTGGGGGTACCATTTTTTCCACAGCCATCCGGTTATACTTATGACCGGCGGCAAACGTGGGCGATTAGCTCAGCTGGGAGAGCACCTGCTTTACACGCAGGGGGTCGGTGGTTCGAGCCCGCCATCGCCCACCACCACCTTGCCCTCTACTTAATGCCTTTATTAAGGAATTATTCGGTTCCCAAAATCTTGACAGCTAACCGGGTTTGAACTTTCTTGACTTCAGCTCTTTGGTCCTCGCAACTATAGTTTAGATAAACAGAACTTCAGGTCCATCTTCTTGGATAATTCAGACCAAGCGAGGAGAAGGCCGCCATCGATCCCAGCGACCTGTCCTTCTTTGATAGAATCGTTCAAAAATATGTAGAGATAAAAAGAGAAATCATAAACCGCTTTAGCCAGTAGAAAGAGGGATATGGACTATAGTATTTTCCAAATTATTAACCAGTTTGCAGACAAGTCTGGCATTCTTGATAACCTGATGATCGGCCTGGCCAAATACGGTGTCTTGCTGATGGCGCTGCCGCTTCTTGTTCTTTGGTTTTGGGGAGAAGATGGAGACAAAGCAAAGAAGGCAGCTCTTTTAAGCCTTCTAAGCATGGCTGTGGCACTTTTAATCAATCAGGTTATCGGCCACCTCTATTTCAGACCCCGTCCTTTTGCGGCTCATGAGGTAAATCTTCTCCTGGACAAGTCCACAGATCCCTCCTTTCCTTCAGATCACTCTGCTTTTGTTTTTGCTATCGCCTGGCTAATCATGCTCAAGGACAGGTGTATTGGTATTTTTGCGCTCGCTATCGGGATTCTGGTGGGCATTTCAAGAATCTTTGTCGGGCTTCATTACCCCGGGGATGTCCTTGGTGGCATGTTTATTGGTTTGATTTCTGCTTTGTTGGTCTGGAAAGCCAGGAAAATACTTGATCCTGTTACTTCTTTTTTAATCGGGGTTGCGAGAAAATCGAAGCTGGCGTAGTAATTTTAGGCAGAAGTCTTCATTTCCATCTTACTGTCTGTGGCCTCTGATATAGTAGCCGCACAATCTTATGCCAAGTCGTTTTGTAATTACTGCATATGAGCTTCGGGGTAAACCATTAACGGCTTATCAGCGTCGAAGGAGAAAGAAGAAATGAAACAAAGCAAATTTCCACCAGGTTGGGATGAGGCTCGCGCGAAGCGGGTGCTAGCTCATTATGAGGCACAATCTGAAGAAGAAGCTGTCGCTGAAGACGAAGCAGCATTTGAAGCGCGGGATCAAACCGTGATGGAAGTCCCGACGAACATTCTTATAGCCCCTTCCAGCCGATCCAAGATATATAAATTCGGATAGCTAACGATAACGTCCACCTCTAACTGCCTCTAAAAAATGTCTTGGAAAAGGCATTTTTTTATTCTCTGAAACTAAACACCAAACCGGATCTGCTAATGCGGCGGCTCGTCCTCAACGACACGAGCTTCATATTCGTTAGGAATGATCGCCCCGCGGTCAAAAAGGCCGAGGAAGGCATCCACTGCCCGGGGATCAAACTGGGAGCCGGCGCAATGCTTTAGTTCTGCCGCGGCATCTTCATGTGGACGCGCGGCCTTGTATGAACGCCGGTCTACCATGGCGCTGTAAGAATCAACCGTCGTCAATATGCGTGCCCCGATAGGTATATCCTCACCTGCGAGGCCATCGGGATAGCCGTTGCCATCGTATCGTTCATGATGGTGACGCACGATATCAGCGGCGCCCCCCAGGCGGGAAACTGGCTTGAGGATATCAGCGCCTATGGCGGCGTGGGCGCGCATTTGCACCCATTCTTCATCGTTGAGTTTTCCGGGCTTGTTCAGGATGGAGTCGGGAACGCCAATCTTGCCCACATCGTGCAGGACACCGCCAAAGCGTATGTCTTCGAGTTCGTTATCTGGTAGTCCCAGCTCCTTGCCGACCAGCACTGCCATCCGGGAGACGTTGTCCGCGTGGTTCTTGGTGTAGGTGTCCTTGGCTTCAACGGCGTTGGCGAGGGTGAGGACTGTTTCCAGGTATGCCTGCTCAAGGTTGGTAAAGAGTTGTACACGTTGAAGGGCGGCCGCTGTCTGATCCGCGATACCCTTGGCCAGGCTCAGTTTTTCCGGGGTAAAGGGCTCACGATTGTCGCTGCGCATCTCTCCAATCAGGAGGACGCCCGATGCCTGCTCTCCTATCCTCATAGGCACCAGGCAGATGGTTTTTGCGAGGTTCAGAGTCAGCGTCTTCCGCTCGTCTTCAGTGAGGTCGTTAACTTCGCTGCTTTTTACAATCACGGGCTCATCATGCTTAAGAACTCGTTGCAGGAACGGAAGATTGGCTACCGGTATGCATTGAAAATCCAAATTCTGGATATCATCTCTCACCGGGTACGTTGCGCGTCCGACAACATTTCCATTCTCGATAAGCAGGGCACTGACATAGGTCGAATGAATCGTCTCCGCCGTGCGGCGGACAATGATATCGAGTGTCTCGTCTGACTTGGGAGCGACGGTCGCCAGTTCGCGGGAGATTTCATACAAGGCCGTCAGCTCTGACCGACGCGCACGCTCTTCTTCAAGAAGCCTCAGGTTCTCTTCGTTGGTGCGAATCAGCTTTCGGGAAGCGTTACGCACGATTCCGAAGAGCGCTATATATAAAACCGCCAGACCAAGGCCCAGGATGAGCCCGACAGACCGGCGCATCGTGGTTATCTGCGAGTCGAGCACTTCCAGGTCGTGGTAGATTTCGTAGGCTCCCCGCACTTCATCAGAACCCTGGATTCTGATCGGCGCGTAAACCTCGATCAGTTTGTCATGCTGTCCATGTTCGCCGAGCTCTTCCGTTGGCGTTGTGATATCGGAAGCGACCTGGCCATCGAGAGCCTTTGCGAGTTTCTCAGAGATGGGTAACGATTGCCCCACCATCTCCATATCGTCCGAGTAAATTATCTGTCCCGAGCGGCTATAGATAATGATGCGCACGATGTGTTCATGGATGATTTCTTTGTGGATAAGCGCGTCGATCTGCTGCAGCCGGGCCGGATCAGGGGTGCCGGCCAGGTCCGACAAGGAGAGATTATTATTCAGCACCGTTTCCACCTGGTCGGCGGCATTGTGGGCCTCCTGGAGGATTATGTTTTGCTCCAGGAGCCGCTGCAGGCTCCAGACAGCGACGATCGCCACGATCATGACGACTATCAGCGCAAGCAGGGAGAATCTGGTTAGAAGGCTGGACTTTTTGAAAAGTTTGCCGAATGTGTTGGTCATCGTTCTTTATTATTGACTACTCGGCATATCCCTTTACCATCATCTCAAGATCATATAAGGATGTAAAGTTCGAATAGCTAACGATAATGTCCACCACTTCATTAATCCGCCTCCACCTTTCCGGCAATACGCAACTATTCCTTAATGATTTCCCTCTATCCGCCCGATGATGTTCCATTCTTAATCAAAGGGGGATTCATGAGTGCGTCAGTAAAAGCGGAATACCAGTCGCCCAGCGTTTCAAAGCATGAGAACATCAGGGACATAACCTTTCACCATTCCGAGTGGACCTGCAGCCTGATTGGCGGGCACCAGGGGCATGGCCACGAGCGCGATGATGATTAAAATCGCCTGCTTCCCGGGTTTTAAGGTCGATTCCTATTGACACCATTTAGGATATTATGTATCATAAATGCCTTCTTGGAATCAAGACTGGGGGTATGAGCAATGGGCAAGGGCAATGAAAGCATGAAACAGGCAATGTTGAGAAGCTTGCTTCTGACTCTGGCGGTCTGCACTATTCTCCTCCTGGCGGCCGCCTGGCCTGCCATTGGAATCTCCAGCACAACCCCCGGTTCAGACGTTCACCTTTTCTGTGGCGATGTCTACTGGGCCAGTTACTCCGACTACGATCAGAGACTTCTCACCGTCAAGTACGACGTCAGCAATAATGGCCCCGGCGCTGCCTACAACACCACGATGGTGGCGGCTGTGGCAAACAAGGGAGTTACTCCCAGCAGCGCGATTCCCATCTGGATGGGTGACATGTATGCGGGAGACTCGAACAATGTCGGCATCATGTGGCTGGTGCCGCCAGGCGTGCCCAGCTTTCGCACAACTTTAAGTATCTGCAGCGATTGTTCCCCGAACATCTGCGTCGACGGCATGAACGGTGGCGTTGATATCAAACCCGGCAGTTGCCCGAATCCAATCAACATCGGTCAGGGGAACGCCCAGGTCGCGGTGGCGGTCTTCAGTTACGGCAGCTTCGACGCGCGCACACTTGACGACAGTACGGTCGTGTTCGCGGGCGCCTCGCCAGTCAATGTGGCGCAGGAAAACAAGAACGGGGACGTCCTCCTGGACATGCTGTATCATTTCAACCGGGACGACCTGGACCTGCAGGATGGAGACTCCCGTGCCTGTTTAAGCGCCTCGATCGAGGGTGGAGGAACCTTCCGCTCCTGCGACATGGTGATAGTGCTCTAACCGGTTACGCCGCCTAAGTTTCACCTATATTATAGGACCGCCCTCATCGAAACGCTGCCGTGCGCGATTAAAGAGTAATGGTCGCTCAGGGCTGTCTGGAATGCCCCGGGCAGATCCAGGATCTATGCCATTCACATGCCATCCTTGCCGTTTTTCGGAATCTGGTTTGTCATAGGAGGGCAATCCTGCGTAGAATATATTCTTGGCGCGGGGGCGTAGCTCAGTCGGTTTAGAGCGCCGGCCTGTCACGCCGGAGGTCGCGGGTTCGAGTCCCGTCGCTCCCGCCAGTTATTTTTCGAGGAAGCCGCTTCCGTGTGAGGCGGTTTTTTTCGCGCCTTCATGGCGCCGTTTGCCCTTTGCTGCTCAAGGGTACGATATGGGACACGTTCTTTGGTAATGCAAACTGGAGGCGAAACCATGGAAGTACCAAATACCCAGGAAAATATGATGAAATGTATCTGCGGCAAGTGCCCTACTTTTGTAGCAGGTGACAAGGGGTTCTTCTGCTCGACGGACAAAAGCGAAAAGGATCTGGAGCAGATGGGATGCGACTGTGGAGGTTGTCCGCTCTGGGGCGAATACGATCTGAACGGTGGCTATTTCTGCACTGAAGGAAAAGCAGGCTAATCAAAACCGAAAATCAGGGGAGAGACAGTTGAAAGCATCCGAGGTGGCCGAAGGGCAGGGCCTGGCCGGTGAGATCGGCGACAGGGCGGTGGCGGTTTCAAGCTCCGCAGGCGTCCTGACCGTGCTGGAAAATATCTGTACGCACATGGGCTGCCAGACCGGCTGGGAGCTGTCCGGCGGTTATTGGGAATGTCCCTGTCACGGATCGCGTTTCAACTCTGACGGCTCGGTGTTAAGGGGCCCGGCGATTTTGCCGCTGACATCCCTGGCTTTCCATATCGAGAACGACGTGATCGTTCTCGACTGAAGCAGCGCTATTCTTTTACCGGTATGACTGTCACCCAGCAAAATGACGGCGGCCTGATCGACGATGGCCTCGAGCAGCGCTATTCTTTTACCGGTATGACTGTCACCGGCACTTTCGAGCCATGTATGACGTTCACCGCCACGTTGCCCAGCACCGCGGCGGCCAGCGCCCGCCTGCCGTGGGAACCAATGACGATGTGGTCGGCGCCGGTTTTCTCAGCCTGGTTCAGAATCTCCTGCCAGGGGTGACCTTCAACCACGCTGGTTTCAGCGCTGAGGCCGGCGGTTTCTGCCAGGGCCTTAAGGCGGTTGACTGCCTCCTCGCCATATTTACGCCGCTGGTCGTCGAGGGCGACGACGTCGATGGAGGCGCCGCTTTCCAGCTCGTAGACGTAAGCGGGAGAAACCTCATCGACCACGTTCAGGAACAACAGTGACGCACCCTCGGCTTTCGCCAGGTCTATGGCGAAATCGGCGGCGCGTTCAGCACGCTCCGAACCGTCAGTGGGAACCAGAATCTTCTTGATCATGAATCCTCCTTGAGCTTTGGTCGATCTTGACAGTTGATTGGAGTATAAAGAATGATACCCGGTTGGCGCGAAACTATAGCCCCTGGAAGTTGCGGCCCAGGGTGTCCTCGACCTTGAAGCCCTTGGCGCCGCGTCCCGGCAGGGTCCAGCCTCGCCAGAAGATACCGCTGACCTGTGGCTTCGCCAGCTGCATGGCTCGCTCGGCCAGTAGCGCCTGGCCCTCCTCGCCCAGGACCGGCCCGTCGATTTTGTCGGTGCCGACCGCTTCGCGCCAGCCGCCGAACTGAACCAGGACTCCCTTGAGTCCGTCGCGCCCGGCGATGATTTTGGCACGTTTGAGCAGATCATCAAAATAGAGATCGAACTGGGCCTGGTCCAGGGTTTCTCCCTTTGGATAAACATCCAGCATCAGGTAATCGTAGCCCCTGAAGTCCAGTTGTTCGAAATCGCGGGGGGCGCTGGCGGCGCCCGCGGTGCTCGCCGTGGCGCTGATGTCGGGAACCACCCTGGCGACCAGTGAGCCGTGATATTTCTCTTTCACCAGAGGCAGGACCGCCGCCGACCACCGGTTGGCCGCGCTGGTGCCGAGAGCCAGATTGTATTCAGCCAGCGGCGAGAACAGCTCGGCTTGCTGCAGTTCAGCGGTCTCCGCCCAATGGGTGGCATCTTCCGTGAGCTGCTTCAGGGTCGCGTCGGTTACTTCGATCTCAGGTTTGTATCCGGGGGCATCGGTCGTCGGGGCGATAAAAACCGCCAGTCCGCCCTGGTGCAGCTCTTCGGCCAGGCCGGGCACTGAACCTGCCTCGCCCTCGAGGATGATCCTGGGCTTGCCCCCGGCGCGCTGGGTGATCAGCACCGGCGGCGACAGCGAAACAATATTAAAGCCGTCCTGCCGCAGCCGCTCACGGTCGGGGAGCAGATCCTGCCAGGAATCGGCGCGCGGTTCATCTATCCCACGAAAAAAAGGAATCGACTGGCGCTGGTAGGCGGGAGCCCTGGTTGTCGGGGTCGTCTCGACAGTGGTTTTGACAGTGGGTTCTTCGTTGCAGCCGGCGGCAAATGTCGTGAAGATCAGGGCCGCCAGAAAGGCTGCAAATAAAAAGGCGCTTTTTGGCCGCCGGGCGTGTTGCCGCGGATTGTACCGGTCCAGCACCAGTGGTTGCGTCGACAGCGGGCAACGCCGGTCAGGGCGACAATATGTCCTGGAATTATCCATCCGCAGTAGTTTTATCATTTCTGGGTGCGGCATGTCTCGTTATTGCTGGTGCGGCATGCCTCATTATTGCCGAAGGTGCGTGGATACGCTAGTGGCGGGCAGCGTGGCAGTAAGTTAATAAGGCCTGAGAATGAAGAAAAAATAGCTTCAAAAACCAGTAAAAGAGGAATAAATATAGTGAGGGATGTTAAACATTAGTAGGCGCTGCTTTCATGTCTTGAAGGGGGTGTGAGTAATGGAAGCTGTAGAATGCCCATATTGCGGAGAAATAAATCATACCAGTAATCCCCAAGTCATGGCCGAGTGTGCCTATTGTGGAAGCCGTTTCGCTGAGGTCCGGGAAGCTTATCGCACCCTGGTAATCCTCGATGGCGCGGTTCCGGGTTCCTGGGAAAGAGCTGAAGAGCTCATGTCGGAATGGCAGGAAAAGTGCGATCTGGAGAAGGAAGCGATTGTCGACCGCCGGCTCGGCGAGGATGAAATCGAATGGCCGGAGCGGCGCTTCTGTCCTTCCATGTCGACCCGCCCAATGCAGATGGCATGACGAAAAGAAGGATTCTTTCAATGTGCCCAATAATGATTGAGCATTGAGAGTATCTGTTGCCAGGCGTAACCTTTTTCCGACCCGACCAGGCTGGCCATCAGCGTGGGCGGTGTCGCTGTTTCAGTCCATCACATTATAGAACCCGAATTGTGGCTCACCTTCCAGCAGAGGCAAAATGTCTTCCGTGAGCGCCGGGCTTTCGCCGGCGGTGGCAATAGCCTGAACGGCGTCGTAGGCGGCGCGATCGCGCCAGCGGGAGTAAGTGAAGAAGCGGTTGGGATCTTCTGGCGACTGGGCCAGGAATGTGTCGGTGACTCCTTCGAGCGCGCGGGTCTGGCGCAGGTTCTCCCGCAGGATCTCAAACAGTTCGTCCGCCTTGCCCAGCTTCGATTCGAGTATCGCGAAACTGACCAGGCGTCCGCGCATGGCGCTGTCCTGACCGCAGTGGACGCAAAGATCGCTGTCCGGATCGCTGCCGGCAAAATCCTCCTCGGCCAGCATCGGCATTCCACAACTTGAACAGGTCTTCATTTTGTCCTCCCTATATCGAGGTGAATTGACAGCAATAGCCCGATTCTTTCCCTGCCTGTTTCATATCCGAACCGGGCGGAAATTATACCTGGGAAGGGGAAATGAGTTCAATGGAGCAAATGTGGTAAAGCGGGGCGCAGTTCGATTTATATAAGCCGGGATGGAGGATGATGGTTTGCCGGAACTTGCCATTCAGTAAAAGAGCATCCTGGCGACGGCGCTGCTGGCCATCGCTTTTATCCAGCTGATCGTGATCATCGCGGCCCGCGGCCAAATCGCTGGTTTCTCGCCCCAGGTGCGTAGCTGGCTGGTCCGATGCCATCGCTTCGGCGGCTATCTGGGATTTTTTATCATCCTGCTGGTGGCCTACAGTTGTGTGTTCTACATCGGTGCGAGGCTGACCCCAGCGCGGGTGGCGGTGCATGCCATTCTGGGATTGGCCATCATCGCCCTGATCATGAGCAAGATTTCAATTGCCCGGGGGCTTCGACAGCTTTACACGCGGTTGCCGGTTTTGGGCGCGGCGCTTTTTCCGGCGATTGTTGTTAACTGGATCGTCAGCGCTGGATGGTATTACTTTAGTGGTAGCGTGGGGTACTAGGGCGCTGTCCCGGTGATCAGATACCCTCTTTCAAGAACTTCTCGTCCTCGGTCGGATCCAGCTGCCTGAGAAGCTTCACCAGCTCCGCCACATGTTCTTTTTCCTCGTCCCGGATATGCCCGAGCAGCTTCTGGATGTCCGGGTTATCGGTGGCATCGATATGTGTCTGGTAATGGTTGATCGCCAGCAGCTCGTCTTTTAAATCCTCGCGCAGGTTGTTGAGTTCTGTTGACAGGTCGCTCATTATTTCTCCTCTGCTTGGGGTATCGTGGCTCTGCCTGATGACACTTTCTATCCGAAGCGGTACTGCAACCCGAAGCCGCCGCGGGGATAGCGCATCTCGATGTTGTCGTAGGGGCAGCCGCCGCTACGGCAGGTACCGCATTCCAGACAGCCCTCGAAGGCTATGGTTATTGTTTTTTCCTCTTCCTCCCAGCGGTAAACCTGGGCCGGGCAGGTATGGGTGCAGAACTTGCGCCGGCAGGTGTCGCGGCAGACCGACTTGTTCTTCACCGACAGGTGGGCGTCTTCATCCGGCTTGAACTTGACCAGGCCGAGCTGGGCGGTGACGCTGTGCTTCGGCGCCGTCCAGTCGCGGTTGTCGATAGGGAGTCTGTCGTGCCGCGAGCCGGTGCCTGCGTTTTGTTCCACATCCCTCTCCTCGTCACTCATGAGAATGCCCTCCAGCCGTCGTAAAGGTCCTTCAGATATTTGCGCGTCGGGCGCTGGGATTTGACCAGCTTGATGATCAGGTGCATCTTGTCGGCTTTGCTCAGCGAATCCACGGTGAGCAACTCCTTCACCACCGCCGAGGCCAGCTCCGGGTAGATGCTGAAGAAATGCGGATGGGATGACAGGAACGGTGTCATCTTCTCGAAAGTCTTCAGATCCTTCATAATCACGCTCTTCTTCAGAAGTTCGCCATAGTGGCTGAGGGTCAGCGCCTCGAAACTGCCGCAGTCGCGGGCCTTGAGAACCGTCTGGGCCGCCATCCGGCCGGAAAGCAGCGCCAGGTTGGCGCCCTCGGTGAAGGCCGCGTTGACCATGCCGGCGGCGTCGCCCACCACCAGCACGCCATTCCCGTAAAGTTTGGGCATACCGCGGTAACCGCCCTCGGGTATCAGGTGGGCCGAGTACTCGCGCGGGCTGGCGCCCTGGATCAGGCGCCGCACCTGCGGCTGGGCCTTGAAGCGCTCCAGCAGCGCGTAAGCCTCGCCGGCGCGGTCGACCATATCCTTGAGGATGACGCCGACACCGATGGACACGGTGTCACGGTTCGTGTAAATAAAGCCGGTCCCGGGGATGCCGTTGGTGATCTCGCCGACGATTTCGTAGGCGGCGCCGGTTCCTTCCTCGAGATTGAAGCGGTCCTCGACTTTCTCTCGGGGCAGGGCCAGCACTTCCTTCACCGCGATCGCCAGGGATTCAGCCTTCAGGCCGCGGCTCAGGCCGGCTTTTTCGGCCAGGAAAGGGTTGACCCCCTCGGCGAGGATGACCACATCAGCCTCCAGGTCGCCCTGTGGCCGGCCGGTGCGCACGCCCACCACCCGGTTGCCTTCCATCAGCAGGTCCTCGACCAGGGTCTCGGTGATAATGACGGCACCCTTGGCGCGCGCCTGTTCGGCCAGCCACTTGTCGAAACGGGAGCGGTAAACCGTGAACGAGTTGTAGGGCTCGGCGCCGAAATCGGTGGACTCGTAAGCGGCCTTGAGCACGGACTCGCCGGTGGTCAGCCACATCTCCCGGCGGGTGACATGGCGTTCGAGGGGAGCTTCCTTCCAGAATTCTGGTATCACCTGGGCGGTCGGTTGGGAAAATATCAATCCACCCATCATGTTCTTGCTGCCGGGCCAGTCGCCGCGTTCGATGACGACCACGTGGGCGCCGCCGGCAGCCAGTGTATAGGCCGCCGCCAGGCCGGCGGGGCCGCCGCCGACGACGATGGCGTCGAAGCGTCCCGGAGTTGGCGTGTTTGTGGCTGTGTTCATGAGGTTTTCACACTTTCGCCCTTCGCGGCCGCCGCTTTGCGCTTCTTCACTTCGGCGATCAGCGCCGGCACGACTTCAAAAAGGTCGCCGACGATGCCGTAGTCGGCGATGTCAAAGATCGGCGCGGTGGGGTCACTGTTGATCGCCATGATCATGTCAGAGTGCTGCATGCCCGCCAGGTGCTGGATCGCCCCGGAGATGCCCACGGCGATGTAGAGGGCTGGCCGCACCGTCTGACCGGTCTGTCCCACCTGCCGCCGCGGGGAGACCCAGCCGGCGTCGACTGCTCCGCGCGAGGCGCCGACCACGCCGCCCAGCTCGCGGGCCAGCTCCTCGAGCATGGCGAAATTTTTCAACTGCCGCATACCGCGGCCGCCGGAGACGACCACGTGGGCGCCCTGGAGCGCCACCTCTTCCTCGGGGTTGGGTAGGAACTCAAGCCGCCGCACTGTTTGCTGTGCCGCCAGCCGCGGTTTGGAGGCGATGACGTCACCAGTCGCGCCGGCAACGGTCTCCGGCAGCGGGAAAACGCCGGGCCGCACCGTTGCCATCTGGGGGCGGTGTCCGGGTGTGATGATGGTCGCCATGATGTTGCCGCCGAATGCCGGGCGGGTCTGCCGCAGCAGCAGGCTCTCGGGATCGATCTCCAGGGCCGTGCAGTCGGCGGTAAGGCCGGTCTCCATTTCCGTCGCCACCGCCGAGGCCAGATCGCGGCCCCTGGTCGTGGCACCCAGGAGTATGACTTCCGGCGAATGTTTGCGCGCCAGCGCCGCCAGCACCTGGCAGTGGGGCTCGGTGATAAAGGGGACCAGCGCCGGGTGATCGGCCACGTAGGCTGCCGCCGCGCCACGTTCGAATGACTGGCGCGCCAGCTCCTGGCAGTGAACGTCGATGCCAAGGATGACTGCCGCCGGCCGTGATCCCAGATCGGTCGCCAGTGAGCGGGCTATTCCCAGAAGCTCCCAGGAAACCCCGGCGGCAACGTCGCCTTCGCATTCGATAACGACCCAGACCTCGCCGATTTTTCCCTTGGGCCGCTCACGGAGCTTGCGGCCCTTGGCAGTCGGGGCTTTCCCGCTGCTGGCTCTATCAGTATTGTTCTTTCCTGCGGTGGCAGCCTTCCCACCGCCGGCTTTATCTGCGTTGTTCTTTCCGGCTGAAGCCCGCGTTTTTTTGCTCTCGTCCGGCATATCAGCCAGCCAGACCCATTTCCAGCCCCTGCTCGGTCAGGCGGTCCATGATTTTCGCCGCCGCATCCGCGGCGGAACTTTCCGCCGCCACCAGTACCTCTCCCCGTTCCCGCACCGGCGGCGCGAAAATCTTGTTTACCCGTGTCGGCGAACCTTTGAGCCCCAGTTTGGTGCGGTCCACTTCGATGTCGTCGACAGTCCAGACTTCTACCGGTTTATCAGCGGCGGCGATCAGGTCGGGGAGTGAGGCGTAGCGGATGTGGTTGCAGGTTTCGGTGATGGTGAGCGCCGCCGGCAGCTTCGCTTCCAGCTGCTCGCGTCCCTTTTCCAGCTGGCGCCAGGCCCGGATGACACCCGCCTCGGGGTCTATCCCTTCCAGGCCGCATATATAGGTGACCTGGCTCATGCCCAGCCGGTGCGCCAGTCCTGGTCCCACCTGGCCGGTGTCGCCGTCGATGGATTGCTTGCCGCAGATGACCAGGTCCACCGGCTCGGCCGCCGCAATTTTTCTGATGGCCGCCGCCAGGGCGTGAGTCGTCGCCAGGGTGTCGGCGCCGGCGAAAGCTCGGTCGGTCAGGAGTATCGCCCGGTCGACGCCGAAGCCCAGCACCTTGCGCAGGGTTTCTTCCGCCTGGGGCGGTCCCATGGAAACAGCCGTGATCGAACCGCCCTGTTCTTCGCGGAATTTTAGCGCCGCTTCGACGGCGTGGAGATCAAAGGGGTTGATGACCGAGGGAATACCCTGGCGGATCAAACTGCCGGTATCGGGATCGATCCGGACCTGCGTGGTGTCGGGAACCTGCTTGACACAAACGACTGAATGAATTGCCAAAAACCCCTCCTGTAAAACCGAAGCCGCGGAAGTGCCTCAGGCGAGATTCCGGAGAGCGTCTTCCAGGCTGTGGAATATATCGAAGACCGCGTTCAGTCCGGTGATCTGGAAGATCCAGTTGACGTTCTCGTCGACACTGACCAGAACGAGGCGGCCTCCCTTGGGCTTGAGCCGCTTGACACCGCCGATCAGCACGCCGAGCGCCGAGCTGTCGATGAAATGCACACCAGTCATGTCGACTGCGATCTTGAGCACATCATCCTCAAGCGCCGCCATCAGGCTTTCCTTTAACCGCGGGGCGGTATAGAGGTCCAGCTCACCTTCCACGGTGATGATGGCGATGCCGTCGTCAGTTCTCTCACTCTGAATGTTTAGCTCCATGCGGCTCCTCCAGATTCATCCGGTGGGGAATAAGTAATTCTAACACCTTCCGGTAATTTGCAAACATTATACATAGATGGACTCTGTCCTGACTGGCAGTTCATTTGAAGGAACCCCAGGGAAAATTCTCCCGTCCGACCTGTTGCCGCCGCATGTTTTTGGATATCATTTGGAGGGTATGCAAGGATACCTCTCAGAATCAGCAATCAATTCGTGCAAGGAAAGGAGAAAGTTATGAAGGTAAGGATCGAGCCGAGAGACGAATGCCTGGGTGATGGCATCTGTTCTGACGAGTGCCCCGAGGTATTCGAGATGGATGACGACGGGCTGGCCAAGGTCATCATGGCGGAGCCCGGCGATGATCTGCGCGAGGCGGTACAGAGCGCCTGCGACGAATGCCCGGCTGAAATAATTGTTATCGAGGAATAAACGAAAAGGTCAAGTGTGAGCAAGGCAGGAAAAATCATTGGCGGCATCGCCCTGATGGCGGTGCTGCTCTTTGCTGTTTCGGCTTGCGGCGGCAGCGACAGCGGGACCACCAGCAACGCTTCCAGCAGCACGACACCCGAAATCAAATCTTCCAAGGTCGTGATGAAGGGCAGCAAGTTCGATCCGGGAGACCTGACAGTCGAAGTCGGCACCACGGTCACCTGGTCCAACGAAGATGCTGTTGCCCACACGGTGACTGCCACTGGTGGCGCTTTCAGTTCGGGCAACATGGATCCGGGGACCAACTTCGGGTACACATTCAACGCGGCTGGCACCTTCGATTACGCATGCACCATCCATCCTTCCATGAAGGGCAAGGTAACCGTCACGGAATAACGGCTCGCCGAGGCGCGCCCGTGCCGTTTACGCTCAAAGCGGAGGCACAGTGACACCAGAAGTGCTCATATATTCGATGGCGGGCTGACCCCACTGCATCAGTCTGAAGGACCTCCTCCGTGAGAGGGGGATCGAATACAGGTTCAAGGATGTCGAGGCCGACCCGGCTGCGCTCGCTGAAATGAAAGAGCGCACCGGGAAGGCCTACGTCCCCCAGGTCTTCATCGGGGACGAGTACGTGGGCGGCTACGAGGACTTTCTGCTGCTGCACGCCCGTGGCGAGATCGACCGCAAACTGGGGCGCGAGCCGCGCGAGAAGTCCTTCGCCGAGGAAGAGCTCTTCGACGTTCTGATCATCGGCGGCGGCCCTGCCGGACTTACCGCCGCCGTCTATGCCTCCCGTAAAAATCTCAGGACCGCTTTGATCACAGATCAGCTGGGCGGCCAGCCGATGTGGACCTCCGGCGTCGAAAACTACATGGGATTCCAGTACATCACTGGCCCGGAACTGATGTCAAAGTTTGAGGAGCAGATCAAAAAATATCCGGTGGAGGTCATCAGCGGCGAAAAGGTGGCCCGGCTGGAAAGCGGGGAAGGTATCGCCCGGGCGCTGACCCGCAGCGGCAAGACCTACCGGGGGCGGACAGCTATAGTCGCCTCGGGCAAGCGCTCGCGGCAACTCAATATCCCCGGGGAATCAGAGTACGCCGGCCGTGGCGTCAGTTACTGCGCCACCTGTGACGGCCCGGTTTTCAAGGGCCAGCCGGTCCTGGTGGCCGGCGGTGGCAACTCGGCCTTGCAGGCGGCGCTGGAGCTGGCGGAGATCTGTCCCAGCGTGCAGCTGGTGTCGCTGACGAAGCTGACCGGCGACGAGATTTTAAGAAGCAAGGTGGAGGCGGACGACCGGATCGGCAAGCATCTCCTCTGGCAGCCGGTGGAGATCAGGGGGAACGGCAAGGAAGTACAGTCGGTTATCATCGCCTCGATCAATGGCGATGAGCGGCGGGAGCTGGCGGTAAGTGGCGTCTTCATTGAGGCCGGCCTCTATCCCAATTCCAGCTTCGTCGTCGACTTGCTGCAGCTCAACAGCAACGGTGAGATCGTCGTCGATTGCGAAGGCCGCACCGGCGTCAAGGGAGTTTTCGCCGCCGGCGACGTCACCCAGGTACGGGACAAGCAGATCGTCGTGGCGGCCGGTGAAGGGGCCAAGGCGGCCCTTTCCGCCCATGATTACCTGTTGTCGGGCCGGTGAGTTTGCCGGGCCGCGGACGCGGTTACTCCTGGCGATGAGACAGTGATCGACCCCACAATCAGGGAACAAGTGATGGAGCTGGCCAGGGCGGCGATCTCAGCCGCCGACCCGGAACGGCTGGTGCGTGAATTTCTGGGGAACGCCACTATCAACAAAGATTACGACCTGTCCTCATATAAGAGGATCTTCGTGCTGGGAGCCGGCAAGGCGGCTGGTTACATGGCTCGGGGAGCCGAGAATGTCTTCGGAAACGCGGAACGGGGGCGGGAGGTTAATGATCGGCTTGGCAACACAGGCCAGTCGGTGCAGGTAACGGATGGTTTGGTTGTCGTCAAGGATGGTTATGGAGCGCCGGGACTCGAGCGGGTGCGTCAGGTCGAGGCGTCCCATCCCATACCGGACGAGCGGGGCGCCGCCGCGGCGCGTGGGCTCCTGGAGCTGGCCGGGCGCGCTGGTGAGGATGACCTGGTCATCTGCCTGATCTCCGGTGGCGGTTCGGCGCTGACGGCGCTGCCGGCGCCGGGGCTGACCCTTGCGGATCTGAGGCTGTCAGTTGACGTGCTGCTGAAATGCGGTGCCGATATAGGCGAAGTCAACGCGGTGCGCAAACACCTGACCATGGCGGCGGCCGGGCGGCTGGCCGTGGCTGCCTTCCCGGCAACGGTCCTGACTCTGATCATTTCGGACGTCATCGGCGACGACCTGGATGTCATTGCTTCCGGACTCACCGTTCCCGATAAGAGCACATTCGCCGACGCACTCGCCGTCGTGGAACGCTACTCCCTGAAGGAAAAATTTGCGCCAGCCGTTCTCGCCCGCCTGGAAGCAGGCGCCCGGGGCGAGAACGAGGAAACCCCCAAGCCCGGGGACCCGGTTTTCAGGCGGGTGGAGAACCATGTACTCTGCTCCAACCGTGATGCACTTGACGCGGCGGCTGAAGCGGCGGCGAAGCTGGGGTACAGAGTGATAAAAATCGAGGAGCCGGTTACAGGCGAGGCCCGGGACGCCGCACGCCGGCTTGTGGCGATGGCCAGTGAGACGGTGCAAACGGATTCATCCGTGGCAGTCACAAATGTAGCGCGAACAGATTCATCCGCTGACAATAATTCCACCAAAACGGAGCAGCCCATTTGTCTCCTCGCCGGCGGGGAAACCACGGTAACGGTAAAGGGGGAAGGAAAAGGCGGCCGGGCGCAGGAGTTCACCCTGGCGGCCGCCCTGGCCATCGAAGGCCGGCGGGATACGCTGGTCTTCTCCTTTGGCACCGACGGCTCCGACTGCACGACCGACGCAGCCGGCGCCCTGGCCGACAGCTTCACAGTCGCCAGGTCGCGGAAGCTCTGGCTCGACCCCGAACGCCACCTCGAACAAAACGACGCGCACACTTTCTTCCGGGAACTGGGCGACCTGATAGTCACCGGTCCCACCGGCACGAATGTAAATGACCTCTACGGGGTAATAGTTGGATGAAAGTCTCGGCTGTCGGGAAACCGGGCCGGGCGGCACGTATGCGAAAACTTTACCAGGGAGGATATATAGATGAACATCGCCATCGGGATCGCGTTAATTGCGCATGGAATCGCGCACCTGCTGGGATTTCTGGTACCGTGGCGAATCATCAATTCGGAGGAAATGCCCTACAGGACGACACTGCTTTCCGGCAAGGCCGATATCGGCAATGTGGGCATCCGCGTCGTCGGGTTGTTCTGGCTGGCGATCGCAGCCGCATTCATCTGTATCGGAGCGGGCGCCATCCTGGAAACCACCTGGTGGCTGAATCTTCTGCCGGGCATAACGATGTTTTCACTGCTGTTCAGCATCCTCAGCTGGCCCGAATCAAAGATCGGCGTGTTGATCAATGTCATCATCCTGACCTTGCTGGGAATCAGCGCCAGGCTGGACTGGTCGCTGTAACGCGAGTGGAAGAAGGGACGGCGGAATGAATAACAGGATCCACCTGGAGGACATCATCCGCGTCAGCCGCGGCGATCAGCCCGCCGACCTGCTCCTGCAGAACGCCCGCGTGGTCGACGTCTTTTCCGGCGAGATTATCAATACTGATGTGGCGCTGCACGCCGGGCGGGTGGCCGGTTTCGGACGCTACGAAGCGCTGGCCCGAATGGATCTGGAGGGGCGCTACCTCTGCCCGGGGTTCATCGACGGCCATATCCACATCGAGAGTTCCATGCTGACGCCGCCGGAGTTCGCCCGGGCCGTCGTGCCCCGCGGCACCACCGCCATCGTCTGCGACCCCCATGAGATCGCCAACGTTCTGGGCATCGAGGGGATCAACTACATGCTGCACGCCAGCGCCGGACTGCCGGTGACCGTATATGTCATGCTGCCGTCGTGCGTGCCGGCGACGCGGATGGAGACTTCAGGGGCCGAGTTGACCAGTGGCGACCTCGCATTGCTGCTGCCGCGCAAGCGGGTCATCGGTATCGCCGAGATGATGAACTACCCCGGGGTCATCGCCGGTGACCGCGAGGTGCTCAACAAGATCAGGATTGCCGGCCATCGTCGTGTCGATGGCCACGCGCCCGGCCTGACCGGCAAGGACCTTTGCACCTATGTGAACGCCGGCATCCATTCCGACCATGAGTGCGTCACCGCCGACGAGGCCCGGGAGAAGCTGCGTCTCGGCATGTACATTATGATTCGCGAGGGGACGACGGAGAAGAACCTGGAAGAACTGATCACCGTGGTCAACAATCAGAACTCGCGGCAGTTCATGCTGGTCACCGACGACAAGCACCCCGAAGACCTGATCGGGCTGGGCCATATCGACCACCTGG
This sequence comes from Thermoleophilia bacterium, assembly GCA_020053595.1. Taxonomy (GTDB): domain Bacteria; phylum Actinomycetota; class Thermoleophilia; order BMS3ABIN01; family BMS3ABIN01; genus JACRMB01. Next base: position 5,087 of record JAGVMV010000038.1, on the reverse strand, counting down.
TGCGAATGGCCATCGCCAGGGGTATCGAGCCGATGATGGCGGTGCAGATGGCGACCATCAACACGGCGGCCTATTTCGGCCTGCGGGACGTGGGAGCGGTGGCGCCCGGTTTCCGGGCCGACTTCGCCATCCTCGATGACCTGGAGCGGGTAAAGGTGTCCCGCGTCATCAAGGATGGCCAGGTCGTGGCCGAAGCCGGACGAGCGCTGCCCTTCGAGTCGGAATCGCCGGCGCGTGGCATCCGCGGCACAGTTAATATCGACAACGATAGCATCGTCGACTTTTCGGTGAGGGCAGGCGAGCCTGCTGCGGCTGAGGGTAGCGCTACCGCATTGGAGGGCGGCCGAGTCGGGAAAGCCGAGGGTGGCATGGCCTCCGCAACTGGGAAAGCAGCAGGCGGCATGGCTGCCAGACGGCTCAGGGTCATCGGCATCGTCCCCGGCCAGATCGTCACCGAGAAGCTGCTGGTCGAGCCGAAGGTCGAGGCCGGGCTGGTGGTTTCCGACCCGGAGCGGGATATTCTCAAGATGGCCGTGGTGGAGCGGCATACCGCCTCGGGCAACGTCGGCCTGGGTTTCGTCAAGGGGATGGGCCTGAAACGCGGCGCCATCGCCAGCTCCGTGGCCCACGACTCCCACAACGTCATCGTCGTCGGCGTGAGCGATGCCGACATGCGCGCCGCGGTCATCGAGATAGCAAAAATGAATGGCGGCGCGGTGGTCGTGGTGGATGGTCAGCCGCTCGCTTCACTGCCGCTGCCGGTGGCGGGTCTGATGTCCGACCAGCCGATCAAGGATGTGGCTGCCGCCGTCCGCGAGGTCATCGGCGCCGCTGCGGAGCTGGGCTGCCAGCTGACCGACCCCCTGATATCGCTGTCATTCCTGGCCCTGCCGGTGGTACCGTCGCTGAAGCTGACCGACCTGGGCCTGGTGGATGTGGAGAAGTTCGAACTGGTGGGGCTATGGGAAGATTGAGGCTCCGCTGAATGCTGTTAGTCGTCGGTGAGTCTCTCCTTTTCCCCGACCCTGATTTGGTCAGTCCTCGGGATAATACAAACCGGTTTTGCCATGTTTCAGCTTCTTTCTGAAGGGGAATCAAAGGTTATATGGACATGGACAAACCGGGAAAAACCAGAATGGAGAAGTGATGAGTCCTGAACCGAGAGATGACAAGCGGGAATCCGAAATCGACGAGTACGGTGAGACCGAGGTGGCGGAAGACGAGGCGGGCCACCGGGAAAACGAGATCGGCCGGATAAACGGCATCATCTGGCTGCTGTTCGGAATCCTCGAGGTGATCATCGGCATGCGGGTTGTTCTCAAGCTGCTCGCGGCCAACCCGGACAACGGTTTTGCGAGTTTCATCTATCGCATCGCCCGTGTCTTCGTGTGGCCGTTTTTCGGGCTGGTTGGCGAACCGACCGCGAATGGCAGCGTATTCGAGGTGTCTTCGATCATCGCCATGGTCGTCTACCTGTTGATCGCCTGGGGCATCACGCGCCTTGTTTACCTGGTTATGATGCCGTCGCGCGTGCGGCACGTGCGTACGACGCATAGACAGTAGAGTCCCCGTTCGCTTATCGGGGGCATACGTACCGATAGAGAAAGATCGAGGTGATTGCATGAGCTTGCTTGCGTTTCTGATCGTAGGGCTGATTGCCGGCTGGCTGGCCGGGATGATTATGCGGGGACGGGGCATGGGATTGATCGGCGATATCGTCGTCGGCGGGATCGGCGCCGTGATCGGCGGCTATATTTTCTCGGCGCTGGGGGTTAACAGCGGCGACAGCTGGATCGGCTGGATTATCACGGCGCTGGTGGGAGCGGTGATCCTGCTCTTCGTGGTAAACCTGTTCTCCGGCGGCAGCCGCCGCGCCATCAGGCACTGACGCGTCTTGACACATAAGGTGTTCTGGTGTCGCTAGCGGCGGCGCCGGGAATCCTGTAAAAGGCGGCCGGCTGACAGCCGCTTTTTCTATTGCCCTAAATAAAACGCACGCGGCGGCGACCCTGGCTTCGGCCTAAGCCCGATCTCTAGAAAAGCCCGTCTTCTTCCAGGTCGGCTGTCTCGAGTTCGCTCGCCGGCAGCTCCAGCACCTTCACCCCGGGAAGTTGCGCGCCGACGATACCTTCCAGATCGCCATGCATGCCGGCTGCGCCCAACAGCACCCGGTCGATCTGCTTCTCGCGTTTCGTCCATAATTTCTGCATGGCGATCTGCTCCTTGAGCAGGTCGTTGCGCATCTCCATGAACGGTTCGACGATGGCCTCGACCCGCTGGCGGAACTCCGCGCCCGAGATATAGTCGTAGATCATCTCCATCTTGCCGCTTTTACCCTCCTGGGCGCTGCGGGAATGAGCCAGCTCGACCAGGCCCTGCCTCAGGGCTGACGCCAGCCCGATACAGGACGGGAAATCGGTCAGCCAGACGCCGTCGTATTCGCAAATGCCCTCGGCATCCCTGGGAAAGACCGTCGATGTCAGAACCGCCACATCGGCCCGCACCGCCCGCTGGTCGTCCTTGAGCTTGGAGATCCAGTCATTGGCCCAGTTTTTGGTCCGCTTGGATTCCCAGATGATCTTGCCGCAGGGCTGGCCCAGCGAATTGCGGACTGTCTGGATGACGTCGGCTCCCCGCATGCCCTTGGGGACCGGCTCGATCTCGTCGCGGGGGAACTTCTGCCTGAGCAGGTCTTCCAGCTCCAGCTCGTATGCTTCACCCTGGGCCTGCTCGGAACCCTGCTCGGCACGCTGCTTCAAATCCTCGATCTGTTTGATCATGGCCGCCATCTTCTCGTCCTTTTCGCGATCGCTCAGGCGATGCTCCTCCGATACTTTCTGCTCCGTTTCCTTTCTGATCGCCTCTCGCTGCTCGTCCAGCTCACGCTGCAGCTTAAGCTCGAGATTGCGCTCCCGCTCCTCGATCTCGCGGGTCTTCCGGCGCAGCTCGATCTCGGCGGTCTGGGCGGCCTCGAGCAGCGCGCTCTTCTCCTTTATCTGCTCGTCGCGGTCTTTCAGCTCCAGATCGAGCCTTTCGGCGGCCCTCTTCTCCGCTTTCTGCTCGATCTTCGCCTTTTCATCGCTGAATTTCCGACTGTATTCGGCGGAAATAGTCTGCCGCAGCCCGTCAGCGATCTGATGGGTCAGGGCTTCGCTGAGTGGAATCTTTTCGCCGCATTTCGGGCAGGTAATGAATTGTTCATCCATGAATGTTTCCTCCTTGGATACAGGAGCCAATCATACAGGACGGGGTGGACGGAAAAAACATGCATGGGCGAAATATTGAATGGATCCATGCGGGAAATAACCGATGAGAAGGGTTTCCTGGTGGCGAGGCCCGGAATCGAACCGGGGACGCCAGGATTTTCAGTCCTGCGCTCTACCGACTGAGCTACCTCGCCGAGTGTAATCCGGCGACTTTTTGAGTGCCGCCGTTGCAGGGCGCATTCTAGCTTTTTGCAACCATATGTGCAATTCCCTGCAGCTCTGTGGCGGCTGCCGGCCGGTGTTTTCCGCTAAACCGCCACTTCTCGCCCTTTGCTAAGACGACAGTGAACTGATAATATCGGAAGCCGCTTCTGAAAACGGCTTCACAGCCCCGAAACCTTCCCTTATGATCAAAACTCCCCAGCACCCAACTGACGGCTCCGGCGACACCGATGACGTCGCCAGACTTGAGGAATTCCGCGAGCAGCTGGAAAAGGCCAAGGCCGAGATCAGGCGCCTGGAGCATCGGTTGCAGGAAGACGCGGAGCATCTCGAGCAGAAGGTGCAAGAGCGCACCCGTGAGCTGGAGGCCGTCAACCGGATCGCCGCCACTGTCAGCCGCTCACTCAATCTGGACACCATCCTCAGGGATTCGCTGGCCAAGGTGCTGGAAGTACTGGGGCTCAAGTTCGGCGCCATCTTCCTCGCCAACGAGGAGAACTCCGAGCTGAACCTGATGGTCGAGCAGGGGCTGCCGGACGATGTGGTCAATGAGATGCAGGTTACCTCCGTGGGCGAGACCTGTCCGGGCATCGTGGCGCTAAAGGGCGAGCCGATCCTGGTGAACGACTTCCAGGAGGCCGGCCACGCCATGGGTCCGATCAATAAATACTCCGAGTTCAAATCCATGGCAGGCATCCCGCTGGAATCCAAAGGCAAGGTGCGTGGCGTCCTCTGCCTGATCAGCCGCCAGCCGGAGCGCTTCAGCAACGAAGACATCAAGCTGCTGGTCGCCATCGGCAGCGAAATCGGCGTCGGCATCGAGAACGCCTGGCTTTACGAAAAATCTTACGCCCACTCGAAGAAGATGGAGGAGCTGTCGATGACCGACAGCCTCACCGGCCTCTTCAACCGGCGGCACTTCTACCGCCGCCTCAAGGAGGAGATGGCCCGGGCCAGGCGACAGAAGCACTCCCTGTCGCTACTGGTCGTCGATCTCGACAACCTCAAGGATTACAACGACGCCCTCGGGCATCTGCGTGGCGACGAGGCCCTGCGAGCCGTCGCCCAGGCGATTACCGCCAGCATCCGGCAGGATGTGGATGGCGGCTTTCGATACGGCGGCGATGAGTTCGCCGTCATTCTCCCCTACAGCGATAGCGTAGAAGCCGTCGAGGTGGCCGAGCGCATCCGTGGCACCTTTTCTGATTTCGGACTGACTGGCACCAGCCTCAGTATCGGCCAGGCTGAATTCGACCACGAAGAGCAGGTCGATGATTTCGTTACGCGCGCCGATTCGGCCATGTACTTCGCCAAGAATTCCGGAGGCAACCGGGTGCACAAGGCCTGATCGGGCCCGCGAAGTGTTAAAATCTTTTTCCCGGGAACAACCCGGGAGAGAAATCTTCACAACAGCGACCTGGGGAATTCCATGACCGAGATTTATCAGAACTACATCGGGGGCAATTGGATCGACTCCGCCTCCGGTGAGACCTTCGCCAACACCAACCCGGCTGACACGGACGACGTCGTCGGGCATTTCCAGGCTTCCACCGCTAAGGACGCACGGGCCGCAATCGACGCCGCCGAGGCGGCGAGAGCCGAATGGCGGGAGACCAGCGCCCCCAAGCGGGGCGAGATACTGGCGCGCGCCGCCCGCCT
>JAGVMV010000028.1 GCA_020053595.1 Thermoleophilia bacterium | reverse complement strand
GCCGCTGACCGGGCTTAAGTTGCCGGCGTTGTCGGCGACCGAACCGGTGATGGTGTGGGCGCCGAAAGCCAGGCCGGTGGTCGGGCAGCTGGCTCCGGTCGCGGTTATGGTGCAGCCGGAAAGGGCGGCGCCGTCTACAGCCAGGTTCACAGAGGTGGTGTTGATGCCCGAACCTCCGTCGGAATAGCTGGCGCTTACCGTAGCCGAGGCACTGTTGATGGTGCCACCCGGCTGGATGCTGCCCACTGTCGGAAGAACGGTATCAACATCGAAAGAGCCGGCCGCTGAGCTACTGGTGCCTGCCACATCGCCCACGGTCACCGTATAGGTGTGGTGACCCTGAGACAAACCGCTTACAGGGCAATTGATGCCCGCAGCCGTCGCAGCGCAGCCGTTCAGAATGCCGCCGTCCAAATTGATTTGAGCGCTGGCGCTGTTTATGCCGGAGCCGGAACCGTCAGAATAAGAAGCGCTGATTGTTCCGCCCGAATAGGCGATCCATCCGGCAGGTTGAATATTGCTGATAACGGGTGCCGTGGCATCCACGGTGAAGCTGGCCGAAGCCGAGACGGTGTTACCTGAAAAATCGGTAGCGTCAACAGAAAAGTTGTGAGTACCGTCACTCACCGTAACAGGGCAACTGACGCCAGTCCCGGTCGCTACGCAATCGGCGAGAACCGAGCCGTCGAGATTTACCTGGACGCCGGCGGGATTCACCCCGGTGAGGTTGTCAGTGTAGTCCGCTGTTATATTCAAAAGGCTATTGTTAATCAATCCAGCCGGAGCCAGGTTGCTGATCACCGGCGCCTGGGTGTCCAGATCAAAAGTGGCCGTTCCCGGCATGGCGTTGTTGCCGGCGTAGTCGCGCAGGTTGACGGCTACGATGTAATGGCCTTCGGTGAGACCGCTGACCGGGCAGTCAGCGCGGGTGTCGGTTACGGTGCAACCGGAAATCGGCGAGCCGTTCAGGGTCACCGCCACGCTGGAGAGATCGACCCCGGTGCCGCTGTCGGAGTAGAGAGCCGAGATGGTGTGGGGCGAGGTCGCCAGATAGCCGGACGGCGTCACCGAGCTCGCCTGCGGCGCCACGGTGTCGTGGGCTTCGTAGATATCCCAGTTGCCGGCGCGCTTATCCATCCAGGCGATGTGGTTGCCGTTAGCCACCGGCATCTTCTGGGCAGCGGTGGGCGCCAATAGCGGGTCGGTGTTTACCCGTTGCTCGACGCCGTTGGCCAAGTTGCGGAAGTAAATGTCCTCATCGCCCTCCCGCAGGTCCTTCCAGACCACGAAGTTGCCCGAGACGCTGGGCCAGCTCTGGTGGGCGATATTGCTGGTCAGCCGCGTTTCCACGCCGGTGGAAAGATCCTTCATGTAGATATCCCAGTTGTTGTTGCGATAGTCCATCCATAAGACCCTATTGCCCGAGACGACCGGGTTGTACTGATCGGATAAATCGCTGCATACCGCCTGCTCGACGCCGGTAGCCAGGTTCTTGATGTAGATGTCCGGGTTGTGCCACCAGCCCTGGGCGTCCTGGTAGGCATTGCGCATATCCTCCCAGACGACGATGTCGCCATCGATGTCGGCGTTGCGCTTGTCCTTCTTGGCGTCCAGGAGAGTCGCGGCGCCGGGCAGATCCGAGCCCCGGCTGACGAAGCTGTCACTTGGCTGGGCAAGGTCACGCATGTAAATATCGCCGTAGCTGGTGCTGTTGCGGTAGTCGGTCCAGACCACGCGGTTGCCGCTGATGGCGGGCGTGACCTCCTGAATGGTGCCGGTAGCGCTGCTCGCGCTTTGCACGCCCCCGCCGCCGGACAGATTATAGGTCACGATCTTGCCCGAGCCCCAGTTGCGCCAGACCACCCGGTTCCCGCTGATATCGGGATCGAGTCCGTTGGGAGTGATGATAACGCCCGTAACAGCTCCGTTCGAAATAGTGGCTGTACCAGTCGCGCCACTGCCGCCGCCGTCCGAGAGAGCGACCGTGGGGGGCGAACCGTAGCCGGAACCGCCACTCGTAATCGTAACTCCGGAGACCGCTCTGTCCGAGATCGTTGCCGTGCCGACCGCGCCGCTGCCGCCGTCGCCGGAAATTGCGGTGAATGTGACCGTGGGGGGCGAAGTATAGTCGGCACCGCCGGGGGGCAGTCTCTGTTCAACGCCCGTTACAAAATCCTTGGCGTAGATGTCCGCCGCCGTGCAGTTCTGGGCGCTGCTGCAACCGGTGTTGGGAGCTGTGAGAGGCTTGTTGCGGTAGTCCATCCAGACCACGGTGTCGCCGCTGATGGCCGCGTTCACCTGGTCGTAGGAATCGCTGACCACGGCGGTCTCGGTCCACTCGGAAGTGCCGCTGGCCAGGGAGTGGGCGGCGAAGAAGATCGCCAGGATGGTCAGGCCGGAAAGTGCCGACAGAAGGGCACGCGATTTAATTGGTACCACTGATTCCCCACCTCTCCCAATCCTGCCTCACCCCCTGAATGAGACTGGATATAAAGTTGTTTACCAGAAAGAAACACTCCGGGAAGCCTTCGCCTAATAGGCTTGCCCCGGAGCAACTTTCTAAAGCAAACAAACGCTGAAAAAGCTCTGTATTAAATTCCCGTAGCTGTCATTCACTACGACTTCTTAATTCTACAGTGCTCAGCTAAAAACGCATGATGCAATTATAGTATTTAAGTGATTATAAATCACCAAATAGAGAATGACACCAACTCAGCCTTCGGACACGGCGCCACGTACTCCTCGTAACAACCACCAGTCCAGCGGCATTCCCCAGTAATGGTGGCGGCAGCGGGCGGAGCTGACACCACTGGCGACACCCACGTAGGCCCGCCGTAACTTGCTACGGGCGGCGCGGCGGCGCACCCACTCTGACGGGTACCCGTAGACCAGATAAAATTCGCGCTGCTTCATGCGATTCTGAAAGTTCTTGCTCATCCAGGGCAAGCGTCCGGTAACGGTAGTAAACTGTGCCCATTCCTCCAGCGATTCCGGACTTTTCAGCCCCAGCTCCACCGCATTGTCGTAAAGAGTGTTGCCCGGGGTCGGCGCGTAGAAATGCAGTTGCGAATTATACTCGCCGACAATCCTTGATACCTGCTCCATTACATCCCAGGTTTCCTCGATCTCCCCTTCCGTCTCGCCAGGAAAACCAACGATAAAACTGTAGGAGATCTTTATGCCGTGCCTGCTCGCCACTCTCGCCGCCTCGAGGATGTCTTCGGGCCCGATGTCCTTCTGCATGGTCGCAAGCTGAGTCTCCGAACCACTTTCCGCGCCAACCAGGAAAGCCCAAAGGCCACTTTGTTTGAGGACGTCAAAGGTCTCGTCGGCGAACCTGCCCAGCTGCGGCGCCCGGGCGTTGGCCGCCCAGCCGAACTTCATCCCGCGATCGACCATCTTCTGGGATATCTCCCGGGCGCGGCTCTCTTTGACAAAATAAGTGGAGTCGAAATACATGATGCCGTTGACACCCAGGTAGCTCTCCAGCCACTCCAGGTCGGATAGCACCCGGTCGGGCGTGTAGGCCTTCCAGCGGCGCCCGTAGACCAGCGGCTCGGCGCAGAACTGGCAGCGCGCCGGACAACCCTGGCTGGAAACATAGTTGATCACCCTGGTGCCCACGTGCATGTTGTTGAGGTATTGCCTGGGGTTGTCCAGCTTCTCATAGGGAAGCCGGGGAAATTTGTTGATGTCCTCGACGGGGCGCGCCGGGTTCGACACCGTCTCGCCGTCATGGGTGAAGGTAATGCCGTCCACTCCGGTGATGTCTTCACCCTGGCTCAGCCGGTTCGCCAGCTCCAGCAGCGTCACTTCACCCTGCCCGCGCACCACGGCATCAACGAAGCTGTTCCGGCTGGTCTGCTCCGGCAGGATGGATGGATGATAACCGCCCCAGATGATCGGCAGGTTCAGCCCGGCCGCGCGCACCGCCCCTGCCGCTTCGAGGGCAAAATGAATCTGCGGGCCGGTCATGCAGCTGATGCCCAGGAGCAGAGCGTCCCGGCTCTCGTCCACCACCCGCTGCTGCCAGCCAGAGTCGACGTTGGCATCAATCAGGACGACCTCGTAGCCTTCGGCGAACAGTGGCGCCGATATCGCCAGGATCGGCAGTGGAGCCCAGGTCCACGGGTGGTAGATCTTCTCGAAGTGATTTCGCGGATATAAAAGGACTACTTTTTTACGTGCTTTCATGACCGTTATTTTACCTGAGATTTCATTGGAAGGTTTTGCGGACCGGCTTCCCCTGCTATTTCTGCAGTTGATAAATAAGTGTTTCCTGGTCGGTCCCCAGGCGGGCCCGGTCGACAAGCAGCCATTCAGGATGGCTGGATGCATCCCCGGTCAGACGTTCAAGGGTCGGGCGCCAGTCCGCCAGCTCGTTGCTGCCGATCGCCAGATAGTCGACGTTTTTGCTGCGGGCGTATTCCGTCGTGCGCTCGTAATCGGCATAAGGCAGGGCCACGGCAGTACCGCCGGAATAATAAGCGGCGCTATATTCGCGGCTCATGATCCTCCGGTCCGGTCCTGCCACCTGCTTGACCAGCAGGCCGGCGTCCTTGTAGCCGATGGGATAACTCTGGCCCAGCACCACGGCGCCGGAGTAAACCAGCGGCGGCAACAAAACTACCGCGCCGATCAGCCAGGGCGCCAGCCGCTCAAACCGCGGCTGCCTTTTTTCGCTGAAGAGCAGCGGTATGGTTTCGCCAGCCCAGCCATCCAGGCGCTGCCAGCCCTCCGCCACCCAGATCATCACCAGGGGAACAAAGGGCATGAAAAAGCGGCTGTGCGCGTACATGGTCAGGATCAGCACTACAGGCAGCATCATCAGCAGCAGGTAGCCGACGCCGGCCGCCCGGCGACGGTCCCAGGCGGCGCCGAACAGACCTAATCCCATTAATGGCAACAACCAGACCGGAAAGACTTTTGCCAGTTCCTCCGTCAAAAAAATGTAGCTTTGCCGGGCGAAGATCTTTGCTCCCTGAACCGGGTGCTTCAGAAATACGCTGGCCGGGTCTCCCTCGTTCTCCAGCGCCAGCGTCCTCACCTCCGTGCCCTGGTCGGTGAGGCCCAGCAGGTCCTTCTCCCACTCCAGGGTATTCACGCGCAGGTTATGAGTAGATGCATAAATATTGCCCGGCGCCTTGCCGCTGTAAGTCCATTTTCCCAGCTCACCGTGGAGATAGATGACATATGGAGCGGCGATCACGATAAAACAAAGCAGAAAAAAGACCAGCCCCCGGGCCATCCGCCGCCAGTTGCCGTGAGCGATGACGCTGGCAACAGCAAGGCCGGTCAGCGCCACCAGGTAGAAGACCGCCGAGGGATTTGACAGATAAGCCAGTCCCAGCGACGCTCCCGCTGTAACACCCCAGAGCAGACGGCGCTCCCTGATCAGGCGCAGGCCGAAAACCAATGCCAACAGCAGGAAGAAAATGTAAACGCTTTCGCTATAGACACGTGAGGAATAGTCCACAAAAAGCGAGGTCACCGCCATCAGCGCCGCAGCCATCAACCCCACCCTCTCGCCGGCCAGTTCCCGGCCGAGCAGATAAGTGGGTATCAGCAGCAGGCTGCCAAAAATCGTCACGACGGCGTAGGCGGCCGTGATGTAATTTCGCGTTATGGCCGCTACTCCCGCGATCAGCAGAGGCAGGAGCGGTGAAAAGTGAGTCGTCGTCAGCCCGGAGATATCCAGCAGCCCGTCGCCGGAAGCGAGGTTCTCCGCCATGCGCACGTAGGCGGTTTCATCCAGCTGGATCATCGGGCGCTTGAGCGCCGCCAGCACGCGCACCGCCAGCGCGAACAGGACCAGCAGCGCCAGTATGGCGGTCGGGCTGAACCGCGCTCCGCTCCTGCTGATGTCCTTTTTCTTCATCATGAGCTGCTTTTATCGTCTTTCTTGTAGAGCTTTATGCCGTCTTCATCGAACAGCAGCTGATATCTGCTGCCGGGTTCGGTAAGAAACCGGAAAGCGCCAGCATCATTGTAATATGGATTCATAAAAGGTTTGACCAGTACGTATTCAGCCTTCAGCTGCTCGCGCCCCTGAGGCAAACGGTCCGGTTCCTCCGGGACATCCCATAGCAGCGGCTCATACACTTCCCACCGTGATGACAGGTGCGACAAGGCCCGTCCATCATTGGAAGAGACTGAAACATCGGCGGGCACCATTTCGACCGCCTGGCGCAGCGCGACGGTATCAGGTGTCTGGGAAACCGGCAGATAATACAACCACAGATGAGAGGTGCCAACAACAAATACCGCGATGACCACCGACACAAAAACCGCGGCCCTGCCCTGTATACCATAACCCTGATGCCCCGGATTGATTCCGTCGGCGGCGCTTGACTGCCCGGCGAAACCAGCCCCACCCGCGGCGGTGACCCTCTTCTGCACGATGCTTATAAACCCTGCCAGCGCCAGCCAGAGAGCAGCTACAACCAGTACCGAATAGTGAGAAATACCGCCCGATGCAGCGGAAATATCCTGCCCCCTGGTCAGGGTTAACGCCAGGTTTGGCAGGGTGAATAAAATAGCCGCACTTGCAAAAGGCAGCACCAGTCCAGCGGGCAGCAGCAAGTTGTAGAGGTAGCTTGAATGGTAGCGCCTTATCTCTTCCAGAACATAAATGGGATGGGCGATGATTGTCTTTGCCATTTGCGACGGTGAATCTCCAAAGTGCCCGTAATACAGATTGAAGCCATAGTGGACAATTACCGCGTTAAAGATCAGATTGGCAACTACCTCCCAGACAATGAACAACGCCAGGGGCGTCAGGATCCAGGCCACAGATCGGCGCTTGATCAGCGCATAGACCGCAAAGATCAGCGCAGCCGGGATGAAGTCCTCACGTACCGCCAGCACCATTACCAGAAAGAACATAAACCAGCCGAAGCGCTTCTCGATGAAGAAGTAAAAGGCGGAAAAAAAGAACGCCGCCACAAATACGACCTCATATCCTGCCGTGAAGTGCTGGGAAACGATCTCTGGATGCAGCAGAAAAGCGCCTGCCAGAACCAGGCCGGCGATAGCGCTGCCAGTAATACGGCGCACACAATAGAATAGCGGCACTGCTGCCAGCGACAATGCCAGGCTGCGCAGGAACAGGTAGGTGAGCGGCGACTGCCTGATGGCATAAAAAGGCAGCAACAACAGAAGGAAAGGAGATATATGCGTTCCCAGGTAAGTGTCCGGAGATGTCTCCTCGAGTGTCGACCAGAATATCCTGCCCCGTAGCGATGCCCAAAGCGTCTGGTTGTACTGGCCCAGGTCGCTATGAAAACCCTTGAACCTGGCATATGCGAGAAAAGCCAGGGCAACAAAAACCAGGAAATATACCGCCACCCCTGCCCAGAGAAACTTTACCGCGTGCCGTTCCAGCCAGATGAGAAACTTGTCAGAGCGATGCCAGAACAGGAGTATTTTCAAAACCACGCTGCTGGTTACCGTCAAGGCCAATAAAAAAAATGCCAGGGCCAACACTCTTCCAGCCGATGGATTGTCTTTCAGAAAAGAACTGGCTACCCTGTGGGTAAAATAGGGAGCCGAAAGGGGCAACAGGGACAGTGGCGCCCAGCAGAGCGCTATCTTGCGAGCTATTTCTGACCTTGGGCGTATTAGCAGCCGCGCCAGCAAATCGGTTTCGGCCACCCAGACCGCTATCAGGCCGACAGCGGCCAGCAGGGCCAGCATCGCCCGTGTCGTCGTTTCCTTTTGCAGGGCACCGGCGACTGCCCAGGCGAAATAACCAAACCCCAGGGACAGGACTGGCGGAAGAAGATAGAACCAGACAACTTTCCTGTTCTCAGGATAGCCTGTCACAACCGCCTCAGCTTTCCCTGGAAAAACATCCGACCGCCTCGACCACCCTCTGGAGTTGTGGCTCGGTTATCTCCGGAAAAACCGGCAGTGAGAGGATCTCCCCGACCACCTGATCGGTCACCGAAAGATCACCGCTGGCCACGCCCGTGTATGCGGGTTGCTGATGGACTGGAAAGGGATAATGGACCAGCGACTGCACACCCGAGTCCGCCAGATGCTGGCGCAGCCGGTCGCGCTCCTTTGAGCGAATCACATAAAGATGGTAGACATGGAAAGCCCAATATTTTTCGATAGGGAGCCCCAGCCCGGCGCCCGCCAGCGCCTGATTATAAAAAGCGGCCACCTGGCGGCGGCTCTCGGTCCAACGGTCCAGCGATGCCAGTTTCACGCGCAGGATAGCCGCCTGCAGCTCATCCAGGCGGCTGACGTCTCCTCTATAAAGGTTTCGATATCGCTCTTCCCCCTGGCCACAGTTTCCCAGGGAGCGTATTTTGGCGGCTAGCGCCGGGTCGTTTGTCGATACCGCACCGCCATCGCCACAGGCGCCGAGATTCTTGGTGGGATAAAAACTGAAGCAGCCGGCGACGCCGATAGTGCCGACCTTCCTGCCACGGCAGAGGGCGCCATGCGCCTGGGCGCAGTCTTCGATCACCGGCAATCCATGCTCGCTGGCAAAATCCATTACGGCATCCATGTCAGCCGGATGACCGTAGAGGTGCACCGGAATAATCGCCCGGGTGCGTTCGCTGACTGCGCCGGCCAGCGCCGCCGGATCGAGGCAATATGTTTCAGGGTCGATGTCAACCAGGACCGGCGTGGCGCCGGCCTTGGATATGGCGAGAACCGTGTTGACGGCTGTGTGAGAGACTGTTATAACCTCGTCGCCGGCGCCGATCTCCAGCGCCTTCAGGACCAGGTAAAGGGCATCGGTGCCAGAGCCGACCGTGGCCACCTCAGCCGCTCCCAGCCAGTCCGCGAATTCCTGCTCGAAAGCCTGGACGTTCTCGCCCAGCACGCAGGCACCGCTGGACAACACCCGGGTAACGGCCTCGTCCAGCTCGGACTTCAGGCCCTGGTAACCAGCCGCCAGATCGACATAGGGCACGTCCATCCGCTAGATGAATTCCAGGTGCTTTTGGTTGTCCACAATCCAGGCTTTGGCCAGTTCCGCCGCCTCGTGGAACGGGCAGTCGAAAACGGCGCACTCTTTGGGCCTCGTGGACCGGAAGGCCTCGTAGTGCCTCTCGCTGTACCAGATCTCGGGAAAACTTTTGTCGTAGACGTTGCCGATCTTGTGAGTGTCCTTGCGATGGTGGAAAAAAGCGCAGAGGTACATGTCACCGGCGGCATCGATTACCGGATGGATCGGGTTGAGAAAACAGCGCCCGATCGGTTTGGTCTTTTCGAGGCTGCCGAACACCTGGAAATCATCGCCGGCCAGCGCTTTGGCCTTCTCGCCCTCCGCCTTGGCCTGCTCGAGTTCATCACCCTCCAGGGTGAACTTGCTGGCCCTGAGCGCCTTGAACTGCAAATAGTCGAGCCCCGCCGATTTGGCCAACTCCGCCGCCTGGACAAGCTCATGCCAGTTCTTGGCTGAAACGAGATACTTGGCCCCGATGGTAGCCAGGCCCTGGCTCTTCTGGTCGGCCAGTCGGCGGCCCTTGTCGGCGCGGAACTCGGACCTGATCCTGACCAGCGTCCGCAGGTTTTCCTGCAGCTTGTCGAAATCGTCCCGTCCGTGGATCTTTTTATAGGTCTCGGCGCTGCCGGCATCAAAGGCGATGCGCAAAAACAGCAGGTTCTGGACCAGAAATTCGGAAAGTTCGTCGTTGAGCAGCGTGCCGTTGGAGAAGACCCCCACTTTCAGCCCCTTGCTGCGCATGAAAGCGATCGCCGGCACAATCTGGGGATACATCAGCGGCTCACCGCCACCGGAGATCTCCACACCCTCCACGCCCAGCTCAGCAAAATCGGTGACGACTTTCTTCATCGTGTCAAAATCGAGGAACTGCAGGTCGTCCTTGTGCATATAACGGGAATGACAACCGGCGCAGGCATGGTTGCAGACATTGGAGAGAAAGAATTCCATGGTCCTGGGAACCGGCATCTTTCCATCCAGAATCTGCCGGATCTCCCGGTAGCAGGAAAGAATTTTCATGGCTCCGATGGGCGCCCTGTCCACGCTAACGCTCATTTTTCCGCCGCTCCCTTTTAAACCGGCCGAACCGTCGCTTGACCCGTAGGGTTCCGGTCAGCATTTTGATGCTCTCGCTCCAGACCTCGGTTTCACCGCTGGTCGTGTCATGAATCCAGGGGATCCCCACTTCGGCGACCGTGAATCCCGCCTCGTTGGCCTGGGCGATGAATTCCACCAGAATCTCAAAGCCGTCGGACCGCGGATCGAGCGCCGGCAGGATCCGCTTGTAAAATCCGATAAACCCCGTCTGAGTATCCACCACATCGAGGTTAAACAGCAAGCGCGTGAGCATCGTATAACCACGGCTGAAGATAACCCGTTTGAGTGGGTACTCCGCCTTGATGCCCACGTAACGTGAGCCTACGGCCAGATCGGCTCCGTCCTTAAGCGCCGCCAGCAGCGTCGGCAAAGCCACTGCCGCCGGCATCGCCAGGTCGGCGTCCATATGGATGATTATTTCACCACGCGCCGCCTGCCACATCTCGCGATAAGTAAAACCGGCTCCCCGATTGGGAAAATGACTGGTCACGCGAACCTGCTGATCGGCTGCCGCAAAGCCCTCAATCATCTCCAGGGTGCGGTCCGCGCTGCCATCGTTGCCGAAAATGATCTCGTACGGCATCCCCTGGGCCTCGCAGGTCTCCTTGAGCGTTCTGTAATTCGCGTCGAGGATGTTCTCTTCGTTGTAGCAGGGGATGGCTATGGTGAGCATTGGCAAATCCCCGCCCGGCACCGCGGCGGCATTTATTTTTTCATCGCTGATCACTGATTCTTTTCCAACGTTCATAAAAGGTCCCGGCGGTTCGGATCGCGTTTTGACGCGACCGCATAGCGGACGAATTCAGCTGAAGCCTTTAGCGTCTCCGCCGGATGCCGGGCCAGATGACCAAGCTTTCCGGCGATGAAAGACGGCGTCAAATAGTAACGCCGATAGAACTCCGCCTCCCGCTCCGTCGTCGCCTGCTCCTTGAACTCGCATTTGTAGGGCAGCAGGCTGAACTCGATGTTGTCCTTTTCCAGCTCGTAGAGCTCGGTGTTCGGATACGGGACCAGGGTCGAAACAGCTACGAACTCGAGTTTCAGGTCACGCGCCAGCCTGATGCTCTGTTCGAAGTCTTCCCGCTCCTCGACCGGGGAACCGACGATGAACCAGCCAACCATCTCCAGTCCGCTCCGGCGGACTTCGTGTATATTTTCAATGACATTCTCCAGCTTGTAGCCTCTTTTGAGGTAGTCCAGCACTTTCTGGGAGCCGCTCTCGATGCCCACGTAAACCCTGGTGCAGCCCGCACGCTTCAAAGCCGCGGCTATTTCACCATCGATGGTGTTGGGCCTGGCCAGACAGCTCCAGGAGATGCCCTCCAGCTTTTCCAGCCCGGCGCAGATTTCCAGCAACCGCCGCTTGGAAGCGGTGAAGGTATCGTCCATGAAGCGAAAGTACTTGATGTCATGATTATTAACCGCGGTGGTCACTTCTCCTACCACGTGGTCCGCCGAAGCCGGTATGTATTTCCTTCCGTAGCTACGCACGCAATAATTGCAGGAGAAGGGGCAGCCCCGCGAGGTGAGAAAGGTCGTGTAGGGATGTCCGAAGAAAGGTTCGCCATACCTGGAGTGATCGATGGCCGACTGGTCGGCATAAGGCAGGCTGTCCAGGGATTCGATCCGCTGAAACTCCGCCGGGACAAAGACGCCGTTCTCATCGAAATACGCTACGCCGTCACCGCCGGCCGGCATGGCTGTTTTGGCCTTGTCGCCAGCTGAAAGCGTGGCCCCTTCAACCCCCCACTCAGCCTCAACGGCAGACTGCCCGGCATCATTCGCGGCCATATGGTCCTCCAGCAGACGCCGGAATGACAGGTCCGGTTCCCCGGCCAGAACGAAATCAGCCCCGGTGGCCTCCAATGTCTCACGCTGATAGTTGCCCGGCAGATGCCCGAAACAACCAACCAGCGCCGCCGGCAGATCCCGCTTCAGGAGCTTCAGGAAGCCGACGTCGTTGTCGAAATACTCGATCGCCATGATCGAGAGGACGACGTCCGGGTTAAAGGCACGGACCGCGTCCAGCGTCTCCTCCGGCGACAGACGTTCGGCGATGCAGTCGATCAACTTCACCTCGCACCCCGCAACCAGCCTGGCCTGGGCGGACAGGTACATGAGCTCCAGTGGCGGGAACAGGAAATTCGGCGCGTTGTAGGAACAAACATAGCGCCGGATTATCTGCGAAGCGTAAGGAGGATTGATTAAAAGGACTTTCAAGTTACCCTGTGTTTTCGTATCTCGGGATGGCTTTCTTTTGCTAGTATAGCAAGTAATCGGGCCGCGGAAGCCCTTGCCCAGCCTGTTTTTTTACCGTTCTTTCGCCAGTTTATGATCATAATTATTATCATCATCACAGCCCTCGCCAACCTGGCAGATTTTTTGCTCAAACTTGGCGCCGACGCAGCCGGCAAATCCCTGGATGAACCGCTGGCAATTTTCCTGACGCCGTGGATCTGGGTCGGCGGCCTGCTCGGCATTACCGCCATGGCCCTCTGGGTCTACATACTCGGGCGGCACCACATCAGCCATGCCTACCCCATATTTGTCGGGCTCGGTTTCGTGAACATTCCCCTTGCCTCCTGGCTTTTCCTGCACGAGGAGATCAGCAGCATGCGACTGGCGGGCACCCTGCTGATACTGGCGGGAATAATCATCGTCCATTTCCAGTCCGGGGAAACAGCGCCCGGCACGCCGGCGCCGCCGGCAGGTAATGAAATACCGGCGGTACGGATCCCCGGCGGAGATGATTGACATCTTGCCCGATTTCGACATCTACCTGCTGACCAGAATCATCCTCGTTATCCTGACCTCCGCCACCGCTTCCTTAGGCAACACCCTGCTGAAGGTCGGAGCCTCCCGGGAGAGCGAGGAAGAACTGCTGGAGGTCCATCATCTGCCGCGCACTTTCCTGAAACCGGCGATACTCGGCGGTGTTGCCGTCTACGGTGTCTCCCAGATCCTCTGGATCACGGTTCTGCGGATTCTCGATCTTTCCCAGGCCTACCCCCTGATGATCGGCCTCAACTTCACGCTGATAATGTTCATTGCCTGGTCCTATTTCAAGGAACCGGTATCCGCGGGAAAACTTTTTGGCGTGGGATTGATCTTCGCGGGAATCGCCCTGGCCGCGGCCGGCTGACAAATCAGACCCAGCTGAGGAAATCCTTGACCATGCGGGCGAAGTTGGCCAGGTCGCCGGGAGTGCGTATTTTCTTGACCGTGTTCCAGACAACGCGCGGCTGCAGGTAATACTGCCTGAAGGCCTTGTCCCGGGCTTTCATCACCTGGACGGCGGCCAGCTGCGGCGTGCTGATCACCGAGAAGTTCTGCTCGAAATACTTCCAGTCGGACTCATCGAGCCAGCCGCTGTCCAGACATTGCTGGTAGAGCGGGGAGCCGGGGAAGGCGACAGCGCAGTAGAACTGCACATAGTCCAGCTTCAGATGCTTGGCGAAATCGATAGTCTGCTGCATGGTCTCCTCGGTTTCTCCCGGGAATCCCAGAACGCAGTGGCCGGTTACCTCGAGCCCCGCTTCCTGCGCCATGCGCACGGCGTCCACAGCCTGCTGCAGGCTGGTGCCCTTGCGCACCGAGTCCAGCACTTGCTGGTTACCGCTCTCGATGCCGTAACCGATCATCCAGCAACCGGCGGCCTTGATCGTTTTTAATAACTTTTCCGAAACCGTGTCTACCCGGCTGTTACTCACCCAGTCGATCTTCAGGCCGCGGCGTATGATCTCCCCGGCTGTCTCGATGGCATATTCCTGATCATTGGTAAACGACTCCGACCAGACCAGGAAGTCGGTGATGCCGAACTCTTTCACTACCCATTCGATTTCATCGACGATGCGCTTCGGCGAACGCTTGCGCAGCCGCGCACCGTAATAGACCTTGTTGGCGCAAAAGGTGCAGCCGTACGGGCAGCCTCGGGCGCTGGCGACCAGCAGGAATCGTTTGTTGCTGAAAGGCAGGCGGTAGTTGCCGGTGTCCACCAGGTCCCAGGCGGGGAAGGGCAGCTCGTCCAGGTCGGCGATGAAAGGGCGCTTCTCGTTGTGATGAACCGCTCCGTCGTCGCCACGCCAGGAAAGCCCGGCTACTCCGTCCAGCGGCTCGCCGGCTGCCAGTGCCAGCGCCGCGTCGCGGATGGTGTATTCCGGTTCGCCTCGTACCAGCATGTCGATATCCGGCCCCATCGCCAGGCATTCCTCCGGCAGCGCGCTCAAATGCACGCCCATGGCCAGCGTTTTTGCCGCCGGCCAGGACTCCTTCACCAGGGCGCCCAGGGCCAGATCGGACTCGATCGACGGCGTAGCCGTGTTGATGACCACCAGGCCCGGCTGCCACTCAGCGACCAGGCGGCCCAGCCCGGCCAGGTCGATCTCCTCGACAATGCCGTCCACTATCCGCGGCTCGAGACCGGCGTCTCGCAACACGGCCGCCGAGGTCGCCAGGGAGACCGGCGCCCAGACGGTCGTCCAGGTAGCCGTGCGCTGCATGCAGCGTCCCTCGCGTACAACGTTGACGCCGTCGACCGGCGGCGGATTCAATAACAGGACTTTCATCATTCAAAACTCCTTGGCGTTCGCACCCCGCGAATATCGTAGCGAACATATTCCGGATAAAATTCTGGAAACAAGGAAAACAGACTTCCTCTCAGGTGCTGTAGTGGATCAGCGCCTTGAAGATCTCCACGACCTGACTCGGACGCGTATGGCGCACCAGGTTCCACATCTGCCGCGGACGCCCGTAAAAACTGTATACCGACCGGCGCTGCCACCGGTTGAGCTCTTCCGCGGTCAGATCGCCCAGTGGAAATGGCGTAAAGTAATTAAACGTGGTGTAGTCAATCTCCTTGCCCTTGTTCCTGTCCAGCACATATTTCTGGAAGATCTCCGAACCGGGAAGTGGCGCCAGCAGACCGAAATTGGCGCGGTCGAAAGGAACCTTTTTTGAAAAACGTATAGTCTCCCGTATCGATTCCACGTCTTCTCCCGGCAGGCCGACGATGAAAAAACCGTTGGTCTCGATGCCATGTCTCCGCACCATCTCGACCTTGGCGGCCACTTTGTCCAGGTCCAGCTTCTTGTTGTTATAGTCCAGCACCCTCTGGCTGCCGGACTCGATGCCAAAACCGAGTCCGTAACAGCCGGCGCGCTTCATCAGGGCCACCATCTCGTCGTCCAGGGAATCGACCCGCACCCCGTTGGGAGTGCACCAGACGATATCCAGGCCACGCCTTAAAATCTCTTCGCAAACCGCCGCCGCATGGCTGCGCTTCAGGGTAAAATTGTCATCCTCGATATGGATCTCCTTGACCTCATAGTCACGCACCAGCATCTCGATCTCATCGACCACGTTTTCCGGCGAACGCGTCCGCCATCCCCGGCCCCACAGCGTCGTCGAGGCGCAGAAAGTGCAGTCGAAGGGACAGCCGCGGCTGGTCATTACCGAACCCACCGGAAACTTGCGGTGCAACAGTTGGTGCGGCAGGTCGGGATAGGTGCGCGGATCCATCAGGTCCCAGGCGGGGAAGGGCAGCGAGTCCAGGTCCTGTAAAAAATCCGCCCGCTCGGAACAGGTGACCTTGTCGTTCTCCAGCCTGCAGAGGCTCGGCAGATCACCATCGAGGCTCTCACCGTTGGCGATTTTGTCTACCAGCGCCGGGAACGCCAGCTCCGCCTCGCCGACCACGCCAACGCTGACGCCGAGATTCCTCAGGGCATCCTCAGGCAAGGCTGTTATATGGGGACCGCCGACCACCACCGGTACACCAGGCAGCTCTCGCCTGATCTCCTGAATGATCTCCCGCGCCGGCAGATAGGCGGTACTTAGAATGCTGATGCCGATAAGCTCGGGCTTCAGCGCCACCAGCTCACGGATGCCCTTTTGGGCGTTCATCCGCTTTTTGGCCAGATCGAGGATGGCTACCTCGTGTCCGTGCTGCCGGACACCGGCGGCCAGGTAACCGATCCCGAGCGGCGGCGTCACGGTGTGAGCCTTGGAGTTGGGGGCGACGAGAACGACTTTCATGGCAATATCAAATCGGGGACCGGTGTCCCGGCCCTATTTGACCAGGTTCTTGATCAGGCACCAGACGTATTTGTGGGCGACCTTCCAGACGATGATCTGCGAGTCGCCTGCCGCACGCTGGTATTCGTGGGCGGGCACCTCGGTAACCCTGAAGCCAGCCTTGAGGCATTTCATGATCATCTCCTGCTCGATGGTGAAGATCTCCTCCTCGAGGGTGATGGCCCTGGCGGCCTTCGTCGAAATTGCCCGGAAACCGTTCTGGCTGTCCGTCAACTTGACATGCCAGCGATAATTAATCGATAAGGTTATGACCGAGCTGCCGGTGCTGCGGATGAACTTGCCCATGTCCCCGAACAGCTCGTCGCTGCCGCCCATCCAGCGGGAACCAACCACCAGGTCGGCCTCGCCGGCCAGAATGGGAGCCACCATAGCCGGGATGTCGGCGGGATCGTGTGAAAGATCGGCATCGATGTAGACCAGGACGTCGCCTTCGGCGACTTCTGCCGCCTTGCGGATACCATCACCCTTGCCATGGCCGCCATCCAGATAAACCTTCGCCCCCAGGGATTCGGCGATCTCGCGGGTGCGGTCGGTGGAATGGCCGTCGATGACCAGCGTTTCGTCGGCGTAGGGCAAAACACCTCGTACGGCCTGCTCGATGGTGGCCTCCTCGTTGCGAGTCATGATGGCCACCGAAATCTTGCCGGAAGTCTTGATATCTTCAGTATTCAAGCGAAATAATCACCTTTTCAAAGATAGCACAAGGTCACTGCCATTACCATGAATCGAACGGCGTGGAAAAGTTATCAAGCAAGGTAAACCAAAGTAGCCGTGAGCAGACTTGCCGATCCGCGCCGAATATCTACGCCGTCATTTCCGGCGAGCCGATATAGTCGATTATCCCCCGCACGAACGCCTCGCGTTTGTCGCCACGCAACACCCCGGAGGTCTCCCGGCGAACCGGGCTGTCGGTGACCAGCAAAGCTATGCTGCTGCGGATATTCATCCAGTCAGCCAGGGCGAACAGAGCCGAGGCTTCCAGCTCGACCCCGAGAAAACCGTCCCGGTTCCAGCTGTCGATCAGCTCTTCCGTTTCACGCAGAACCGAGCCGGTGGTAACAATCGGCCCACTGTGCACCGTAAGGTTATTCCGCCCGAGGGAGCCCGCCAGCGAAGCGGATAGCGCCGCGTCGGCGGGAACGACCTGGTTGTAGTCGAAGCCGTAGTGCAGCGACAGGCAATCGCCGGCCTTGGCGGCGTCAGCCACGACGACATCACCACACTCGATTTCCCGCTGCAGGGCTCCGCAGGTGCCCAGCCCGATCACCGTGTTGACGCGGGTGAACTGCAGCGCCCGCATGATGCCCTCGAGGATGACCGTGCCCGGCGGTACCTTCATATATCCGATCCGTTTTCCGCCCAGAATACCCGTATAGAGCGCCCCGAAATGTTCATGGCGCTGCAGCAGCGGACTGAGAAAATCCTCGCCGAAGGCGACGAAGAGCGTGCGGGGGGTGTAGTCATGGGGATCCGTGCCCTGGAAAACCCAGCGCTCGGCAACAAAGCGGACGAATTTATCTTCCCAGGCAGTCATGTGGTGGCGTGTTTCCGGAGCATCTGCTTTCATTCACCGGGGATGGTCGATACTATAGCACAAATACCGTCCAGTTCAGGGAATGAATTGACCACTAAAAGCCGGGTTCCTCTTAACGCCATACTGCTCAGTTCGTCGCAGTTCATCAGGGCCGCCATCGGCTTCATATTTTTCCTCTTCCTCGCCCGCCGACTCGGCCCGGGCGACTATGGCAAGTACGTCTTCGCCTTCTCGCTGGCGGAAATATTTTCCATCCTCGGCGACATCGGTCTGCACGAATACTCGATCCGCGAGATCGCCCGCAGACCGGAACTCCTGCGCCAGCGGCTGGCCGGCATCCTGGTGCTCAAGACATTGCTCTCCAGCACCTCGGCGATAATCATGCTGGCCATCCTGCCATTGATGGGGAAGGACCGGTCGACATCGCTGGCCGTAGTTGCCTTCGCGCTGGCCCAGATCGGTTACTCCTGGTTCTATACCTCCACCATCGCCTTCGCCGCCCGGCAGGACATGCACATCCAGGCCTCCCTCTGGCTGATGGAAAAAGTGCTCTTCGCCGCGGCGGGCGTGGCGGTCATCATCGCCGGGCGCGGTTTCGTCGCCGTGGCCCTGAGTAACACTTTCGTGCAATTCTTCGGCGGCATCGTGGCGGTGGGATTCGCCTGGCGCAAATACGGACCCTTCGCGCGGCGGCTCGAGCGCGATAAATGGGGCGCCTACCTCAAGGCAGCCCTGCCCTTCGGGCTGATCGTCGCCTTCTACCTGGTCTATTTCCGCATCGACAGCGTCATGATCTCTTTCTTCCGCGGTGACGAGGAGGTCGGACAATACGGCGCCGCCTACAACCTGGTCTCGGCTCTGCTCTTCCTGCCCGCCGGGCTGGTGGCGGCTCTCTTCCCACGGCTGGCCGGCGCCTTCAACTCACCCGGGGATAACCTGGACGGCCCATTCCAGAGGGCTGCACGCTGGCTGCTGGCCCTGTCGCTGCCCATGGCGGTCGGCATCTGGCTGCTGGCCGAGCCCCTGATCCTGGCGCTGCTAAAGGATACCTACCTGCCGGCGGCCACCGCCTTCGCGGTACTCGGATTGACGCTGCCGGTCTGGTTCATCACATTCCTCCAGGGGAACCTGCTGACCATCATCGAACGACAGAAGGCGGTAGCGGTAGTCGGGCTGGCCAACATGATCCTGAATATTGGCATGAACCTGTTGATCATCCCCCGTTTTGGCTTCACCGGCGCCGCGGTTACCACGCTGATCACCGAGATCATCGGCCTGACACAGATGTTCTGGTTGCTCAGGCGGAACATCTCGCTGGCCGCGACAGCCATCATGGCCCTGAAGCTGGCGGCGTTGACCGCGGTGATGGGGCTGCTGGTCTGGCTGCTGCGCGACAGGATAAACGTCTTCGTGGTGATTGCCCTGGCAATGCTGGTCTACGCGCCGGCCGTGGTAGCTTTCGGCATCATCCCCTGGCAGGAGATCAGGGAGATCCTCAGCCGCAAACCAGCCCCGTCCGGGCCGCCGGAGATTCGGCCCAATGAGGGTCTTTGACCATCGGACGCCGGCTGAACCGTACCACTCATCTGCTAATCCGACAATTCTTGTCCGCGGCTGTCGACTTTGACCCTCCACGCCAACCGAACCATACAACAGGTATTAATCCATCAACCCCTGGCCACGATGAAAACCGTCGAGCCCCAGTCGGACGGCAATAACGGGTTCAGGGCGCGGGCCAGCACTCCGGCAGCAAAGCTGGCCGCCCGGTCCAGCTGCTTGTTGTTGTCACAGGTGTGTCCGAAACCGGCGAGGCTCTTCAGCAGCCGCGATCGCGCTGCGTACTCCGGCCCCAGCCGCTTGGAATACTCTTCCGGCGGAAAGATCCCGGCGCGGAAAAACGGCCAGTTCCTGACAACCTCGAAGCCGGCGGCGCGGAAACGCGCCTCGATCTCGGAGGGCAATTCCAGGCCATAGTGGCCATCGAGTTCGATGAAGTATTTATCGAAGAGCGCCGGGTCCCCGCGGACCAGCCTGTAGAACGGCGCCGTGCAATGGGCTTCGATGATATGAAGCATCCAGCCGCCGGGCTTGAGTACCCGTTTCCATTCGGCGAGCACCGCCCCTTTCTGTTCAAAAGGAACATGGCCGAAAACATCCCAGCTGTTGATGATGTCAAAGGTGCCGTCCGCGAAAGGCAACGCCGTGGCGTCAGCGGTAGCCACTGCCTGGTAGATTTCCCTGGCCGATCTCAGTCCCGCGAACGACAGGTCGATACCCACCGTGCGCCAGGGTGCCAGAACCTCGTTACCTCCACCACAGCCAACATCGAGCACGAGTGTCTCCGGTCCGAAACGGCCGAGAAAATCCCGGGTGAACTGGTGCTTGACCGTGGTTGAGGACCAGCGGTCGTAAAAAGCTTTTACCGCCCGCCGGGCTCCGGTCCGCTGGGCCACCCCGTCCTGGGTCGGCGCCGTGAACTTGCCCTCGTAGAAACGATCCTCGGGCACGAAACAGGGAATACCCTCGCGTTCCAGATAAACCGAACCGCAACCTGAACATCGAAGCTGTTCGCCGCTCGGAACCGTACTGGTTTCGCCTTTGGCCGCGCCGGCTTCGCCAGGTTCAATACCCTCGCCCGATGATACCGCCAATACCAGCTCTTCCCGGCAAACGGGACAACGAAAAATATCGGTAGCGGTCAGCTTCACTTGCGCTTGCGGCCGGCGCCTTTGCCGGCCCCTGCCACTCCGGCCTCTTTTGCCTTCGCCGCCACGAATGCGGAAAATTCCCTCTTGAAGCGCTCCTTGGAGAATTTCGCCGCGTGTTTGCTCAGCCTGGCGGGATCGAAGTCGCCGGGCTTAAAACGCGACAAAGCATCGATCAGGGACTCCGCCGTGGGTTCGGGGAACATCACCGCGGTCTTGCCGTCCACGGCGCTTTCGGTCAGGCCGCCGCGGGCCAGGCCGATGACCGGACGCCCGGCCGCCATGGCCTCCACGGGAACGATGCCAAAATCCTCTTCCCCGGGAAAGATCAATGCCAGACAGCCGGACACCAGCCCCGGCAATTCCGCTTCGGGGACAAAACCGAGAAACTCGATATTCGGCCCGGCCATGGCCTGCAACCGCGCCCGCTCCGGACCCTCGCCGACGATCTTCAGCGGCAGACCCAACTTGGTGAAAGCCTCTACCGCCAACTCGACGCGCTTGTACGGCACCAGGCGGGATACCACCAGAAAATAGTCACGAGGACAATCAATGACCGGATATCTTCCGACGTCAACCGGCGGATAGATAACCGCGGACTCGCGACGATAGAACTTTGCTATCCGTGCCGCCACATGGTCAGAGATGGCGATGAAATGGTCGACCCGGTCGCTGGCCAGGCGGTCCCAAAGCCTCAGGTAGTGAACGACGAGGTCGTTGCCCGCTTTGACCAGCGGATTGGCATGGCCCAGCCTCTGGTCCAGATGCGGCTGCCAGGCGTAGCGCAACGGCGTATAGCAATAGCAGATGTTGAGCGTCTCCGGTCCGGTAAGGACCCCCTTGGAGCAGGCGGAGCTCGAAGTTATCACGATGTCATAACCGGTTAGGTCAAAAGACTCGAAGGCCAGCGGGAACAGGGGGATATATTTCTGCGAGACGCGGTGCAGAAATGGCAGCTTCTGCACGAAAGATGTGCGCACATCCCAGCTGCGTACCGATTCCGGCAGATTTCGATCGGACAGAAAAGTGGTATAGACCGGCGCGCCCGGATACTCCTCGAGCAGGGTTTCCACCACCCGTTCGGAACCGCCGAGGGTCGTCAGCCACTCATGCGCGATGGCTACTCGCAAAGCCGCTCCTTTCCGTCTCTGGGCCGGGCGCAATGCGCCCTTTTACAACCCGGATCAATAAATCTCCTGTTTGTGATTCGCCACCCGAAGGCATTATACTTTTTTCTGTGATCATTCAGCCATGAAACCATCAATCCAGCCACTCCCCGATCCCGAAAAAAAACCGCTTCCCGCGGCAACGCCGGCGACCCGCAAAGTGCAGGATGAGGCCCTGATCAAGTCTCTCTGCTATTCGGATATCTTCGATTTCCCGCTGACGCTGGAAGAAATCGTCCGCTTCGCGCCGGATACCGCCATCAATATCGACGAGGCGGAGGAACGGCTGAACAGCGAAGGGCCGCTCACCGGCGTCGTCAAGCGCAACGGCAACTTCTACTTTCTGGAAGGCCGTGGTGAGAACTGCCAGCGCCGGCTCGACCGCGAAGCTGAATCACGGCAACAGCTGGAGATCGCGCTCAGACGGCTCATCCCCCTGCAGGGCATCCCTTTCCTCAGGGCCGCAGCCATCACCGGAGCCCTGGCGGCGCTCAATTCGCCCGCCGGAGACGACGTCGACCTGCTGATCGTCAGTTCCCGCGGCCGCACCTGGACCGCCTATTTCTTCCTGCGTCTCTGGCGCCGGTTCAGCCATAACCCGGACATCTGCTTCAATGTCTTCATCTCCGAGGGCGACCTTGTCTTCCGCAACCAGAATCTTTTCTATGCCCGGGAGATACTCGGAGCGTTGCCCGCATTCAACAACGGCGCCTACGACAAGTTCATCGACGCCAACCGCTGGATCTTCGATATCTTTCCCTCCTGGAGCCCAAACCAGGACCGCCGTCGCTATCGCCTGGCCAGCAGCCCTTTATGGCGTCGGCGCCAGCGTCAGCTGGAGCGGCTGTTAACAGGGCCATTCGGCGACCTGGTGGAATACCTGGTCAACAATGTGCAGGCAAAGAACCTGATCAGCTCCGCGACCGAGACATCCATGCGGATGCGGCGCAACCGCATCAAGCTGCACAAACGTGACAACCGCTCCCCCATCCTCGACAAGTACGAACAGCGCATCGAGGCCTGGGTGGGCAAGTACCGTGAGCTCGCGGGCGAGCCGCCGTTCAAGGCGGTCGACTGAAGCTCAGGCGTCGCGGTCCACGAAATTCAGAACCGTATTCAGCAAAATCTTGATGTCCAGCCAGGGATTCCAGTTCTCGATGTAATAAATGTCGTGCTCGACACGCTCGACGATGTCCGTGTCGCCCCGCAAGCCGTTAATCTGCGCCCAACCGGTCAGTCCGGGCCGGACACGATGGCGGCTTGCGTAGGCAGCTATCTCCCGCTCGAAGCGCTCCACATGCTCGGGCCGTTCCGGCCGCGGTCCCACCAGACTCATCTCTCCCTTGATAACATTTATTAGTTGTGGCAGCTCATCGATTCCCAGCGGCCGGATTATCCGCCCCATTCTTGTACGGCGGATATCGCCGGCTGTCGACCAGCCGGGCTCTCCCTTTTCAGCGTCCTGGCGCATGGAGCGGAATTTAAGTATCTCGAACGGCCGTTCGTTCTTGCCCAGCCTGACCTGTCTGTAGAGTACGGGGCCCGGCGAGTCCAGCCTGATTGCAATCGCTATCAGCAGAAGCAGAGGGGACATCACGATCAGCACCAGCAGTGAAATAACGATATCCATCGTCCGCTTGACCACCCCCTGCAGCCCGGTGATGCTGCTGCGCTTGAGCCCCAGAACCGGCAGCCCGCGGATGTGCTCCACACCTACACTGTCGCTGAATATCTCGTAAAGCCGCGGCACCATCGTGAACTCGACATTGTAGGGACGACAGCGTTCCATAAGTTCGACTATCGTATCGTGACGGTCCCTGGAAAACCCCACCAGCATATGCTGGATGTTGTGTTGCCGGAGAACCTCCTCCAGATTATCGTAATCGTCGAAAACCGGGTAATCGCCCTGCCCGGTGGCGCGCTCCGACGGCTGTTCATCGAGAAAGCCCACAAAACGCAGGCCCAGTTCCGGGTTGCGCCTGATCTTTTCGGCGCAGGAGATCCCCACCTTCCCCGCTCCCAGAACCAGCGTGTTCTTGACATACCAGCCATGACTGCGGCCAAAACGTTGCAGCGCGTAAATAATCAGCCGCGCCGTCGAGACGCAAACAATGGTGCTGACCCAGGAAATCACGATGATATTTCGGGAATAGTGAACCACGGGAAAGATGAACATGGTGATAGCCAGCAGCACCATCGACGCCTCGGTCACCGCCGAGACGATCGCCGGTAGAACTTCGAGCAGGCTGAGGTTCAGCCGGAAACGGTACAGGCCATGCAGTTTGAACAGCAACCAGTAGAAGGGCAGGATGCCGACGGCCAGCGCCGCATAAAAATTATAGGAAGGCGTCGCGGCCTCACCGGCGTAGAACACGCCCCATTGAATATAAATCAGGAAGGCCAGACGGAAGCCGGCGGCGACCCCCAGCATATCCGCCACGACCAGCGAGAAATGGGAAAAACGATGAGAAGTGAAAAATTTTGACGCTTTTGTCAACTTGGTTCCCTACTGGTTATTTTAGACATTTTACTCTTTTTTAACAGGCCGCGGCCGCTTCCCGAAGACCGGCGCCGCCCCATTGAACAAACCGGTTCTTTGTCGGCGCCCTGCCAGCAGTGCTAAAATCGCCCCATGTTGCAGATTGGCATCAACGGCCGCTCACTCTTCCGGCAGCTCACCGGCGTGCAGCACTACGCCCGTGAGGTTACCCGCGCTCTCTGCGCCCTGGCTCCCGAAGAGATCAATTTCACCGTCTTTTCCGGCCGGGAAGGACGGGGCATGGAACCCGGTCTGCCGCTCGCAGCCAGCCCTGTCCCCGCCGGGGGTCCCCTGCGGGGAATGGTCTGGGAGCAGACCGTCCTTAGGCGCATGGCCGCAAAAGCGGGAGTCGACGTCCTCTTCAGCCCCGCCAACCTGGCGCCGCTTTATCCGCCGGCTTCTAGCGTAGTTACCATCCACGACCTGTCATTCCTGCTTTTCCCCGAATATTTTTCCCGCAGCTTCGGGCTTTATTACCGCAACATCATACCGAGGATTGTCGAGCAGGCGACCGCCGTAATCACAGACTCGGAGAGCTCGAAGCAGGACCTGGTCGACCACCTGGGCGTGTCGCCGGCCAAGGTGACGGCCATACACCTGGGAGTCGCGCCCTATTTCCGCAAGCGAATCAAGAAGGCGGACCTGGAAGCAGTCCGCCAGCGCCACGGCCTGCCGCCGAAATTTTTTCTTTCAGTTTCGAGCCTCGAGCCCCGCAAGAATCTGGGAAAACTGGTGCAGGCTTATGGTTTGCTGCCGAATGAGATCAAGGGTGAGTTCAAACTGGTGCTCGTGGGAGCGGGCAACCGCCTCTTTGCCGACCCCGGTCTTTCCGGTGAATTGATGCGTTTGCCTGCTGGTTCCGTCATCACCCCGGGTTATATTCCCGAAGCAGACCTGCCAGCCGTTTACCGGCTTTCAACGGCCCTGGTCTTCCCCTCGTTTTATGAAGGATTCGGCCTGCCGGTGCTCGAGGCAATGGCGGCCTCCACTCCAGTCATCACCTCCAGGTGCTCATCGCTGCCGGAAGTCGCCGGCCCGGCTGCGGCGCTCATCGATCCGGAAAGCGCCGAAGAGATCGCCGCTGCCATGGAACTTCTGGCTCTGGATTCGGGTACCAGGAACCTGCTGATCGAACGCGGTAAAAAACGCGCCTCGGGCTTCACCTGGGAGAAGACGGCAAAAGAAACGCTCGAAGTGCTGAAGACGGCCGCTTCGTAACCACGAGCGAGACTTTTTTACCCCATTTTAGACTTATGGTCCAGCCAGGAAGTCAGCCCCAGATAGGCAAAGAAGAGGAAAGCCACGCCTGTCTGCCAGAGGAAGCAGTCCATCATCCCGTGCACGACATATGCCATGGACGCGATGATCAGCGCCAGTGAGACCAGGCGTGCGCCCTCTTCCTGCCTGCGGTTCCGCACCAGCCGGAACTGGACCGTGAACGTTCGAACAAGCAGGAAGACCATCACCGCGAGGCCCACGATCCCGGTAGTGGTCGCGGCCTCGAGAAAAATATTATGGGTCCGGACCCGCTCGTCGTGTTCGATGCCCGGTTCATACTCGTTATAGCGTTTGCGGAACTGGTCCGGGCCCACTCCCAGGACCAGGTTGCCTTTCCAGACCTTGAGCCCGGCCCGCCAGAGCTGGCTCCTGGTCGATGTGGCTACCGCGGGTTCGATGGCTTCGAAACTCTCACTGCTTTCACTGATTTTGAGGGGCCTGCTCTTGCCATTGATAAATTCGAGGGGGAATATCAAAGGTGGTACACCGGCACTGGAGAACCAGCTTACGTGGGTCTTGAACAGTTCGTAAACCAGGACGTACCTGCCATTCTCCTCGGGAATCATGAAGTCGGCCGTCAGGTCCACTTCGTCACCTGGAGGCACCACCCGCGGCATTTCCGTAATGATATACGATGGCAATTCATAGTATTCTTTTTGCGGATAAGTGAGCCAGCGATAGCCAAGTGAAACCTTCTCGTCAGGCTCGGATGTCCAGGTGATCGACCCTGTATTTTTTATATGAATCCCAGCCGTGCCAGTCTGGCCCAGGGTAAGTTCACCAGGCGAACTGATCAGCGTATATTCGGCGCCATAATGGCGCTCCTGCTCCGCCAAGTCCAAACGGGATGCCATCTTGTTGCTGAATAACACCGAGACGCCGACTGTTGCCACCAGAAATATCACCCCGAGCCCCAGAAAGATCCAGACCCGTCGGCCGTAGCCATAAAAAGCCGCCAGCGCGGCTCCAGTGAGCAGTGCCACCGGCGTGGCTACCAATGCACTTCGCGTATAAGTGAACACCTGCAACGCCATAACCGCGGCCAGCAACACAACGGTCGCGGCCTCCAGCCACAGCCGTCTGCCACGCCGCGCCTGGCTGCCCGCGAGCCAAAGCCCCAAAGCGAGCGAAAGGGGCAAAGCCAGCTCGAGGAACATGGAAAAAACCGTCGGGAACGGCAGCGTCGCCGAGACCCGGACATTATAAAAAGTTCCGAAAGTGATCACACCTTCCTGGAACGGTTCGAGCAGATCAGGCCATTGTACGGCTGAGATAAAATTTTCCAGAAGCCCGATGACAGTGACTATTATCAAGGCGGCAGTCACGCCGCCAGCCAACCACAACCAGGATCGAATGCGCGCCGGCAATCGCGATACAGCCAGGTAAACCAGGGCGGCGTAAGTCATGCGCAGGGCAAATTTGAAAGCACCGGGCTTGTCATCGGCGACCAGCGCCGCGGAGAGAAAATTGACCAACAGGAAGAGAAGCACGGCAACATCCAGCGCCCGCCTCGAGAGATACCAGGACAGATTGGCGGCGGCATACACCAGCGAGGCGATAATCAGGAATCCCGCGGCCAGCTCCGAAGTTGTGAAGTTCACGGGTCCAAGCGAGATTACCGGTGTCTTGAGCTCGAAAGCGGTAAACAGCACGGTCAGGCAGGCCGCGACCAGCACCAGCCGCGAACGGATATCCAGGCGGGTCTCAGACACGTGCGGCGTCGCGAAGAATCTCCAGCGTCTGCTGAGCCGCTTTCTTCCAGCTGAACTGGGCGGCACGCTGCAACCCCTTTTCCCGCAAGCTGGCAGCAAGCTCCGGATCGCTGAGGATGCTTTCCATGGCCTTGGAGAGTTCAGCCGTGTCGAGTGGGTTCACGTAAAGCCCGGCGTCGCCTACAACTTCCGGCAGCGACGAACTTCTGGAAACGATGACCGGCGTTCCCGAAGACATCGCCTCCAGCGGCGGCAATCCGAATCCTTCGTAAAGCGATGGATAAACAAAGGCTGAGGCCTGGCGGTAGAGAGCCGGCAGGTAGCGCTCACGCACGTAGCCCGTGATATGTACCCGGCCCAGCAGGTCGCGGCGCTCCAGCTCATCGAAGATCGCCTGGGCCATCCACCCCCGGCGCCCCGAAAGAACCAGGTGAACGTCGGGCCTGGCCTTGGCGACCTGGTCGAAACTCCTGATCAGAAAGTTGAGATTCTTGCGCGGCTCCAAAGTACCCACGAAAAGCACATAGGGTTTGATCAGGCCATAGTGAGCCATGGCCTCCTCGTCATCCGCCGTCGGTTCAGGATTGAACTCGTCCGGCGCGCCCTCGTGCACAACGGTGATCTTGTTGCTGGGGACATTCATCACCCGCACCAGGTCCAGCTTGGTGTTGTTGGATACGGCGATGATGTGGCTGCTGCGGCGCGTGGAAACCGGCACCAGGCTGCGAGCCCAGATTACATTACGCAATGAGTGAGTCCTCGGGAACAACCTGAAAGAAAGGTCATGGATCGTCAGCACCATGGGACAGGAAGCGGCGATCGACAAAACAAAGTTTGTGAAGAAACAGACATCGATGCGATGCTGCCGCAGCAGCAAAGGCAGCACAAACTGGCGCCAGGGTTCCTGATAGGTAAAGCTGCTGCGGAACACACTCACATTGGGCCTGACGGCGGCCTCGGACTCGAAACCGGTCTCCCGGTTACTGAACATGCAGAGCTGCTCATCGGGGGCCAGGAGATCCATCATTTCCTGAATTACGCGATGAGTGTACCAGTCCACACCGCTCTTGGTGGACTGAATTGCTGAAAGATCTACTCCTATGCGCATATCAAGCTATTCTAGCTTTACCCACCGCTGAATTCCACAAAGATGTCCCGGCACGAAGATCCGGCCGCAATGCCGACCCGGATCAACTGGACAGAAAATCCCGAATAAGAGTCTGACTGGCGTCTTCGTCAAGCACCACGTAGGAGATGCCGCCGATATCCTGACCGGTGCCGACCATGACAAACTTGCGGTTGTTCCCGGCCGTCGTGCGGGACTTGATCCAGCCCAGCCGCAGCAGGTCGTTGGTTGATATATCGGTAGTCATGTTAGCGACTACGTCCGGGGCCATCAATGGCATCCGGGCCAGGTTAATGGGATTGCTTGCCTTTTTCTGCAGTGCTTCGACAAACTGCTGCTGCCGGCCCATGCGCTGGAAATCATCGTCGGAATAGCGAACCCGCACGTAAACCAGCGCCCGCTCGCCGCTCATGTGCTGCGGCCCGGCATCGAAATGAACCTGGGTCCAGTCGAGTCCCTGGGGATATTGTGAGTCGATGGTTTTGGGGACATCGATGTCAACGCCGCCGAGGGTGTCGACAATCGCGGGGAAACCGGAGAAATCCAGTTCGACATAATGGTGAATGGGCAAACCGGTCAGTCCCTCGACCGTCTTGGCCATCAGGGCCGGGCCGCCCCAGGCATAGGCGGCGTTGATCTTATCCTCACCATACCCTGGTATGTCAACGAGCGTATCCCGTGGTATCGAGAGCTGCGAAATGGTCTTTTTCTGGCCGTTCACCCGCATCAGCATTATGGTATCTGCCCGGGAATTCTCACCCGGCCGCTGGTCGCTACCCAGGAACAGGATGTTCACGGGTGTCGAGGAGATATCACCCGGCGGTTTCTTGAGCGCCAAAAGCATGTCGGCAGGCACTTTGTCGTTGCTTGCCTTCACTGCCCGGTCGAGCCGCCAATAAGAGATCCCGGCCAGGACGAGGATCGCGATCAGCAGGAACAGTAGCGTGTAACCTATTCCTTTGCCCCAGCTCCGGCGCCCCCTCTTTCCCGAGGCCCGGGCAGGCGGCCGGCCTGACGGCGGCTCCCCTGATCCCGGCGTATCACCAAGCTCCTCGAGCTGACCAGGTGATTCCGCCTGCCCGCGTCCCGGACCGCTCTGCAGTGGTTTTTTGGAACGCAGACGTGAACTCTTATAGCGAGTGTATGGTTTCTGCCCGGGTTTTAGATGATCATCCAATTCGAGGAACGATACAGTTGCGGTTTTTATCACCAGAAAGCTGGCTGGCAGCTTCGCGCAAGCCTGGAAAACTATAACAAAAAATCACCTGGAATAATGAAAACCGCCGGGCTACCGGCGGTTTAAAAAGCCTGAAGGTGTCACCCGGCGGCCCTAGATCACCAGCATCTGAAAATACAGGTGATAAAGGATGACGGCGCCATAGCAGCCCGTGACCGCGGTCATCCCACGCCTGGCTACCGGCAAATGACGGAACTTCCAGAGCACCAGGGCTCCGGTCCCGACGATGACCGACTTGAAAAACATGCCCATGGGCAGGCTCATGTTAAACAGGCCGGCCATCACCGGGTTTGCCTCCGTAAAGCCCATGGAGAGAGCCCGTGCGGTAAGTAGGGAATCGAACAGGTTGAATGAAACCAGCATAAGCGCCAGTAACAGGGGAAAAGACTCGGCCAGGGTTACATCACGAAAAAATGGCCGCTGGCTGGTTGAGGAAAAACCGGCGCCGGCCAGTTCGTAGTTCGAGGGAAACCAGTTACTCATGATCCGGCGATCTTCGGAGTGTGACCAACGGATAGTTTTTAATTGTTGCCCGCGCCGGTCGGTCATCAGATAATTGCAGTTGCTGCAGCCTGAACTGCAACGGGAACGGTTTGAAGCGTCTGCGGTACAGACCATTATGTCAGTCACATTTACTCCAGTCCGCCTCCCCAGGCAAGATAAGGTTAACTTATTGAACCATTTCCGAAGGTACTTTTTCAATACCCATGTGGGTATCTTAAGATTTTCTCGTGATATACTCTCGGGCGCGGAGAGCAATTATGGCCCCAAATCCGGAAAAACTCGTCATCGGCTTCGACCTGGGTGGCACCAACATGACCGCCGGGCTGGTCGACGGCCACCTCGAGGTTGTCGACTCCGTCAGAATGAAAACGCCCGCCGCCAGCCAGGCGGACCTGCTGGCCGGTATCCTTTCCATGGTTCACGATTTATCCTCCCGCGCTCCCGCCCCGGTTGCCTCGGTCGGCTTTGGTATACCATCGATGATTGACCAGAAACGCGGACGGGCGATCATGTCGGTTAATGTCCCCCTGGCTGACTTCGATTTCGTGGATTTTATGACTGGCGAGCTGGGGCTGCCGGTCTTCATTGACAACGACGCCAATGTAGCCGCGCTGGCCGAAGTGCGGACAGGCGCCGCCAAAGGTGCCAGGCAGGTCATCATGATAACCATGGGCACGGGCATCGGCGGTGGCATTATCATCGATGGGCAAATTTACCGCGGCGCCATCGGCAGCGCCGCGGAACTGGGACACATGGTCATCGACGCCAACGGTCCCCGCTGCCAGGGCGCCTGTGAGAACTATGGCTGTTTCGAGGCCATGGCCTCGGGCACGGCACTGGCGCGATATGCCGCCGAGGCAGCCGGCGAGCAGCCGGATTCGACCCTGGGGCAGGCAGCTGCTGCCGGCGAGAACCTCGACGGCGCCCTGCTGTCACGCCTGGCCGAAGAGGGTGATCCGGCGGCGTTGGCGGTATATAAGAAAATAGGCTTCTACACAGGCGTGGGCATGACCAGTCTGGTGAATATCTTCAACCCGGAAGTCTTTGTTGTCGGTGGTGGCCTGATCCGGGCCGGAGAGATGATACTGGGCCCGGCCCGCCAGATACTGTTGAGCCGAGGCCTCAGACCCAACCGCGACATTGTTAAGGTCGTGCCGGCAGCGTTCGGACCTGACGCCGGGATGCTCGGCGCCGCCTGCCTGGCACTGGATGGCCTGGCTGATAAGGCCAAAAACATACAATAAAATGTGTCTTTGCCAAAACTACAACTTAAATAGGTAGGCATGTCAAAGGTTTACTTTATTTCCAGCCGCGCCGACAGCCGTGAGCGCAACCTGACCAAATATCACCGGCTGCTAAAAAATCTCGACCTCGGCCGGATCGTCAACGAAGACGACCTGGTCGCCATCAAGACAAGTTTCGGTGAACAGGGCAACGTCACCTACCTGCGCCCTCAGTATGTGCGCGTGGTGGTGGAAGAGGTTAAACGGCTGGGCGGCCGGCCTTTCCTTACCGATGCCAACACGCTGTATGCCGGCGGCCGCCAGAACTCGCGCGATCACATGATCACCGCACTCGAGAACGGTTTCGGCTACGAGGTCACCGGCGCCCCGATCGTCATCGCCGACGGACTGCTGGGATTCGATTATCGCACCGTGCCGGTAAACGGCGACCATTTCAGCGAGGCCAAGATAGCCCCGGCGGCGCTGGACGCCGATGCCATCATCTCCGTAGCCCACTTCAAGGGCCATATGATCTGCGGTTTCGGGGGGGCCCTGAAGAACATCGGCATGGGTTTCGGTGCGCGTTCCGGAAAGCAGATGATGCACTCAGACGTCCACCCCGAGGTCGCCGCTGACCGGTGCGACGGCTGCGCCCGCTGTTATAAATGGTGCCCGGTGAAGGCGATCATGATGACCGCCGGCGCCGAAGGCCAGGCCCACAAAGTGGCCCTGATCGACGAGGAGGCCTGCATCGGCTGTGGCGAATGTGTCGCCACCTGCTTCACCGGGGCTATCAGCATCAGCTGGAAGTCCGACCCGGCCATCGTCCAGCAGAAAATGGTCGAATACGCCGCCGCCGCCCTGCACGATAAACAGGGCAAGTTCGCCGCCCTCAACTTCATCATCGACGTCACTCCGGACTGCGACTGCCTCGGCTGGAGCGATAACGCCATCGTGCCCAATATCGGCATCGCCGCATCCCTTGACCCGGTATCCATCGACGCGGCCTCGCTGGATCTGGTCAACCAGGTCCACGGCAGCGCCATGAGCGCCCTGGATGAGGCGGGCATGGCCAGCCCGGACAAGTTCGGCAGCGTCCACAAGGGCATTGACGCCACCGCCCAGCTCCGGCATGGTGCGAAAATCGGTCTCGGCGAAAGTCACTACGACCTGGTTTCTCTTGACAAAGATGAACCCGAGAGGGCATAAAGAAAAGGACTGTTATCTTGTGTGCCGGGAGGTGAAGCGATGGCTTTTGAGATTTCCGATGAATGTCTCGCCTGCGGGGTCTGCAAGGACGAGTGCCCCGCGGATGTTATTACTGAAGGGGACGACATCTACGTGATCGACCCCGAGTTATGCACGGACTGTGGCGCCTGCGCCGAAGTCTGTCCCAACGAATCGATCAGCGAAAGTAATTAATTGCTCCGTGTCTGCCCAACGCCCATCGGCAACCTCGGCGATATCACCCTGAGGGTGCTGGAAGCCCTGAAGGAAGCGGATCTGATCGCCGCCGAGGACACCCGGCGAACCCGCAAGCTTCTCTCTCATTACAGCATCAGCAAACCTCTGGTAAGTTTCTACGAGCACAACGAGCTGCGCCGCCTGCCGGATATTCTGGAAAAACTGCGCGCTGGCATGAATATCGCACTGGTATCAGACGCCGGCATGCCGGGTATCTGCGATCCCGGTTTCCGCTTGATCCAGGCCGCTCTCAAGGAGGATCTGCCGGTTGAAATCCTGCCCGGCCCCTCTGCCGTCGATACGGCGCTGGTAGCCTCTGGTTTCGCTACCGACTCTTTCGTCTTCATCGGATATTTGCCCAGAAAGAAGGGCGATCTCGACAAAGCCCTGGCCGCCATCGCCCTCATGCAGCGAACCTGTGTCGCCTACGAATCCCCCCACCGCCTGAAAAAAACCCTGTCGGCGGCAACCACCATTCTCGGAGAAAGACACCTGGCGATCTGCCGCGAACTCACAAAAAAATTCGAGGAGATAACCCGGGGAACCGCGGCTGAGCTGTTGGCGACCTTGCCGGAAAAGGTCAAGGGAGAGATCGTGCTGGTGTTCGACGGAGCTGAAGCTGCGGCGCCTCGGTCATCCGAAAGCGACGGTTTGGAAAAAGCCCTGTCGGAAATGCTGGATGAAGGTATATCCCCCCGCCGGGCAGCAGAGCTGCTTTCCCTTGCTACCAGCATATCCCAAAAGCGCCTCTACAAAACAGCCCTGAAACTCAAAGGCTGAATCACCTGACCTGATGTCTGACACGTGACAACAAGGCACCCACAAGCTGCCGGTCCTTGCCGTTAGCCCTTCATTTCCGCCCCACGAGCATCTCAAAAAATCCCCGGCCCGCTATCTGCCGCCGCAGGTCGTTCAGACCCGCCAGCGCCATCTCTCCGTAAAGGCCGACCGACCACATATCAGTCAGAGTATCAGTCTCGGCCAGACGCACAACCTTCATCCCCAGCTTGTTAATAAAAGTATCCGGCCTGCGCAAATCAGCGATCACCACCAGACCTCCTGGCTTGAGCAGACGCCGCATCTCCGCCAGGGCGTTCCTTCTGCCAGGCCGGTTCATCTCGTGAATTGCCAGGGACGCCGTTACACGATCGAAGGATTGATCTTCAAAAGGAAGGTGTTCGGCGTTGGCCCTGATGAACTCCACCTGCTTCAACTTTACCTTGCGGCGGCCCACCTCGAGCATCTGCTCAGACATATCGACGCCCACGGCCCGGCCATCCGGACCGGTGCAGGCAGCCAGCAGGGTCAGCAGGGTTCCCGTTCCACAAGCCACGTCGAGCACTTTCTGGCCGGGCCGCACGTCGGCCGCCTCCACAATGCCGCAACGAAAGCCGATCTCGCCGCCGATCCATCTGAACGCATTACGCAAGGCAAAGTCATACAAATGCGCCAGCCGACTGAATTCGTCACGATAATATCCGGAGGTTTCTCCGCTGCCGTGTTCTCCAGTGGCGCCAGGCATTTCTGTTGATTTCCCCGGCGGGGAAGATCTGGCCATCAAGACAAACTCCTGGTCAATCCTGCTGGCTTACCTGGTAAAGCTTGCGATAAACACCTGTATTGCCGGTGAAGACGAGAGAACGGTACGGGCTCTTCATGTAGGCGAGCGAGCGTATCCCCCGCATGATGATCGCCAACCGCGAATATACTTTCTCACAGGCCCAGTTATAACCGGCCTGCAGCTCCTCCGGCTTCATTTTCCTGGGGATGAAAGTGACATTGCCGACGTCATACTTCTCCCACTGTGAATGGATGATGCGGTTCTGCGCCGCGAGCTCAGTCCGCAGTGAGGTCCCGGGGAACGGCGTCAGCACGGTAAGCTGCGGGCAATCGATGTTATTGCGCTTGATAAATTTGACCGTTTTCCTGAAAACACTCTGATCGTCGCCGTCGAAGCCGAAAACGAAACATCCGATCAACCCGATCCGGTGCTTGTGGAATACGCGAATCTTTTCCTCGTATTCCTCAACCCGGTTGGACGCTTTTTTGCCCATCTCGGCGATGTTTTCATCGGAAAGCGACTCAAAACCGACGAGCATGCCGACACAGCCGCTTTTCTGCGCCAGATCCATGAGCTCGCCGTCGTCGGCCATGTCGACCGACCCCTGGCTCAGCCAGTGCACGCCCAGCGGTTCCAGCGCCTTGAACAGACGCTTGGCATAACCCTTGTTGGCGGTAATGTTGTTGTCGGTAAAAAAGACGAAGCGGTGGGTGGCGGCCTTCACCTCGGCGACTACTTCCTCCACCGGCCGGAAGCGCATGCGTGGACCGTAAAAAACCGTCGTGGAACAGAACGAACACCTGAACGGGCAGCCCCGGGAGGTCTCGACCTTGGGGATATTGAGGTAGGCATCCTCTTTCATCAGGTCCCGACGGGGAAATGGCAGTCCGGCCAGATCCGGCTTGTGATCGGAGGCATAGCGAGGTTTCAGTCTGCCGTTCTCCAGGTCCGCCAACAGCAGCGGCCAGGTCTCCTCGGACTCACCAATGACCACGGAATCCGCGTGTACGGCGGCCTCGTCGGCCATCAGTGAAGGATGCACACCGCCCAGCACTACCATCTTTCCGCGTCGCCGGAACTCGTCGGCGATTTCGTAAGCACGCGGCGCCGTGGGGGTCAGCGCTGTTATCGAAACCAGGTCGTAATCGGGTTCAAAGTCGATCGGCTCCACGTTCTCATCAATGACCGTGATTTCGTGTTTCGCCGGCGTCAACGCAGCCATCAGGGGTAAGGTCAGCTGGCTCATATAAATCCTGCCGCGGGTCTTTACGTTGGACTTATGATAGGGTTGAACCAGTAAAATTCTGATGGTCGACTCCTGATCTTGGTGATTTTTGAACTCTAACAATAGCAGCAAACTGAAACAAGTTGCCCTCCGCAGTCTCCCATAATCGAGTGACCGGGTTGGCCGACGTCGTTCCATTCCGAGGGATTCGCTATAACCGGCGGAAAGTGCCGGATTTATCCCTCGTGATCTCGCCTCCGTATGACATCATCAGCCCGGTCGAGCAGCAGAGCTACCACGGCAAGCACTCCCATAACGCGATCCACCTCGATTACGGGCTCGAGCTTCCCGGTGACGATAATCAAAACAACCGTTATACCCGCGCCGCCGAAACTTTCAGCGAATGGCAAACCGGGAAGATTCTTACTCCCGATCCGGTTCCTGCCTTTTACCTTTGCCGTGAGGAATTCCGGTTGGGCGACGGCACAACCGCCACCCGTGACGGGTTTATCGCCCTGATCCGGCTGGCCGATTTTTCCGAAGGCGTGGTATTGCCCCATGAGGAAACCGCCTCCGGCCCCAAGGAGGACCGGCTGCGCCTGATGCAGGCGAC
This sequence comes from Thermoleophilia bacterium, assembly GCA_020053595.1. Lineage (GTDB taxonomy): Bacteria > Actinomycetota > Thermoleophilia > BMS3ABIN01 > BMS3ABIN01 > JACRMB01. Next base: position 39,766 of record JAGVMV010000028.1, on the reverse strand, counting down.
CGGGGCCAACCTCAGTGCGATCTTTTGCCTGTATGCCGATCCCGGCCAGACAGTAATTAAATCACTCATGAAAGCCAGCGCGGAAGAACCTGATATCCGCATTAAAGATGAAGCAGACACAGTCCATTCTCTCTGGGTTGTGGACGACCCGGCCGCAACCAGCTCGATCAGTGAAATGCTTTCGAACAAAACCCTGCTGATCGCCGACGGCCACCATCGCTATGAAACCGCCCTCGCCTATCGTGACGCACGGCGCGCCGAAGACGGTCCAGGCCCCGAAAAACCCTATGATTTCCTGATGGTCTACCTCTCGGACATGGAAAACACCGGCCAGTCCATACTCCCGATACACCGCTTTGTATCGGGGATAAAAACTGAAACGATGGACAAACTGGAAGCTTCACTTTCGGAAAAATTCCAGGTGGTTGAGATTACGGGGTCGGCGGCTGAACGACAGAAAAAAATGCTGAACGCCTTGGCTGAATCCAGCGACGGCCACAATGTTTTCGGAATGTACCTGCCCGGCCAGGACAGCTACCACCTGCTGACAGGCAGGGAAACCCGCCCGATGATTGACGCTGGGGAGACTGGCAGGTCGGCGTCCTTCCGTTCGCTGGATACAGCCGTCCTCGACCGCCTAATCCTGGGCGAAATCCTGGGAATTAGTCAGGACGGTCCCAACCAGTCGGCAAAGGTCCGTTTCGTGGAACGCACCGAGAAAGCCCTGGGCGAGCTGGACACGCCCGGTCTGGATGCCGTCTTTATGGTCAACGCGACCAGCATGGAAGAAATCAGGTCGGTCGCCGACAACGGTGAAAAAATGCCTCAGAAGTCCACCTACTTCTACCCAAAACCGGTCACCGGGCTGGTCTTCCGGAGTTTTGATTACTAAGAACAGAAACCTGGAAGAGGATGATTCTTGACCATATTCCTTCTGGTAATCAGCCTCACCATCATCCTCACTGGCTGTGAGGTCTTTACCAACGGCATCGAATGGTTCGGCAAGAAACACGGTCTCGGTGAAGGCGCGGTAGGCAGCGTTCTGGCCGCGGTCGGCACTGCCTTGCCGGAAACACTTATTCCACTTGTGGCCATTGTCTTCGCCTCCGGTGAGAGTTCAAAGGCGATCGGCACCGGAGCAATCCTCGGCGCGCCATTCATGCTCTCAACCCTGGCCATGTTCGTCACCGGCGCCGCCCTGGTCATCTTCAGCAAAATAAACGGACGCGATATAAATCCGCAGGTCAACCACCGCATCATCGGGCGGGATCTCGGCTTTTTCCTCATCTTCTACCTGGCAGCCGTAGTCGCCGGGGTGATACACATCAGGCCTCTCCACTACATCCTGGTTGGATTTCTCCTGATCGGCTATGGCATATATGTCTACATCACACTGAGGACCGAGGGCGACCTCGATGGCCACACCCGCCCACTCTACCTGGCAAGGTCTCATCCGCCGAACTTTCCCAGACTGCGCTGGATACTGTTACAGATAGCGCTATCGCTGGCCGCCATTGTAGTCGGCGCCCACTTCTTCATAACCGCCGTCGACTCGATCTCCAGCTACCTCGGCCTGCCAGCCCTGGTTATCTCCATGCTGATCACACCGGTTGCCACGGAACTGCCGGAAAAATTCAACAGCGTCCTCTGGATCCGCTCGCGCAAGGACACCCTTGCTCTTGGCAACATCACCGGCGCCCTGGTTTTCCAGAGCACATTCCCGGTTTCCGTGGGGTTGTTGCTGACCGACTGGCAACTTGACACCATTTCCCTGTTGAGCGCCGGCTTCGCGCTGGGCTCTGGCTCCCTGCTCTACCTGTGGATGAAACTGAAACACACCCTCGCCTGGTGGATGCTGCTGCTTGGCGGAGTCTGGTACACCGCTTTCGTTACCTATGCTCTTTGGGTGTCCATCTAGCCCGTACCTGGCGCCAGATAACTCTGCGCTTCCCCGCGGCGACCCGATTTCAACCCCACGACGGGGTATGCTAGACTATTTCCTCGGCCGGATGATCCCGGCCGTAGTTCGTAGATGTGCGCCCGTAGCTCAATCGGCAGAGCAGGGGACTCTTAATCCCAAGGTTGTAGGTTCGATTCCTACCGGGCGTACCACTTTAAAAGCCTGCAAACGTCAAGATACCACGAAAAAAGACCGCCTGAGCAAGCGGCCTTTTTCTTGAATTGACATCAACTTTTACAGCAACCGGAAGCAAAACTGCTAATGTCCGCCCAAGATTAATCTGGTCCGACAATTTCGGACACTTTTTTAAGCGACCTGCTCCGCCAGCCACATTAAAAACACTCTTAAGGGCACCTCTAAAAATAGCGCCTTTTAAGGTTGATAACATAGCATAAATATGATACAGTGCAGCACGTTATCAATGTATAAGCGGGAGGTAATAATGGGTCAGCCGGGGTTTTTCGATCTGGACGAGCGCTACGAGTCACTGAGCAGGTGCGGCGATCCGCTGGAAGTGCTGGCTACAGAGATTCCCTGGGAGAGTTTCCGGCCCACTTTAAGGAAAGCCCTGAAAAAGCCCCGCAAAAGCAGCGCTGGGCGCAAGGCCTTTGACCCAGTGCTGATGTTCAAGGTGATGGTGCTGGAAAGCCTCTACAACCTCTCCGACGCGCAGATGGAGTTCATGATCCGCGACCGCCTCTCTTTTATGCGCTTTTTGGGCTTGGGCCTGGGAGACCGGGTGCCCGATGAAAAAACCATCTGGCTGTTTAAAGACACGCGGGCGGAGAAGAAGGTCACCGAAAAGCTCTTTGCCCGCTTTGACCAGTTTCTGGCGGGGAAAGGCTACACGGCCAGAAAGGGCCAGATCGTGGACGCCAGCTTCGTCGAAGTGCCCCGGCAGCGCAACACCAGGCAGGAAAACCAGACCATCAAAAACGGTGAGGTTCCCGATGACTGGCAAAGCCAGCCCCACAAACTTAGCCAGAAAGACACCGACGCCCGCTGGACCAGAAAAGGCGGTATCAATTACTACGGCTACAAGAACCACATAAACACGGACGTGAAATACAAGCTGGTGCGCAAATGGACGGTGACACCCGCCTCCACCCATGACAGCCAGGTGTTGGAGGCACTTCTGGACGAAGATAACAGCCGTCGGGCGCTTTGGGCCGACAGCGCTTATCGCTCAAAGGAGATCAGCGACAAGCTCAAGGGCGGCTACGATAACCAGATCAACTACAAAGGCTACCGTGATCATCCATTAAGCGAAGCCAGGCAAAGGGTAAACCAGAAACGATCAAAGGTAAGGGCGCGAGTGGAGCACGTCTTTGGCTTTCAGGCTGGCAGTATGGGCGGCAAGCTGATCCGGTGCGTGGGCCTGGCGCGGGCCAACTACAAGATCGGCATGCGGAATCTGGCGTACAACATGTGCAGATATACGCAACTGCTGCGCCTAAAAACGGCTTAATCAGAGCTCGGAAGGCGCAAAGAGGGCGGCCGGCAAGGAAAAAACAAAAACAGAGGGAACAGTAAACCAAACTTTGTTATCTCATCTCTGCTGTTGATTAAAATACTGAATTGTTAGAGGTGCCCTAAAGAAATTGTCCAGAAAATGCGGACCAGATCAGTAACTCCAAGCGTCATGACCTAATGGAGCTGACTAACTTCAGGTCGTGATCAGTTATTTCCTCTCATAAAGCTTTAGATTTAGGGGTGTGAAATTCCATTCTTGTTCCAGGATCCAATCTCCTAAAAGCGTTTGCTCAATGATCGTTGCTTTGGGGTAGTTACCTAAATTGCCAGTTCCGCTAACCAACCATAACCGTTTTGAATTATTTATCATTAAAGTAAGTTGGCTCTCCAACTCCTCCATATCGTCAATTCTGCTTACGTCGGGCCATTTGCCTCTGTATCCAATCCAAACATAATCTGGAGGAACTAAATAAACATCTTGCGGTTTGTCACCAGACACAACACCCCCTTTCACGGGTAGGTATGGAGCATCTTCGGGGTTATAATAATGGTTTTGGGCAGCAATACAGTTATGTAATGGAAAACACAAAATTTCATCATCAGTCTTAGCGGTGGAAGTAATGGTGGCCATGATGCCACGCCAATCTTCTTGGCTGGCTCCTTGACGCTGTATATTGAGAAACAAAAGCAGCAATAGGACAACCAAGCCGCTGATAGCCCAACTCACCCTAACTGGCAGCAAATTAATCAATGCGGCCAACAAAATTAAGAAGGCTGGAGATGCTATGGCATAATATCTGCCTGCAACCAGTTCTCCTTGAGCCATTTGTAAGAACACTGGCAGCGAAATAGCGAAAAAAGTGAAAGCAGCCAAAGCCAACAAATTGCGTTGGACTTCGCCGGTTGCAAATCTTCGCGTAAATATGAATATTATCATGGCGGCAAGAACGCCCAGAGTGAGAATTATTTTCTGCGTACCGCTTAAAAAAAGAGCGCTTTCTCCTCTGCCCATCAGTCCGGCATATCCTCTGATAAATGTAATAGGCGCGGTGCCAATACCATTCAAAAGGGTCCTCAACTGAGGAACTACGAGATGAGGGAGGTTGCCTTGTGCGTATGCTTTGGCTTCATTAAGCATTATTAGCCACGGCAAAAGAACTATCCCCAATGCAGCTTCGCTAATGAGCCAAGGTCGCCATCTTTTTGCTGGTTTCTGTATCAAAAAAAACATAGGCACCTCAGCCAGCAAAAACAAAATGTTGTAGTAATGAGTAAAAAGAGCGGCAACTGACGCCGCAATATACAGGCTCCAATAAGACCAACCGCCTTTTTTTGCTGCTTTGATTAAGAAATAAAAAGAAGCCGAGGTTGTGGCGATGGCCCAGGAGTAATCAGTGGCATCTCTGGAGTACCAGATAAGAAAAGGTGAAAAAGCAGCCAGGGCAGCACTCCAGAGGCCCACGCGCCTTGAAAAGAGGTTACGCCCAATGGCGTAAACGAGATAAATGGTGGCTATGCCCGCACTCGCAGAGAGCAGCCGCATCCAGCCATCACCTAATCCCAGCCTGCTCCAAAAATGCAGCGCCAAATAATACAGGGGGGGATGGCGCGAGGCTAGGGCTTCGGGGATGACCGAGCTTAAGGGTGCGGTGCTGACGCGAATGGTGTAAATTTCATCGTACCATGCGCTAGGTACACCAAGTTTTACCAGTCGTAGTAAGGCACCGCAAATCACTATCCCAATTGGGATAGTGATTTGATTAATATTTTTTCGAATGAACGTCACACAAATAAACCTATTAATAACAGCACAATAGCCGAGTCTGCCAAGCTCTTCAAGGAGCTTCTTTCGCCTGAAAGTTTAAAAGTCAAGTCTGGTCGAGCTGGTCGCACGTTACCAGATCATCCTGCTTTACATCCTCGCCAAGCGTAGACCCCGTTTACTTCAAGTTCAGCTTTTCACAAAAAATCCTTACCACACTATATCCCTTGTATTCACTATATTGGCTATCAAGATGATATTGGTTTCAGGATTTCCCCTGCTAATCACCACCTTATAATTCTTTATAATTAGCAACTAAGTAGCACTGCATTAATACCAAGTAAGGGTATTAATGTATGCATCATGACGCCGTTGTTGGAAATAATTAGCCCCACACTTACACATAAAATGAGGGGGCTAAATTATGTGGCACGGTGTCCATTTTGGCATGAAGGCCAGATTTGGTGTACTTGGTTTAATCCTGTTGTTCCTGGTTTATTTTTATCCTTATTCTTCCGCGCCGGCCGCATCCTACTACATCGGTCAGTACATCGGTCAGTGTGGCAAGCCCTCCCTGGGAGTAAGGGCCACCAGTATTTATTGGGCCAACTACGCCGATTACCAGGAGCGTCTCCTCTCGGTGGATTACACTATCTCCAATGACAGCGGGCCGGATGCCATGAGCGTTACCATCCTTGGCTCGATGAACACCAGCGGTGTGATTCTTTCAACCAGCACCCCCGTGGAACTGGGACATATTTATAAAGACAACAGCGCCTCCTTAACACTCAGGTTCTCCGTTCCCGGTGGCGCGACAATATTTATGTCCACCCTGTTCGCGACGGCCAGCGATTATTGTGACAGCGCTTACGAATACCCTGGTCCTTTTCCGGGAGAACCTGAAAAATTCTCCGAGAGCTGGATTCGTCCGCCGCAAACCTACCTGGATGATGATGGTCTCCATATATACGCGGCCACAACCAACCGGTTCACCAATGCCATCATGGCGGACAACGACAGCAACGGCATCGCCGATGGCTGGACGGGTTTCAACGGTAACGGTAACTACACATCCACTCTCAGCGTACAGCCTCCCACTGGCATAACCCCAGGCGAGCAGGTCATACATCTGACCGCAACCGGTGCCCCGACCAGCACGGAATGGTTTGGCCTCTGGATGAGCCACAATTATCCGGACACAAAATGGGCGGTCAGTGCCGAGGTGAAAATGGACTGGCTACCCGGGACGACCCAACAGGAAAAAAATGCCCTGGCAGATCTCGCAGTCTCAGCGAACGGCTTCCAGCAACCAGCCGGAGTTGTCTTGGACAAGTCCGACATCGGCTCAGGCTGGATGCGGCTGTACAGCAATTCGATGACGTTTGCCGCCAATAAAAACTTCTATACCCAGCTTCATTGCCGAACTTCCGCACAGAACTGGAGTTCAGCGGCCGGAGGTCTGGAAATTCGCTTCCGCAGGCCGCAGCTGGAAAATACGCTGTCAGAGAAGGGCTTCGCCTTCACAACTCCGGCAGCCCTGCCACTTGATCCTGGCGTAACCATAAACGCCAACGGTGAGGCCGTCCGCGAGCTGGGCTTTGCCCAGGTGGGACATGACCACGAAAACGGTGAACAGGGCGACAGCCCGGTCCGGCTCGACACTTCAAAAGACTGGGGCATGTTCGTTCAGTGGATACCAATGCTGAACGCCAGGGAGATCATTCCCAACGACAACGAATGGCAAATCCTGAACCTGGACAACCACTGGGATGCGCCAAGTCCGTTTGTACATAATGAAATCCATCTTGATATCGATGGCGGCAATGACCTGGGGGATGAAAACCGCTTATTCCTGTTCCTCTGGAACGCCGAGGGGCTGGCCAACGACTGGATGCACGACTCCGTCGATTTGAATGACTTCATCCTGAAAGGTGATGACTGCCGATTGGCCTACTGGAAAGCAGGCGATATGCATTACGCAAAGCTGAATGTTTATCGCAACGGCGTGTTGGTGATTTCAAGACTTATGGGTAACCAATTGACTGTAAGCCAGGACGCGGGGATTATGAAACAGCTTACAGTGGGCATCGACCATCGCGAGGTCGGCTATGGTCAGACCCATAGCGCTAACGGCGTCTTCCAGCATATCTCAGTTGAGGAAGCGACTCTTGACGAAGCCTCGATCGATTCCTTCATGGCCAGTGGTACCCGTCCGAAGGGCTCCAGTACCGTTATAACCTGGGACTATTCCTCTGGAAATGACAAAGTCTATATGCGCCCGTACTAGAAAATGAATGAGACCCCTCGGCGGTAGTCTGGCTGTCCCAGGGCAAGAGGCCATTAACCCCGGCTTTGCGCGGTTTTACTTCCGGAGCTGTTGCTGGTTCCCTGAAACCTGCCTTTTTCAGCCATGCTCAGACTTGGGTGTGGCCATTTTTTATGGCCACGATTTAAATTTGAATGACCACCATCCGCGTGTATGCAAATGCCCGCAGAACGGCGCTAATAAAACGAAAAGCAGACTAAGTTCGCCCTGCGTTTTTCCTAAAGAATTTGTTTAGTTTTCCCGAGATTGTGTCAACTTTAGAATGATAACGCCCCGCCCTCTTTGCGAAGAAATTCGTAGACAGTAGCGACAGTTGATGTTGCGAGCGCTCGAATGGACGCAGGCGGAAGCAGGACAAACTGGTTCCCAACCTTGAAAAAAATAAAGACAATGACAATTTTCGGGACCCGGCCTGAGGTAATCAAGCTGGCACCCATAATAAGCGGACTCGAAGAATCACCGAATTTTGATTCGGTTCTGGTGACAACGGGTCAGCACCGCGAGATGCTCGGTCAGGCTCTTGGCCAATTTGGCATCGAGCCTGATTACAACCTCGACATCATGCAGCCCGACCAGGGCGTAAGCGATGTCACTGTTAGTTCCCTGCAGGGTGTAGAGGAACTCATCTCAACCGAAAAGCCCGACCTGGTGCTGGTCCAGGGAGACACAACCACCGCCTTCGCCGGATGTCTTGCGGCCTTCTATCAGAACACCGCCGTAGGCCATGTAGAGGCCGGGCTGCGAACCTACGACAAATATAAGCCTTTCCCTGAGGAAATTAACCGGTCGATGATAACGCAGTTGGCGGATATCCACTTCGTACCGACCGTCACGGCATGGGAGAGCCTCAGAAACGAGGGTGTGGACGCCGAGAAGATTTTCATCACCGGCAACACTGTCATTGATGCCCTGTTCCAGGTGATCAGGCCAAATTACATTTTTGCCAATCCTCGATTAGAAAACGTTGGCAAAGACGGCAAGCGGCTGATAGTGGTTACTTCTCACCGGCGCGAAAACTTCGGCCAGCCAATCCTCGACATCTGTACCGGCATTATGAAGATAGTTGACAGTTTTGCGGATATCGAAGTCGTATTTTCCGTGCATCGCAACCCGAAGGTGCGCATCCCTGTTCAATCCCTGCTCGGGGGAAAGGAGCGTATCCACCTGGTAGAACCGCTCGACTACATGGATATGGCGAATTTGCTGGCGAGATCTTACCTGGTAATGAACGATTCTGGCGGATTACAGGAAGAAGCGCCTGCATTAGCCAAACCAGTTCTCGTGCTCCGGGACCTGACAGAGCGACCCGAAGCAATACAGGCCGGTCTGGCACGAATTGTCGGCACCTCCCGCCATGCCATAGTCGCCGCGGCAACAGAACTGCTTACGAATGCCGCCAGCTACAGTGCCATGACTCAAGGTATCAGCCCCTATGGAGACGGCAAAGCGGCATCCCGCATTATTCATGCGATTGAATATGTGAACGGGCTGCGCACAAATAAACCGGCACCATTCATGAGCAGAGTGGTTGTACCATTGACGGGTGATCAGATGCCAGATGTGCCAATAATCCGCGGCGATCTCTTTTACCAGCAGCTGGATGAGCGAATTAGCCGCGCCAGGCAACAGCGCCAGCGTGTCTCGATTGCCACTATTGATATGGAACAAATAAATAAAGCACAATTTGCCGAGGCTTTTCGCACAATTATGAGAAGTCTCAGAAAAACTGATACAGCAGCCGCCATAGAAGGAAAGCAATTGGTATTAGTGTTACCTGGGGCGGGTGAGCAACAGGCGCGGCGAACAACCGATCGTTTACTGCAAAGCCTGGCTGGCCGCTTCCAGAGCTGGCAGATAAGCTAATGGAATGATTAAAACGATGACTGTGAAGATCCGCCGTTTTTATGATTGAATAGAAACAGGTTTATTGGCGTTGTTGTAGGCAACGCCTCCTTTTTGCTTATTTTCTCTGGCGCAGGAAGTTGAACAAAACCCCCCTCCACGTTTTCCTTGTTTGAACATAATAGTGGCAGGGAATAATTATTTGCCGCTGATAATGGATGGGATTCTGCGAAACCTGAATTATCCTGATTCATTTATCTACTGGCATGGATATGACGGCCGGGGGAAAAAGGTTGACGACTGTGGTACAATGGCCGCTTGGCATTTGTCCGTTATGGACAAAAAGAGGATAAAACAACGACAACTAGAAAGATAAATTAAGTGACATCTATGACAGAACTGCCTAACGAATTGACACAAACCCTCATAACACAAGGACAGGACAAGGGGTTTCTGACCCTTGACGACATAGCGGACGCTCTTCAGGAAGCTGACCTGACAACCGAGCAGATCGAAGACATCTACACGCGCATTGCGGACGTGGGCATCGACATCGTTGAACACGATGATACCGCGGATGAGCCTCCCGAAGCGGTCGAGGAAGTCGTCGAGCGGCCGGCGGCGGCTACAGACGATTCTCTGCGCATGTACCTGCGCGATATCGGACGCATCCCGTTGTTATCGGCGGCAGAAGAGGTTTCTCTTGCCAAGCGCATGGAACGCGGCGACATGGAGGCCAAGAGCCGACTGGTCGAAGCTAATCTGCGGCTGGTGGTTAGTATTGCCAAACGTTATCTGGGCCGCGGCCTGTCCTTCCTCGACCTGATCCAGGAGGGAAACCTCGGTCTTATACGGGCGGTCGAGAAATTCGATTACCGTCGGGGATACAAGTTCTCCACATATGCTACCTGGTGGATCCGCCAGGCGGTAACCCGCGCTATCGCGGACCAGGCTCGCACGATCAGAATCCCGGTTCACATGGTAGAAAAACTCAATCATCTGGTCAGGGCCAAGCGTCAGCTGGTCCAGGATCACGGCCGTGAACCTACGCCGGAAGAAATCGCCAAGATTATGGATACTTCGGTCGAAAAAGTTCAGCATCTGATCAAGATATCCCAAAGTCCCGTAAGCCTCGAAAAACCTGTAGGTGACGAGGAAGAGGCCGAGCTTGGTGATTTCCTGGAGGATGAAGGAACACCAAAACCCCTGGAATCCGCGATGCTGGAGATCAAGAAAGACGACCTCAACAAGATTCTGGACTCGCTGCCGCACCGCGAGAGGAAGATTCTGGAACTGCGTTATGGACTGAACGGGGAACATCCACGCACGCTCGAGCAGATCGGCCGCCGCTTTGGTGTGACTCGCGAACGTATTCGCCAGATAGAAGCTAATACGCTGGCGCGGCTGAAAGAGTTGCAGGAAACACAGCACCTTCGCGAAAGTGCTTGATATACAATAATTCTCTGTACGCACAACTAAAAAGGGACGGCTGAAGCCGTCCCTTTTTTTATGAATTCAAGTTGGATTATTTAAGGGGCAATACTGGGAGATGCCAGGCTTTGCTGGCCGGAAAAATTGTCCAGGAAGGACTTCGACTCTTTGCCAGTAGGCGAATTGGGATCGAGGTCGTAAGACTTCTGCCAGGCGATCTTTGCTTCTGGCAGGTTGCTAGCCCCCGTGTATTGAACCCAGCCCAGAGAATGCCAGGCTCTCTGGTTACCGGGAGCCAGCGCTACCGCAGCCTTTAATTCCCGGAGAGCGATTTCAGGCATCTGAAGATCCCCGTAAGCTAAACCCAGATCCGTCATTACCTCAACATTGCCCGGCTTCACAGAAAGATACTTCAGGTACTGGTCGACTGCATTTTTAAAGCTGCGGTAAGAATCATTGATATCGCCATTTTCACCCTGGATGATTCCCATTTCATAAAAGGTGTCCCCAAGGACCAGAGCTACATCAATATCGCCCGGGTTTCTGCTCAAAACCGTCTGGTAACTGTCGAGCTTGGACTGCATATCTTCAATCTGGATCTGCGCCGCCTGACTCTTTTGGCTATTGTCCGCGGATTGCTCATCCCCACCATCTCCGCTAAGCAGCTGTGTTGGTATCAGATACCCAAGCGCCAACGCCAAAGCGAAAACCGGGACAAGCAGAAGCCATTTCATATTGCCTTTCATGGGGTCTGCAAAAGATGCTGGATTAACTGGTTTTCAGGCGTACTCGTGCTGGCCCAGTTAACCGGACCCAGAATATGGTCACGGACTACGCCGTTTTTATCGATGATGTATGTTTCAGGCAACCTGTTTACCTGATACAGATCGTGCACTTTTTCCTCCGAATCGAGCATGATCGGGAAAGTAATTTTTACTGGCAGCAGCCGTCCCGTTTCATCCGAAACCTTGATATCACTGATAAACGGATTGATTTGCTCCGCTCCCTTTTTATCAGTACTGGCCGCCAGCATCTCGAACGGCAAACCTTTTGCTTTCATGTTCTGGTAAAGGCGTTCCATTGAGGGAAACTCTTCCCGGCAGGAGGTGCACGTGGTGGCCCAGATGTTAAGCATAACAACCTGACCGCGATAATCGGAAAGGCTGGCCTCACCACCGCTCAAAAGGGGCAGGGTGAAATCCGGCGCTGTACTGCCTGCTTCTACTGGTTCAGTCTTCCTGGCCTGCCAGAAAAAATATGCGCCAGCCGCCACGGCGATGATAACAGCAAATGCGACCACTGCCAGAACTGCGTCTTTGGCTGTCCATCCCTCTTCAGGGGAGGCAGCGGAAATCTGTTCATTATTTTCTACGCTATTATTCATTCATCATTCCCGGTTAATAATTTTCATGCCCACGGAGCCCGTGCCCCTTCAGGCGGAAACCTCATGACCAATGGACCAGACAGGCGGAAAGAAGCAGAACAAAACCACGGCGCGAGGGCATATGGGATTCGCAAACATACTAGCATCTCTGCCCCCCAATCTTCAACAAAACTCGCTGGATGGACAGCATCATACATTGACGGAAGGGAGCCAGCTTTGCATCCAATCGCTCAACACACCGATTTTTCCTGTGGCCAGAAGCAGCCCAAAAAGGATCAGAAGTGATCCGGATGCTATCTTGATGGCGCCAAAATGACGTTTGACGAATGTAAACGTCCCGATCATCTTGGCAAAAAGGAAACCTGACAAGACAAAAGGTAATCCCATGCCCAGGGCGTAAACAAAAAGCAGGCTGGCACCGGCCATCGGGTCCCCGGTACCAATGGCCAGCATGTAGATGGACCCGAGTAACGGTCCCGTGCACGGACCTATTCCCACCGAAAAGACCATGCCGGCCAGAAGCACGCCAACAAGGCCCGCAGGTTTTTTGATGAGCCGCAAGCGCCGCTCACGCTCGAACCAGGCTGGATGAAATATTCCCAGAGCAAAGACTCCAAAGATAATGAGAAAGACTCCGGCAAAGATCTCCAGTATCCGCCTGCCTTCGCTACCGTTGTCGGTAAAGAAGGCTAAAAAGGAACCAAACGCGCTTCCACCCAACCCGGCAGCGGCGCCCTGCAGGCTGAAAAAAATAACAAACCCGGCGACAAAAGCCAGGCTGGCCATGGCCACTTTTCGGATATTCGTTCCCAGCTCGTCGACACCGACACCAGATACATAGGAAAGATATCCTGGCAGCAGCGGTAAAACGCATGGAGACAGGAAGGAAGCCAGACCAGCTACAAAAGCCCAGACAAAGGCGATTAATGAGACTTCAGTTATCTGCAAGGAGTGATACCTGCCTTACTTCCCGCCATTTTCAAACATTGCGAATCAAGTAGAATCCACAAATAAAGAAAGAGGCGTCTGGTCGAGTTGAGGTTCTGAAGTGGTTTTTGGATTACGATTATCGCAGAGAATTAGTTCTTACAGGACTGAATCCAATATAGCAGAGGCACCGGGGACTATCAACGAAGTTCCCCTTTGCCCTCAGGCCGCGTCTGGACCCAGATCAGAGCCACCCCAGCTATAATCACCATCACTACCGCCAGAACCTGCTGCTGAACCTGCCCCGGGCGCTCGGCGCGAACAAACTCTACCAGAAATCGCTCCGTTCCAGCCAGAATAAGGTAAACACAGGCTAGAGCCCAGTCACGTTTTAATCGCTTTCTGAGGAGCATGATGAAGAAGAAAATCAGCAGCGATGAAAACGACTCGTACAACTGAGTCGGTTGAACCTTTTCTCCATGAGTCGGTGGTGAGCCCTCGCGAAACTCCATAGCCCAGGGAAGATCGGACGGTCGACCGTAATCATCGCCATTGAGAAAGCATCCCATGCGCCCGAAAGCATATCCAATCGCCATGGCCGGTGTGCAGGCATCCAGGACTTTGCCCCAGGGGAGACGATACAGCCTGGTGACCAGGATCCCCGCCAGCGCACCACCTATGAGCCCACCATACCAGACGAGCCCATCGCCGCTGAATGCCGAAGCCAGCGGATCGCCCCTCAACTCATCAGTGTGCAGTAACAGGTAATGGACCTTGGCGCCGATCAACCCACCTACCGCGGCGGCGATTGTCAGCCAGTAGACATTCTCCGGATTAAGATCTTTTCGTTTGAACTCGAAATACGCCACGGCTCCAGCCGCCAGGAAACCCAGGGCCATCATCAAGCCAAAGGTGTGAATAGTAAGCGGCCCAATGGAGTAATCAGGATACAAAAAGCCACAACCTTTTTAGATTAATTATTAAAGTAACTAAGAAAACGCTAAAGCCTTTCTTTGAACTGTCGAAAACGCCTTCGAACGCATCATATACGAAAAAGCAAACCCGTCGCGAGGCGGGGACGCAAAGCCAGGGGTCTCCCCCAGGGATAGCCCAGCTGCCGAAGCTTTTGAACGCAAGCTCTTAGGTTTTGGGAACTGGGCTTTTTCTATGGCCCTGGTAGAGTGGATAACTTCATCTCCATCAGTAGCGGGGCTGGCGTATGGTCAATACTGAAGCCCTCTCTCAACCAGCGGGTTTCGGTCGTTCCATCGCCTTTATCCGGACGCTTAATCATCTGGCTCACTGCCTCGTAATTGCAGGAAAAGTGCGGCGGGGAAGCGAAGTTTAGACTTCGAATCATGATAAACATCATATTGACCAAACGTCATAGTTTGAACCCATCGTCTTCCAGACGAACCGAAATGCCGCCCTGGTGGAAAGGCACGCGTGTGCTCATTTCTTGGCCTGGCATAATCAGAGCTATACTTATCGCGTCTATCGCGCTAATACTCATCTGTTTTATTCATCCCATCGATGCAAGTGCATACACTGTCGAGAAACATGATGATGCGGTTACCGGTCAGTTTGTCATTTCGCCCACCAAGGTCGAGCTGGAAATGAAGCCGGGAGAGAGTGTTTCGCGGGACATTGTGGTTGCCAATCGAACCGGCATTACCCTGACGGTGGAATTTTCGGTAGAGGATTTTGAAGGCTCGGGGGATCCCGCGCAGGCGACTGTATTTTTAGGTGACGAAGACGGCTCCTGGGGGGCCCGTCGCTGGCTGGAACCGGAACTATCGAGCATTGTTATCAAGCATGGTGAGACGGCGACGTTCCGCACGAAAGTGAATGTGCCAAAAAATGCTAAACCTGGCGGGCATTACGCGGCGCTTTTCGCCTCTTCCACCTATGAAGCGCAGGATGAGCAGGGTTCGGCGATAAATAAAACCAGCCGTATAAGCTCATTTTTCCTTATAAAGGTGGCTGGTGCGGTGCGCCAGGAAGGCACTCTTGACCCGCCGGAAGTCCCGGCGATATCCGAGTATGGTCCAATCGATATCGGACTGGTTTTCAGAAACCAGGGCAATACGCACCTGAAACCGTCCGGGCGCGTGATCATCACGAATATCCTCGGACAGACGACAGTTGAGATTCCGGTTTCCGAGTGGGTAGTGCTGCCTGAATCGGCGAGGCGTAACGTTGTAAAATGGGACAGCCACTACCTTTTCGGACGATATACCGCCAAGGCGGAAATTGGCTATACGCCTGACGGCACCCCGATCATCGTATCCAGTTCCTTCTGGGTAATTCCCTGGAAGATCGTGCTTGGAATTGCCGCGGGAGTTATTTTACTGATGGCCCTGGTTTCCTGGCTGGTGCGCAGGAGACGGGGAGTGCGCCACGAGCTCGGGGAGGAAGAGCTGGATGAGCTGCGCGCGGTCCAACAGGCCAAGGAAGCTCCTGAGGTGACGATGCCACCAGGGACAACACCTGCACCATCACCAGAGCCAAAACCGGGGCTCATCGCTCTCAGCGAGCTATTTCCTTCGATGGATGATTCGAGCATGATCGATCTGGACGATGGGGAAACGCAAAAACTGGTCCGCGGTCTTATCAGCCAAGAGGTGTACCTCGCCAGATCATATATTCATGAAGGTCGAATTGAAGATGCCCGCCACGAGCTCCTGGAAGCGCGCTCAGCCGCACAATGCATCAGTCTGCTGGCAGAGATCGGCATGATTGATGACATGCTGAACCAGTTGTAGATTCAGGATTTCGCACTGCTTCCTGCAGCCAATCAGGGTTGCTGGTCCGGTTGACAGATTCTGGCGTTCATGGGGCCATTGCCTTGCTGTTTTCCGGCACGGGCAGCGTGCATGCCAATCCCGCCACAAATATTAATTCGGCTTCGCATAACTTTTCTGTTTGACAGAATTAGTTGCTGAGCGATGGCCGCAGGGCCTTGCCTGTCTGGGAGCGGCGTTTACGGATGAGTTCCTCGGGGGTGCCGGTGGCAATGACATAGCCGCCCTCGTCTCCGCCTTCGGGGCCGAGGTCGATGATGTGGTCGGCGCACTTGATGACGTCGAGATTATGCTCGATAACCACGACGGTGTTGCCGTTGTCTACCAGGCGCTGCAACACTTCCAGCAACTTTTCGATATCGGCGAAATGAAGGCCGGTAGTCGGTTCATCGAGGATATAAAGGGTTTTTCCAGTCGCGACCTTGTTGAGCTCTGAAGAGAGCTTCACCCGCTGGGCCTCGCCACCGGAAAGAGTGGTGGCGGGCTGGCCGAGGCGGATGTAGCCCAGGCCGACATCCACCATGGTCTGCATCCGGCGGGCTATCCGGGGAATGGCCTGGAAGAATTCCAGCGCCGAGGCGGCGCTCAAGTCGAGAACCTCGGCGATGTTTTTCCCCTTGAAGCGGACTTCGAGGGTTTCCCGGTCATAACGCTTGCCCTTGCAGACCTCGCAGGGAACATAAATATCGGGCAAAAAGTGCATCTCGATCTTGATGGTGCCGTCGCCCCGGCAGGCCTCGCAACGGCCGCCGCGGACGTTAAAGCTGAAACGGCCGGGTTTGTAACCGCGCACCCGCGCCTCGGGAGTTACGGCGAACAATTGGCGGATGTGGTCGAAGACACCGGTGTAGGTAGCCGGATTTGAACGGGGTGTGCGGCCGATCGGTGACTGGTCGATGCTGATGATCTTGTCTATCTGCTCCGCTCCTTCGATGCTATCGTGGGCACCCGGAGCCGCCTTGGCGCGATAGAGAGAGCCGGCTAGCGACTGGTAGAGTACGTCATTAATGAGCGTCGACTTTCCGGACCCGGAAACGCCGGTCACGCAGACGAACTTGCCCAGTGCGATCTCAACATCGATGGACTTGAGATTATGTTCCCGAGCTCCCCGGATGACGATGCTGCCCTGGTCTGCCGTGCGGCGCTCGGGAACATCGATGAAGCGCTTGCCGTTCAGAAAAGCGGCGGTCAGGCTCTTTTTGGACTTGAGAATCTGCTCCGGCGTGCCCTGGGCCACAACCTCTCCCCCATGTTCCCCGGCGCCGGGACCCATGTCGACGATAAAGTCCGCTTCGCGCATCGTTTCCTCGTCGTGCTCGACGACGATGACGGTGTTACCGAGATCGCGCAGCCGGTGAAGGGTGTCGATGAGCTTGCGATTGTCGCGCTGATGAAGGCCGATGCTCGGTTCATCGAGGATGTAAAGCACGCCGACCAGGCTGGAACCGATCTGTGTCGCCAGCCGGATACGCTGGCCTTCACCGCCGGAAAGGGTTCCCGCCTTGCGGTTAAGAGTCAGGTAACCCACGCCAACGTTGTCGAGGAAGCGAAGCCGCTCGCGGATCTCCTTGATGACGCGCCCGCCGATCAGCTGCTCGGTCTCCGTCAGGTCTAGTTCAGAGAGATACTTCTCCGAATTACGTATTGGAAGCTGGGTAAGCTCGAAGATATTCATATCGCCGACGGTCACTGCCAGACTTTCCGCCTTGAGGCGGGCGCCATTACAGACCGGGCAGGGATGGATGGCCATGAGCTGGGAAATACGGTCGCGCATCAGCGTCGACTCGGTCTCCAGGTAGCGGCGCTGCAGGTTGGGGATGATGCCGGTGAGCATGCGGCTGCTGCGCCGGCGGCCACGCCGCTTTTTTCTTTCTTCCTCATCGGGACCATAGAGGATCATCTGCTGATCTTCTTCAGATAGTTCCTCGAACGGCACATCGAGGCTTATTTCGTAATACCTGGACATCAAGCGAATGACGTGGCGGAAACCGCTGCTCCAGGGAAGTATGTTTGCTTCGCGCAGGGACTTGCTCTTGTCGGGGATAAGCAAATCGATGTCGATCTCCTCCTGGAAGCCGAGACCGGTGCAATTTTCGCAGGCGCCGTAAGGGCTGTTGAAGGAGAATATTCGCGGCGCAAGCTCGGCAAGGCTGACACCGCAGTCGGGACAGGCGAACTGTTCGGAATAGGTGGCGGTTTCGCCATCGGCGGATTCACCATCAGCGGTTTTGCCCCCGGCGGTCACGATGTTGACCAGGCCACCGGAGAGAGCAGCGGCAGTCTCTACCGAATCCGCCAGGCGGTGGCGGAGATCCGGCTTCATGATCAGGCGGTCGACGATGATGGTGATGTCGTGGCGCGTGTTCTTGTCCAGCTGGACAGCCACTTCCAGTTCGCGTATCTCGCCATCTATCCTGGCGCGGGTGAAGCCATCACGGCGGAACTGCTCAAGCAGATCGCGGTACTCACCCTTGCGGCCACGGATCAGAGGCGCCTCAACCATGAAGCGCGTATCCGGTGGCAGCTCCAGGATCTGGTCGACTATCTGCTGTTGCGACTGGGCGGCGATCAGCTTGCCACAGCTGGGGCAGTGAGGCTTGCCGATGCGGGCGTACAACAGCCGCAGATAATCGTAGATCTCGGTGACCGTGCCTACGGTGGAACGCGGGTTCTTGCTGATGGCTCGCTGGTCGATAGAGATGGCCGGCGAGAGGCCTTCGATGCTGTCGATGTCCGGCTTTTGCATCTGACCAAGGAACTGCCGGGCATAGGCGGAAAGCGACTCGACATAGCGGCGCTGGCCTTCGGCGTAAATCGTGTCGAAGGCGAGCGAGCTTTTGCCCGAACCGGAAAGGCCGGTGATGACGATCATCTTGTCGCGGGGCAGCCGGAGCGAGATGTTCTTCAGGTTATGCTCGCGGGCGCCGGATATGATTATTTCGTTGGGCATATGGTAATTATAGGGGACTGGGCGGGGGGTTTCTTTTTTTTGCGGGAGGTGGACTCTGTAGTCCGTTATTCGAACTTTTATATTATAGTCTGCTCGAAAAAGAGATTTGAAAACTTCGTGTGAGCGTTCTACTAAGCAATTCGAATTCGAACTGAAAACTCCACATGCTCAATTCCATAAAGCTTCAGGAACTGCAGATGCCAAGAAATTTTGAAAGTCTGATTCTAGGGATAGGTATAAGTGATACCGTTGCCGTCCCTGGCTGCCGCGGAAATTGTTGTCTTCCAGGAGTTGACTCCAAGTGGAACTCTATACTTTATTGTTGAGGATGCGGATGCTCCATGGGCAATATTACCCAATGTCACCGGCAGTCTGGTTGTCTCAAGCACGCCATAATTATTTGATGTGTTTACTATCTGCGTATTAAGTGCGTCTATATTCCCTTTGTTCCAGATAACCCAGTTTACGGACAGTTCGCGTGATGAGTAATCAGCATACGACGCCCAGAACGGCGAGGGCCTGCCCAAGGTGAGAGAAGGTCTACCATTGAGCCACACTTTTTGATTGACCAACGGTAACTGGTCAAGCAAGAAAGGCGTGTCACAAAAGCCGTCCCCATTGGTGTCGACACAGCTCGTGTTGAGGTTCCAATAATTCCCGCCAGTGGGCGCCGGCAAATTAAATAAATTTCCCATACCCTGGTAATCAGAAGCTCCATCATTAATGAAGTTGTTATTGTAGACTGTGTTATGGCTGCCCATGGGATCGCCTGCTTGGTATAGCTCGACTCCGCCAAAGAAATTGTTAGCAATAGTATTGCCAGCTATGGTGTTCCCTGATCTTCTCATGCCGACTCGAATGCCCACACCATTATTATTACTAACAATATTACCCACGACATTATTAGAGTAAGATTCAACCTGTACGCCAATTGAGGCACTCTGAGATATGTTATTCCCGGAAATCAGATGGTTCCATCCGCCCGAAATATTGATGCCTTGGTCATTATTTGTCACAACATTCCCAGCGACTATGTCGTTCTGGCTGGTGTAATTACTATCAGAGAGCTGTATGCCATAACCCATTCGATCACCAGTAACAGTGTTGTCTCTTACCGCATTGGCCGCCGAGTTGCCCAGAATGATCCCATTGCTATTGGCAGAGAAATTATTGCCTACAATGGTACAATTGTAAGCAGAAACGGCGTAGATTCCCATGTTGAACTGACTAACGGCCAAATTTTTCACAGTTACGCCTGATCTGCTCCATAACCCCACACCGTACCCATAAGTGCTACCGCCGGAAAGGTCGTGGGATATCCTGTGACCATTACCGTCTAGAGTAATACCATCGTTAGCAATTTCGATGCCGCCGCCTCCCCCGCTTGTAGCTAGATCGACCGTAAGAGTGCAGCTCTTCATCAAAGCATCCCATGTACCGAAGGAGTGGCAGTCGCCACCAGTACTGTCATCGCGGATGACGAGGTTTCCATGAGTGGAATAGGCATCAGCTTGCACTGATATGGCTCTGCCAGGGAGAAAGATTAATAAAGGCACCGTCATAACAGACAAGACAAGAACTGTGAGCCGCCTTTTGGCAAGTATCATGAAATATTCCTAAAGTTTGGTTTTAATAATAGTGACTTACTATAGTTAAAGTAACTACTTTTGTCAATCATTTATTTTCAAATTCACCCAAAGAGTTTTATCAAAAAAGTTTTTAAGTTCGACTCCCTAATGCTCTCATCAATATGAGAAAAGTATGCCTTTCCCAAGGCATTTTTCAGAAACAGTTTGGTGGTGGACGCGGTCGTACGTTATTGGAACTCTTCTATTTTAATTCAGCTTTCGGAATCTGTGAAGAAGATTTCTGCGTGATAAGTGTTGCCCAAAATGCCAAAGGGCACAAATAGCAGTTACGTCACCAAGAGAGGTTGCCGCACTATCTCTTCATGCACCAAATATCGTCTTACGCACAGTTTCGCTCACTATGTCTGTGAGAATTGATTGCATGCTTTCGTAGCCGTCCTTCCCGACCTTCTTCATGATTCGCTTGAACCGCGTCTCAGCGACGCGGGTACTGGGAGTCTCGCGAACCAGCTCATTGAGGCTCTTCTTCAGAGATTCCCGCTCATCGTCATTCAGCCCATCCAGCTCGTCCGAGAGTTCCTCCGCAGCCTTTAGCGCAGCAATGGTCCAGGGGAAGGGCTCACCGCACTTGTAGCAAAAGGAAGGAGCGGTGTAATCGCTGAAACCAATAACGCCTGGCACATGATAATAGCCCCGGATGGAGGACCCGCAAGAAGGACAGTTTATAAAGGTTGGTGCCCCACACTTGTCACAGTAATTTTGGTTACTGTTCGGATAATCCCGTGCCATAGAGTTGACGACGTGACCATTCTCGCAGATTTGTGCAATATCGTAGTGACTATCATCCATATGCCCTCTCCAAGCTTGATATCTTATTGTAGCCTAACGTCGCGCCTATAACCTCGTCGCGATAGCGTCGAGTGTTAGAGGCGTTTGTTCGCCTGCTTGTGCTGCGTCTATTGCTCATCATCACCTCCTGGCGATTTGATCTCACAGATGCGCCGTTTGTCTATCCAGGATAGAAATGTTGGTTTCCGCTTTCTGTCGGTGGAAAGCAGGTACACCCCCCGCCGCGCACGGGTCATGGCGACAAGAAAGCTGCAGACATCCTGATCCGATATTCCTGCATCACTGTCTCTTGTGCAATACTTGTCGTCGAAGTGTGTTATGAAAACGTAATCAGCGGCGAGGCCCTTGGAACTCTGAAAGGTCGTGACTTCGATCGGTGTCCTCCTGATACCCGGTTCAGCGAGACGCTGGCCGGTGTCCGCCAGTTCGTCACGAAGTAACTGTGCTGCTTGGCCGTGCGAATCGATCCCAAGATGCCCGAAGACTTCCGATAATTGGCCGCCTTCCACATCCTTTCCATCCCGTACACCCCGCAAAGCCGTCAACAACCGCCTCACTTGCTTCTTCATATCCTCATCGACGCTCTCAACCATCTTGGAGTCATCACCCTCGTTATGCGCTTGTAGCAACAAGGCCTCGAAGGCTGTTTGGGGCATGAGGGCCTTGGAGACAATGCGCCAGCCCAAATTGCAGTCCTTGTCAAGGAGAAGGAGTTGCAATCCATCTAGCAGACACGGCTCATTGCCTTCCGCCCTTTCCGCGAAATGGACATTTTTGAAACCCTTCGCCTTCATCGCCTCGTAGGTTTTCCGACATTGATTCCGTGTTGGCGACAGGATCAGTACAGTGTACTCGTCACGGACGGCCCGCGTGATTTCCGTAATTTGTTTCTGAATGAACCAGGGGACCTGTTTGGGGAAGACGCTGCTGTAGATCAGGCAAGGGTGGCCGTCACTCTCCTTGTCCTTCTTTGTACATGGGAAGTAGCGAAAAGGCTTGTCTATTCTTCCCACCAGGAGGCCAGCCTGTTGTGCACCGGCGATGATGTCATTTGCTGAGTCTATTATCACACGTGTACTCCGCGAGCAAAAGGGAAGGGCAAAGCGAGTAAAACTGAACTCTGTGTCGGAGTGTCGCTCACGAATGTGCTTAGGATTTGCGCTCTTCAGTGACTCATACAGAGCCTGGTCATCGTCACCGGCGAGCAAGATTGGACTGCGAGTAGCGAGAAGGTCAATCAGAGACACTTCCAGTGCGTTGAAATCCTGAAACTCATCCACGACAATTTGGTCGTAGGTGGGAATTCTGTCCGGGTGTTTTTCGAAGTTCAGAACGGCGGCATATACGATGTCTGAGAAACCAAAATGACCATAGTACCTGCGGCGTGTTCTGTAGAAGTCAAGGTGTTGTTCGCCGTCATTCCTGTTGTGGAAGATGGGATCGAAGTCAACGGAGACGCCGAGAAGAATTCCAGCATCTTGCTGAATCACCGTAGACAGCCTTGGGTAGATGCTGATGCTTTGGCTGGTCGCTTTCTGGAGTTGCGCACGAGCGAAGCCGTGCAAGGTCTTAACATCTGATAGGCCGAATAGGTCACGCGAGAGATCCTCGACAAGCGCATTTACGAAGGTTAGCGTAAGGGTTTCGTCTTTACCCCGTAGGACCTTCTTGAATAGAAACGTCTTCCCTGTCCCAGGGCCAGCTACGACGAGCTTCTTTCGCGATTCAGAGTGTACTACGGCATCCACATGCTGCTGACGCTCGTGTAGTGCTCGCGCGTAGTGCTGTCTTTGCGCCTCATCTTCAATCATGAAAGGCCTCCAAGGTCAGCCCGAATTCCTTATTGTGAAGGCGAATAATGTTTCCTCACTCCATGCGGTCTTTCGGGTGCTACGCCGCATCGCGGCGAAGCGTCCCAGTTAGCGTAACGAAGAACTTAAAGCGCTTTTTAACTGGTGTGACATTCATTGCAGCAATAGTAGCAGCCATTAATCCTGGCATCGGGCCAAGTTTTCTTTGCTTGTAAGACAGCACCATGACAGCTCACATGCGAACCCAAATCAATTTGATTTTCAGGGTTGGGCATGAATGAACAACCCGTTGTTGCATTGTGAACTTCATGATCGCCGTTAGATTGCGGGTTTTTGTTGATTATGAACCTTGGCACTTCCATCCTCCTTGTTCATTTTGAATCACTTGGTTTGGACGAATATCCCAGATGTTTGATATATGCATAACAATGATTATGCGTATCAAGATAACACACCAACCGTTTACCTAAGCGCATATCACTCAACATCCGTACGAAACGATTTCTCCGACTTCTTACAGACTTTATTTGTGGCTACCTTATCAAAGGACCCAGATAGAAACACAACAAAGTTCGAGTCCAGTCGGGTGTCATGAATTAGGAATTAAAAAAATGCCTTAAACAAGGCATTCCTGATGGTTGATTTTCTGGTGGACGCCATCGTGCGTAATTTGAACTTCTCTATTTTAAACCAGCTTTCGAAACCCGTAAAGAAGATTTCTGCTTGAACCTGAAAGAGCCCTCAAATTGAGGGCTCTTTCCTTCGAGATTATCTATGTTGAAGATTACGGATTAGCCTGTATTACATTCGGGAGAACAATATGCACAGCCATTGGATTGCGCATAATGTTTCTTTGCCTCTTGTACTGCCCCCCTGCAGGTAGCGAAATATCCCAGATATAATTGATTATGAGACACCGGCAACCTATTGCATGTCTCCAAATTATGGACCTCGTGGTCGCCATTATCTTGGGCTCTTTTGTTTACAAAGTATGTTGGCAATGCTATTCTTCCTTTCTGTTCTTCGAATTCAACTTCGAAGACGTTTTTATATAGAATGGAATTGCAGGCTGGCCCTCAGGCCAACTGTGAACCAGCCTGCATTGCTTACTCGCCCTTTGTGCTAATGGCGAGTCTTACGGGGCTTACCATAGCCCTGTCCCGGTTTGGGCGTCGGAGGGAACGGCTCGTCTCGAACGACCGTTCTCTCGTCGCCTGTCCGGGCTCCGCGCGGTCCTACGACCGGATATATGCCCGAATCGCGGCACTTTTCTCCGGGTTTATGTCTTTCTGTCATTGCATTACACCTCCTTTCGTTGAGAAAAATTAGAACAAATAAAACCCAACCATTTGTCCTAACTGGCTGGGTCCACGTCTATATATCATTGACGAGTAGCCGATTATCGGCTACTATTTTGTGGATCTTATAGTTAGGATCGGGAAGAGAGCTTGGTTTAGCGGCCGGCTCTCTTTCCATTTTTATATAACTACTTCGTCCTCGTCCTTCCTGCATTCTTCTTGTGGAATTATTGCTGTTATCGCTTCTAGTTCTTCATTCCATTCTGCATCTAATCGTAAAGCTTTCTCACATTTAATTTCATAATAATCAAAAAATGCTTTTGCAGATATTGTAGCGTCAGTTCCCGTTTTCTTCACCCTTAATTTTACAGCGCCTTTTTGATTATTATCATGGACAGGCTTTATCGCTATATTATTACTGTTTTTGTCATATCCAAGAATTGCATATTCGTATTTCTGCAGTTCGAATTTCCTCACAGCCCCTTGATTAAAGCCAATTTGACCCCTAGGCCTTAGGGATACTTTAGGCTGAAAGCCTCTTGTTGCTGATTCTGTAAACCATTCCATTGGCATTTTCATCCTCCATTTTCATAATCGTACACTATTTCCATTCAAATTGCAAGCCCATATTGCTCGTAAACATGCACGAAGACTTTTTAGTTTTCATGATAAATATATCAAAAAACGCGCCTCAGCGCGTTATATAATGCAAGTATACATGCTTTATTACTACACTTAATTTATGTCCAGCCCTGTCTTTTCCCCCAATCCCTTATTCGCTTTCTTCCTCTTACCGTAGTTAGAGGTAATGCCGGTCCCGATGAGGTCTCCCGGCTTCAGGTCAGCCTGAGTACCGTGGTAGAACCGCTGCGAACTCAGGATCGTCAGTTGCTACAGGCTCGCTCCTCTCATACTGCACAGCTGCTTTGCCACGCGGTGCCTCTATCCGCTTGCTCATCTTCGGCCAGTCTCGACGTGAGCAGGTCGGCCTGAGACCCATTTCCATCTAACGACGGAATTAAGGAGCAGCGAAGCTGTCGCCTGGAATGACTTGTCATGTGTCGGTCAAGCTGACATCACGTGGCATATCGGATTATTCTTTTGTGGCTCCGAGTACTACCTTAAAGATTTTGAATTTATAGGATTTTTCCTTTGTGCTGTAATATTGAAAGATATCATCGAAACGTTCATGGAAGCGATTATTTACCACATAACACATTATTTTGTCTTTAAGGGGTTTCATATTTAGGGATGGATTCTTGTTTAGAACTTCGAGGATTTTGTCACTATAGGATGCAAAATAGAGAGCGTAGTCCAATATTTGGGACATTACCTCTAGCTTTGGATCATCTAGCTTTAGTTCAATAACCGACAAGTATCCCCACCGATTGAGGGTCACAATATCAACGAACTCCGTAGGCGTGAGTTGATCGCGTCTGGAAATGTTATCCAAAAATGCGCCAGTTGGAAATTCCCTTAAGACTCCATATTGTTTCTTCTTCAATTTAAAGAAGTCATTGCCGAGTATTGCAAGCCTGTCGTTTGTTCTATTTTCAGTTCCTAAGCCTTTTCCAAACAAAAATGCCTGAAACGATTTTTCAAGTAGGTGCCCTTGGTCATCATCTCCCCTTGAATTCAAGAAATCACGTATTATTTCGGCTTTGGGCCTTTCAAATAACTCTTTCTGGCTATAGAGGTTTGCTGGATGATTGTTATGCACGATTTTGAAACGAATATCGTCGTTGTTAATTTGAAGGTAAGACACTCTCCTCTTGAATGCCTCATCATTTGGCGACCGCATCCCGCCATTGTTATTTACGACAAACTGTATTTCCTTTATATCCAATTTATGCTTTGTTTTTAGATAGTGGAAAAGAGCCATGCCCCACGAATCCAGACACCGGTAGCCCGATTTATCTATCTTTCTATTAGTTTTCAAAATAAGCTGATTGGATCCAATTATGTAATCAAAGGATGATGGCCATTTGCCACCACCCCCCGTATGAGAATTTATTTCTTCGTTCAGTTCACGGATTAATGAATTAATATCGTCACTCATAGCTTCCTCTCGACTGTCAAGTTTAGCCATGGCAAACAGCTGTTAGCTCCCACCAATGGCCATCATCTTTCAATACTACATTCTCAAAGTGATCGGGAAATTGCGCGGGTTCAAAAGAATGAATTGGGACAAGCATCTTTGGGGCAAGTGCATTGGCAAGGCGCTTCAAATCTGATATCGGGGCGTGACCAGAGGTGTGACAGTGTACTAAAGGAATTGATTTCTCGTCTAGCCAGTCCCTGAGAGGACGGTACTGATCACGCTCAAGATAACCTGACCACATAGAGTAAATGAGGGTCGCGTCTTCAAGACAATCGGCTTTTTCAAGGTCTGTTTTCATCGAAGGGCGAAACAGCATCACCGACTTGTTTGCTTCTTCCTTAATTTGCTCAGGATAAATTCTCCACGGCGCGAATGATCTTGCCAGATCAAATAGCTCCTTCCTGATGATCGTTTGTTTCTGAAACCACGGCAAATATACGCGAAATCCTTTCCATCCGGGCTGTGGAAGTCGCTGATTCTCAATGGATTGCAGGACACAGGCCGTGTACATATCTGCAATGAACTGCCTTCCAGAATGTCTGCATGCACGGTAGACAGTAACAAGTCGATCAATGTTTTGCCCTGAACACCAAATCAATGACATCCCTTTAATACCGCGAAACATTTCAAGAAACTTGTTTTCCAGATCTGACTCGGAAGGATATTTGTCATCTATGCCAGATCGGCCAAAGGTTGACCCCTCCATTAACAGTACGTCGATGTCCTTGGGTGGGTGAGAGACAAACGAATCAAGAAGTTTTCCCTTGCGTCCGTGTCCGCGAAAGTCACCAGAGTAATAAAGACGCTGCCCGTCTGCTTCGACCAAAAGACCGTAAGCGTCATACGCTGAATGATCAACTAAGTACGGAGTTAACGTGAAGGGGCCAAGCATAATTGGTGTCCTGTTATTGATTTCAATAGTGTTATTAAAGTCAGCTCCACCCGGAATAAACTGGCTTCCAGCCTTCAAAATTCGCAGGGCAGCCGAACCAATCAGCACTGGTGTTTCTTGTAGTAATTTGGGAGCTAGACCATAATGGTCAAGATGTGGGTGAGAAATGAATACCCCCAGCAGTGAAGAATCAACCTCTTTGAAGCCTGGAACTGGTGGGAGAGGAATATCGGAAAACTCGGATTCTAAGGGCAGACCGATATCTAAAACTATACGTTTTTTCTGAGCTTCAATTTCAATGCAAGTTCCGCCAATTTCATGAGTACCCCTATGGATGCATACTCGCATTTGAAGCTCCAGATTCAGAAGTCAATTTCGTACGGAATTTGTAATTCTCTATTTTAAATCAGCTTTCAGGAGCTGTGAAGAAGATTTCGGCATAACCATCGTTAGTCGGATGAACCCTCAATCATTTCGCCCCAGCTCGCAAGATGCTCTTCAAGAGCAGTAGGGTCTTGGAGCCAGAGATCAAGCAGCTCTACATCTTCTAACGGAGAACCACACTCAAGGTCTGCTTCTAGCTCTGAGAAGACTTGCTTCCGCTCTTGCAAATAGCCTCGCCAAACCGAAGGCCATGTTTTATCATCATCACACACGCGTTTGGGCTTTTTTGCGAAAATCCGATTCATCAAAGCAATCGCTTTAGTGTTGCACTTTTCCCAATCCGGCAAATCTGGAGTAACTTTTACCATCGAAGCTCTCGTTTTAAGATCGTGGCAGGATCTGCATAACAATTGAAGATTGTCTAAATTTCTGCTACTACCACTGATGTGATCAATCTGATTACCCGGTTTACCACATTGTTTGCAAAGCCCATTATCACGCGCTATGACAGCATTCCGCACAGTAGCCGATAATTGTCGTTCTTGTTTGGCGTAGCCACCTCCTAATAGATGAGCAAGTCTGATCTCAATAGCTTCTTTGACATCAGGAATTTTCTCGCGTGCGGTTCTACGGCAACGGCGTACATACCGAACGAATTCAGCTTCTTGTGCACAAACTTCGGAGCAATAGAGTTTAGGAAGATCTAAAGGTTTATCGCAGTTAAGGCAGCGTATTGCGTTTGCTTCTTTTCCAGCTTTACATGAAGCTTGCGGCTCATCGCTTTTATTTACTGTCACCAGGTACTCCTCTAGCTCATGAAGGGAACTTGGTTATCAGGTCCAGAGCCATTGCGACTTCTTCTGGCAAAGGGTCTGGCCCGGGGAGAAAATATATTTGTCTTTGTTCGCGGAAGTTATACATACAGTCAATAAATAATATTCCACTCAGTTTCTGAAAATCGCTCTCAGATTCTACCTTCGTCTCCATCAATTGGTTTAATGCCGTAATCACATCCATGCTCCATACACAATTGTCGCTATCATTGACAATAATCAAGATGTATTGACCCGTTTCATGATAACTCTGCAGCTTTTTTATAATCACACTGATTAGTTGTTGCCAAGGAAGAATGCCTTCCGATTCCGTCGTATCGCCGATTCTTACAAGTTCATCTCCTGCATCTTCCATATTCTTCTCATCAATTAAATCTTGTTTTTTCCTTCTAAATCTCTTTACTTCGGCAAAAAATCTATGATCTGCGTATTGGACCTGCAGGTCAGGACTCTCTCGCATTTTGACCTGGAAACCATTAATGGCTAATAGGTGTGCGGCATCTCCTTCAGCTCTCAAGTCATCAAAATTTCCTTGAACGCTGATGTTGGTCGATAATTTTCTTATTAATTCTTCTACATTCTCGACCGAGTCCTCCGTGAGCACATTTCTATAGAGTTCGATTATTTGGTTATTTTGTGATTCGTTCATCATAGCTTTAAGGCCAAAATCTGAGCTGAGCCGCCACTTGGCCCCTACTGCATTCCAACTTCCGAGACAATCATCAATATAGAAACTGCTGTGCTATTTAGAGCGTATACCGCAATATGGCGGGGAACATGACGAGATTGCGTCCCAGCTCCGTGAGCTTTACTTAATCGATTCCGCAATGTTGCGACAATAGTTAGTACTGGTTCAAAATAATTTTCAAGATTAGAGTTTTCAATGATTACTTTGATTAAAGTATTGGCAGTATCGGATTGTTGGTAATTCCATCCTTTCTTGTGGCAAACGACTTTTAAAACGCTTTCAAAGGAACTGCAACATTTTGTTAGAGAGTCGCTAAAATCGCCTTTGCGGAAATCATCGAGGGCTTCGAGATACTCTGAATTAGCATTATTGAATGCAGGGTTTTGTAGAAGTTGTAAAACCGGCTCTGTGATATTCGTATGAATCACTTCGCTTTCCCTAGAAATCACGGTTGGATAAGCTCGTATTTTGATTACATCCATTTCCCGACCGGCAAAAGGATGTATGTTTGCAACTTCACGCACAGTCTCACGAACAAAATTCGTGACATAAAATGGTAAGTCATCCACGCGCAAAATATCATTGAGTTCACTAACGACTTGATCATCCGGCAAGCCGACATGGAAATAGCAATCAACGCGGAAAATATATTCTAGAAAATCTAGAAATTCGGTGCTGGAACAAGCTGATAGAAAAGTGATAGCATCTGTCGTTCTTGATGACATTGCATTGCGAGCGTTAGATAATTGTGTCTTGCCATGGCGCATCTGTAATGTTCTGTGAATTTCATCCCAGAACTCTCCCGTAATGTCATTTCCCCCGCTCCATGATCTCCGGTTGCTAAAGACGTCTGCACACCACAGAAAGATACGGTTACGAGTTGATTCGGGAACATCGAAAGAGATTTGCTCAACAGGCCGCTTCCTACGTGAAAACACTTCGAAAATACCAGTCAGTTTCATTTCAGGCAGATTCCATGAATTCCTGATAAGGCCGGTAGTCGGCCGAATCTAATTCGAAGTACGTTTGATCCATTAAGCGATATACAAATTCCTCATAAGGCATACCGGCCTCTGCAAACCTACAATATATGTGCGGGAACGGATAAAATTCGTCTCCGCCCACATCAATGTCAACGATATTTCTAAATGGAATCCTGCCAATCTCCCAAGCACGATGCGTTTCGATTCCATCATCTTCTCGGTTACTAGGAATAATTGTCCACTTGCCATCCCTCTCGACAATTAATCTTATGCCTGTTATAAATTCTATGCCGTTGAAATAAGTGTCCCAGAACTCTAGCTTAAACCAGCCGCTTATCAAGTCTTCTTCGGGATCAGGCGCATTTGGATAGTAATCATCATCAATTGAGTGAATGATCGCCTCCGAGCTGCAGAAGTGCTTATTCGGCAGTTTTAAGAAATCCTGTTGTTCGACTTTGGCGGTCAGTAACTCTTTTTGAATTCTATGTTTTAGAGCCAGATTGCGTTTTAAGCTTTGTTCGCGCTTCCTGGCTTCAGATGCCAGCTGTATTCCAAAATAGCTAAATAGCAGATCTGGACGCTCCGAGTAGAGCTTGGCTTCGATGACAGATTGAGACCACAAGTAGGCATAAGCTAGACCCTTGCTTTCAACGTGTTTGATATATGCCTCATGCGCTTTGCGGCCAACATCACATGAAACTATCAACAAAAGAACGTCTGGAATATCTGGCTCATTTTTTAATGCCTTATCGACAGCCTTCTTTAAATCTGCCTGATTGATTTTTGAAAATCTTTTGCACTGAATAAGCCATTTTCGTTGTGTGCTATCTTCTAAATTCTCAATCGCGAAGATATCAACTCCACCATCTGATCCCTTCCTGCCATAATGCCTCACTTCATTCCAGGGATGAAGTGAATAAATAAGCGAGAGGCATAGGTCCTCGAACCGTACCGGGTCTAAATCAGAAAAGTGAAGACGATTGATTGTCCTTGTCGGCTTAGCTGTCATTAAGAACCATAAAGCCAGTTCACATGCTCGAATAAAATCATTTGCTTCAAGTCAGTAAGATCATTCTCGGGAGCAATATTGAGGATTTTATCTGCTGGCACGTTTCCAAGTTCTTTGGGTTCAAGCTTGTATAAACCACCGCCATAAACTCGTCCTTGCTCAATCAGTTCCTCTGTTGCTATCCGATTCAGCTTCTCCCATATTTCCCTTAGCAGCTCAGGTTTCTTTTTTAACTCTTCCTCCAAAGCGGGCTTTGGATAGAGAAGCAAATAAACATTAGCAGCAGTTGCATTTGAGTGATTGAGGATAAAACGGAACGGCTTATCATTTTCAGAACTCAGCCGCCCCATGTAGGTACAGAGTATCGGGGCAGGTGGTCTGATTTCTTGTGAGTACCAGGGGGTGCGGTGGTTGCAAAGGTAGCGCTCACTGATTCCTTGCTTTATTCCGAGTTGGAGATATTTACAAAGTTGTGGCTGCTCTTTCCTAACGACTGATTCGGGAAGTTCGCAAGTTAATAAAAAAAGTTTCTTCTCAATGGTCGGCTCACCTTTTCGGTTCGCAGATATTTCTTTTTCCTTGATATATCTGGGGCTTGGCAAAATCGAAGTTAGAAATTCTTTAGGAATTGCATGATCTTTCGCCTGCTCTGGGGTCAATATGAAGAAGTCATTAGAACCAGTGGCAATTCCCCGCTTTATCGTGAAAAGGTCTGAAAGCTTCAAACCTATAGCCCTATTTCTCTCTTCTGAGGGCTTGAGAGAAAATTTTGTCCACTTCGGCGCATCTCGCAGTGCTCGATTACTTATGAAATGAGAAATACTTGGTGACCCGTGAGTTCCGCCATAAGTAAATTCTACTGAATGCGAACGGGGCGGTTTCGATTTTCTGAACCATACAACGGCTGACGAAACTAAAGCATTTTCAAATTGAACTTCATCTGGATCAAAACGGTGAATGCGTAGCAGGGTAACTTCATCGAGGAGATATTTTTTTATTTCTCGTCCGTAGTTGACATCCATAAATTCACTCGGAATGAGCCATGCAGCCAATCCGTTATCCGCCATCCATGCGTGCGATGTTAGGAGAAAGTAGCAATAAAGACCGGCAAGACCATTCAACTTGATGCCAGTTGTTTGTAATGTAGCCTGCCTTAGTCGAGCTTTTTCATGGATAGAAATGTGATGATGTCTAACATAAGGGGGATTACAGATAAGCAGATTAGCCTTATCCTCGTCATGCCGAAACCCTTCCGCTTGCGTAAAATCATGAAGATGAAGTTTGAGAGCGGTGTCATGCCAAAGGTTGGAAATCTCCCTCCCATAAAAGGGGTCGATTTCATATCCTTCAGCCCTTTCTATCCTTGAAGACGGAAAGGTATGAATTAACGCGGAGTAGAAAGAGCCCGTTCCAAAAGCTGGGTCGAGAAAACGGACTTTTTTCGCTCCAGGCAACAAATGGCGAGCGTATCCCAGAATATCGAGCGCCAGCGGGGTTGGTGTGGCAAACTGGCCTAGCTTATTTAGCTCGGCAGGTGTTTTATGAGAATCGAGCCTATCCTGCAGCTTGAGGCGCGTAAATTCCAATACATCCGTTGAAGCCATATTCAGATCCCAAATTTAGTTAGATCGTCTATCCGGTGTTCCCACACCCAGTCTATTCCCTCAGCGGCTTCATAGCCCAAATACCCGCTATCAAAATAACCGCATAGAAATAGCACAAACTTTACCTTCTTACCGTAGTTATTCCTTAACTGTGCCATCTTGACCGCTTCTTCCTTGCGACGCTTATTCGTATTTGTGAAGTCGC
The DNA here is from genome assembly GCA_020053595.1 of Thermoleophilia bacterium. GTDB lineage: Bacteria > Actinomycetota > Thermoleophilia > BMS3ABIN01 > BMS3ABIN01 > JACRMB01. Next base: position 6,661 of record JAGVMV010000028.1, on the reverse strand, counting down.
CAGCTGATTTAGCTTCAATAAAGAGCGGGAGATCGGTTTCCTTGGACTTTAAAGGCTTGATAACGGTATCTATGGGGATATTGATCTCCTTTTTCCCGCCTTCTAACATTACAGGAACGTTCAGACGGAAAGAAAAGGTGCCAGGCTTCATCTCGTCAAATTTTAGCCTCTTTCCCGCTTTTATCTGGACGTAGCCGCGTTTTTTCAACCATGATCCGATTGCGGCAAGTTGTCTTTGTTCTTGAGCGTTTCTTATGATCGGGCTTGCAACCGCTCCACACAATCTGTCCGCGACAATCGTAGAGGCTCTGTGAACCTCGACTTTTGTGGGCTTTGCACCACTTTCAATCCAGGTGAAGATATCTTCATCGAGAAGTCTTCCTATTATTTCGCCTATTTTTATGAAATCACCTCTTGCCTCTTTTTCATCACATTTAGGCGGAATCCGATTCTCCAGTTCCATGCACCTCACTAAATTTGGTGAGACATCGGCTAATCCTATTAAGCGATCACGGGCAATCGGCGGTGCGGTAGCCATTCGAAGAATATTGAGAACCGAAGGACTGCGCCACAAGACGTCTGGCTTAATATTAGTCAGATTATCAGTTTCAATTAAGGCTGCTTCGACATCTTTTGTAGCTTCTATCCTCGTATCCCGATATGCTTTTGGAGCAAATTGCATAAACCATTTGTTATAGAAATCGACAGACTGAGCAATGTCTGGTTTCCAAAGATGTGGCTTATCGGAATTAACTGCACCAATTCCATCTTGCAGTGGTTCGTTGTCAGACTTTTCCACTTATATCCTTTCGAGTTTATGGCTCAATTATAACTCTCATTTGTTGATAATATAAGTATTTTTGTTAAAGTCGAATTCTTATTTTAAAGATGCAGTATGGCTTACGAAATTGAAAACCTCTTTTGACAATAAAAATCTCAAAATGATAAATTCCTTTCCTGATGAGCCAATCTGAACATTTTGGTCTTGATAGCCTCTTAATTGAAGGCAATCATACCTCTTCCGTCATGAAAGCTCATCTATTTGTTTTTTCCTGTTCCCCATATTGAAAGGCAGGCAATGGCAGGATTTCTTGTGATCGTTCTCATTGGCTTTGGAATCGCAACACTCATTAGGTTAAGCAGCCGCCCGAAAGAGGAGGATGTACTTGAGAGATGGAGCGCCTTATTGCCTGAACAAGCGATTTCGGGGGGAGAGTTTCTTTTGCAGATGGAACAGGAACTAACTGATCGGAACCCCGAATTCAAGCAAAGCCAAATGGATTTCATGGGTAAATTGGGCGCAAAGGGCGGGCAAGCAATCAAGGTTTCACACGATATGGTTCATTCCTGCTTCATCGGCTATGAAGTAGTGGGCAAAGATCTTCACTTGAATTATGCTCTACACCTGAAAAAAAGCGTCCTCTATGCAGTACCCTTTTTCGGCTGGGTTCTCGCTCATATGCTGAACGTCGTTTACCTGCATGAGCGAAATAAACTGATTGCCTTCTCTGCCGTAACGCTTGATTGTGTCAGAAAAGTTACTGAAAATCTGAGCGATGAGCTGGGGCTGAGTCGGGACGACGTGAAAATTAAAGAGGCAAGCGGGGTCCTGGGACCTCTTTAGACCTGGAGAGAAAAACATGACCGTTGTTTCTCTTGTTATCAGCAGACAGTGCTCGGCTCACGCATCGGATTCGTTTTTGACAATTCGGAACGATGATGGTTCGCGCAGGATAATCAAGTCACAAAAATCAAAGATAGTCGGAGTAAGACATTTCAGAGGAGCAATGGCTTTCTGGGGTATGGGTAAAATTGGCTCCTCATTCACTTATGACTGGCTAAAACGACAAGTACAAGATGCTCGGGATTTTGATTCGCCAGAGGCTTTTGCCCATGCAATTGCCAACAGGCTTAACGAGAGGATCGCCCGTCAGAGATTTGTGCTTCCTATACATAGAGGAATCGGAATACACTTTTCATCATATGAGAATGTTGATGGCTTCTGGATTCCAGAGCTGTTTCTGATAGCAAACTGGCATCCGCCATACCAGAAAGTCGCAGGCATGGTTACAGCCTCGCGCCATACATATCACTGGGTTACCAATCAAAGGAATGGAAACGTTGGAACTCACGGACAACAACGGTTTCGTTTAAGAGTGCGAGAATTTCTGAATAATAACGGCATGTTGATATTCAATAATGGTGATCCGGAGATGTTCAACCAAGTCGGCGGTGCCGTATTTCATTGCATAAATACGTTGGAATATCGCGGCATTGCCGTGCAATCGGAGAGCCTCAAACGTTATACCGAGCTGGCCAGATTGCCGGTTGAGGTTGTGTCAAAGATACAGGAATCGTTTTGCAGAAGGGATGAAGCGGTCACGAGGGGCCGCAGGAATGATAGACTCGGGCGGGATTTTAGACTCGTAGGTGGAAGAATCCATGACCTGACAGTGACCCCAGAAGGAAGGTTCTATTCAACGAGCGGTGATGGTGTCTAGGTTGGTGATTAATCCATAAAGGAATCTGGTTCATCCGTCTCGAAGGCTGGCATTGCCTGAAAGGTGATCGCCTCGTCCAACCTCTTTAAGCTGATGGTATAGCCAGCCTCATTATTTGTTTCTCTTAAAGTTGCTTGATTTTGCTCAAGTCGCCAGCCGGTTTCTAAATCAAAAGTTCTGAACATCGTGGGCTCTTTGCCCTTTGTTTTCAGAACGGCGATCTGTGTCGGCATACCCGTTAGCTCGCCTATGCCTTCTTCCCATTGTTCATCTTTGGAGAAGTAAGTTATTGAGCTTTCGGTCTTGAGCTTCCAATCCCAGGGATCATAGTCCTTGATGTATTTGATAATCAGCTCTCCGTCCTGCCGATCGCACCTGAAAATAACAAAGTTCTTGGCATTGCCAAGAATAATATCTCTCAATTCGTCATTCAGCTGAACCAGGCTTTGGTGAGCAAGAATTAGTGAAAGACCGTATTTTCTTGCCTCACTCATGATCTCGGCAAAACTCAAAGTCGCATAGTTCTGAAATTCATCCACGTACAAATAAAATGGCTTTCTTTCATGGGGCGTAAGTTCAACCCTCGACATTGCCGCCATCTGTATTTTGGCCACAAACAAAGCTCCCAAGAGAAAGCTGTTTGTTCTCAAGACACCCTTTGCCAAGTTAATGAGAACCGTTTTTTCTTCGTCCATGATCTGTCTGAAATCAATTGTTGATTTCTTGGCAGAAAGCATCAGCCGGATTCTTGGATCAGAAGTAAAAGAAGAAACCTTATTGAGAGTGGATTCCACATTTGAAACTCGGTCTTTGCCCTCCCACTGGTCAAAGCGGTTTCGCCAAAAAGAAGCTACTGCTTCGTAAGTCACGTGTTTCAGCTTTTCTTCTCTGAAATCCTCATTCGTTAGAAGCGGTTCAATATCGAGCATCGTCCCGCCAGCTTCAATTAGGGTAAGAACAGCATTTCTTAAAATCTCAAGAAGCCGCGGCGTTTTATCGTCTGATAAATTCCAAATCTTTCTAAATACTTCAACAAGCTCTAGGGCTTGGGTATAAGGATCAATACCTGATTGCTGTTCGAGGGGATTAAAGCCAACTATGTTTTCAGGGTCGGTCATCTCGACCAGGACAACTCGATGAAAGTCCTCTATATTTCCAACAATATCGTTCACAAGATCGCCGTGGGGGTCAATAACCCCACAACCCCGTCCATTTCTAATATCTTCCAAGATCCAAGTGGCTAGGCCTTTTGATTTACCAACACCGGAACTGCCAAGAACATAGACATGAGTGGACCTGTCTTCTTCAGGCAGATAAAAACCGACAATCTCGTCGCAATTAGAAAAAGTCATACCTATTTTAAATTCATTCATTAACTTAACTTCTCTCATTTACGTTTGGAAATCTTCAAACTAGTTCCGCGCAGGATTAGAACTTATCTAATTGGTTCTCAAATTAAGTTCTGATCACATATAATACGACCTTTGATGCATTACACCGGATTAGAGTTCTAATCACAAATAATGGGCAAAGGCCACCATGAAGGTCCTCCAAGTTGTTCGACAATATAACCCAAGTGTTGGCGGAATGGAGACGTACGTCTCCGACCTCTGTGGCCAACTGAGACATCGAGGGCACTATACAGATGTCGCGACCCTAAACTACCTTTTCTATCGCGATCTTCCTCTTTCATCCTTTGAGAGAATCGGAGACACTGATGTATTTCGTCTACCCTCAATTGGAAACCCTCGTTTCTTTTTAGCAAGAAAGATCCTGAAGATCCTACCCGAGTATGATTTGGTTCATGTTCATGGCGTTGACTCCTTTATTGACCTACTCGCCTTTTCTCGACGTTTTCATCATAAGCCGCTAGTTCTTACTACCCACGGTGGTTTCTTTCATACCGATAAGTTTAAAGCTCTGAAAGATCTCTACTTTAAGACAATCACTCGCCGAACTCTACGCAGAGTTGACGGTGTGATAGCCAACAGTTCACATGATCAGCAGCTTTTTTCGCCCATAGCATCAAGACTAACAATGATCGAAACTGGAATTGATTGCTCTGTATTTGAAAATGTAAAAAAATGCATTAATAAAAACTCTATATTATCTGTGGGAAGAATTTCCAAGAACAAACGAGTTGATCGGTTGATCCTTACATTCGCCCGCGTCCTCGAATACAAACCTGATGCCACTTTAACGTTAGTCGGGCAAGATTGGGAGGGTTTGGGTCCGGGATTAAGTGAGCTGACACGAGACTTGGGCATAGAAGATTCCGTTAAATTTATGGGCGAGCTTCCAAAGGCTGCGATGCTAGATGAATTATCACACGCTCAACTATTTATTTCTGCATCCGAGTATGAAGCCTTCGGCCTATCAGTAATCGAGGCAATGGCAACTGGAACGGTACCGGTATTAAATGACATAGAGGCGTTCCATGAGTTCATTGAAGATGGTGTCAATGGATTTCTGACTGACTTTAATGATGTGGAGGTTGCTGCCAATAAAATCGTAGCTGCACTTGACATTACTGATGATGATCTAGCTGCGATAAGCAAACAAGCGCGACTGATCGCTTCTCAATATAATTGGAGTAACGTAATAGAACGGATCGAACAAGTGTATGAGGAAGCATTGAAGGCAGGGAATCTCCGAAGAAAGTGGCGAAATCCATCATAATTATTACTTGACAATATGTCTTTAAATTGCTATTTTATTAATCGGCATAACGTACCTTAAAAAATAATATTGGAGTGGTTATGGGTTCTTAAAATTTTAAGAACCTTTTGCTGCTCCAATAATGGAGATCAGCCCCACTTTGTGGGTTCTTATGAAAGGGCTGATTTCAATGCCTGATGTACACCCCTATGCTGGGAATACCTCCGAGGAAGAAGAATTAGAATTTTCTGAATTTGCTGATCTTGGCTATCCGCAAAAATACAGACTGAAAAGCATTGATGAACAAGTGAACATTCTGAAACAATTCTTCCCGGAAGCAAAAAGTTACTGTCATAGTGCATCGAATCTTGCCAAACCAGATGAGGCAGAAGGATATTTTGCCATTTTGAAATGGGACAGCATTAGCTCTAGCCCAAACGGAGCAATACGAAGAAGTCTAGATGCGATAGGAAAACAGCGTAAGAAGTTTCGAAATCGAAGATCTAGTTGGGACAGCAGATTATACGGACGGCAAGAACTTACACGGAATTCACTCGACTTGATCGCAGCTAGACAACAAACCGATATTTTGATTATTCCTGCTCAATTTGGTTTGAGGCACCATGGTCGGTCTGTCCGTCGCGTGCGCGAAATGCTTCTTCCCGGTGAATTCGGCTTAGATGTCTTTACCGTTAGTTGCATGGTATTGACCCATCCTGAACGTTTTGAATGCTGCGAGTTGGCCGCGGATTGTGCCGGTGATGATTTTTCCCGACGGGCAAGCGATTTTGCGTTATCGCTTTGTGTCCATCAATTTAGTACCTCACTGGAGAACAGGCTTGAACTTCTATGCGGAGATAGGCTTGATTATGAGCCTTGTGATTGGTCTGGTTCAGTTACAGGTTTTATGACATAACGCGCCCAGCCCATTCTTTTTGCTTACCGAGAAGTTCAATCATATTGGGTTTAGATTCAAAAAAGGCGGACACTTGCGCCAGTGTCCGCCTTTCGATTTACTCGTTTATCAATAAGTACTATCATTGCATAATCCGGGAGAACGAAGCATCGAAAGGATCTGCAAATGAAAGAAGACCAATATCATCTGATTAGATGGGGCGTTCCCGGCTGGTCATTCATCTTCTTTACGTTTCTTTTTCTTCTTATAAATAATTACGTCGTTGGTAGCAATCCCGACATAGTTGTTCACTTCTATACAATTTTTAGTGATCATAACTCATTTGCCATAACAATTATTATCGGCTCATCAATCCCTATCGGTTTCTTGATTTATCAAATACATCATTATATTTGGTGGAATTTATTTTATTTGCCTAGCGAATGGACAATCGATTTTGAGATCATGCCTCAAGAGACTCTAAACGATCCCCTATTCAAAACAGTCTTGTGCGTTTTTCGCCCCATGCCGTCCACTGAATTCGGTTTAAGCCGACCACTGAATTCGGCTCATGCCGACCACTGAATTCGGCTCATGCCGTCCACTT
>JAGVMV010000011.1 GCA_020053595.1 Thermoleophilia bacterium | reverse complement strand
GCGCCTTCAGGCGCCGCGCCCGGCTTTGATGTTTCCTTTAGATCAACACCTTGCTTAAGGTGAAGTTGTCAGCCTTATATAACAACCTGCGCGCCGCCAGATGCATCCCAGTAGATGTAACCGCCGACGAAGTCGCTACGCCGGCCGGAACCAGAGCTGTACTCGTCGCTGGTGGGCAGACCCAGCGCCGAAGCACGGCCACCGTATTCGATATATTTCGCCAGGATGGCACCGTGAACCTCGCGGGCGCCGGTTGTGGCTGACCAGTAGATATTGACTCCCTGGAACTGGCTCCATTTGGCTCCACCCGCGAGATCCTGCTCGTCACTGGTGGGCATGCCGAAGACCGCAGGCCCGCCCATGGCCAGCCACTTGCCGCGGATGGCTCCATGGACTTCATAAGCACCGGTTGCGCCGGACCAGTAGATGGTGGCGCCAACCAGCTCTGACTTGCGGCCGGGCGCGTAGCCGGGGACACCGGTCTCATCGGTAGTTGGCAGACCGAAGGCAGCCGGGCCCAGCGCCAGATATTTGACCAGGATGGCGCCGTGCATCTCACGGGCGCCGGTTGTGGCTGACCAGTAGATGTTGCCACTTGTAAACTGGTTCCATCGACCTCCGGCAACGCCCGAGACATCCTGCTCGTCACTTTTAGGTAAACCAAGGAAGCCGTTCTCCCGTCCCAGCGAGTTGTACTTTAACAGGATTTCGCCATGGACCCAGTAGACCTCGTTGGTACCCTGGTTGTAGTAGAGTCTGCCGTTAACGTAGTTCTTGTACATACCGCCGGTTATTGCTGTTGCCGCGCTGGTGGCGGCTCCGGGGGCCCCACCGAGGGCGTCCCACTTGGCGTTGAAAGGTAGTTCTATTGCCGCGATCGAGGCATCGAGCAAAGCCGCGGTGTAGCCCGGGTTGTGGACGCCCTTGCTCTTGTCTTCTTTGGCGATGTAGATCCAGTTAAAGAGAGCATAAGCCACATTCTCCTGGGCAGAGGTTACCGTCGGAGCGGCTACTGCTGGATCGATGCTATTAAGTACGCCTGCGTTGACCAGAAGGTTACCAAGTTGATCCAACTTCGCCTGGGTCGCTGTCTGTACGCCATTGATGTCGAAATTCGTGGCGGTTGCGTGGCAGCCCTTGCAGGTGGCAACTTTCGGCTCGTAGGTGTGGCTGGCGGTTGAACCCATGTGGCAGCCTACGCAGGTATTTTCTACGTACTGATAATGCGCCGCGGAGGTGCCTTCAATCCCGGCGCCGCCAGTACCGAGCATCATCGAGCTCTGCGGGCCATGGTGCGGGCCGTAGCGGTTGGTGATCCCAGTGACCACGCCGTTAACTGCTACCGGCGCTTTGGTACGGGGTTGGTGGCATTTGGCGCACAGGTTGCCATTGCCGCCGTCAAAGGTCTTGCCTGGGAGGGCGTAGAGGCTTACCGGGGCGATAGTCTCCAGGGCCCAATCGGTACCGGTGTAGCTGGTGTGGATCTGGTGGCAGGCCCGGCAGTCCTGGCGAGTCGGGTTGGGATCGCCAACCGTGACCTGGTTAGGCTGTTGTCCCGCGGCCACCATGGCGCTGAACCCGCCACCGGAGTGGCAACCGGCGCAGCTTGCGCTTGTACCCCGCAAATATGCTTCACCCGTTCCATGCAGGGACTCTTCCCACTCGGTCTTCTTGCCAGTGATCAACGTCGTGACGTTGTGACAATCCGTGCATGTCGCCACCTGCGCCACCGCCGGCGAGACCGTAGACATGGCGGATACGAGGGCCATCAGGACTATCAAAAGGGCAGTCGCAAGAATAAATGCCAGGTATTTGATGCGTCTCTTGTGCTTAGTGCTCATACTTTCTCCCCCTGGGTTGATTGTTTCGACATAACTTCTGTGTTTCAGTGAATTCCCCTGCTTTTACAATAGTAGCGGTTATATAGCGTTTGGCGTTCCATTTATGCTGCAAAACTAAATTTTTTAAGAGGAAGAGTGATTTTTGTTACAGACGGGTCAGCTCTGAGGATCAGAACTTAGGCCGCCAGCATAAGGACTTCGAGGTCTTCGGCTGCGAGAAAATCTTCACTGAGAAGGAGTCGGCGAGGCAACTTTGACCGAGCTGCCTACCTTAAGATGCACTCCAGGCTGCGCTTCGGCGACACCCTAGTGCTGCACAACCTATCCCCAGATGCAAAGCAGACAATCATAGAAGCTTTTGAGAGTCTCCGAGGTGATCTGGAATTGACCCGCTTTCGTTGACACCCTGAGTTGGTACAAAATAGATTAGTTTTGTACCGGAAGGGTGTCGAAAACGCTAACATTTTGCTAACAAAATAGCTGGGACTAGCTGTTACCAGAAGGTACTAGAAGGGGAGCAGGCCCCTCGGAAACCCAATTAGAAGGGGCTAAACGGGACTAGAAGGTAACAGAAGGTAAGACAAGTACCGAACTTCAAAACCGGTAGGCGGCGGTAACCCCGTCGTTGGTAGGTTCGATTCTACGCCTTCCCGCCAATAATCTAACTTGAAATAGTTTTCTAAATTAGCTTATAACCACAAGAGCCAGGCAAAGACTCGCCTGGCTCTTGTTCGTTTATGCTTTGCAATGCTTAGGCTGGCTAAATCATCCTTTTCTTCGAGCTACTTTGAACAAAATCGCAACCGTAAAGATGCCGGTCAGCAGTATAGCGATATTCAAGGGAATACTAATACCTGTACTCGGCAACTGGCTCGGAGTAGGAGAAGGGCCTGGCGTTGGGGTTGGGGTTGGAGTTGGGGTGGGAGTAACTGCACATGTTAAATCGTTAATGGTGGTCATATTTAATGCAACTTGGCCATTTCTTGCCAAAAGACTTCCACTAACAGTTGAGCTGCCGTTATCTGTGATGGATGTCAGGGCTAGTACATTTCCTACAAAGGTAGAACTCGTTCCTAAAGTCACGGAGCTGGTAACTTGCCAAAACACATTGCAAGCCTGGGCGCCATTTACAAGCTGTACGACACTATTTGATGCTGTGACGAGGTCGGACGAGGCCTGGAAGATAAAAACTGCATTTGGATCGCCCTGGGCATCAAGCGTCAGGGGACTTGCAGCGGTTAAATTCGCAGTTGTGGCATGGCCGAACGCATAAACGCCAGCGGTTAAAGTTTGCCCGCCGAGCTGGTTGTCGCCTGCGACGAATGTAGTAGTCGGTGTTCGTCCAGCAGCGTCGAGATAGGCGGTTGTCAGATCGCTTTGGGCTCCATTCACCAGGCTGGGGTTATTTCCCGCGGAACCTGCGGGACCAGTGGCATCTACCGCATATATCGTGCCCGATACTTCGGCGGTCGTTAACCCGGCATAATTGGTACCGGCGGCTGGACTAAGTCCAACATTTCCGGTAATAACAGAATTGGGAACATTCGTGATCGCCTGACCGCCTAAAACCGCGAAACTATCCGCTGTGCCAAGACTTACCGTGGTGGTCGCGGCACTGCTTAACCCAGCCACACCAATCGTAATCGCAACAATTAATAATACTACTATTGAAAATTTAGTAAATATTTTCATGCATTTGCCTCCCTCGTAGAGATGCTTCACACCGCTTTCCCTGGCGTAAATATATCAGATTTACAGGTCGGAACAAACGGAATTAACCAGATCCGGATAGTTCAGTGACATCAGGAACCGGGTATGCACGGGTCCACGATAAGCATGGTGGAGTTGGAGGCGGTAACCCCGTCGTTGGTAGGTTCGATTCTACGCCTTCCCGCCAGATATTTTGACTGGATGACTCGTGGATTACTGAATGGTTGTTACGCTGCGAATCTTAGAATCTCTACTTCAGCGCCGCTCTTCACGGCTTCTTCAGCACGCGACAGTACCTGCTCGGTAATTTCTTCCGACAGATAGTATTCACCACAATTCTCGCATACCTCTGCTGGGACGTTCTTAAGAATGATGGTGGACTCGCCGCGTTGTAAAGTAACCGTAACCTCACCAGGATGGGCTTCACCCTGTTTGCAGATGACACATTTCATTGCTTCCTCCTGAGCTTAAAATCATCGCTCCAAAGAACCGAATCCGGTCTATACACAGTAATAATGTGGCATGTTTGGCTCTCCAGGTCAATTGCTGAAACCACGTGAATTGGGCGGTCTCCCACGAATCCCAAAATAAGAGAACTGGGAAATGGCTTGTCACCCGGGTATCCTCCAGCAATGACTTCCCCGCTGGAAATAACTTCAAGCACATCTGATTTGCTGATGCGCTTCTCAAACATTCGCTGTACTGCGTGACCGCTGAAATAAAAATGTTCACATTTCATAAGATAAAAACCCCGATGGAAAAATAAGAACCGTGTCAGGAAACTGATGACGAGCTTCCGAATGATTGGTGTAATTATATCACTCAGCAGAACAGCAGATTGCTCATCCTGGTTGGCTGGCCAGGAGAAAACGCTAACAATTTGCTAACAAAATGCACGGGACTAGCTGTGACCGGAAGGTACTAGAAGGGAAGCAGATTCCCCATAACCCCACTTAGATAGCACTAAAAGGGACTAGAAGGTAACAGAAGGTAAGACAAGTACCGAACTTCAAAACCGGTAGGCGGCGGTAACCCCGTCGTTGGCAGGTTCGATTCCTACGCCTTCCCGCCAAGGTTTATCCCTGCAAATCACATCATTCCATTTATTACACGATGAATCTGACAAAATAGAAATCGACAGAAAACGCTTTTCGCGATCGGAAAAGCTGGGGCTGGTTGCTCTTTAACGGCTTGTTGTCCTTTGAGCTGGGAGCCCTCATCTGAGCGGAACTGCCGAGTTCAGCAGCATGGGCTATTGGCCTGCTGGCGCAGGCGTGTCTACCTGATCTTTGACGGTTGGGCGCCTGGTTGCAGTTTCGTGGGCCATACACAGACAGGAGAGCCGGATGATGACCTGACCCCTCTTTACTATCTAAGGGTAGACATAAAGGGTGCCGCAGGCGTCAACAGCGCTGGCGTTGTTGGCCGTGAGCCAGCTCGCAATACCCGCGGGAACCTGATATTTCACGGTCGCCGTCGATTGGCCTGCGCCGGCTATATCGCCAAAAGCGACCGGCAGCGGCGTGATGAGCGTTACGCCGCTGGTGTTGGTGCTGCTGGTCAGCTTCACGTCATAAGCCGGCAGACCGCCATTGTTCCTGATGGTCCAGTTGACGCTGAGCTCCCGGGCCGTGTAGTCGGAATAAGATGCCCAGAACGACTGCGGCGCCTTGAGCGACAGGTTTAGTTTGGAACACCATCCATTGTCCCTGGTCCAGGGCAGATTGTCCTGTCCGTTCCAGAAGACATAGGGACTGTCGCAGAAACCGTCGCCATTGAGATCAAAGCAGCCTTCTGCTTCGGTGTCGTAGTTGCTGAAATAGTTGCCGCCGACTGGAGCAGATTTGTTATAGAAATTGCCTGCACCGATGTTACTCGATACCTGTGTCGTATTGTTGATCAAGCTGTTGTTATAAATCTGGTTGTTGGCGGTGGATGAGACGCTGGACGAAAAACCCACGCCGTTGCCGCTCATGCTGTTGTAAACGACCGTGTTGTCATTGGACGAGTCTATCTGTATGCCCTTGCCGCTGTTGCCGCTGACGATGTTCTTCTTGATTGTGTTGCCATTGGAGCTTGCTCCCAGAAACAAGCCGTTAAGGCCGCTGGAGCATGTGTTCGCGGTGATGGTGTTGTTGACGGACGATATCAGATGGATACCGGAATTCGTGTTGCCGCTGACCGTGTTGCTGCCGATGACGTTGCCGGCGGGGCCGTTGACCAGATAGATGCCGTCGCTATTGGAGTTAACGATATTGCTGCTGACGGTATTGCCCGTGGATCCTGAGCCGGAGAGTTCGATACCAAACGTGTTGCCGCTGGCCGTGTTGCCGGTCACGCTGTTGTTGGCGGCGCTCAGGAAGGCGATACCCTTGGATGAGGAACTCGTCACGTTGCCGCTGATGACATTGCCGTTCGAGCTTCTTACATAAATGCCCCGGTTGGTCGAGCTGACCTGGTTGCCGGTCAGCCAGTTGCCAGAGCCGCTATATGCATAAATACCGTAATTGAAGGAGCTGATAACCAGATTCTTGACCGTGACGCTGCTGCGGCCGATGAGGTCCACGCCGTAGCCTCCGGAAGTGCCGGAGCCAGTGAGCGAGCGGCCGCCGCCATCAAGGGTAATTCCGTTATTGGAAATGATTATATTGGTCAGGTTGAGATCGCTGGTCAGGTAGCAGGTCTTGGCCGCCGAGTTCCAGGTTCCTACAGAGGTACAGTCTCCGCCGGTGGCGTCGTCTCTGATGTATTTGGTTGTGGCTGCCTCCGCGAACGAGACTACCAAGCCAATCATGACGATTGCCATGAGGGATGCCGCCCAGATTCTCCTCAACATAACTGCTCCCTTTTCGTATGGCTCAACCCGGGGTGAGCTTGGTGCTAAGGATCAGAATGAACCCTGTCTATTTGATGAACGCAGGTCAACTCGTCCCGGGTAAAAAACCGCCTAAATCATACAACAACGCTGCTACTTTTACAACAAAATTTTCATATCAAATAAAGTTAAAATTATAAACTTGATTAGGATTGTTTCGTTGTTTTTTTCCGCAGGGCCGTCGTTGATGCGGGAGTCCCGATCGGCCTTTACAGTACATCCGATGTGCTGGTGGAAACGCGAGTGGTGTCGCCACTCTTTGTGTCCTTGAGGAAGATGTCCATCTTGTTGTTTCTGTCGCCAATCACAAGGCTGGAGTTGGAGTTGGAGTTGACCCGCTTTCGTTGGCATTCTGGGTTGGTAGATTCGATTCCTACGCCTTCCCGCCAAGTTTTTCCAATTCGCAAAAAATTAGCAACAATTTCCTCTGCTTACCAAAGAAGCTTCGTAAGACGTCTGCCTGTTATAATACAACTGGTTATGACACTTACAGATTTCAATACCTCCCCAGTCCGTATCCAATTGCGTGGAATCAGCCTGTTTTATGGCTGGAGAGCATCATCAGTCTAAGAGAAAGAGCTGATTTGATAGACAACTTTGAGATGTGCCGATGACAGAACCCAGATTAAGAAAACAGAAGAATACCAAAGAGCATTTTGACAGACTTGCTAAAGAGTATGATAATTGCCGGACGTTTGACGTTAAGCCGGTTTATCATCTTGCTAGGATGGTTGGACGGGATGAGATACGTCTGTGTGATCTTGGTTGCGGAACGGGAAGGTATTTACTCCCACTGATGAAGATTTTGGATGAACTTGGGACTACTGTAAAGAGGGCAACGGGTGTAGATATTAACCCGAATATGCTAGAGGTAGCGAAAATGCGGACAGAGGGCTTCGAAATCCCCGTCGATTGGGTTTTTGCTCCATCGTATGAAACCGGCTTGAAGTCAAATAGCGTCACGATGGTTACGGCTTTCAACTCGTTCCATCATTTACCTATAGAGAGTACTGCTGAGGAGATAAAACGGGTTTTAGAGCCGAATGGATATTTAGCTATTTATTCGCGGACAAAAGACCAGGAAGCAGAGCATATTTGGGGTAAGCATTTCCCTGATTACTTGGATTATAGTCAGGTTTTAGATAGAGAGATATTAGGAGGGTTGGTAAAATACGACGGGTATAAATTAATTGAGGAGAAGGACTTTTCTTTTAAGAGGTATGTGCCTTTTACGAGAGTTTACGAGCAGACAAAAAATAAGCATTACTCGACCCTGGCCTTGTACGACTTAGACGATTTCGAGAGAGCATTTGACGTATTTGTGGAGAAAGTAAAGCGAAGCTACGATGACTTGGAGACCATTACATATGAGTCTAGCTACACACTTTTCTTGTATAAAAAGCAGAGTTGATGCTGATAACTGAGATAGGGGTCTCCCGTCACGGGGAAGCGGGACTGAATCATGGTTACAAGTTTTTTGTCAGTCTGGTACGACCGTTAAAGCCTTTTCGAAATTGACCACGTCAGCGGGATCGGGTTTTGGCACATCCTCAGATAGCTGCCAGATCTGAACCCGATCGTTCTGCCTGTCCGCAAGATACAACCTGTAACTTGGGGAGATGGCTATGCCTTCGGGGAAACTCAACTGGGCGTCCGCTGTGCCGCGCTGACCGAATATGGATAGCAGCTTGCCATCAGGATCGACAACCACGATATTGTGGCTGTGAGTGTCAGACACGAAAATACGTCCATCAGGCCCGACCGCGATACCCCGGGGAAGCTGGAACACGCTGGCGTTTCCCTCACTGAACACTCCCAGCATCCACCTAACCTTACCCTCGGGCGTCAGGGCCACGACACGCCGGTTGAGGCTATCGGCAACGTATATGTTTCCATTGTTGGAATCGGCCGCTATGCCATTGGGAAAGTCATACTGGCCGGCTTTAGAGCCCTTGGTGCCCCAGTGATCTATATATCCGCCCTCATCGGCGTCAAAAACGTAAACGCCGTCCTGGCTGGTCACATATACCCGGTCTCCGTAGGTGGCAACCCCGAATGGACTCCACGGCATTTCGAGCTGCAAATCACCGGGGTCGCGGGGGAGGTTGTATAGAAAATCTCCGTCCTTGGTAAATACCCTCACCCCTCGCCAGTTATAGTCACAAACATAGACCCGGCCGCGCTCGTCGTCCACGTCGATGCCATAAGGGGAATTGAAGATCAGGGTATCGCCATTCTGGTCCTTGGTGTCGATCTTCCCGAGCTCGATGGCGTCCTGGTTGTAGCGCCTCACTTCCTGCATGGATGTGTTGCTCACCCAAAGGTTATCCTGGTCATCGGCGCCGACTCCCAGAGGAGTCGTAAATCCGTAAATTGAAGTAATGAAGGAGAAGGAACTGCCCGTATCGATGACCCTGTCGTTCGACCTGCGGGTCAGAAGAAATGCTACCAGAGCCAAAATAATTATCAAAACGACCAGAATTACGATTTTTCCTTTGTGTCCGCTCATAAAACACCGCCTGTCCGCGCTAGTTTCCTTAAAATAATTGCCTGCTGCCAGTCTTCCGAACCATTCACGAGGATGTCACCGCATCACGATGAGACTCTCGCCAGGGCTTCCTGCAGATCGGGGCCATTCGGATTAAACTGGGCTGCTTTTTCATATTCCTGTTTGGCCATGGCTTTGTCCCCTTCACGCTCGTAAACCTGGCCCAGCAGATAATGAGCATTCCAGATTCCCGTGCTCCCATCAACTGCCTGCTGCGCGAAGTCCTTCGCTGAAGCCAGGTCTCCCTGTTCAAAATAGATTTCCGCCAATTGATAGGCCGGAAGGAACTTCTCCCCCTTGGGATACTTTTCCAGCGCCTGCTTGAACATGTCAATGGCCTCATCATTCCTGCCTGCCATGCGATACGCCTCACCAAGCTTGAACAGGTATGTGTATCCTTCGGGGCCCAAGTCCACTGCCAGCTTCAGCTCCTGGATTCCCTTTTCGATTTCTCCCGTTTCCAGGTAAACGGCACCCAGATTGGCCCGGCCCAAGGGATCCGCCGGCTCTTTGTCAACATAACCTTGCCATTCCTTGAGGTCCTTCTCCAGCTTGCTGCCCACAAAGTCCTCTGGGGGTTTGAGGTATGACCATCCCAGCAGCCCGCCTGCAACCAATACGGCGGCCAACACGATTCCTATGACGACATTAAGAATTTTTTCCAACTGTCTCTCCCGGATTTCCTAGTAGATTAAAACTAATAATTCCAGTTATTGTGATCCACCCCGTGACAGGTAAGCGTACAGCTTCCCTTGTTGACTCCCCTGTCTACAAACACGGGACCCTGGTTCGACGAGGACTTTGTGACGAATGACGGATTGAATTTCACCAGTTCCGTGTGCGCCACTCCATGAGGGCTGTAATGGCAGGCCGTGCACGAAGATTGTTCGCCAACAATATGCTCCCGGTGCTTCGTGAAAAAAGTCTTGTCGTTGACAATGATTGAAGCGCTGTGACAAGACCAGCAGGCCGCATAGGGGTCTGGCGAGCTTGTGTATGTGACATACTCATTCACCAGGTAGTTGGCCTTCAAGTGACTGACAAAACCGGTTTCGCCATGCGGATTGTGGCACTGACTGCACGCGTACGGACCGGGCGGGGCGATACCCGCCGTAGTGTTTGGAGTGTAATTATACTCACCTTGATTTTGTGAAAGGCCGACCATAATAGGATGCATGGCGTTCTGCGCCGGATCCAGATCCATTTGTGCCTGCGTGTTGTAATTCGATCCGGTGCCGTTGTGACAGGTAAAACAGATCGCAGACTCCGGCATCAATCTTTGCAGTTTTTCGCCGGGAGCCTGATGCATCGCATGACAGAGAAGGCAGTATCGCGTATCTTCGCTGAATGCCCCGTGCGGATCGGTCAGGGATTGCCCCGTCACTTCATCAGCCATGAATCCAGCCATAAATACAGCGCCGCCGATCAGGGCTATCATGACCATCACCCGCCAATACGCTATATGGCGGTAATGATTCTGATTTATCCTGCCGTTTTCCGACATCAAACAACACCGCTTTGCCGAATGGTCCGGGGAGCAAGCCTGGACAACATGCCTGCCTACACCCGGAAATAGCCGCCACCTGTTGCCGGAACAGTTTCGGCAATTACGGCACTTACATTAAGGCGATCAAATATATTATATCTCAGCGCTGAAAACGATTTCAAATGCCGCGGTTTCTCATGGACCGGCCGGCACGGCCGGAACAGTTTCGGCAGGAATCTGCGTCTCCTCAGGCTGCTCTCTCGGAGTAGAGGGATTGCTGGGCTCAAAAAGGCCCCTGATCTTCCAGCGCCCATCCTCTTCAATTACATAAATTGAGTAAGACCGGTGCTCGCCGGTTGGCTGGGTCAGAGCGGCGCCGGTTTTGGCGTCAACATAATAACCGAAGTCATCGAACTCGACAAATTCAGTGGCGATAGGGTTCATATACTGGGTTAAGCGGACGTTGATGTTACGATAATCGCGTTTCCGGTACCTGCCCTGCGTCAGGTCCTCTTCCATGCCCTTTTTGGTATCCTCCAGGGCCGACCCCGTCATGGCCTTTGACAGGTCATCGATGGTTTCGGGAGTCAACCCCATCACGATCTCGAGGCTCTCGCTGGTCTCAGCGACTATCCTGTCCTTTTGTTCCTGCGAGATACTGTGGCCTGATTCGCTGTTTACCACGTCCTCTCCTCCGCACGAAGCCAGGAAGGCCGTTGCCGCCAAAATCAATATTGCTATCAAAAACCGTGGTTTCGTTTTTTCTCCTCTCAGATTATTCAGTGGAAATCCGGTCCCGATGTCCCTCTGCCCTGGCAGGTGGGACATGATCGTTCGTGCCTCTTACTCGTTCCCCTGAACATTATCATACCAGAGGGCCCTGCCTATTGGTGCCACACTCTGCCCCGATCGGGAAGAGAACATGATCGTTCGTGTCCCTACTGCATTAGGGAGGCACCCAAGTGACCTTGAGTGCCTCCCTGGTGTTTTTCTACCTTCTACCAACCGGCCCGCTTTATGGCAGACCCTTGGCTTTGCTGTGGCAACCGGTGCATGAGCCGTCGTGGTCGAAGTTCATCAACTTCTGGTTCATAGAAGTGTGAGGATAGTCCTTCGACGCTGCCGGAGTCAAGCTACCACCAGCAATCGCGTGGCAAGACACGCAGTGCGGCGGGTGGTTGTGAATACCCTCCGTACCACTGGTCGCATCCCAATCGACGTCATCCTGCTTGTCGTGACAGGCGATGCAGAAGCCGTTGTAGGTGGTCACGGACGTGTCGATGTGGTTCGGCTTGTTGGTGAGCAGCCTGTTGGCGGCCACCTTCTTCGGGTGGGCGGCGCCGCAGTCCGTGGTCACCAGCTGGTTGTTACCCCAGCTGCCCGCGCCCGGGGCGTCATCGACACCGTCAGTGCCGGCGGTGCAGTTATAAGCACCCGTCACGGGGTCCTTCGTCTGTGCCTGGGCGTCCGTGCCCACGATGCTACCGTGCGGCGTGTGGCAGGAGGCGCAGTACAGACCGTTGGTGGCCGTGAAGTCCGTCACCGACTCATTGCTGTAGATGCCGTGGCCATCCGCGCCGTCGTGAGACCCCGGATAGTACTTGGTGGACTCGATCACCTTCAGGAAGCTACCGGAGTTAGAACCCGGAATCGTGGCGCTCACAAGGCCGCCCACGCCGTTTAGAGCCACGCCCAGCCTGTGGCCGCTGACGGCGCTGACGTTCTCGTAGGCCGCGTACTGAGATACGGTGGCCTGAGTGGCCCCGTCCCAGATGGCGGAGGCGCCGCCCGTCCATGTGTTATCCGCGGTTACACCATAAAGGGCGTGACACGTGGCACATGTCTCGGTTACGGTGGGGTCGCGCATAAGCACATAGTCACCGGCCGCCTGATGGACATCGTGGCAGGTCAGACAGAAGTCAGTCGCCGTGCCGCTAGTGCCGGTGCTGTAGCCACCGTGAGGGGAGATTCCCGCAAAGGCGGCCGGAGCGACAACCAGCAACAAGGCGATTACCATTGCGCTTGCAGCAAGTATAGTTATCTTACGCATATATAGTCACCTCCTTTCGCATTGATTTTGCCTGTGAATGTGGTCACAAACAAACTTTATTCTTTCCAGAACCAAAGGTTCTTGTCCATATATTTGTCCATATATGCTTGCGCTAATATGTTAAAAATTATGAAGGTCAAGTGCCCCAGTTCCAATAGGGGAATTCCCCTATTTCGTTAAACCTTGCCATGTTGGCTGTATTTCATTGGTTTCGATTACGTCGAGCATATAATATTGGCGTATTTGCAGGGTTTTTACCGCAGGAAGCAAATCGGGAGAACAAGCTGGCGCAAAACGGCAAGCGCGGAACTGGGGTGGGAGAAGGGCCTGGGATTGGGGTGGGAGTAACTGCACAGGTTACATTGATAATGGTGTTTGTATCTAACGTAACCGCGCCATTCTGTGCTAACACGCTACCATCCACGGTGGCACCGGTCGTGAGCGTGGCGGACGTCAAGACCAGGATATTTCCCTTGAAAGTGGTGGTCGTTCCGAGTATCGCAGAACTGCCGACTTGTCAAAAGACGTTGCAATCCTGGGCATCGTTTATAAGACTCACGCTACTCGCCGACGCTGTTGTAAGCGTGGAGCCAATCTGGAAAATGAAGACAGCGTTGGGGTCGCCCAGGGCGTCGAGCACCAGCGTCCCCGTTAACTGAGCCGACGAGCTAAAACAATAGACGCCAGGTGTGAGTGTGAGTCCACCCAGGTCCTGACCAGTCAAGTCTACATTACACGATGGCCGGCGGCGTCATTGTAGGCCGTGGTCAGATCAGTTTATGGCCTGCAATGCTGTCGCGTCAGCTACGTATTGTGTCCCATTGACTATGCCTGGCGGAAAGCCCACAACGGCAGAGCCCGGATGTAACCCCAAATCCCCGTTAATCACGCTGGGACCGGTGTTCGTAATCATCTCCCCGGCCAGAATCGCGAAATTATCCGCTGTGCCAAGATCTACCGTGGTCGCGGCTCTGATTGACCCAGCCAGACCAAACGTAAACGCAACAGCCAATACAACTACCACTGAAACCTTATTAAATATTTTCATGCAATCCGCCTCCCCTTTAATTGGCGATTAGAAAGGGCTAAAAGGGACTAAGCGGTATCAGGCACAATGACCCGCACCGAACTTCAAAACCAGCAGGCGGCGGTAACCCCGTCGTTGGTAGGTTCGATTTCTACGCCTTCCCGCCATGCTTTTCCGCCGCTCTTTAACTTCACAATAACATCACATTATCATCACCCTTCCTTCATGCGAGCCGGCGATAATGTCTATGTAAGCTAAAATCACGAAAGGGAGCAGAAAATGTCAAAGTTAGCACTTACAGGATTAGCCGCACTAGTTATCCTCTTGCTGGGAGCCGGAGTGGTTTTCGCTCAGGGAAACACTTCGTTCTACGGTGGCGGCATGCGCGGCATGATGAATACAACCGCTTCTCCTGGTACGCAGGGCACTCAGACGACTCCGGGTAACGGAACCTACGGTCCTGGAATGATGGGAAACACGAACGGCAACGGTATCGGTATGATGAGCAACACGAATGGCAACGGTATGATGAGCAACGGTAACTGGGAAAAGATGCGCGATGCCATGAACAACGGTAACTGGGACGAGATGGCCAATGTATGCAAGGACACCATTAACTCACAGACGACCCCTCAGACCTAGCAGCAGCGCAGTCCTGAGAAAATGGAGACCAAAAGCGGCCCACCCGGGCCGCTTATGAGAGCTCGCGCCGCGCAGATGGAGGACGGAACCCAGATGCGACGGCAACCGGGGTGAACCCCGGCAACGGCATGCGAGTGGGTCATTCCTCCTCTAGCACCTCCCACACCTGCCGCAACAGGTCGGTCAGCGCGTAGGGTTTTTCCAGCAAACGGTAGCCCTTGTCACGAATTTTCTGAAAGTCCAGACCCTCCACAAAACCGCTGGTAAGCAAAACGCGGAACCCAGGTTTAAGTTCGATCAGCCGTTCGATCAGCCTGATGCCATCCATACCCGGCAGGATCACATCGCTGAAGGCCATATCGAATTCACCACTTTCTTTTCCGAAAAGATCGAGGGCCTCCTCGGCGCTGGCGGCTGAAACCACATTGTAGTTATGGCTACTCAACATTTTTTCCGCAAGCACGCGCACCAACTCATCGTCTTCTACCAGCAGGATTTTTTCCCCGTGACCCCTCAGTCCTTCCGCTGGAATGGTTACCACATCCGCTTCCGCTGCCTCCCGGGGGACAGCGGGCAGAAAGACACTGAAGATTGAGCCACTCCCCGGTCTGCTCTCCACATCGATCCAGCCACCATGCTGGGCGATGATCCCGTAGACCACGGAGAGTCCCAGGCCAGTGCCATGGCCTGTCTGCTTGGTGCTGAAGAACGGCTCAAAGATATGGGAAAGAGTATCCGCGTCGATGCCGCTCCCAGTGTCTCTGACAAAGAGGCGGACGAACTTACCTGTGCGCGCTCCTATATGAGACTGCACATATGAGACTGCACATATGTCTCGTCGACCTGTACTTTCGCGGTGCCAATCTCGACCTCTCCGCCGCCTGCCATGGCATCGCGGGCGTTTACAACCAGGTTCATCAACACCTGCTCGATCTGGCCGGCGTCAGCCTTTACTGGCGGAAGGTCATCGTCAAAGTTGCTGAGAATGGAATACTGCTCACCGATAAGACGTTCGAGCATTTTCAAAAGGTCGATGACGATCGTGTTCAAGTTGATAGGTTTCAGTTCCGCGGGCTCACGGCGGCTGAAGAGGAGCAGCTGCCGTGTCAGGTTTGCGGCGCGCTCGGCAGCATGGCGCGCTTCCAGAAGGTTCTTCCGCTCACTGCTGTCGCTATCGGGAAGGTCAAGTACAGCCAGGTCGATATAACCTTCGACGGCAGTGAGATAGTTGTTAAAGTCATGGGCGACACCACCGGCCAGCCTGCCGACGCTCTCCATTTTCTGCGACTGGCGCAGGCTCTCTTCCAGGATCTTATGCTCGCTGATGTCTCGAAGCATCACCAGCGTGTAGTTCTCGTTGTCGAGTTCGTAGATGGAAGCACTCACCTCCATGTCGAACTCGGTGCCGTCTTTCCTGAGGCCGCGTGTCTCGTATAATTGCGAGGCCCCTTCCCCTCCCTCACACCTCTGGACATTTGCCGCAATCCTGTCGCGCTCGCCGGGAACAATCAGATTCAGAATGGAGGTGCCAAAGAGTTCACTTTCATCTTCATAACTAAACAACTTCACATACGCGGGGTTTACTATCACGTGCGTGCCTGCCCTGGAAACCCCGATAGCGTCGCGCGATTGTTCAAAGATAGCGCGTAACTTTGTTTCGCTTTCCTTGAGCGCTGTCTCCGCCAGCTTGCGGTCGGTGATGTTTTCACACAGGATCAGAATCACCGGGCGGCCATCCGGCCATTCCATCAGGCGGGCAACTTCGTTTACCCAGATTTCCGTTCCATCCTTGCAAACTTTTTTAATCGTCCATGTGCCGGTAACGCTCCCACTCTTCATCAGTTGTTCAACTTGTGCCAGAACGGTTTTCCTGTCTTCCGGATTAAACACCTTGAGAACGGATTGACCGATGAGTTCTTCGGCGGCGTAACCGAGCTGGGAGATACCGGCGGGGTTTACGGTCACCACGGTCCCGTCGGGATCCAGTACGAAAAGCATCAGAGGACTACTATCGAAGAGGCTCCGGAATCGTGCTTCGCTTTCCCGAAGTTCTTCCTCCATCTTTTTGCCGCCGGTGATGTCCTTAGCGATGTGGAGCACTCTGGAGAGCTTTCCTTCATCGTCAAAAATCGGGGCGACCGTCACCAGATAATTGCCACTGACAGCTTCCATTTCCCTTTCTTCGGTTTCAACCGCGCCACCCGAACCGAGCAGGGATTTAAACGGGAAGCCTTCGGCTGATTCATCAAGCGGGTGGAATACCTCGTAGCACTTTCGGCCTAAAATCCGGTCCAGGGACAGCTCCAGCTTTTTTTCCGTGGCCGGGTTGGCAGCCAGGATGTTCTGGTCGAGGTCGAGTATCATGACCGGGTCGGAGATCGAATTGAAGATCCGCCGCCAGTCTTCCCGGGACGCTTTGAGCTCTGTGAGTGCTCGCGTCCGTTCTTCGCGGTTGCGGAGCGTGGTGATGCCATAGGCCAGGTCCTCGGCCATCTGCAGGAGAAGGCGCTCCTCCTCAGGGTCGAAAGCATCCGGTTCGGCGGCATAGATGTTCAGGGCGCCCAGAGTATGGGAATTGGCAGTCAGTGGCAGGGCGAGCGATGAGGCGTAGCCACGTTTAAGCGCCTGTTCGCGCCAGGGCGCATAGGCGGGATCGCTGAGGATGTTCCGGGTACATGCGAGCTGCCCGGTTCTGATGGCGGTGCCTGTGGGCCCGCGGCCGGTGTCGGTTTCATCCCAGGTTACGGTAATGGTATCGAGATAGCCTTCCTCGAATCCACATTGGGCTACCGGCTTCACTCTTTTACTGCTGTCCTCTTCGGCATAACCGATCCAGGCAAGGCGATAACCCCCGTCTTCCACGATAATATGGCAAACCTCCTTTAGCAGTGAGGTTTCATCAGCGGCGCGGATCAGGACCTCGTTGCACCGGGTGAGTACCCGGTTGGCGCGGCTCTGCCTCTCAAGGGCCCGTTCGCCCTCGACAGCCGCGGTGACATCTTCAATGGTTGACACTATCCCGGCGAAGCCGCCATTCGCGTCAGTAAGCGGGGACGCGTTTATCGACAGGCAGACCGTTCTGCCATCCGGCCAGACAATGGCGTGGCGCACATCCTCTACTGCCTTGCCAGTGTCTCTGACCTTCTGGAAGGGGAGCTCTTCATCCGGGAAGTGACCACCATCGAAAGTGGTTATACGCCACTCGGGAACGTTATAGACGCGGCTGGTTATCTCACTTTTAGCCAGACCCAGGATCTCTTCGGCTTTTCGGCTGGCAAAGGAAATCTGACCGCCGGCATCAACTACAGTGATACCTACGGGGCTGGTTTCGAGGATTTTGGCGAGTAGCCCGGGATCGTCACGCCCGCCCTGCGGACCTGAGCTTTGGGAACTATCCTGAGTGGCGTCACTCATGGCTCTCCTCTACGGGAAAATCCGGCACGCGAAAGACCAGAGGTCTGACAGTGGTAATTATTGCAGCCATTTGATGAAATGGCTATGTTTCAGGAAAAAATAATACTCATGCGGCTAGGCAGGAATAATTTGGGGCTTTCTGCTAACCATTTGCAAACGCCTGCTTCATTGTTCCCCAATAAAACGAATCGCTCCTGAATGCTTTGAAGCACCCAGACTCTTCGTAGTCAACAAGGCCAAAGTTGCGTAGAACATGGCGTAGTACGCTCGACTGAGAGCGCCACGTGGCTTATGGCCTTCCAGCAGAAGAACGGCTTCCTCAAGCGATTCATGAGCCTCCTCAAGGCGATAGCTCACCAGAGCATATAAATCTTCGTTCATACCTTGACGCCTTCGCTTTGAACAGTTTTATAAAGAGGAGATGCCTTGATGGCTGGATTCTCGATGTCGGTTCGTGAATACAAGACCGGAGCGAGCAACACTTTGTGCTCCAGGCTTAAATCAAACGCCAGACCGTATAACCTTTTCTCAATCTCCCATGTGATTTCCGGGAGCACTATAAAAACGTCCAGGTCTGATTCTTGATCTCCCTCGCCACGGGCACGGGAACCGAAAAGCCGCACGTCAATGGCGCCGAATTCCTTTTCCAGCAAAATCCGGAAATCGATCAGCGCCTTTTCTTCGTTGTTGAGTAAATTTTTCATGTCAATGCACCTATAAGAGACATTATATATATCTCACTGGTTAAGTATGACATTTGGATACTTTGGCACTAATGGATTTCATTATCGCTCCTAACCGAACCTTTTTACTCCTTGGAGCAACCCCGTTTCCATTGACACTTTAGCTTTACACGGCGGCTTCTAGCGGAGATTCTTCCAGCATTCTTTCATACTCCGCCGGGCTCAGGTAGCCCAGAGACGAATGCCGCCTCAGAGGTTTGTAGAATCCCTCGATATATCTGAACACGGCAAGCTGCGCCTCATCCCTGGTTTTGAAGCGGCTTCGATGGGCCAGCTCGGTCTTGATTGTCGCCATGACCGATTCGGCGGCGGCGTTGTCGTAGGCGTCACCCCGGCTGCCCCTTGAGGCCATAAAATCAGAAACTTACATCAGTTTCCCTTAACACTAAACCGTAAGTTTTATACCGCTGCTACGACTCCCACCACGAGCTCCGCGGAGGACTCGACCCCGGCGCTGCCTGGCAATCCGGCTCGACCCTGCACACAATTCACGCAACGCCGGTAGGAGGCGCCAGCTATGGTGGCGACTTTTACTTCTTCTTCGTGGATGGCTATCTGCTCGGGGAACATAGCTTCACCAGCGCGCAAACTGGCCAGACGGTGAACGGCACGACCTTCGCCGTCACATTCAACGTGTATCTGCCTACCGACCCGCACTGCTGTCCGACGGGTGGCGCGTCCACAGTCCAGCTTCACTGGGACGGCAGCAATCTGGTGACATCGGGATCGATGCAGGGCGCGACGATGTAGCTGCCTCGCGGCCTGTCTGTGAGCCAGGGTAAAGGAATTACACCAGGGATGGTGCCGCTGAAAAATGGTCCGATTGGCAAGATGGATGAACCATGAAGCGGGATTGGCAGGCCAGGAACTACCGGATATACTCCCGATACCGGCATCTGAAGATCACAATGGCTGTACACAATGGAGGACTTTGTGTCCGAAGCAATAGCTGGATTCGCGCTTCTGTTTTTTCTTGTGATTGTTCCATTTGTATTTTTTGGCGGATTTATCTTCCTGGTATTCCGGTTCATTCTAAAAAAGAACAAGCAGCAAAAGGATGAGTTGGCCCGGGCCGCCAGCCAGATGGGCGCCGTGTATACAAATATTCCACCAGGTTCCATCATGGATTCACTGGATAAATTCCGGTTCAACCAGCATCATGGCCAGGGGCGCAGGCTGAGCAACCTTTTCGAACTGGAGCGAAACGGCATGCCGTGGAAAATACTTGATTACAGTTATGATGAACACGTGGACAGTATGGGAAGCGGGGTGGGACATGACAACGGCATCCCGCATTTTTCTGCTGTCGCCGTCGCCCAGCCAACCTTTGACCTCTTGCCCGCGTTCGTCCTTTACAAGGGGCAAGCCGGCCTTTTGGATAAATTACGGGGTGAAGGCGGTGGCATCGTCGTCGACGACCCGGTATTCGAGAAGACCTACACGCTGGACGGCGCCGATCAAAAAAGTGTCTATGATTTTTTTAGCCCGGAGATCATCAAATACTTTGCTCAACCAGCCATGATCAACAAGATGAAAAATCTGATTGTTGAATCTGACACCCGGAATTTTGTCCTTTGTAAATCGGACGGCCAGTTGTCACCGTTCGAGCGCAGCAGCTTTCTCGACCAGGCTGAGGAGATCCTCAACCTGCTGGTCAAACAGGCGCAGCAGCAGAAATAGACCGGCGCACGGTCATCGCCGGCGCTGGTTGTCGTTGTTGATGACAGGAGAGTAGACTTGCCACTCTGGCTGGAAGCAGGATTATGGGGCCTGCTGGCCGGTTCGGCGCTGCTGATCGGGGCGCTTGCCGGCTGGTTCGCCCGTCTCCCCAAGAGGGCCATCGCCGGCATCATGGCATGAACACTGTCAACCAGCCCAGCGAGGACGAGTTCAGCGGCAGCGGCCGGGCCATCGCCGTCGGGGCGCTCCTCGACGGCATCCCCGAATCTATCGCCTTCGTCATCAGCAAGATCGGCGAGCTGGCCTGATGACCGGCCGATCAGCGATTGATATAGGTAGTGCTGGCGTTTCCCATCTGGTCACCGGTGGTACCTGAATTGTCGCCGGCGCCGTTTTCCATATCCGCCGTACTGGTCGAGACCCGGATCGTCGTCCCTGACTGGGTGTCCTTGACAAAGATGTCGGTCTTCCGGTTCGTGTCGCCGGTGACCAGGTTGGCGGCCTCGGAATCATAGGCGACGAAACGGCCGTCCCCGGAAATGGCGGTGAACCCGCTCCTGCCCTGTCCCTGCGCCACGCCACCGCTATTCGTCGAGATCATGGTGATGGCGCCGGTCTGCATATCCTTGAGAAATATATCCGTTTTGCCATTAGCGTTGTTGGTGTCACCGGGGACCAGGTTGCCGGCATCCGAGCTGAAGGTAACGAAACGGCCGTTGTCCGAGATGCTGACGGACTGGTAGCTGTCCTCGTCGCCCTGGTTCCCGGCGGCGTCAGCCGACGCCAGGGCGATCGCGCCGGTCTGTGTGTCCTTCACAAACACGTCCCGCTTGCCGTTGGCGTCACCGGAAACCAGGTTGGTCGCCGCCGACTCAAAAGCGACAAAACGGCCGGCGGCGGAGAGCGCCAGCGAACTGAAGCCGCTGGTCTCGTCCCCCGGGACTCCAGCGGCGCTGGTCGAAACCCGGCTGAGCGCTCCGGTCTGGACGTCCTTGAGAAAAACATCCATCGTGCCATTTCCATCGTCCGGAACCAGGCTGCCGGACGCTGAACGGAAGGCCACGTAACGACCGTCGCCGGAAATGGCCGGAGCCTCGCTGTCGTCGTCCCCCCCGGTTCCATCGGTGCCCGCGGAAATACGGCTAACGGCTCCGGTCTGCATGTCCTTGAGGAAAATACCAGCCTTTCCGTTGCTGTCGCCAGGCACGAGATTGGCGGCGGCCGAACGGAAAGCCACAAAGCGGCCGGCGGCGGAGATCGCCGGGCGCATGCTTGCCTGGTCGCCCTGCGCGCCGCTCGCAGTCACGGAAACCAGCCGCGTCTCGCCGGACTCCAGGTTCTTGATAAACACATCCGGGCAGTTGACATTGGTGCCGCTGGCCGATACACACTGGCTGCCTGTATCGCCCGGCACCAGGTTGGTGGCAGTGGAACCAAAGGCGACAAAACGGCCGTCAGCGGAGATCGCCGGATCGGAGCTGTCCCTGTTGCCGTTGACACCGGCGGACGTGGACGAGACGCGCGTGGTGGCGCCGGTCCGAGTGTCCTTGACGTAGATACTCTGGGCTCCGTTGGTGCTCCCTACCACCAGATTCGTGGCGTCTGACCGGAAGGCCACCAAGTGGCCGTCAGCTGAAATTGACGGCTTCGTGCTGGCGGCGTCGCCCTGGACCTCCGGTGGTATGGTTGTGCGGGTTTGCGTCTCGGTGGTCATCGTGGTCTCCCTGCAGCCGGCCGCCAGCAGAAGTAACGCCAGCAGCAGAACCGCCAGCGTCCGTTTCAGATAATTCATTCATGCCTCCAGATAGAAAATACGATTCCTGCTCGGCAGAACCTACAGCGAAAAGGTGCAAATCGTCAATATTGATGGTATTCTTCCCGCGGTAAACGGGTGAAACAGACATATAGACATATCGACGGTGGAAGCCCACGGCATCCCCGAAAGACGGAGGTTTTACGATGAAAAGATTTTTTCTCATTTTGATAGCTGTCGCAACCGCGGCGTCCGTTATGTCATTGGTCCTCGGCGGCTGTAATGTTTCTACCGCGGGCTTATCCAATGTCAAGCTCTGCGAAAAGCTCGATGGCGACTCCTGCTCCAGCGACATGTCCACGCTCTCAAAGGATGCCGGCACCTTCTTCGTAACCGCCGATCTCGACAACGCCCCTGCGGGTACGAAGATAAGCATCGACTGGAGATACCTCAGCGGCGAACTCGGCAACCAGGCCCAGGACATCGATTCCGCCACTTTCACCTCCGAGGAGAACTCCAATATCATCACCGGTTCACTGGAGCGGGCGACGGCGACCTGGCCCAAGGGCGAGTATGAGGTCATGCTGAAGATCCAGACCGACAACGCGAATCCCGTGAGCAAAACCTTCAGCGTCAAATAGCCGATATTTACCGGTACGGCTCAGGGAAAACCCTGAGAAACAGGCGCCTATTCCCAACCCTCGTTGCAGGTGATAGACTAATGCCCTGCTAAACCACTTCGCGGGGGTGCGAAATGTCTGGCAACGCCAAGGGGGGGCGTCGACCGGTCGTGTATTGGGCGATCTGTCCTGAATGTCTGACCTATATCTGGGTCGACGAATCCCAGGTAGCAATTGAAGAAACCGCGGCCTGTCCGTATTGCGACCGGCCAATCTCCCTGCTCGGCGGCGAACAGCTGGCCGACAGCTGCCGTCAGCTGCAGCGTCTGATGGAAGACATCGAGCAGCAGATCACCCTGATTCCCGCAGCCGTCGACGTTCACCGCTTCTTCTTCGAACAGGTCGACTACATCGCCGCCGCCTTCAACGACCGGCTCGACGATATCCAGGCAAAAAAGGATCTCGAGCAGCTTGACCTGGAGGCTCACCAGGCAAGCTAGATCCGTCTCGGCGAATCAGAACCCGGCCGCAGGGGTATAATCTGTGGCAATGGAAACGAACCAGGTCAGAGAATCCGCCCATAGCCTCCCCTCCCAGGAAGTCCTGTCGCTGCTTGATTCAGACCTTGCGCGTGGCTTGAGCCGCGATGAAGCCGTCTCCCGGCTGGGCTACTTCGGCCCCAACCAGCTGCCTGACAAACCCCGGGTCAATCCCCTGAAACTCCTGCTCGACCAGTTTCGCAGCGTTCTGATCATCGTGCTGCTGGCCGCGGCGGCGCTCAACCTGGTTATCTGGCTTCTCGACCGGGAAGAGGGCCTTCCCTATGACACCCTGGTCATCATGGCCATCGTCCTGGCCAACGCCGCGCTCGGTTTTTTTCAGGAATACAAGGCGGAGAGGAGCCTGGAGAAACTCAAGGAGCTAAGCGGTCCGGAAGCCGCCCTGGTCCGCGACGGCCACCATCAGCGCACTCCCGCTTCCCGGCTGGTTCCCGGCGACATAATGGTTCTGGCGGCGGGCGACAGGATCACCACTGACGCGAGGCTCTGTGAAACTAGTTCTCTGGAGACCAGCGAAAGCGCGCTGACCGGTGAAAGCGCGACGGTGATGAAGACTGTGGCGCCGCTCGATGCCGACACGCCGCTGGCCGACCGCACCAACATGGTGTACGCGGGAACAACCATCGCCCGGGGGCGCGGCCTGGCCGTAGTGACGGCTACCGGCGGTGATACCGAGCTAGGCAGGATCGCGAAGTTGATCCAGTCCATCCCCAGCCGGGAAACACCGCTGAAGCAGAACATCGATCAGCTGGCCAGACGCCTGGCGGTCATCATCCTGCTGGCTTCGGGAGCTGTGTCTGTCGCCGGTCTGCTGGTCTCCGGCCGCAGCGACTGGAAAAGCGTTCTCACCCTGTTGCTGTTCGGCGTGGCGCTGGCCGTGGCCGCCATACCGGAAGGGCTCCCCGCCGTCGTCACCGGGTCACTGGCGTTGGGGACCCAGAGGATGGCGAGGCGTCAGGCGGTCATCCGCAAGCTGCCCGCCGTGGAGACCCTCGGCAGCACTTCGGCGATCTGTTCCGACAAGACCGGTACGCTAACCATGGGCGAGATGACCGTGCGCGAGATATATATGCCTGCGGGAACCGTCAGCCTGGCGGGCGCCGGCTACGACCCGGTGGGCGAGGTCGAGGGACCGCCGGAGGCCATGAGCGGCGCCATGGCCGTAGCCATGAGCGCCACCCTCTGCAACGACGCCTCATTGGTGGAAGGAAAGGACGGCCGCTGGACAATTCTCGGTACGCCGACCGAGGCGGCGCTGGTCACCATGGCGGCCAAGCTCGGCGTGGATTCCCCGCTGCTCCGTCAGGAGAACCAGCGCCTGGAGGAAGAGCCTTTCTCATCTGAACGCAAGCGGATGAGCGTTATCGTCAGCGCCGGTGGCGGCGGCGCCATCCTCCACACCAAGGGAGCGCCGGAAGGGATAATCCCCCGCTGTGACAGCTGGATGAGTGGCGGCAGGGCGGTCCGCCTGACCGATGAAGAACGGCGGCGTCTGCTCGAGGCCGCCGAGGAGATGGCGGCCAGGGCGCTCAGGACCGTGGCCATAGCCAGCAGGTCTGTGCAGCTTGAAGCCTGCGCCAACATCGCCGACTGTGAGCAGGAACTGGTCTTCCTGGGACTGGCAGGGATCTACGACCCACCGCGGCCCGAGGCGGCTGCCGCCATCAGCGAATGCCAGAAGGCCGGCATCCAGGTCTACATGGTGACCGGCGACCACCAGGCTACGGCGACCGCCATCGCCGCGGAGCTGGGCATACCGGGTGGATCGATGACCGGGCCGGAGCTAGACGAAGTGACCGACGAAGAGCTGGCCGGCCGCCTCGGCGACACCAGTGTTTTCGCCAGGGTCTCCCCCGGTCACAAGGTCCGGATCGTTGCCGCCTGCCAGAAAAACGGGCATACCGTGGCCGTCACCGGCGACGGCGTCAACGACGCGCCGGCTCTGAAGCAGGCCGACATCGGCATCGCCATGGGCCGCTCCGGCACCGACGTCGCCCGCGAGGCGTCCGACATGGTCCTGCTCGATGACAACTTCGCCACCATCGTGGCGGCGATCGAGGAAGGCCGCAGCATTTTCCTCAACATCCGCAAGTTCCTCGGCTTCCTCCTGTCCTCCAATGCCGGGCTGGTACTGACGCTGTTTCTGGGCGTGATTTTCGCCTCGCCCCTCGGGCTGCTGCAGGATGGCCGATTGATCCTGCCGCTGATGGCTGTGCAGATACTCTGGATCAACCTAGTCACCAACGGTCCGCCGGCCCTGGCACTGGGAGTCGACCCACGGGAGCCGGACGCCATGCTGGCGCCGCCACGGCCCCGGAACGAATCCGTGGTCGACCGGCAGGTACTCAGGCTGATAATCTTCGTCGGCCTGGTTTCCGGCCTCGGCGGCCTGCTGGTTCTCACCGCCTACTTTCCCGGCGGTTTCTTCACGCTGCGGGAGCACGTCGACATCAATTACGCGCGGACGATGGCATTCGTGGTGCTGACCCTGTTCCAGCTCTTCGACAGCCTCAATTTCCGCGACCTCAAACGCAGCGTCCTCAACCGGAAACTGATCGGCAATCCCTGGCTGCTCGGCGCACTCTCCCTCTCTTCTGTAATGATGGTGGCGGTGGTGCACTGGCGCCCCCTGCAAGTGGCTTTCCATACGGAGAGGCTTCTGGGTTCCGACTGGCTGATCGCTGTTGCTTTTGCCAGCCTGGTCGTCTGGGCCGTGGAGCTGTTCAAGCTGTTCTCGCGCCGCTGAGCCCGCCGGTGCATGGGATAAGATAGAGGCATGGCCAGACTATCGCCGGAAAAATACAAGCAGATCGTTGCGGTCAGCCATCAGGCCAGGCGCGACGGCGAGCTCGCGGGTATTCCCGGCAGCCTGGCCGCCAGCGTCAGGGATGCTTTGGCGCGCACTGGCATCGAGCAGCTTTACAGCCACCAGGCGCAGGCATATGAGCTGGCTGAAGCCGGCCGCAACGTGGTGGTCACTACCGCCAGCGCCAGCGGCAAGTCGCTCTGCTTCAACCTGCCGGTGCTGAACGCGCTGGCGGCCGACGACAAGTCGCGCGCGCTGTATCTCTACCCCACCAAGGCGCTCACCCAGGACCAGATACGCAAGCTGCAGGCATTGAAACTGCCGTTCGTCAGGCCCGGTGTTTACGATGGCGACACCCCCTCGGACCATCGCCCACAGATCAGACGCCGCAGCAACATTCTGCTCACCAATCCGGACATGCTGCACGTGGGCATTCTGCCCCACCGCGATTCCTGGCAGGATTTTTTCTTCAACCTGAAATACGTGGTCATCGACGAGGCTCACACCTACCGCGGCGTCTTCGGTTCACACATGGCCAACGTCATGCGACGGCTCAGACGGATTTGCGACATCTACGGCAGCAAGCCGCAATTCCTGCTGACCACGGCGACTATCGCCAACCCTGGCGAGCTGGCGGCGTCGCTCACCGGCCTCGACTGCGAGCTGGTGGATCGAGACGGCTCGCCGCGCGGCGAGCGGCAGATCGTCTTCTGGAACCCACCGCTGGTCGACGAAGCGCTCGGCCTGCGCCGCAGCGTTTTTACCGAAGCGGCTACGCTTTTCGCCGATCTGCTCGCCCGCCGAACGCGCACCATTGTCTTCACCCGCACCCGTAAGGGAACCGAACTGGTTTTTAAATACGCCGCCCAGCGGCTCGAAGAGATCGAGCCATCGCTGGTCAAATCGATCTCTCCCTATCGCGGTGGCTATACACCCGGGCAGCGACGGGAGATCGAGGAAGGTTTGTTCGGAGGAAAGCTCCTGGGCGTTGTTTCCACAAGCGCCCTGGAACTCGGCATCGACGTCGGTGGCATCGACGCCGTGATCTCGGCCACCTTCCCGGGGACGGTGGCAAGCCTCAAGCAGCAGTGGGGACGCGCCGGCAGGGGAGCACAGCCGAGCCTGGCGGTATATATTGCCGGGCAGGACGCCCTCGACCAGTTTTTCATGGCGCACCCGGATGAACTCCTCGAGCGCGACGTGGAATCGGCGATCATGGATTTCCAGAACGAGCAGATACTTGCCGGCCACCTGGGAGCGGCGGCATTCGAAGCGCCGCTGGCAGCGGCGGACGAGAGATTTTTCGGCCCCGGGATGGCGCCCGCCGTCGAAGCCCTTGAAGCCCGTGGCAAACTGCGGCTACAGGGCGGCAGACATATCTGGGCAAGCTCCGATTTCCCGGCCGCCGGCGTGCACCTGCGCTCATCATCGGCCGATTCTTTCACGATCGTGGTAGAGGACACCGGCGCCGTTCTTGGTCAGGTGGAAGCCGAGCGCGCCTTCGTCTTTGTCCATCCCGGCGCTATCTACCTGCACTTGGGCGAGACCTGGCAGGTGCGCCACCTGGACCTGGATGGCCGCGTGGCGCTGGTCCTGCCCGTACTGGCCGACTATTACACTCAACCGAAGAAAGCGACCATGGTGGAAATCGAGGACCGCGAACTGCTGCGCTCCGCCGGCGGCGTCGAGCTCTCCTTCGGCAAGGTGCTGGCCACCGAGCACGTGACCGCGTACCAGAAAAAGCAGCTGTCTGATAACCGGGTGCTGGAAATCGTCGACCTGGAGCTGCCCGCGCAAAGTTTTCACACGGAGGGCTTATGGTTTGCTCTGCCGGAAGCCGTCACGTCAGCCGTGTCGCCACCGGAACTGCTCGGCGCCCTGCACGCCACGGAGCACGGCCTGATCGCAATGTTGCCGCTCTTCGCCATGTGCGACCGCTGGGATATCGGCGGCCTGTCCACCGAGATGCATTGGCAAACCGGCGGACCTTCCATTTTCGTTTACGACGGCCACCCCGGCGGCATCGGCATCACCCGCAAAGGGTTCGCCAGCTTTGAAGAGCTGGCCGCGAGCACTCACGGGCTCATCGCCGCCTGCCGCTGCGAAGCGGGCTGCCCCTCTTGCATCCAGTCGCCGAAATGTGGGAATCTGAACGAGCCGCTGAGTAAGGCGGGCGCACTGCAAGTCCTGAGAGAAATAAAGAAAGCTAACCCGGGCTAGCATTTTTGGAATTTACCAGATGACTACAACCAACCCTAAATACATCGCCGTCATCGGTGCCGGCGTTTGTGATGAAGCAACGACGACCCAGGCCGAAGAGGTCGGGCGGCTCATCGCGCGCGCCGGCGCCGTGCTCGTGTGTGGTGGTATGAGCGGAGTCATGGAGGCCGCCTGCCGCGGGTCGAAGAACGAGGGCGGCACTACTATCGGTCTACTGCCCGGCCTTGAGCGCTCAGAAGGCAACCCCTTCCTCGACTTTTCTATCTGTACCGGCATCGGTCACGCCCGCAACCTGGCGGTCGCAGCCAGCGGCGACGCCGTCATTGCCATCGGCGGCGGCTTCGGCACACTGTCAGAGATTGGGTTGGCGCGCAAGTGCGGCCGTCCCGTAGTGCTTTTGGGGAGCTGGGAGATATGGAAGGACGGTTGTGTGCCGGAGGGGATTTATCTGGCTAATAACGCTGCGGAAGCAGTGGAACTTACCAGCAACCGCCCTTGATGGGAGAGCTGCCGGTTTTGGTAATCGGCCCAACTTGCCCAGTATACCCTTTGTTTTGCCCAGGCAAGCCCGGGGATGGTTGTGGTGGCTGTGGCAACATTGGAGAGCGGCGAGAAAAGAGCTGCCTCGTCCATCGCCTTTAAGGCGAAGTAGTACATAGTGCCGGGGCTAAGGCCACTCACCGTTATGGCTTGTGTACTTCCCGCAGGAAGCGGCGCTGGCAGGCCGCTAACCGGAACTGCGTCTTTCCAGTTCTGATTAGTTATGGGAGCGGTTGAGTAGCGCAGATCATATGCTGTGGCCGTTCCCGTATTGCCGTCATCGCCTGAAGCGGTAAAGGAAAGGGTGGCGCTGCCCGCGGAAGTTGCCACCGCCGCAAGATCAGATACCTGCGCCGGTGGCGTAAAGTCAACGCTGTTGGTGGTCGTGGTATCGGGCGTCTTTTGGATTACATTTGTTCCATTCCCATCTGTATCTATGGTCATGGCGTAAGTCTTGCTGGCATTGAGGTTTATGGTGACCTTGGTTGAGGGACTTACCTGGACGGTATTGTAGTTTAGAGTATCAACGGTGCCACCGGGGTGGTCGGGGGCGGTCACAATGAAACTGGCGGGTCCGGTGCCGTTGCCGGTGGCCTCGAACCTGTAGCCCTGATTGATGTCACTGCCGTGAATGATGATGCTTTTTCTATGAAGGTCGGGGTATTCCAGGTACTCCGAATTAGGAATTTGCTGATCGATGCGTTATCTACCTCATATTTGAAACAACGAGAGCAAATAACCATGCTTCCATAAATGCATAGCCAATTAAGAACAAAAAAGGCATAATCGCAACCCAGATAATATTACCGCGTCGAAAATTAGGATAATAATGCTTGAGAGTTAACCAGTGGAGTATGCCTTGAATTATCAGAAGGGGTAGAATTACTATCAAATGTCGGATATACCAAGGGAACGATCGGATAAAATGGCTTGCGACTTGTACTCGTAATAATGATTGCTCGTAAATAAACGAAGCTACGACCAGCGCTAACAACCAAACAATATTTAGAAGAAGGCGCTTTAAGAAAAGTCGTCTTTTTACGAACGATGTCTTGCCGTTTTTATCAAACTCTGTGTGCATTGATTGCTCCCAATCTCGCTCATAAGCCTACGGCATCGGCCCCGGGGACCAGTAAGTGCTACCGATATCGTCCTGGCAGGTTGCGTAGGTGGTGGTGGTAAAGCTTCCTACGGTAGTCGGCACGAAGTACTTGAGCGTTACGGTTCTGTTTGATCCCGGGTTTATGTCGCCCACTACTGAAGGAAGTTGAGTAACGGTGTAGACGGTTCCGGGATTGCAGAAGGAAGCCTGCACGGTGGATACCATGGCAACGCCCGTTCCCGTGTTACTCATCCTGTAATCGATCGAGAGCTGCCGGTTCTGATAGTCGGTCCAGTTGGCCCAATATATCCTCTGTTTTGACCAGGAAAGCCTGGGGATGGTTGTGGTGCCTGAGGCAACATTTGAGAGCGGCGAGAAAAGAGCTGACTCGTCCATCGCCTTTAAGGCAAAGTAATACGTAGTGCCGGGGCTAAGGCCACTCACCGTTATGGTTTGTGAACTTCCGGCAAGAAGCGGCGCCGGCAGGTTACTGACCGGAACTGCGTCTTGCCAGTACTGATCGGTGATGGCGGCGGTTGAGTAGTACAGTCTACCTGCGTCATCTTTGCAGTTCGCGTATGTCGCCGTCGTAAAGCTGTAAACGGTTGTGGGAACGAAGTACTTTAACGTCACGCTCGTTCTTGCGCCCGGGCTGAGATTGCTCACAACACCCAGAGGCAGCTGTGTGACGATATAGACCGAAGCGGGTGTGCAAAGTGACGCCTGAACCGTGGGATTGATCGCGGTACCAGTGCCCACGTTGCTCATTCTGTACTCGATGGACAGATGTCTGTTTGAGTAATCTGCCCAGCTGGCCCAGTAGACTCTCTGTCTGGCCCAGGTAAGTGAGGGCTTCGTGGTTGTCGCCTGGGCCACATTGGAGAGCGCCGAGGTCTGCAATACCTCGTCTTTTGCCTTAAGGGCAAAGTAGTAGGTGGTCCCAGCCTCCAGGCCGGTGACGGTTAAGGTCTCTGTAGAGCCAGCGGGCTGGGGCAAGGGGATCGTCTCCACCGGCTCGGCCTCTTTCCAGTTTTCCTTGGTGATCGGCACGGTTGCGTACCTTATGTCGTAATACTGGGCCGTGCCGGCGCCAGCGTCGTCGCCCGGCGCGGTGAAGGATAGCGTGGCGGTGCCCGAAGAAACATCGGTGACGACCAGATCGGTTACGTTTGAGGGCGGCGTGAGGTCGATGTCATATCGAGTTACGCTGTCGGGCAGTCTTTGTTCGTCTAACAACCCGTCGCCTTCATTGTCTATCTGGAGCGCATAATCAGTGCTTGGGGCTAGGGCCAGCTCCACTCTGGTTGCGGAGGTGACGGGCACGTCAACGAAGTCCACCGTGTCTGAAGTATTGCTAGACCGGTTCGGTGAGCCAACGGTGAGGTCAAACGTACCCTCTCCCGTTCCTTCGAGAACAACCGTGTAGCCTGCCGCCGCATCTCCACCGTAGACCATTATCGTCTTGCGATGCAGTTCGGAAATTTCCAGGTACTCGGCCCCCGGTATCTGCTCGTCGACGCCGCCAGATGAGTTCTTTCCCACGTGATTGCCAGCGTTATCGTAGAGATGAATAGCCGCTGGAGACGCCAGGCTAAAATATGATTCATCGTAAGGAACTCCTGAATAAAGTGGTGCCCCGTCAGAGGGTAGTCCGTCATACCAGGAAAAGGGGTCGTCCCAGATACCACTATGCTCGGGAGTAGCTGCGGGACCTGTGGGCTATCGAGCCAGGGAACACCAGCAAACTCACCCCATGCGCCCTGGTAAGCCAGCCAGCTGAAGGGGCCATCGGCTAAGCTACCCAGATCAGCGGAGCTCACATCGGGAAGAACCTCGACCAGTGGTTCGTGGATGGGCTCATGGGCTTCGGCGTAATCGGTACTATCGAGCCAATTTTCCACTTGCACATGGTGCTCGCCAGCCGCAAAGTAGTTGGCGTGTGATCCTTTGCCAGCGTAGGAGATCGGGTGAGTGTCTCTATTCACCAGATAGACCCACGACCTTTTTTTGGCGCCTGTATGCTGGCTGAACGCAGCCCCTCTGGGCTCAAAGTTACCGTCGAGATCGACTTGGATCATTTCCCAATCGCCTTCATGGTAGTTATCAAAGTTGTTGAAGTAATAAGGAATCCAGTACTGAATTTCGAATCTATCCCCGCTAGAATTTCTGACAACTCGGGCATAATATTGCTCCGGATATTCGGGCCTGTTTGCCAAGTCATCGTAGCGATCCACATAATCATTTTTCAACAGCCACTCAGTAAGTCGCTTCACGGACCAAGCACTCGACACATTTCCCGGTAGGTCGATATATTTCCCTTCAACTGTGTTTCCGGGCTGATCGTTCACGCCCGAGAACTGGCCCAGAGAGCCTAATGTCAGCTCCGGCCATTCGAGCAAGGAGACGATATTGCCATTGTTTCTATCAATAAGTCGCGTACCTTCGCCGGCAACGAAGATATCCACCTTCCGCGGCTCGAAATACTCCTCATTGTGCAGGTAGAGATGCGAGGCATATCTGTTCGCGAGCATTTGCGCCGTGTCTCCCATACGATTGTAATAAATAGTCGTTGGGCTTAACTGAGTGGTTCGCCACACAATATATCCGGAACTATTGGATACCGCCGGCCTCGTCGCCCCCAGGCCAGGGTCCTGCGAGACGGTCTGGGTGACATCCGTGGAAAG
>JAGVMV010000016.1 GCA_020053595.1 Thermoleophilia bacterium | reverse complement strand
TACCTTCGCTGGCAGTCAACACCGGCTCGAGGTCGGCGGTGAAGAGTTCTATATCGACATCCTCCTGTATCACCGGGCGTTAAAATGCCTGGTCGCCGTAGAACTTAAGGTGGGAAAGTTCCTGCCGGAGTACGTCGGCAAGATGCAGTTCTATCTGGCGCTGCTCAACGATACGGGCAGACTGGACGGTGAAAACCCGGCCATCGGCATCATCCTCTGCAGGGAGAAGAACCGGACGGTGGTCGAGTACGCACTACGCGATTCCGACAAACCTATCGGCGTAGCCAGCTACCGGATGGTCTCGGCGCTGCCCGATGATTTACAAGGCCAGCTGCCGGGGCCTGAGCAGGTGGCTTTGCTGATGGAGGAGATATAGGTCGGGCCTGCGCCCCTCCTCATCAACCGCAGCCGTCCACTTGTCAGCAAAGCGCACGATCATCTGCAGTCTGCATTCCCGGTGATGATAGTTCAGGTTGTTGACACCGCCCGGGACAGGATAGATGCCGTTGGGCAGATAGTGCGGTTTCCCCGGGTATCCCACCTTGCCCAGGTCGTGGAAGAGCGCCGCGATCACAGTCAGCCTAAGCGCTTCAGACAATTAGCTTCAGCCGTCCGGTTCACCAGCTATGATTCTCTCAGCCGTTGGTGTATGAATGTTTATATAATTTGGTCTGGGTAACTGGTGAGGTTGAAAGGTGATTATGGGCTCAGAAAAAACAAATATCGAAAACGAAATCATTCTCTATCAGTCCTCTGACGGTGAGGTGCAGCTGGATGTGCAAATGGACAAAGAGACTGTCTGGCTGACTCAGGCGCAGATGGTTGAGCTGTTTGGGCGAGATCAGTCTGTAATTTCACGACATGTTCGTAATATTTTTAAAGAGGGCGAACTTCCCGAAAAAAGCAATATGCAAAAAATGCATATTGCTCTCTCAGATAAGCCCACTACCCTCTACAGCCTGGATGCGATCATCTCCGTTGGTTATCGAGTTAAATCCCTTCGCGGCACCCAGTTCCGCATCTGGGCAACCCGCACCCTGCGCGACCATTTATTGCGCGGCTATACGCTTCACGAAAAACGGCTTCGCGAAAGGGGTCTCGGTGAAATAGAGCAGGCAATGGCGCTGCTTACGCGGACGCTGACGCGGAACGAACTCGTCTCGGGAGAAGGCCGTGCCGCCCTCGAAATCGTGGAGCAGTACACCCGCGCCTGGAAACTGTTGCTCCAGTATGACGAAGATCGCCTATCTGAAGCTCCCGAGCGGTCGCTGAAACCTGCGGCCGACCTGCCGCTGGCAGACGCAAATGACGCGATCATCGATCTGCGCGCTGCGCTTTTTTCACGTGGCGAGGCGACGGATATCTTTGGCCAGGAGCGGGCCGACCATCTTGGCGCCATCCTGGGTGCGGTCGAACAGACGTTTGGCGGTGAACCGCTTTATCCCACAGTGCAGGCCCGAGCCGCGAATCTGCTGTACCTCGTCATCAAGGACCATCCATTTGTTGACGGCAACAAGCGCATCGGTACTCTGCTGTTCCTTGAGTATTTGCGACGAAACGGCCTGCTCTTGAAGGCGGACGGCAGTCCGCGCCTTGCGAATAACGCCGTGGTAGCGCTGGCGCTGCTGGTCGCCGAGAGCGATTCCGGTCAGAAGGATCTTATAGTCAGGCTCATCCTCAATCTGATTGTTGATAATAGCGGCGAACAATAACCATTAGCACCACAACGTAAGCCGCGGAATCTTGTCGCCTACCCCCGCCCCTCCATCATCAACCGCAGCCGTCCACTTGTCAGCAAAGCGCCCGATCATCTGGAGTCTGCATTCCCGGTGATGGTAGTCCAGGTTGTTGACTCCGCCCGAGACAGGGTAGATGCCGTCGTGGGAAACGATTGCCTGGGCCTCGTCTTCGGTCAGGTCGATACGATTGCCGATCAGGAAGACTTAGCTTCTCGACTTCCCACCTGTTGCCGTTGGCAGATAGTGCGGTTTCCTCGGGTATCCCACCTTGCCCAGGTCGTGGAAGCGCGCCGCAATCACAATCGATTCGTCCGGGATGTCGGGTGCGAGCAGGGTGCGTACTTCCAGGGCGTTGCAGGTCAGTGCCCCTCCTGAAGCTTTGCCTCAAGCTCCTCCACGCTGGGAAGCTTTTCCGACAGATGCGCCGGCAGGGCTTTCGTCAGGCTGTATCTGGCTACGCCCATCGGCTTGCTGACACTCCGCAATGCGTATTCCACCATCACCCTGTCTCGTGACTTGCATAAAATGATGCCGATACTGGGATTCTCATGCTCGCGCCTGACAATATCGTCCAGCACGCTGAGATAGAAGCTCATCTTGCCCGCATGCTCCGGCTGGAAGTCCGTAGCCTTGAGTTCAACAGCGACCAGGCAACAAAGACCTCGATGGAAGAACAGCAGGTCGATGAAATACTCGGTTTCTTCCAGCCTGACCGGGTACTGGCTGCCGATGAAGGCAAAATCCCCGCCGAGCTCCAGAAGCACATCGCGGATCCTGGCCACCATCTGTTTTTCGACTTCACGCTCCAGAGCCGTTCGCCCAAGGCCGAGAAATTCCAGCGCATAGCTTTCCTTAAGAGCTAAATCCGCCTGTTCTGCCAAATGTTCCGGCAACTCTTTTTCGAAGTTATGCTGCTTGGAAATACTCCTGTGCCTGGCGAAGGCGCCGGCTTCGATCTGATGGATCAGGACATTCCTGCTCCAGCCAAGTTCCGCTGTCGAACGCAGGTAGTATTCACGCTCGCCGGGATCAGATACCCTGGTCATTATGATCAAATTGCTGGACCAGGGAATTTCTCCAACAAGCTGTTGGAGAATTGGATCATCCCGGTAAGAAAGGTAGAATTTCCGCATATACCAGAGGTTTTTTGCCGAGAAGCCTTGGGAATCCGGCATCTCTCGGCGTAAATCTTGCGAAAGTTGCTCAACCACGGCCTTCCCCCAGCCCAGTCTTTCCTGCCGATCGACGATGTCACTGCCGATTTCCCAATACAGGCTGATCAGTTGCCGATTAACGCTCCTGTATGCTTGCTGCCGCGCCCTGGCGATTCTCGTTTTGAGTTCTACAAGGAACCGCTGATACTCGTCGTTGCCTGGCTGGACTTTGCTCATGCCACTTCTCCTCTCGATAGACGCACGCATTGATAAATGCCCAGCGATTTGTTAAACCCCCAGTGGGAACTGGGTGAGAAGCGGGAGAGGTGGGTCAAACGGCGATTGGAACTATATCATGGCGGTCGGAGGGAAAGGCAGGGCCCCTACCCCCACCCCTGCTCATCGACCGCAGCCGTCCACGATGCATGCCTGCCCTGTCGTCCATCTCGTATACATTCCGTCCGGCGGCTGTGTTAGAGTTCTAACACCCACCGTTTCACCATCCTGCGCTTTCTCCCACTCCTCTAAAAGAGTCGCTGCCCGGACGGGCCGCGACAATGCAACCACGAGGAGGAGACATGAAAGACAAAACCCCTGACGATGCTGCAAAGAACAACAGCTGTGAAGACGGCACGGCCGTGAATGGCTCTGGAGATAGCAGCGCGGCCGTGAACGGCTACGGTAATCTCCTGGGCGACATCAGGGAGCGTATCCGGTCTGCCCAGTATGCAGCTCTGCGGGCTGTGAACAGGGAACTGATCGGGCTGTACTGGGATATCGGGCGGATGATCGTGGAGCGGCAGGCCAGAGAGAAATGGGGAAAGGCGATCGTTGACCGACTGGCACGGGACCTGCAGAAGGAGTTCCCTGGCATAAGAGGCTTCTCGGCTTCAAATCTCTGGCGTATGCGGCTGTTTTTCGAGGCCTACTCGGAAAATGAAAAACTCGCGTCATTAACGCGAGAAATTGGCTGGACTCATAATTACACCATCCTGGAGAAGTGCAAAGACGACCTCCAGCGCGAGTTCTACATCCGCATGACCCGGAAAATGGGTTGGACGGTGAATGTCCTGGCAATACAGATTGAGAACC
>JAGVMV010000012.1 GCA_020053595.1 Thermoleophilia bacterium | reverse complement strand
GGTTCTCAATCTGTATTGCCAGGACATTCACCGTCCAACCCATTTTCCGGGTCATGCGGATGTAGAACTCGCGCTGGAGGTCGTCTTTGCACTTCTCCATAATGACGACGTTATGGGTCCAACCGATTTGTGCAATCAATGACTGCACTTTTTCAGTTCGAGCGTATGTTTCATAAAAACGCCGCATATATAGCAGGTTTCTTTTGGAAAATCCCCTAATTCCCGGAAATTCCTTCTGAAGATCCAGAGCCAGCTTATTAACGATGGCTTTTCCCCAGGATTCACCCTTCTGCCTCTCCACAATCATCCGCCCGATATCCCAATACAGCCCGATCAGCTCCCTGTTAACCGCCCGCAAGGCGGTGTACTGGGCAGACCGGATACGCTCCTTAATGTCGCCCAGGAGATTGCCATAGCCGTTCACGGCCGTGCCGTCGGGGGTTTTGTCTTTCATGTCTCCTCCTTGTGGTTGCAATGTCGCGGCCCGTCCGGGCAGCGACTCTTATAGAGGAGTGGGAGATAGTGCAGGATGGTGAAACAGTGGGTGTCAGAACTCTAACATAGCCACCGGATGTAACGTATACGGGATGGACGACAGTGTGGGAGTGCATCTCGTCAATTTCGCAGACAAGTGGACGGCTGCGGTTGATGAGGAGGGGCGGGGGTAGGCGCAGGTCTTTGAAAGAAACTACCGAGTAACCCTCGGTAGTTGAAATCTTGAACTGTTGCAATTTTTACAACAGTTGCCTCTCATCCTCAAGTAAACAGCCTTATATTCTTCGCCCACTCATAAGAAATGAATTCACCCTTTTTCGTCTTTGCATATCCATCCTCACCATGAGAAAGATCAGAAAGTTCTCTCGCGCCCATATCGCCCAGGCGTTTAGCTACCTGGTCAAGAAATCGGAGCTCTTCATCACTAAACAAATCCAGATCCGGTTTTTGAAATGCCTTGAACCATTCCCCCGTTACACCCTTTTCCACGTCAAAAACAATTTCATTGGCCTCTAAAGAACCTTTTCGAATCAGGTCAGCCAGGAAAAAATCGTAATTATCAGGCACGGGACCGAGGGGCAAATGAACATAGCTGGCACCGGTGGCAGATCGATCGAGGTGCTTGAAAGTAATAAAGTCGTAATACCAGAGGAGTTTGTTCAGTTTGGTTTTGTAGACATGATCAAGCTTGCCGCAGAAGTATAGAATCACCGACTCAAAGCGTTCCAGATCAAATTTCCTGTTTCCGCTAATGATGAGATCCGCAGGCTCATTCAAATTTGATGCAAGATATTCGACAAAGTACTTTTCCTGCCTGTCACGCATCAGAGGGATCAAATGCTCATCGACTTTTTGTGAAACACTCCTGGAGAGGGTCTTCCTGTTTTTTTCATATAACCTGGCAAAGCTATCCGCATCACGAACCAGCATCAGCGTATCGTTATGCGCTTCATCCTGGATTGACCCAGCCTCATACCGGTGTATGGTAATCTCGCCCCAGC
This sequence comes from Thermoleophilia bacterium, assembly GCA_020053595.1. Lineage (GTDB taxonomy): Bacteria > Actinomycetota > Thermoleophilia > BMS3ABIN01 > BMS3ABIN01 > JACRMB01. The sequence continues at coordinate 35,081 of JAGVMV010000012.1, read as the reverse complement.
CGAGGATGCGGGCAAAAGCCCTTTGACCTAAACCGTATTGTTCACGAAGCTCGCGAATCTGTTCTGGCTGCAACAGTCCGCGGCGCTCCCGAAATTTTCGGTAGGCTTTTTGGATCGTAGCCTCGTCTTCATCACCACTCGAAAAGAAGTTGCCACAGTAAGTACAGCGCTGCACGTTCGCGTCTACCTCAACTGACTCATTTCTGATTTGAACGGTTTCTATTCGAGTGCCGGTTTCAACTCGCCGCATATCTTCGCAGGTGGGGCACACGTCGTCCTTTTCAGATTCAATTTTGAAGTTATCAATCATGGCCCATCCCCCTTTGTGCGAATGGATATTTCATGCATCGCTCGGCTGGATGAAATGAAATACAGGTTGCGTGAAGCTGACCGCCCGCCTCAAATATATTAAGCTTGATGTAAACCTCGGTCCCATTGATGACCTTTCCAAAGATCCAGATTCCCTGACCGCCCCGACTTTTATTTTCCAATGGTCCATCATGGTAATTCTCTACAGAAAGACCCATAATTTCCGCTTCCCGCTGTTTTGCTGTTAAATTCAGATCTGCCAGGCCCTGAAGATTTTTGTCACGTTCCCCTGAAATCAGGCACCGGGGTGGCCAGCTTTCCCGGAACTGGGCCAAAAAGAGCTCCACCTGGGTTCTCTGTGCCAACAGCCCTCCCCGGAAGTTATCGGTTAATTGTTATCATATGATAACAATAAGCAGGAAGCAAGGGGTTATTTCTGCGGCGCTCTTCCACGACCTGGGCAAGGTGGGATACCCGGGGAAACCGCAGCTCTGCCCAACGGCATCTATACTGTGCCGGGCGGTGTCAACAACCTGGACAACCACCACAGGGAATGCAGGCTCCAGATGATCGTCCACTTGGTACTTTGAAAGTAACTACCGAGTAATCCTCGGTAGTTGAAGAATGTATCCTTTTTCAACCACCCTCCCTCTTTACAAGCTCCAGTCTCGCCCGCTCCTCGGCTATCTCGCGCTTGAGCTCCTCTTCAGTCGGCAAGCAGAGCCGGTACTTCGAGGCAAAGACCTGCTCCCGGTCATCCAGCAAGGTGTACCTGACCATCGCCTCGTTTTGTGGGAGCAGAGGATGAGGCCGATGGTGGGGTTGTCGCCCTCCGATCGCTGCTCTTTCTCAAAGTAGCGGACATAGAAGTCCATCTGCCCGATATCCCTGTGATCAAGTTTCCCGATTTTGAGATCGATGAGGACGAAGCACTTGAGGGCATGGTTATAGAAGACCAGGTCGATGTAATAGTGGTCCCCACCTACCGTTATCCGCTTCTGGCGCGCGACGAGCGCAAAACCCCTGCCGAGCTCGAGCAGGAATGACTGCAGCCGGTCGATGAGGTTTTGTTCCAGGTCTTTTTCGTGGAAGTCCACGCGTTCGCTCATATCCAGGAATTCCAGCACGTAAGGGTCCTTGATCAGATCCTCGGGGCTCGCAACAATTTGACCTTCCCTGCTCAGCTCCAATATCTTTTCCTTGTCTCCGCTCAGGGCGAGGCGTTCAAAAAGCAGGGAACTCATCTGGCGGTCGAGTTCGCGCACGCTCCAGTTGTTCTTCGAGCTTTCAATTACATAGAAGTCGCGGGCGTATTTATTCTTTACCCGCATAAGTAGGCAATAGTGGCTCCAGCTCAATTCCGCAGACAGTGTCTGCGGAATCTGAGATTTTGCAGACGCTGTCTGCAAATTATTAAATTCGAGAAAAAATCGCCGCATTTGCTCGATATTTCTTTCAGAAAAGCCTCGACCAAATTTCTGTGTAAGCCGCGCTGAAATGCCGGCAATCAGCGCCTTGCCATATTCCGCCCGTCGTTTTCCCGCCTGCTCCTCCTCAACAATCACTCGTCCGATCTCCCAGTATGCTTTCACCATCGCCTGATTGGTGGCTCGATAGACGGTTTTGCGGGCATCCTCAACAATTTCAGAAATAGACTGGTAGAGTGAATCGACTGTGTTTTCAAGTGGTATTCCAACCCGCTTATCCTGGTCAACAGGGGTTTTGTCTTTCATGTCTCCTCCTTGTGGTTGCATTGCCGCGGCCCCTTCCGGGCAGCGACTCTTCAGAGGAGTGGGAGAAAGCGCAGGATGGTGAAGCAGTGGGTGTCAGAACTCTAACATACTCGGCGGACGGAATGTATACGAGATGGACGACAGGGCAGGCACGCCTCGTATAGTATGACGATCGTTTCCAAATCTACTTCTGGCGTAACCACCGCTCAAGATCACCGCGTTTTACTATCCCCAGCACACGAATCTCTTTTTCGACGACTTCGTATATCACACGTGTGTTTCCGACTCGCAGTCGCAGAAGTTCGCCGTCGATGGCCTTCAGTGGTTTCACCTTTTTGCCGGGAGGTTTGGGATTCTCTTTCAACAACAGGATAGCGCTTGCTACGCGCTTTCGTTCATTCTCCGCAAGTCTGTCCATAGATTTCACGGCGCTTCTCGCCAGGAATATGGACCACGTCATTTTGATTTGTTCAGATAATCTTCACCCTCCGCATCACCCTCGTAAATCTCTTTGCGGGCTTTATCCCTGAGCATTACGAAGTAGGGGTGGTGAGCGATTATGTAGTCTTCGACTTCGTTCTCTTCCAGCGGGATTATCATCGCCGAAGGCTTGCCCCGCAGGGTAATGATGTATGGCGCCTGCTCTTCCTTTACCTTGCGGACGATCTCGCTCGCCCGGTTCTTCAAGTCCCTGATTCCAATGGTTGGCATCATAGCTCCTAAAGTAGCCATATAAGTAGCTACATTATTGGCTATATGAAGTTGATAGTCAATACCAAGGCCTTAGCCCGCTTTCCGCTTCATCCTCGCTTCCCTGACCAGATGCAGACGGTAATTGGCTTCAAGATTAAGCCAGAAGCCGGCGTCGATCCCGAAGACCTCTTCAAGCTCCAGAGCCGTTTCCTCGGTAATGCGTCTTTTTCCGCCGATTATCTCGCTGATCTTTTGCTCCGGCCGTCGCATCCGCTCGGCCAGAGAGCGCTGAGTCCAACCGCGGGCGGCCAGCTCCTTCCTTATGGTCCGACCAGGTGGCGGCACCCAGGCAGGTTTCAGCTTTCTCTCCATTGATTTGCCTTATCTGTAGTGTTTGCTGATTTCCAGAACAACCAGACAATCCTCGATCCTGGTATAGATCAACCTGTATTGCTTGCTCAGCCTGATGGAAAGCTGGCCTTTCCGCCTGCCCCCGAGTTTCTCCAGATTGAGTCCCCTGATCTGAGCCAGCTGTCCCTCATTACTGGCAGCTTCGATGATGCTCATGACTTCAAAGAAATTATTCACCACAGACCTGGGATATTTATGAGCTCCTCTTTCATTTGTATAGAGCTCTTCAAGCCTCACGGATTTGAACCTGAATTTCACTCTCCCCCTTTCGAAATATACTTCACCCTAAAGGTGAAGTCAAGAACTATGTGCTAGCCGGCGTGAGGAGTGGGAGAAAGCGCAGGATGGTGAAACAGTGGGTGTCAGAAATATAACACAGCCGCCGGACGGAAAGCATAGAGAGAAGCTTGCACCCGACATCCCGGACGAGTCGATTGTGATTGCGGCGCTCTTCCACGACCCGGGCAAAGTGGGATACCCGGGGAAACCGCACTATCTGCCCAACGGCAACCGGTGGGAAGTCGAGAAGCGCAACATGACGTACAGGACCAACCCTGAAGCGATGACCATGAATCTGGCCATGCGAAGTCTCTACCTGATCGGCAATCGTGTCGACCTGACCGAAGACGAGGCCCAGGCGATCGTTTCCCACGACGGCATCTACCCTGTCTCGGGCGGTGTCAACAACCTGGACTATCATCACAAGGAATGCAGACTCCAGATGATCGTCCACTTCGCTGACAAGTGGACGGCTGCCGTCGATGAGGAGGGGCGGGGGTAGAATCATGAACATCTCCATGGACCTTGAGTTCGGATCGCCTGAGAAGACGATAACTGTTGAAGATGTGAATCGGGTTTGTGAAGCGATTTTGGTGGCGCGCTGGTAAAGAAGTGCGATGATGAGAGCAAACGTGTTGGAAACTATCTAATTCTAATATAGTGGGAAAAAAAGCGGATCAACTCTAATACTTGACGTGTTGACAGTTATTTCTGGGAAAGAGACATCATTATTGATCATCGCATTAAGAGTTGTTAATCACTTTCATAAACTCTCTTACAGATTTTGATTTTTTTGCACCTCTTGGTGTATTGATCAAACCTGGGACACACAGATCTTTTGCATGCTTCGTTTTTTTGATATTGGTGAGCTCAGAGTTTTTTTTCCACGCAGCTCCAATCAACAGGCCCTCAAGATGCTGACAGTCATAATAACCATTCTTGCTTGGCTTAGAAAACCTACCACTATCCGTAAGTCTAACTATAAAAAACATCATCGGAATGCCTTTTTTTCTACCAGCCAGGACCTCGTTATAATTGACCATATTTCTGTCATTAAAGCATTCATTAGAAAACGACTTTTTTTCAGCTAAACCAACATACCACGGTCGAATGCCTCCTGATGCGCATATTGCAAACAAGTAGCAGCCACATGCTCGAGAAATAAAATTTTCATTATGCTTATCTATGGTTTGCCAGAATTCGGGAAGGTCCTTTCTATGAATTTGCCTATTTCTTCTTGTTATCTCGAAGGGACCAAAAATGCCATATTTCATCATTTAACCTCCACCTAATTATTAGACGAATAAGATATTCTCAGTTGCAATAAATGTTGTCAATTATGAGCATCCTCATTATTTTAATCTAGGGGGAACATCTGCGCCGTCGCCCTAATTGAAGAGGCCTTTTCTTTTACTAACCCCTCCAAGCCTGTAGTATTAACCATCATTCCACCAAAATGTAAACGATGCTGGGGTCTCCCGATTTGCCATTAACCGCCGAGCAGGAAGCCAGACAGGAAATTGATGAGCTACTCGTTCGCGCGGGCTGGTTTGTGCAGGAGCGGAACAAGGCCAATATTAACGCTGGCCGCGGCGTGGCTATTTGCGAGTTTCCACTGAAGCCGGGTCACGGGCATGCGGATTATCTGCTGTATTTAGATGGAAAAGCCGCTGGCATCATTGAAGCGAAGAAAGAGGGCACCACGCTCATTGGCGTAGAGACCCAGTCAGACAAGTACACCAAGGGGCTTCCCGACAATCTGCCGGCCTGGCGCAATCCTCTGCCTTTCGCCTATGAATCTACTGGTATTGATACCCGTTTCACCAACGGCCTTGAACCTGATGCGCGTTCGAGACGGGTCTTTGCTTTCCACCGACCGGATTTCCTGGCTAAATGGTTAGATGAAGCAGCCGGCGGGCTTGAGGAAAAAGCCGTCGTTGCAGGCGAAGGTAAACGGGCAAGTGATACAAATGTTGCCTATCTCGCAGGACCCACAATGCTTCATCGCCTTCGCCATCTGCCAACACTCCAGGAACAAGGCCTCTGGCCCGCCCAAATAACCGCCATTCAGAACCTGGAGCGCTCTCTCGCCGACAACCGCCCTCGCTCCCTAATCCAAATGGCAACCGGTTCAGGCAAGACCTTCACTGCAATCACGTCTATATATAGGCTCATCAAGTTCGCCGGCGCCCGCCGCGTTCTCTTCCTGGTGGATCGAGGCAACCTCGCCGACCAGACGCTCAAGGAGTTTAAGCAGTACGTCTCACCGTATAACAACTTCAAATTTAATGAGGAATACAATATCCAGCGCCTGACCAGCAACACCATCGACACCACTGCCCGCGTCTGCATCTGCACGCTGCAGCGCATGTACTCCATGCTCAAGGGGCGCGAGCTGGCCGAGGAAGACGAGGAAACCCCGATTGACGACATGGGCCCCCTCTTCAGGGAGCCCGAGCTGATCGAGTACAACCCGGCCATCCCCATCGAGACTTTCGATGTCATCATCACCGACGAGTGCCACCGCTCCATCTACAACCTCTGGGCACAAGTGCTGGACTACTTCGACGCCAGGCTGATCGGGCTCACCGCCACACCCAACAAGCAGACCTTCGGCTACTTCAACCAGAACCTGGTGATGGAATATCCCCACGAGGCCGCCGTGGCCGACAACGTCAACGTCAATTACGACGTCTACCGCATCCGCACCAACATCACCGAAGCCGGCTCCCAGGTGGATGCCGGCTACTATGTGGAGAAGCGCGACCGCGAGACCCGCCAGACCCGCTGGGAGGAACTGGACGAAGACTTCCAGTACGACCCCAACCAGCTGGATCGCGACGTGGTCGCCCCCGACCAGATCAGAAAAATCGTGCAAACCTTCCGCGACAAGCTATTCAGCGAGATTTTCCCTGGGCGCGAATGGGTGCCGAAGACACTCATCTTCGCCAAGGATGATAACCACGCCGAGACCATCGTCGAGATCATTCGCGAGGAATTCGGCAAGGGCAACGATTTCGCCCAGAAGATCACCTATCGCACAACGGGCGCCAACCCCAAGGAGCTGATCAAGGCGTTTCGCAACAGCTACAACCCGCGCATCGCCGTCACCGTAGACATGGTCGCCACGGGCACCGACATCAAGCCGGTGGAGATAGTATTTTTCATGCGCGCGGTAAAGTCCCGCTCGTTCTTTGAGCAGATGAAGGGACGCGGCGTGCGCGTGATCCGGCCGGACGACCTGCAGGCCGTCACCCCCGACGCCATCCTCAAGGACCATTTTGTGATCGTGGATGCCGTCGGCGTCTGCGAGCAGGACAAGACCGACTCCCGCCCCATGGAGAAGAAGCCCAGCGTCGCCTTTGAAAGTCTGATGCAGGCTGTTGCCTTCGGGAACATCGAGGAAGACGTGATCACCACCATCGCCGGGCGCCTTGCTCGGATGGAGCATCGTCTGAGCGAGGAGGACGAGCGGCGCATCCATGAGGCAAGTGGCGGTCTGTCGGTAAGGGATTTAAGCCACCAGCTGGTCGAGGCCGTGAACCCCGATCGGCAGCAGGAGCAGGCGCGCGCAGACACCGGCCTGGCCTCCGATTCAGAGGAACCAGTAAGCGACGAGGCCGTGCAGGCAGCGGCGAAGAAACTGATCGAGGAAGCCGTGGCGCCGCTGCACGACCCGGCCCTGCGCGGCCTACTGGTCGAGATTAAGAAGAAGAACGAGATTACCATAGACCATGTGAGCCAGGACCAGGTCATCGAGGCGGGCTTCAGCCTGGACGCCATGGACCGCGCCCGCGGTGTCGTAGAGTCTTTTGAGAAGTTCATCGAGGAGAACAGGGACGAGATAACCGCCCTGCAGGTTTTGTACAGCAAGGCATACCGGGCACGGCTGAAGTTCGAGGATGTGCGGGACCTGGCCAACGCTATCGAAAAACCGCCCTACCTCTGGAGCGAATCCCAGCTCTGGCAGGCCTACGCCGCGCTGGATAAATCGAAAGTGAAAGGCGCCGGCGCCAAGCGGATACTCACCGATCTGGTGTCGCTGGTACGCTTCGCCATCCACCAAGATAATGAGCTAGTTCCTTTCCCCGAGCGAGTAAATGCCAACTTCAATGTGTGGTTGGCGAGTCAGGAACAGGATGGCCGCCAGTTCACGGACGAACATCGGTATTGGCTGGAGATGATCAGGGATCATATCGCCGCCAACCTGAGCATTACGCGGGACGATTTCGAGGATGTGCCGTTTATACAGCAGGGCGGTCTCGGGCAGGTTTATGAAGTTTTCGGAGATGAGCTGGATGGGATTATTGAGGAATTGAGTGAGGCATTGGTGGCGTGAAAGTAAAAAGCCGAAACGAAATACCGTCCGACTGGAAAGTCATGACGATTCAAGAAGTAGCAGATGTAAATCCGCGATTGAAGAAAGAGGGGATTCCCGACAACCTCGCAGTTTCCTTTGTGCCGATGCCATCTGTTGGGGCAGGCGATGGTTCTATTGATGTCTCGCAAAGCCGCGTCTTTTCAGATGTAAAAAAAGGGTACACCGCTTTTCAAGAAGGCGATGTTCTTTTCGCAAAAATTACCCCATGCATGGAAAACGGAAAAATGACGGTCGTCCCCATGGTCATCAATGGATATGGCTTCGGCTCTACTGAATTTCATGTCCTTCGCCCGAAGCCTGGCATCAGCGCAAAATATCTCTACCACTTCATTTCGAGTAAAGATTTTCGAAGCAAAGCAGAAAGGTACATGACTGGTGCTGTGGGTCAAAAACGTGTCTCTGCAACTTATTTGAAGGAGCATTCAATTCCTGTAGCTCCTTTGGAACAACAGGAAAGTATCGTCGCCGAAATCGAAAAACAATTCTCCCGCCTCGACGAAGCCGTCACCAGCCTGAAGAGAGCCAAAGCCAACCTCAAACGCTACAAAGTCGCCGTACTCAAAGCCGCCGTCGAAGGCAAACTGACTGAGGAGTGGCGTAAACAACACCCCGACGTCGAACCCGCCTCCGAACTCCTAAAACGCATCCTGGGCGACCGCCGCCGAAAATGGGAAGAAAACGAACTCGCCAAAATTCGCGCCAAGGGCAAAGAGCCCACGGATGATATATGGAAGAAGAAATACAAAAAACCTTTAGAATTAAAAGTGGACAATTTACCTAAGTTGCCAAGTAGTTGGTTATGGGTAAGCATCGAGCAAATATCAACACTAGTTACTGATGGCGACCACAATCCACCAAAAAGAGTCCCGAAAGGCGTCCCTCATTTGACAGCGAAAAGCATAATTTCCTGGAAAATGAATGAAAAAGACTGCTCTTACATTCATAGTGATGACTTTATAAAAGTAAGCAAGCGCTATATGCCAAAGAAAGGCGATGTAATTATCACGTGTGTAGGCACAATAGGTCGGACCGCAATAGTGCCTGATGGCTATATTTTCAGCGCGGATAGAAATCTTGCGGTTGTGAGACTAATTACCAAAGGTATGGCGCCAAAAATACTCCAGATTAATTTAAATACAAGCAATGCACAGAAAAGGATTACTAGCGCATCTGGGTCTACTGCTCAACCGCATTTCTATTTATCTGAGCTTAGATCATTTCCTGTAGTATTAATGCCTGCTGTTGAGCAAGAAGAAATTATAAATATTGTGGAAGAACAACTTTCTAAATTAGAAATAAATGAAAAAGTATTTGATGTTAATCAGAAGCGCTTAGACCGCTTACGCCAGTCTATCCTTAATAAAGCATTCTTTGGGCAGTTCTTCAAAATCAGGAGTTAAGATGAAAATTGAATATATTCGAATAGTGAACTTCCGAGGTTTTAAAGATGAAACGATTTACCTTGATGACTACACATGCCATGTAGGCCCAAATGGCGCTGGAAAATCGACTATTCTGTGTGCTCTCAATGTATTTTTCCGAGAATATAGCGACGCTGTGACTGATCTGAGTAAACTTACAGAAGAAGATTTTCATCACAAAAATACAGGCGAACCAATTCGGATAACTATCTGCTTCAGAAATCTAAGCGAGGAGGCAAAAAGCGATTTATCAGATTACGTGCGCCAGGAACGGTTAATAGTATCGGCCGTGGCTAGATATGACAAATCATCTGAAAGAGCTGAAGTTCGTCAATATGGCAGTAGATTGGGCTTCGAAAAATTCTGCTCATTCTTCGAGAAAGAAAAGAAGGGTGCAAAGGTCCCAGAGTTAAAGAATGAATTTCAGGAAATGCGAAAACAATTTCCTGATTTAGGTGATGCAAAGACCAAGGATGCGATGAGCAATTCATTGCGTGATTACGAAGCCGAACATACTGAGGATTGCATACTTTTACAAAGCCAAGATCAATTTTATGGTGTTTCTAAGGGGCGAGATCGTTTAGAAAAATACATTCAGTGGGTTTTTATTCCAGCTAATAAAGATGCAACTGGAGAGCAAAAAGAAACAAAGACAAGTGCATTAGGCCAGCTTTTAGCACGCACGGTTCGATCTAAAGTAAATTTTTCAGAAGCCATCGATGAGCTAAGGCGCAAAATACGTGGTGATTATCAGGGGATATTGGATTCGGAGGAAAAGGTACTGGATGAGCTATCCCAATCACTGGAGGGCAGGCTAAAGACGTGGGCTCATCCAGATGCTAGTGTTCACATTCGTTGGCATAATGATGAAGATAAATCCGTCAAGGTGGAAGAACCATGGGCGCATATCCAAGTTGGTGAAAAAGGTTTTGAAGGCGAACTTGGCCGCTTCGGCCACGGGCTTCAAAGGTCATACATCATTGCATTGCTTTATTGCAAGAGCTATCAACATTGGATGATGAAAACAGTCCAACTCTTATTTTGGGTTGTGAAGAACCAGAGCTTTACCAGCATCCTCCACAGGCGCGTTATCTTTCGCAAATTTTACAACAACTTGCTACCGGAAATTCCCAAATTATTATCTCAACGCATAGCCCCTTTTTCATTAGTGGGGAGAATTTTGAAAACGTCAGGATGGTAAGAAACGCCGGTAATCCAGCATCCGTAACAGTAACAGCTGTTCCCTTAGAGGAGGTGGCTTCGACAATTGCCCGGGAAGGAAAGAATCCATTAACGAAACCTGGAATACTCGCAAAAGTTCATCAGGCGCTTACACCGAATATTAACGAGATATTCTTTACTGACTGCCTTGTTTTGGTCGAGGGCTATGAAGACTTAGCTTATATAAACTCATACTTAGTTCTTACAGGTACGATGGAAAAATTTCGCACTAAAGGCGGTCATATTGTTGCAACGTTTGGGAAAAACTATATTCCCAAACCATTAGCAATTGCGCGCTGCTTGGGAATACCAACCTTTGTCGTTTTTGATGGTGATAGCGATGCTGAAGAAAAATATCGCGATAATCACGAAATAGACAATAAGCTTATTCTCAAAGTCTGTGGTTATGCGGAAGAAGAAGCCTTGCCAGAAATGACTCTTTGGAAAGATGATCTGGTTATGTGGCATTCCGACATAGGTAAAGTTGTGCAGAGCGAGATTGATGACTGGAAAAAATACGAAGACCTTGCTTTCGCTGAATATGGCAATCCGGGCGGTTTAAAGAAGAATAGTCTGGCAATCGCTTTCGCCTTAGAGCGCGCCTGGGAAGATGATCAAAAATCGGTGTCTTTAGAAAAACTATGCCAAGCGATTGGTTCATTTGATGATAAAACGTGACTGAAGTAATTATAGCCCCCTACTCCAGCAAGAATAAAGAACTTCTAAGGAATCAGCCGCTTCAATTACTAATTCAAAAAAACATTTCTGAGCTAAGCAAAGGAATAGCGTGGGAACAAGCCGAGATAAAGTAATTGAATCATATGGAAATACACTCGCTGAATTATTCAAGAAGAATGAATATGTTGTGTTTCTATGTGGTCCAAAAATTGACAGAGAGGAAGAAGGTGCGAAGCTAAGAAAAAAAATTAAAGAATTGCTTGAGGAAGAAAACTTTAAAGTATATTTAGGAGAAGATGAAGGTCTTGAAGATCTTCAGAATGAATATGGAATGGATGCACAGCTGAATGAAGTAGAATTTATAAATAGTAAATGCAATGCGGTTATAGTAATTGCAGGAAGCGTAGGCTCTTTTTGTGAGCTAGGTCTTTTTTCATACCTGCACTCCAATTGGATAAAGACAGATCTTATTTTGGTCGTAGAAAAAAAACATCAAGGAAAAGAATCATATTTCAACCTTGGGCCAGCTAAATCTGTTGAGAGTACGGGTAAAGTAATTTATGAAGAATTCAACGGTTATAACGGAAGCTCGATAATTGAGCGGCTGAAACAACGCAGGGCAACATATGTTCTTGATGCGCGCGGTAGACCTCGGAAAGAACATTAGGAAATGGGAACTATTTGGAATCGACATCTTGTTCTCTGGGCCCTTGGAACGCTCCAGCCGGCAACTGCTGCCCATACAGCTGAATTTATCGGTGCAATTTTTCAAGATATCGACTCTCCGAGCAGTAGGGAAATTGAAAAGATGTTCAAGGAGTGGGATAAAAAAGGTATCGTAAAAATAGTTTCTAAAGAAAGACATTATCTATTCTCATTGACTGCGAGGGGTGATAGACAGTTATCAGCGCCACTACGTCACTTCAGAGATAAATCAAGGTTATTCTTGCTGAAGCAGGCAAGAAAGGATAGATTATTTTATGCAGGGGAGTTTCATGAGGAGTTGGCTGGCGCTGCGCCAGCCGGAGACGGGAGCATACACGAACAAGATAATCAGCGGCCAATAAATTTGGCCGCTGCACGCATCGGCCAAATTTATTGGCCGCTGATCTCAATGCAGCTCAAATTTGAAGCTGGTTCCGATTTAGGCTCCCCTGCACTTTCGTTCTATTCTTTCTCAGATATTAAAGAAGTCCACGCTGCTTCATCATCACCAGCCGAAGGAAACGATCTTAGCTTGCATGACTTCGCGATATGTATAGGTGTAAGCCCCCGTCTAGTCTCGTCAATACTCCAAGATATAAGTAAACAATATCGTTCATTTGAAATAGGAAAAAGGGGTGGTGGTACGAGGACAATATCTTCGCCTAGGACCTTCCTAAAGGTTTTTCAATGGTGGATTTTAGATTACCTCTTATTGAAGCTGCCCACTCACCAAAGTTGTCATTCTTACCAAAAAGGAAAGTCGATCAGGTCAAATGCGGAATTGCATACCGGGAAAAGATATGTCGCAAATATTGATATATCCGATTTCTTTGGATCAATTGGAACCACGCAAATATTTTCAATGCTTAATAAGCACGATTTTGGTGAACGTATATCGAACCTTATAAGTAAGCTTACAACTTTGGATGGTGTCCTCCCACAAGGTGCTCCAACAAGCCCCGCGATATCGAATGCTTTTCTTTATGATTTTGATAACACTCTATTTACATATTGTGAGAAAAAAAGTCTTTCATATACAAGATATGCAGACGACATGACAATCAGCGGTGATCTCAAGGAAGAAATTATTTCCGCGATTAAGTTAGTCAAAACAACACTTCATGACGCTGGCCTAGAAATAAATGACAAAAAAACAAGAATTGCTAATAGGGGAGGTCAGCAGCGCGTTACGGGCCTCGTAGTCAATGAGTGTGCGTTGCCTCCTAGAAAGCTAAGACGTGAAATTCGGGCCATGTTTCATAATGCTCAAAAGGAGCAAGGAGCCAATAAAGACAAATACGCCGAATTAGTGGGTTATTTGGGCTATCTCAAATCCTTTCCAGAGATTAGATCTTCAACAGAAATACAATCATATATAGAAATACTTGGAACTTTGAAGTGACTGATATGTATTCCGATGCCCTACAAAAATAATGTCTTCCTCTGGAATTGTCCAAAAACTCTGGAACTACTGTAACGTCCTCCGCGACGACGGGATGAGCTACGGCGATTACGTCGAGCAACTCACCTATCTGCTCTTCCTCAAAATGGCGGACGAGCGCACTCGGAAACCGTATAACCAGAAGAGCGTCGTCCCGGACAAGTACAGCTGGCAGAGCCTCATAAAGCGGGACGGCGACGAGCTTTTCGACCACTATCGCCACGTCCTCGAAGCCCTGGGCCGCGAAAAAGGCCTGCTCGGCCTCATCTTTGGCAAGTCCCAGAACAAGTTCCAGGACCCCGCCAAGCTCCGGCGGCTTATCGTCGACCTCATCGACAAGGAGAACTGGTCGCGCATGAGCGCGGATGTAAAGGGCGACGCCTACGAGGGGCTCCTTAACAAAAACGCCGTGGAGTCGCCCAAGGGAGCGGGGCAATACTTCACCCCGCGGCCGCTCATCAGTGCCATCGTCGATGCCGTGGCGCCCCAACCTGGTGAGCAGATCTGCGACCCGGCCTGTGGCACCGGCGGCTTTCTGCTCGCCGCGCACGACTATATAGTCGCCAGCAACGAACACCTCACCAGCGCCGAGAAGAAGAAGCTCAAGGAGAACACCTTCAAGGGCTGCGAGCTGGTGCAGGGCGTGGCGCGCCTTTGCGCCATGAACATGCTCCTGCACGGCATCGGCAGCCCGGAGTACGAGCCGGTCGTGGTCAACGACTCGCTCGCGGCCGACCCCCAGGAACGCTTCGAACTGGTGCTCACCAATCCGCCCTTCGGTAAGAAAAGCAGCGTCACCATCGTCGGCGAGGACGGCCGGGCCGCGAAGGAGCGGGAGAGTTACGAGCGCGACGACTTCTGGACTACGACCTCCAACAAGCAGCTTAACTTCCTTCAGCATGTGAAGACTTTGCTGGCTATCAATGGGCGGGCGGCTGTTGTAGTGCCGGATAATGTGCTGTTCGAAGGCGGCGCGGGTGAGGCGATCCGGCGCCGGCTGCTGGATGAGTGCGATGTTCATACGCTGCTGCGCCTGCCGACGGGGTTGTTTTATGCACAGGGTGTGAAGGCCAATGTGTTGTTCTTTGACAAGAAGCCTGCGAGCGAGGAACCCTGGACACGGAAGCTGTGGATATATGATTTGCGAACGAACATGCACTATACGCTGAAGACCAATCCGTTGAAGCGGTCTGATCTGGACGATTTTGTGAAATGCTATAAGTCCACGAATCGGGCGCGCCGTAAGGACACCTGGTCGGCGGACTTGAAGGAACTTTCGCCTGGGCAGACGGAGTACAAGGGACGCTGGCGCGGCTTTGACTATGATGAACTGATCGCCCGCGATAAAGCTAGCCTCGATATTTTCTGGCTGCGTGATGAAAGCCTCGAAGATTCAGACAATTTGCCCGAGCCGGGTGTGATTGCTCAGGAGATCGTTGCTGATCTTGAGGCGGCGTTAGTGCAGTTTCGAGAGATTGCGGCGGATTTGGGAGTTGAAGAAGTATTGGAGGCAGATCAGTCTTAGCATAAATTGAAAACTTGGGATTTCTTGGATATTACCGATTATAATGTTATAAAGGGTAGAATCCATATGGAGGCACATCATGCCGGCCAGAACCCATGTTGAAGACGCGCAAAAACTGATTGATATCGCTCTCACATCTTCCCGCGCGCGAAAGTATGAAGAAAGCAGGACGCTTATCAGGCTGGCCCTTCACTTCCTGCTGGAAGACCGACTGGATCAGGAAACGGAAGACAGCTTCGCCAACCTCTGTGTCTGGGATTCCTTATCTCCAACTCCCAAACGTCTTCAGGGCTGGAGCGATGATTTTAATAAATCACTGGATGACCTGAACGATAATGAGCAATCCGTGGATTACATCAACGCGATGAAACGCTTTTTCGATCACGACCTTGTATCAGTGGCGGAACGGGAGAGCTGTTATAACGAAGTCACCGACCTGATCGATCGGCTGGTCGGGCAGGAAGAAGAAAGCGGCACGGATTCAAGCAACAAAATTCTATCCACTTCTGAGGTAGCAAAAATGTTTGGTGTAACGTCACAAACCGTGCTGACCTGGTGCAAGACGGGACGAATGCCGGGCGCGTATCAGACGCCTGGCGGCACCTGGAAGATTCCCGGAAAAGCTCTTTCCAGAATCGAGCGGCTGCTCTCGGCCAGTTCTGAGCTTGACGGGTATATTCCGGATCAGAAAGCTGTGAATGAGGCAGTGAGTAAAAGGCGCGGCGATTGGCGAAAATAAGGGATGTTCTTGATACAAATGTGGGACATACCATGAGTCACGATGTTTGACATACATAATAATAGGGCATAATATAGCTATAATTATCCATCTAATCATAGAGGCATATTATGCGCACTATTCAGATGACTTTGGACGATGAACTGGTGACAGCCGTAGATAACGTTGTAAAAAAAATGAAAACTACGCGTTCAGCTTTTACCCGGAAAGCCCTGAAGGATGCTATCAAACAGGTCGAGGACGAAATGCTTGAGGAAAAGCACAGAAAAGGCTATAAGCGGTTTCCGGTCGCAAATACCGAATTCAGCGACTGGGAATCGGAGCAGGAGTGGGGCGAATAGTGCGCCGGGGCGAAGTCAGATGGTATAAATTCAGGAACCCGGACAAAAAGCGCCCCGTGGTGATTTTGACGAGGGATTCAATCCTGGAGTATTTGGGAGAGGTCACGATTGCGCCGGTGACTTCAACGGTCAGAGAAATACCTAGCGAGGTTTTCCTGTCGACGCAGGACGGCTTGCGTAACGATTGCGTCATCAACTGCGATCACATCCAGACGGTTTCAAAATCAGGAATCGGATCGCTGATCACTACTTTATCCGAAGAGAAGCTCGATGAAATCCGTGGCGCGGTCTGTTTTGCGTTGAATCTTTGACTCGCTGACTCGCAGACACTGTCTGCAAAATCCCAAAGCAAAGCCACCTCAGAATTCAGCATTATTCATAGGGATCTCAATTTTTCTCAATTTTCTTGACATACATGTATAAATATTCTAAAATCTGCCGAAATATACATTCAGTGTGCATATTTACGTATGCATCCCCATAAACAAGCCAAACAAAGAACAGGAACCATGCACTTATTCACATCAAAGTTCGTCCAGAAACCAGAACATGTAACCGAACTCCCCGGCTCGGTCTCGACACCCAAGGGTTTCAGCGCCTCAGGCATCGCCGCCGGTCTCAAGAAATCGGGCAAGCCGGACCTGGGCCTGCTGGTTTGCAAGGAACCATGCGCATCGGCGGCTCTCTACACCCCCAACGCCGCCGCCGCCGCGCCCATAACTTTTTGCCGTGACGAAACCAGCGCCGTGGCCCTGCAGGGCGTGGTCGTCAACAGCGGTTCCGCTAACGCCTGCACTGGCGCACAGGGGCTGGAAGACGCCCGGACGATGGCGGCGCTGGCATCCGCCAAGGCCGGCATCGATGTCAAGAACATGGCTGTAGCATCCACCGGCGTGATCGGCGTGCCCCTGCCCATGGATTCGGTTGAGTCCGGCATTGGCATCGCGGCCGAGGCTCTATCTGATTCCGGCGGCGGCGATTTTGCCGAGGCCATCCGCACCACTGACAAGATCGACAAGGACGGCGCCATCGAGGTGGCGCTCTCCGCCGGCACGGTGCGGGTAGGCGCCTGCGCCAAGGGAGCCGGCATGATCGCCCCCAACATGGCGACCCTGCTGGCGTTCGTCACCACCGACGCCGCGGTTCCCGCCGGTCTTCTGCAGAACTTACTGAAGCAGGCGGTTGCCGTCTCCTTTAATTCAATGAGTGTTGACGGCGACATGAGCACCAACGATTGCATCATGGTGTTCGCCAGCGGTCAGAGCGGCGTGGCGGTCGACTCCGGCAGCGGTGACGCCGTTCTCTTCGGTGACGCGCTCGCGGCGGTCTGCAAGGGCCTGGCGCTGAAGATGGTCGCCGACGGCGAGGGGGCCACCAAGGTGGTCGAGCTTAATGTCACCGGCGCGGCGGATGACGACGAGGCGGCGCTGGTATCGCGGGCGGTCTCCAACTCGTCACTGGTCCGGACGGCGTTTTTCGGCCGCGACGCCAACTGGGGCCGGATCATGGCCTCGGCGGGTGCGGCCCTCGCGGGTGAGCCGGCGCTGCTCGCGGATATATATTACGAGGAAGTCTGCCTGGCGAAGGGTGGAGCGGTTTGCTCCGACCCTGTGGAAGCCGGCCGGTTGGAGAAGATAATGGCCCAGCCGGAGATCTCGGTAACGATAGATTTGCACCGGGGCACGGCCAGCCATACCATGTACTTCTCAGACCTGACTCACGACTATGTGACGCTTAACGCCGAGTACACGACCTAAGGGACGTTCTTAAACTATTGGAACTTTTTTAGAAAAATGGTCAAAAGTCCCTTATAAAGAGCAATGGGAGAAGTGAGATGACAGCCAAACATCAAAAGCGCGTAGAGATCCTCCTGGAGGCTCTGCCTTATATCAAGCAGTTCTCCGGCAAGACCGTGGTCATCAAGTACGGCGGCAGCGCCATGAAGAGCGACGAGCTCAAGGAGGGCTTCGCCACCGACATCGCCCTCTGCAAATACGTGGGCATGAACCCGGTGATCGTCCATGGCGGTGGTCCGGATATCAGCTCCTACATGGAGAAACTCTCCATGGAGGTAAAGTTCATCCAGGGCCTGCGGGTCACTGACGAGGCGACCATGGAGCTGGCCAAGATGGTCCTGCTGGGCAAGGTAAACAAGGAAGTAGTCGCCCTGATCAACCAGCACGGCGTGCCCGCCGTCGGCCTCGGCGGCGACGACGGCCAGCTGATCATGGCGGAGAAACGCACTGTTCCCGGCGAGGCAGGCGAGGAGATTGACCTGGGCCAGGTAGGCCGCATTACTGATATCAATACCGGGGTTTTGAATAGCCTGGGCGAAGACTTCATTCCTGTAGTAGCCTCAGTCGGCGCCGACGAAAACGGCACCAGTTACAACATCAACGCTGACGAGGTGGCTTCGGTTCTGGCAGTCGCGCTGGAGGCGGAGAAGGTCATCTTCCTCACCGACGTAGAAGGACTCTACGCGGATGTAAAAAAACCAGACTCGCTGATTTCCCAGTGTTCGCTGGCTGACGTGGACAAGATTATCGAGGACGCGAGTGTTTCCAAGGGTATGATCCCCAAGCTGCGGGCTGTCAGCCGGGCCTTGACTGGCGGCGTCAATAGCGCCCATATCATCGACGGCCGGGTGCCTCATGCGGTTTTACTTGAAGTCTTCACCCGCTTAGGTATAGGCACCAAGATCGAAGGATAAAAGGTTTAAGAAATGGTCGGGGTGGGTGATTGCCCGTAGCGACCCTGTCCGAAGGTCCGGGAGCAAGGGTGATCACCCACCCCGACCCGCGCTTCAACAAAACAAGGACAAAAAATAATGACGAACATAATCGAACAATACGGAAAATACGTCATGCCGACCTACGGCCGGCAGCCGGTTGTCTTCGTGCGCGGCAACGGCTGCTTTCTCTACGACGAGGAAGGCAACGCCTACCTGGATTTTGTGGCCGGCCTATCCATCAACAACCTGGGCCATTGCCACCCGGCAGTAGTAAAAGCCGCCCAGCTCCAGATGGCGGAGTTGATCAATACCTGCAATCTGTATTACACCAAACCCGGCGGCGAGCTTGCCGACCTGCTTTCAAACCTCAGCCTGGGTGGCAAGGTATTCTTCTCCAACAGCGGCGCCGAGGCCAACGAGTGCGCCATAAAACTGGCGCGCAAATACGGCCATGATATCGGCGGCGAGGACAAGCACCGCATCATCACCCTTGAGAATGGTTTTCATGGACGCACCATGGCGGCCTTGTCCGCCACGGCTCAGCCAGAAAAACAGGCTCCTTTCAAGCCTTTGCTGCCCGGCTTCATGTATGTGCCGCCTAATGACATAAATGCGCTAAAGGCGGTTGTGGACAGCAGCGTCTGCGCCATCATCCTGGAAGTCATCCAGGGCGAGGGCGGCATTCATCCCCTGGACGAGGACTATCTGGTTGCCGTTCGCAAGCTGGCCGACGAGCACCACGCACTGCTCATCTTTGATGAAGTGCAGACCGGTCTCGGCCGTACCGGCAAGCTGTTCGCCTGGGAGCACTCCGGAGTCAAGCCAGACGTCATGACCCTGGCCAAGAGCCTCGGCGGCGCGCTGCCGATCGGCGCTACCGTGGCCGCACCTGAATACTCTGATGTGCTCGGTCCCGGTATGCACGGTTCAACCTTTGGCGGCGGCCCGGTCCCCTGTGCCGCCGCAATCGCTGTCATCAATGAGCTGACTGCTCCTGATTTTCTGACCAGCGTACAGATCAAGGGCGGCTACCTGCGTTCATTGCTGGAGAAGATGAAGGCCGACGGCCTGGTCAGCGAGGTGCGCGGCATGGGGCTGATGCTGGCGGTCGATCTGCCGGAGCCGGTAGCGGCTGACATCGTGGCCGAAGCGCTGAAGAACAAGATAATCCTGAATAATACTTCTGAGAACACCATCCGCTTTCTGCCACCTTTGGTGGTTGAGGAAGGAATGATCGAAGCGGTGGTCGAATTCCTGCAAACCGCCCTTTCCGCCTGAATATGATTCGAGGTGCCGATGCGACATTTTCTTAAAACTACGGACCTTTCCGCCAGGGAGATCATCGAGCTGGTCCAGGATGCCATCGCCAACAAGGGCGAACACTCCAATATTCTGGCCGGCAAATCCCTGGGCATGATCTTCGCCAAGCCTTCCACCCGCACCCGAGTATCTTTCACCGTGGGTGCCTACGAACTGGGTGGCCACGTCATGTTCATCTCCGAGCGCGAGATGCAGCTGGGACGCGGCGAGACCATCGAAGACACGGCACGGGTGCTGTCGGCGTATCTCGACGGCGTCGTCATCCGTACTTACAGCCAGGATGACCTGGAGCGGTTCGCCGCCGCGGCGACGATCCCCGTTATCAACGGGCTCACCGATGAGCGGCATCCCTGTCAGGCGCTGGCGGACCTGATGACCATCCGCGAGTATCACGATGATCTCACAAAAGTGAAAGTCGTTTACCTTGGTGATGGCAATAACGTGTCAACATCGCTCGCCAGCGTCTGCGCCGCAGTAGGGGCACATGTCGTCGTCTGTACGCCGCCGGACCTGGCTTCTCCTGAATGGGCCGTAAGGGAAGCCATAGGGCTGGCCGCCGCGAGTGGCGGTGTCGCGGAGTACACGACCGATCCGGCAACAGCAGTCCGTGGCGCCGATTTTCTTTACACGGATGTCTGGTTCAGCATGGGCCAGCAGAAGAATCCGCTCAAGAGCAGGCAGCTCGAACCTTACCGGATAGACGAGGCGATGCTGGCGCAGACGAGTCCCGAATGCCGGGTGATGCACTGCCTGCCGGCGCACCGGGGTGAGGAGATATCAGCCGCGGTTCTCGACGGGCCCAGGTCGATCGTTTATCAGCAGGCGGAGAATCGGCTGCACGCGCAGAAGGAATTGATGAAGAGGTTGATGGTCGATGCGCAAGCGTGAGCGGCAACAACTTGTCGAAACGCTGATCAGGCAGAAACGGCTTTCGACGCAAGCCGAACTGGTGGTGGCCTTGAGAGAGTTCGGCTACCCGGTTACGCAGGCAACCATCTCCCGCGACATGCGTGAACTGGGTGTGCAGAAGGGGACCGGTCGTGACGGTAAGACCGGTTATGTACTGCCGCCTCCTCGAGTCCGGCGTGATCCGGCGGAGATCCTCGCGCGTTTGCTCAGCGAGTCCGGCGCCACCGTGCGGGCTGCACAGAATCTGGTTGTCGTCCGTACAGAGCCGGGGACCGCGCCCGCAGTGGGGTTGGCCATAGATGAACTCGAGCGCGAGGAAATAGTCGGCACCGTTGCCGGAGATGACACTGTATTGCTGGTACTGCCGGATGCCGCAGCCGCGCAGGGGATGGTAAAACTATTAACGGGGATGGTCCAGACATGAATGATTCAGCGGATAAAAAAGTAGTTCTGGCCTACTCAGGCGGCCTCGACACTTCGGTGATGATCGCCTGGCTCAAGGAAAAGTATGGTCTGGATACAGTGGCGGTACTGGTGGACGCCGGCCGGGCTTCCGGGCTTGATGAACACCAGCAAAAAGCGCTCGATATCGGCGCCGTCGAGGCGGTAGTAGTCGATGCCAAAGAAGAATTTGCCCGGGATTTCATTTTACCGGCGTTGGCGGCCAACGCCCTTTACGAGGAAAAATATGTCCTGGTCAGCGCGCTTTCGCGTCCGCTGATCTGCAAAAAGCTGGTCGAAATCGCCCAGGCTACCGGCGCGAGCACGATTGCCCACGGCTGTACCGCCAAGGGCAACGACCAGGTTCGCTTCGATCTGGGCATCCGTTCGCTGGACCCGTCTCTGGAGATACTGGCGCCGGCGCGGGAATGGAATATGACCCGTGAGCAGTCGCTGGAGTATGCGGCCGAGCGCGGTATCCCCATCCCGCTGAAGAAGGATAGCCCCTACAGCATCGATGAGAATCTCTGGGGACGCACGGTTGAGTGTGGTCCCCTGGAAGATCCCTGGCTGGAGCCGCCGGAGGATGTCTTCGCGGTGACGACGGCTCCGGCGTTGGCCCCTGACGAGCCGGTGTACATCGAAATAACTTTCGCTTCCGGCGTGCCGGTGGCCCTCGATGGCCGGCAGATGGCTATCGTTGATTTGATCAACGAGGTCGATCAGCTCGCCGGCTCGCATGGTTTTGGCCGGGTAGACATGATGGAGAACCGGCTGGTCGGCATCAAGTCGCGCGAGGTCTATGAGACCCCCGGCGCACTCGCGCTCATCCAGGCTCATAAGGAGATCGAGGACATGACTCTGCCGCGTGAGCTGATCCATTTCAAGCGGCCGCTGGAGCAGAAGTTCGCCGACATGACCTACAACGGCGGCTGGTTTGATCCGCTGATGGATGCCCTCAGGGCTTTCATGGCCGAGACGCAAAAGCAGGTATCCGGCACCGTGCGGTTAAAGTTCTTCAAAGGCTCCTGCGTGGTCGCCGGCCGCAAGTCGCCCAACTCGATGTATGATTTCGGCCTTGCCACCTATGGCGGCGAAGACGCCTTCAGTCACGACGCGGCAAAAGGTTTCTGTGAACTTTGGGGCCTGCCGCTGGAAGTCTGGGCACGAAAGGCAAAATGAACGACGAAAACAACAAATTCTGGTCCGGCCGCTTCGAGCAGCCCCCACACGAGCTGTTCGAACTCCTGAACGCCTCGATCAGTTTCGACTGGCGGCTGGCGCCCTATGATATCCAGGGCTCCATTGCCCATGCTCACATGCTCGCCGGTATCGGAGTGCTCACCAAAGCAGAGTCGGAAGAGATCGAGAACGGCCTTGGTCAGATCATGACCGAGATCGCCCAGGGAGATTTCGAGCTTCTGCTGGCCGATGAGGACATCCATTCCGCCATCGAAAAGCGGCTGATCGAAATGATCGGTGATACTGGCAAGAAGCTGCATACGGCCCGCAGCCGCAACGATCAGGTGGCGACCGGTCTGGCGCTCTACATCCAGGACCAGGTGCGTCAGCATCTGACCGATATTACTTATCTGCTGGAGGCGATTCTCAAACAGGCGCAGGCGGGCGAGTCCGTCATCCTGCCGGGTTATACTCACCTGCAGCGGGCCCAACCGGTGCTGCTGGCCCACCATTACCTCGCCTATTACGAAATGTTTTCGCGGGACTATATTCGTTTCTGGCGGGCGCTGGAGGCCGCGCGGGTGATGCCGCTCGGCGCGGGCGCCCTGGCCGGAGTCAATTATCCCATCAACCGGGAAGAGACCGCGGCGGAGCTTGGTTTCGAGCAACCGGGAGCCAACTCCATCGATGATGTCTCCAATCGCGATTTTGCCCTGGATTACCTGAGCGCCGCCTCGAATCTGAGCGTTCATCTGTCGAGGCTGGCCGCGGAGCTGATCCTCTGGACCAGCGCCGAGTTCGGCTACGTCGAGATTGCCGATGCCTTCACCTCGGGTTCCAGCATCATGCCCCAGAAGAAGAACGCCGATGCCTGCGAGCTGATACGGGCCCGGGCCGCCAAGGTGGCCGCCAATCACCAGGGGCTGACTTCGCTGCTTACCGGTTTGCCGCTGGCCTATAACAAGGATATGCAGGAAGACAAACTATACGTTTTCGACACGACGGACACGCTGCTGGTTACCATACCGGTGATGGCCGAAATGGTCGTGACACTCGAAATCAAAGCCGAACGAATGCGCGCAGCCGCCGGGGAGAGCTTCACCCTGGCCACGGATGTGGCGGACTATCTGGTCGGCAAGGGCATTCCTTTCCGCGATGCCCATCGAATCGTCGGCCAGCTGGTTCGCAAGTGTATCGATGAAAACATAAAGCTCAACCAGCTGACCCCGGAAGACCTGCAAAAAGCGTCCCCCGCGTTTGACGATTCCTATTACCAGCTGGTGGATCTCCAGGCCGCGGTCGAGCGCAAGGATTCCTACGGCGGAACGGCCCCCAGGCGGGTAGCCGAACAGCTGACGGAAGCCGGACTGCGCCTGGAAGGAATGAAACAGGCATTGACAGAGCTGGAGTAATGTCTACGAAAGTTCTGCCAAAATCCTTCTATAATCGGAAGGTTCACACTGTCGCCCGTGACCTGATCGGCTGCAGGCTGCTGCACAAAGGGGTCGGAGGCATCATCGTCGAAACTGAAGCCTACAACCGGGAAGATCCCGCCTGTCACGCCGCCTGTGGTCTCACTGAACGCAATCGCGCCATGTTTGGTTCACCGGGCAGGGCATATGTATACTTCACCTACGGAATGCACCATCTCGTCAACATCGTCTGCGAGGAGGAGCATAAGCCGGCGGCGGTGCTGATACGCGCGCTTGAGCCGACGGATGGAATTGATGAGATGCGCCGGCGCCGATCACCGGTCAAGGGGCTGCGTGATTTGACAAACGGGCCGGGCAAGCTGGCTGAAGCGCTGGGGATCGATCTGGAGCAATATGGTCTGCCGGTCTATCGTGGCGACCTCAAGGTATTCGAGCGCGCGGCCGATTGGCAAAAACCGAAGATTGTGACAACGCCGCGTATCGGCATCAGGGTAGGTACCCGACGCAAGTGGCGCTACTGTGCGAAAGAGAGCGGGTTCCTGTCCCGGAAACTGGCTGCGAAAGGAGCGGCAAAGTGAAAATCGAGGAAATCTACAGGCTCGCGGTAACGATGGGAATCAAGGCGGATCCAAGGGGCAAGCAGGAAGTAGACCGTTTGCTGGCCAGGGAGAAAGAATCTTTCGAGAAGCTTTCAGCCGAGGAAAAGGAAGATTATGATCAGGAACGTCTGACGAATCCTTTCGCCGACAGCCGGATGCTTTATGGCGACCCGGGCGCCGATATCAGATCAATCATGGTCGGCGTCGACATGGAAGCCCAGGAAATCCTGCTGGCCGATCGCCTGAGGGAGAAAGGCCGCAAGATCGATCTGGTCCTGGCGCATCATCCGGAGGGCAAGGCACTGGCCGCCCTTTCGGAGGTGATGGCTGTCCAGGCGGATGTCTGGCACAATGCCGGCGTTCCTATTAACGTAGGTGAGGCTGTGCTCGAGGGCAGGATCAACGAGGTGATGCGCCTGATGCTGCCTCTCAATCACCAGCGCCCGGTACAGGCGGCTGAGTTGCTTGATATACCGCTGATGTGCGTTCATACGCCATGCGATAACCTGGTGACCAGTAACCTGCAGAAACATTTTGATAAAAAGGGCGACAAGCTGACGCTCAAGGAAGTGCGTGAGGAACTCTTAAAGTACCCGGAATACAAAATGGCGGCTCGAGACAACGCCGGTCCGACTATCGTTGTCGGCAGCGAAAAGCGCCGCGCCGGACGCATTCTGGTGGACATGACCGGCGGTACCGGTGGTCCGACGGAATCACTGGAAAAACTCGCCGCCGCCGGCGTCGGCACGCTTATCGGCATGCACATCAGCGAAAAGAACCGCGAGGCGGCAGAGAAGCACAAGGTGAATGTGGTGATAGCAGGCCACGACTCGAGCGACTCCATCGGCATCAACCTTTTTGTCGATGAGCTGGAGAAAAAGGGCGTGGAGATCATCCCCTGCTCCGGCCTCTATCGCGTAAGCCGGGTGAAGAAAAAGAAATAACCTGTCTGGCCAAGCTGTGGTCTAGGGCCGACATCGCCACAACTACCGGACAGCGGCCAGCAGAACAATCACTCAGCGGGGTGCGGCTGCTCCGCCGGCATCTGCACCGAACCGGGGAGACCGGCTACATAAATTGTTACCCGATTGACCCCCTGTTTGACCTTGGTGCCCGGTTTCGGCACCTGGTCGATAACCGTGTCTGCGGGCTTTGACCCGTCAGACCCGAAGGCCAGGCTCACTTCCAGGCCCATCGC
Source organism: Thermoleophilia bacterium (assembly GCA_020053595.1). Lineage (GTDB taxonomy): Bacteria > Actinomycetota > Thermoleophilia > BMS3ABIN01 > BMS3ABIN01 > JACRMB01. Next base: position 9,391 of record JAGVMV010000012.1, on the reverse strand, counting down.
CTTCACTGTCTTGTAGGCGTTCGCGAATTTCAATCCGGTAATGTTTGGCATGGTGAATTCCTCGGCCTTGTGAAGCGTGCACTTTTCCGTGGGAAGATGGCCGGGGAAGAAGCTGCGCGTTTCCTTCTTCGGGCACCAGGCGTGAGCAATCTGGCCGGAGTCGGCACATACCAGAAGGCTTTGCAGATCGGCGCCCGGTGGTTTCACAAAGTCTCTTGGTTCGGTGCCGTTCAGCGCCTCGGTCATGTACATGTTCCAGATCTGCGCCGGCCAGGCGCCGCCGGTCACCCGCACTCCCCTGATATCCACCATCGATGTGCGTTGCCCCGGGTAGCCGATCCAGACTGTCGTGACCAGGTCCGGCGTATATCCGGAAAACCAGGCGTCCACATGATCCTCGGTGGTACCGCTCTTGCCCGCGCAGGGACGGCCCAGATTGCTCCACTGGCCGGTGCCCTGCATGGCGACCTTCTTCAGGGTATTGTTCACGTGGTAGGAGATCACCGGGTCAATAACCTGTGACGGCGTGGTTTTGTTCTCGTCCAGAACCACGTTCTGCGAATCGGTGACTTTGTAAATCGAGATCGGATCGCCGCCGTTGCCCAGATAATCCACGCTGCCGGTGATCCGAATACCGTTGTTGGCGAAGGTGCCGTAGGCCGAAGACAGCTCCAGCGGCGTCACGCCGTTGTCGAGCCCTCCCAGGGCGATCGCCGGTTGGGCGCTGAAGGATGTATTGATGCCCGCCTTGTGGGCCATGTCGGCCACTGCGCCCGCGCCGACGCGCATCATCAGCTCGGCGTAGACGGCGTTGTCGGAGTATACGGTGGCCTTCTCCAGGCTGATCTTGCCGAGGTAAAGGTCATCGAAATTGCTGACATTCCAGACCGAATCGGGTCCGCCCAGGTTGAAGTGCTTGGGCTCAGAGACGAACGTTGTACCAGGTGATATGCCCTTGTTCATCGCCGCCGCCAGCACGAATGGCTTAAAGGCTGAACCTGGCTGGCGATGTCCCTGGGTGGCTACATTGAACTTCTGCTCGATGAAATTGCGCCCGCCGACCATGGCGCGCACATATCCGGAGGCGGGCTCCAGGGAAACCAGCGCCGCGCTGGGATCGCCCGGCTGGTCGAGCACCGAAGCCACTGCCTTTTCCGCCGCCGCCTGTTTTCCAGGATCGAGGGTCGTGTAAACGCGCAGACCGCCTTCGAAGGTCATCCGCGTGCCATAGCGGGCGATCAGCTGTTCTTTTACATACTCTACGAAATATGGTGCTACATTCGTTTCCGGTCCGATGTGAAACGGCTGCGTGGGCAACGGCGTCTGCTCTGCAATGTCGTACTCCTCCTGGCTGATCATGCCATGCCTGAGCATCTTGGCCAGCACCAGGTTGCGGCGTTTCAGGGCCGACTCCGGCTGGGTATAAGGCGAATACTGCACCGGCGACTTGGGGATGGCCGCCAGCATTGCACACTCGGCTAGCGTCAACTGGGAGGCCTGTTTGTTGAAATAGGTCATCGAAGCCACCTGCAGACCGTAGGCGCCGCTGCCAAAGTAAATCGTGTTCAGGTATTCGCTGATGATCCTGTCCTTCGACCAGCGCTGCTCCAGCTCGTAGGCGTATATGGCCTCTTTCAGCTTGCGGTTGACACTGGGCTCGTTGGAGACGTAAGTGTTTTTAATGTACTGCTGGGTTATGGTGCTACCACCTTCAGCCAGTTTGCCCTCGGTGAAGTTGGCCATCAGCGCACGGGCCATGCCGACGGGATCAACACCCTGGTGCTCGTAAAAGCGGTCATCCTCGATGACCACAAGAGCCTGCTTCATCCTATCCGGAATCTGGTCTTCTCTAAGAAGCATGCGGTTTTCTCCGGTATGGAGTACGGCGATGATGTTGGGGACCGGGCTGGAATCGTAGATGACGGTATCGTCGGTGGCGCAGTACTCTTCTTCCTTGTCCAGGGAGGGGAGGGTCCCGCTGACAGAGTTCCAGGCGCGCGAGATTGCGGGAGACGCCGCCAGCAGCACAAGCAGCGTTATGGCTATTACGGTTCGAGCCCGGGGGAAGTTCCCGCGCCGGGTTCTTCTTTGGCGGCTGTTATAAGTCATACTGAGAAGATGCCCTCGACCTTCAGTGCCCAGAACCTTTCGTGGCCGGTGCCCGCCGGCACAATCCCAATCAAACATGCTGCAAAACTCAACTTCTAATTATAACAACAAAGCCGTGATTTGGTTTCTGTAAAGTAGTAGCTTATTAGATAAGTATCAAGGCAACGGGGAGTTGACCCATGAATGAACCTCAACCGCTGATGTTCGCCACCAGGGAAGAATGGCGTATCTGGCTGGAAGAAAACCATGACAGGTCCGGCGGGATCTGGATGGCCTATTACAAGAAGCACACAGGCAAGCCTTCAGTACAGTACGAAGAGGCTGTGGAAGAGGCAATCTGTTTCGGCTGGATCGACAGCCAGGTCAACACGATCGATGATGAGCGCTACATGCAGAGATACACTCCCCGCAAGAAGAGCAGCGTCTGGTCGGAGTCCAACAAGGAACGCGTCGTCAGAATGATCGAACAGGGGAAGATGACCGAAGCCGGCATGGCCGTTGTGCTCGAAGCGCAAAGGGGCGGCAACTGGGACGAATTGACCCCCGTGGATAATCTCGAAGTGCCGCCGGACCTCGAGGCGGCGCTGGCGGCCAACGGCAAGGCTCAGGAAAACTTCAGCCACCTGAGTCCTTCACATCGGAAACAGTTTCTCTACTGGATACACAGTGCCAAAACCGGGGAGACCAGGAAAAAGCGGATCAAGAAGGCGGTCAAGCAGGTGGCCATGGGAAAGAAGCCCGGCGAATAGTAACTGGGCCGCGAGCGCATTCGCCAGGCAATCACAGCGAATTTCGATGATTATCTGGTATCATTGGCAGCGCGATGACCATAGATGAACAAACGATTTCCACTCTAACCAAGGGCTGCGTCGAGTCTCTGCCGGATGGCGGTTTGCAGAAGAAACTCGAAGCCGCTGCCAATGAGGGCCGGCAGCTACGTGTGAAGTTGGGAGTTGACCCGACGGCGCCGGACATCCATCTCGGCCATACGGTAGTGCTCACCAAGCTGCGCCAGTTCCAGGACGCCGGCCATCGGGCCGTGCTGATCATCGGCGACTACACCGCCCGCATCGGTGACCCCAGCGGCGTTTCCAAAACCCGGCCGCAGATCTCCGCCGAGGTCATCGAGGCCAACGCCATGACCTATCAGGAACAGGCGAACAAGGTGCTCGACCAGGATCCGGAAAAGCTGGAGGTGCGCCGTAACAGCGAGTGGCTCTCGCCGATGCGGCTGGAGGACATCTTCAAACTGCTCTCGGCGTCCACCGTGGCGCGCATCCTCGAGCGTGACGATTTCGCCAACCGTTTCCACGAGAACCGGCCCATCTCCATGCTGGAGACACTCTACCCGCTCCTGCAGGGCTTCGACTCGGTTGCCATCGAGGCGGATATCGAACTGGGTGGCACCGACCAGAAGTTCAACATGCTCATGGGCCGGGTAGTCCAGGAGTATTACGGCAAGCCGCAGCAGGTTGTGTTGACCAACGAGATCCTGCCAGGTACCGATGGCGTCGATCGGATGAGCAAATCAGTGGGCAACTACATTGGTGTGACCGAGCCGGCTGACGAGATCTTCGGCAAGGTCATGAGCATCCCCGACACGGCGATGCTCACCTGGTACAAACTATTGACCTCGCGGACCACCGCAGAGATCGAGGCGATCGAGCAGGGGCTCGGTGATGGCTCCCTGCATCCCCGCGACCAGAAGGCGGCGCTGGGGCGCGAGCTGGTGGCCCGGTTCTACGATGAAGCTGCCGCCGCGGCCGCCGAGCAGCACTTCAATGAATTATTCCGCGATAAAAAGCTGACCGTTGACGCCGCGCTGGTCGAATGCCAGTTGGAGCCGGACGACAACGAGACGGGCTTTGTCTATCTGCCAAAGCTGCTCGAGCGCTGGTTCGGCCTGACCCGCAGTGAGGCCCGCCGCCGCATCCGGCAAGGGGGAGTCTCGGTAGCCGACCGCCAGGTGCTTTCCGAGAAGATAGGCTACGAGGGCCTCGCCGGCGCCACGATCAAAGTCGGTAAGTCGACGAAGTTCCACGGGATCATAAAAACCGCCGGTTAAGCTTCGGAGCGTGGGGGAGAACTGTTCCGCGTCTAAAATGGAGAACGGGTGGCCATTAGGCACAGGAGGTCCTAAAGGTGACGGAAAACTCAAACCTCTGGACCAAAAAACACACCATACAGAACAACCTCGAAATCTGGGATGAGCAATATACCTGGCCCCAGGACGGGGACGAGTGGAGCGGACAGGCCAACCGCTGCAACCAGCCGTATGAAAAATGGAAGCAGTCAATAGTCGACAGCTTCATCAGGCCGAATATCTTGGAAACCTCAGCCGTGCTCGAGATAGCTCCCGGCCACGGCCGCTGGTCCGCGGAGATCATCGGGCGCAGCCGGCAGGCGACCCTGGTGGATCTGAGCCCCGCCTGCATCGAATTTTGCCGGCAGCGGTTCAGTTCCTTTGATAACGTCTCCTATCTGGCCAACGACGGCAAGTCGCTGGCCGGAGTCGCCGATGATTCCGTCGATTTCATCTGGTCCTTCGACGCGTTTATTCACATGAATGCGGATGTCATCAATTCGTATTTCTCCGAGGTTCGACGTGTTCTGAAGGACGATGGCATCGCATTCATACACCATGCCGGCCGCAATAACACGTTTCTTCCCTTCAGTTTCCTGCGAAGCCTGGGCAGGCCCGGCAGGAAGCTCTACAAGCTGATGACCATGGGCAAGCTGAAAGATGACGACGGCTGGAGGTCGGACATCTCCAGAGAGAAAATCGTCAAGCTCGCCGGAAAGAACGGCATGGCGGTTCAGGATCAGATCCGGTCTTGGGGCGCCAACGGGGAATACAGCTTTGAAAAATATGGAGATTATATTTCCATAATCAGAAAGACCATAGATATTAGCGCCAATTAATACGTAAAGCCCCTCATGTGAAAAAAAGCATGTAACTTTTATGAACACTCTCGTTGAAAAGGGAAGGGCCGCCTGCGGCGGCCCTTCCCTTCGATCAGCTGCTATACGGTAAAGCAGTTTTATGCGTTCGGCGCCGGCGGCACGGTGACGCTGCACTGCCACTGCGGGCACTCGAAGGTGATGTCCTTCAGGTTATCAAGCCGGATGATCTCGGGCTTGACATAGGTTTCTTTTGTCATTCTGTTCTCCTCTCGTAACCTATACGCTCGGCATCGGGCCCGGATAGCTGTTGGTATTGCCGCAGGCATCGCCGGCGGTTGCATACACACTCGACATGAACGAACCCGCTTCTGTGGGCACGTTGTACCTGACAGTTGCGGACGCGCTGCCGCCGCCGGCAATATCACCCAACGCAACAGGTGCGTTGACTGTCGTGACGCCGTTGGTGTTCACGGTTCCGACGATCGTGGTGGAGTAGGCGCCGTTAGCGCCACCGTTGGCTACGCTGTAGTCAACCGACAGGATCCTGGCGGTGTAGTCGGCATAGCCGTTCCAGTAGACGCCGGTCTTTGACAGGCTCAGTGTTGGCGTGTCGCAGTTGGCGAATGCCAATTTGAACAGTGCTGACGTGGAGTGCTCCACCTGGGCGTTGTCGAAGACGGCTAAGCCGAAGGAATACTGAGCATCGAGGTTGGTGAACTGTACGTCCTTGGTGCTGGCAGTTACCCCGTCATTGCCCATGGTGATGAGCGGACGGGCGACTTCCATCGTCCAGATATGGGTGGCCTCGTCGTAGTTCGAGCCGGTCGGCAGGTTGGCGCGGTCGCCGGTGAAGGGTGCGACCCTTATCGAGGCCAGCTCGTCATTGGCCTCAAAGGCGGCGTTGTCGAACGCGGTTTCCGCCGACTTCAGGATGTACCACGGCGGAGCCGTGGGATCGCCCGTAGGCATCTTGGACCAGCCGTCGCCGGTTGCCGGCTTAACTGACCAGTCACATTTACCGGTGGAGGGGTTTACGTAGCAGTTATCGGTGTAGCCGCCGCTGGTCTTGGGGTCACCATGACGTCCCCAATCACCGCCGGTTTGGGCATTGTCGATGTACTGGTCGTCAAACTGGCCCACGGGGGCGGTTCTGACGCTCTTGAAGTGCCACATGTCGACAATCTCACCAGCGTTAGGGGTGTACTTGCGGCCGTACTTGCCGTTGGCGCGGTCATCGCCCCAGTGGCAGGTGATGGCGCAGCCCTGCGTCTCGAATCCGGGGGTATTAACGTTCCAGAGAACCGCGAACTTGTCTTCATAGGCGCCGTTCGGGTCTTTCATGCCCCAGTACTGCTCACAACTGGCGTCTCCCACGGGACAAGTGGGCTTGGGCCACAGGGTGGCCGGGATCTTTTTCCAGGAGCCGTCGGCCTGTTTCTGCCACGGCGCCCTGCGGATGGATTTTTCCGTATCGCTGTACTGATAAAGGAAGTACACCATACCGTCTTTGTAAACAGACTTCATGGTAACGTCAACCTGTCCCGCCCAGCCGCCGGTGACGGTGGCTATGGTAGCCGGAGCGGCCGCCCAGGCGGTGTCGCCGGCATTGCCATCGAGCACCGGTGTCGTGTCCACCGGGGTTGAAACCAGGGTAGTAGCAGGATCTGCTGCGCCTGCCGTCGTGACCATTCCGACGATCAGCGGTAGCAGGATGATCGCCGCCACAATAAGCCCCACCGAAGTGGGAACAATTCGTGTTAGCTTGAACATGTATCCTCCAGTGTTTACTGATTTATAGCGACGGCTGGGAATCCGTAAATAAGCAGGTTTGATCACCTCCGCTTCCAGTTCATTGACGAAGAAACGAATCCCAGCCAGTTCATCACAGCCGTTTTGCGACAGTTTGCCGCCGCGAAATAAAAAGAAACGGTTGTATTAAGAATCATGAAGCCGGACGGGAGGTGGGACAAGTGTCCAATGTCATAACTTGCCCGGGACATTTGTCCCATGAAAAAGATGGCTCTAACGCAAAAAAAACCCGGAATCTTGAATCCAGGCGGAAATTGGTTCAAACGGAAACGTTGTTCAACGGCTATTCTTCCTGGTAACCCTTCCTCTTGAGGTAATAGACTGCCGCCTGCGTGCGGTGGGCCATGCCCAGTTTAAGCAGCAAGGAGCTGACGTAGTTCCGCACCGTTTTTTCGGACAGGCAGACCCGGTCAGCGATTTCCTGATTGGTCAGCCCATCCGCAATCAGCGTCAGTATTTCCATTTCCCTTGGCGTAAGTGAGTCAACACCTCTCGCGGAGGCTCCTTCGGAGATGGCCTTAACCCGTTCCACGATGGATTTACTCGCGGTGAAATCCAGTATTGATTCGCCTCTTCTCGTTGCCGCGATCGCGTGATAAAGCTGCCCTGCGTCGGTCTGTTTTAGAAGATAGCCTGAGGCGCCTGCCATGATAGCGGCGAAGATTGCTTCATCGTTGGAATAGGAAGTAAGCATGAGCACATGGATATCGGGATTTTTTGAACGTATTTTTCTACAGGCCTCGACGCCGCTTTCATCGGGGAGGCGCACGTCCATGAGCACTACGTCAGGTTTACTGGACAGGGCCATATCGACCGCCTCGGCGGCCGTGCCCGCTTCGCCGATAATTTGCAGGCCATCCTGTTTTTCCAGCAAGGCGCGCAGCCCCATGCGCACAACCTCGTGGTCATCCACGATCAGCACTTTCATGATTCTGACTCCATGACCATCGGAACAGGGTTATCTTTCTCCGCTCTGCGATATGGTATCCACATTGTCACAACGGTACCTTTACCATCAGAGCCACTGGATACAGAAAGCTCCGTCCCCATGGATGCGGCTCTGGCCGCTATATTGTCAAGACCCCGGCAATGGCCTTGCTTCCTGGGGCGCGCACGGCGGTTTGCTTCTATCCCGATGCCATTGTCCTTAAATACGTATTCAAGGCCATCGGTCTGGTAGTCGAGCTTGAGTTCCACGCGGGACGCAAAAGAATGCTTGGCGACATTGGCCAGGCATTCCCTAATAATAAGTATTATATCGTGCTGGTTCTGAGGAGATATTTCCACCATATCACCCTCGACGGCCAGACTGGTTTCCGTGAGGCAGTTTATAGAGAAGTCATCCAGTAGACGTTTCAGTGCCGCAACCAGTTCACCTCTGACAGCCTGCTTTGGGTCCAGTTCGAAGATATACCGGCGAATGTCCGTGATAACTTCGTTGAGCTGGTTTTTGACTCGGTGGATCATGGGCTTCACTTCACTTGCCCCCGGGGTTAGTGACTGGGTTGCGGTTTCAAGTTGCAGGCCAGCGGCAAAGATCGATTGCACCACCCCGTCGTGAAGGTCGCGGGCGATTCGATTGCGGTCCTCCAGCAATGCCTGCTTTCGTTCAGTTAGTTCCATACGGTGGCGTACTTCGACGTCAAACAGCGAAAGGGTTCTGATTATGAAAAAAGACATAGCCAGGCCGACTGCCGCCCGGTAGAATTGAATCGGGAAACTGGTAAAGGAGAAAACGGCTTCATAATGCAGCCACGAAAACGGCCCAGGCAGCGCATTCTCTGGAACGATGAGACCTCCAACCAGGGCATAAACCATAAATGATACCGAGGTCATTGTCAGATTGAATCTGGCCTTGGTTGATGGCAGTCCCACAAAACTTTTGCGCTCAAGAAAGAAGGCAACTGCAGTAAGGACGGCTGCCGGAAAAGCAAGCAGGTAGCGGATCAAGTGCTCCCCCTGGAGGCCTTGAAGGAGGAGTATTCCCGTGACGGATACAGAAATACTCCAGAGGGGTGTATAAAGTTGTATAAACAGTCTTTTACGGGCTATCCAGGTGAGTCTGGGCGCTACCATGGTTACGCCGAACTGAAGCAGAAAGGCGAAGGAGACTGCCCTGGATACTTTTTGCAACGTGAGAAACGCATCTATCCATGATTCTGAAAGATAGGCAGCCTGGACTGGAATGAAGACACTGCCCCACTCCATGACGCCGTGTATTATGCCGAAAGCAGCGAGGAGCCACAGATACCGGGCCAGCCGGAAATTGCTTAAAGCCCGTTGTTGTAAGGCGATGGCCAGCCCGAAAACGAAATACACGAGTCCGTAGATGAAATAGACGAGGGTCATGTTGATATAGATGATCTGATAAATAGAGTTCATGGCCTGATTTATTTGTTGTTTGATTGCGAGGGCAGGAGGACGTCCAGCATAGAAGCTTTCTTAATTATACTATTATAATACATAGATATGGCGGATTCAACTCCCAAGTGCAACACGAGGTCGTTTTAAGAGGCAGGCTGCGGTAGCATCAGTGCTTCTAAAACGTCCAAGTAAAAGGAGCACTTGT
>JAGVMV010000046.1 GCA_020053595.1 Thermoleophilia bacterium | reverse complement strand
CTGCGCGTAGTGTCTCACAAGTGCTCCTTTTACTTGGACGTTTTAGAAGCACTGATGCTACCGCAGCCTGCCTCTTAAAACGACCTCGTGTTGCACTTGCGAGTTGAATCCGCCTGGATAAACCTCGTTTCGTGGGCTTTTCTAGTCGTCAAGACCCAGTGTAAAATTAGTAGTCTTTTGCAGTGACTGAGTGTCAAATCTTCTTCGCAAGCCCTGCCAGCTGATGTATCATATGGCTGTTGCTGTTCAGATACTGTCCACCCCGACCAGACTTTTCTTTCTCGAAATTTCAGGCAAAAGAGCTTCTAAAAAACCCATTTATACTGGTTTTTTCATTGATGGTTCAATTTATTGTCGGAATGATATTGTCCATCGTTTCGTGTCAGAAAAGGCGTAGCGTCAATTATGCAACAGGACTGGAATTAAGGCGTCGAAAGAGGAGCAAAAGAATTATGATACCGAAAAAGCCAGGATGCCTGTATTTGAGGATGGTAGTCCAAAACCAGAAATATCAATAACAACGAACCTTTTGGCGCTCAGGGTTGTGGCATAAGCATATTTACCAGAAACTATAACCTGGGCAATGTTGTTTAGATTAGTCTCATCATAAAGAGAACTTACGACGGTTAAGGATGTGGGATCAGAGATATCCACAATTGTTAATCTGTGTGCGTAAAATGCGCCAATAAATGCGTAATCTCCGGTAACCCAAACCCAGTCTGCTCCGCTTATCCTTTCATCAGATAAAGTGCTGACGAAAGATGGATGAGAAGGATCAGAAATGTCTACAACGCTGAGAGAGCCAGTAGCCGGACCCGAGCTGGTGGCTGGGACATAAGCATAGGTGCCGGTGATATATGGCTGGTCCCCGCCTATGAATTCCGGCTTGCCGAGGGAAACCATATCGGACGGCGACAAAGCGGCCGGATCAGAGATATCGATAACATTAAAATATGCGGTTTCTGTAAATTGATGGGATGTTACATAGGCATAATGACCGGAAACATAAAGACCGTCAGCTTTATATAGGTTTGTATCATCCTGGATGGAACTAGCTATATATGGACTTTCAGGATTGGAAATATCAACCGCAACGAACCGATTATCCTCAGGCGAGGTAACATAAGCATACTTTCCGGAGACAGAAACATGCAGCGCCCCAGCCAGTTTCGTATCTTCAACATAGCCAGTAAGAGAAGGAGCGGTGGGATCTGATACATCATAGATGGTCAAGTACCCCGCCAGGCCGCTCGTCGATTCTCCGGCGGATATATATGCGTAGTTTCCGGATACAAATACACCTTTCGCGCTTTTGAGGTATGCAGAGTCCTGGATTGTCGTTACTTCTGTTGGACTCTCCGGATTTGAGATATCAAATATGGTGAAGCTGTTATTTCCCACCGATGTCACGTAGGCGTACTTTCCGGAAACATCGAGGCCGTCAGCGAAGTCAAGTTTTACAGCGTCGTAATAACTTCCAGCGACTGTTAAGGAGGTTACTGAAGAAGACATCTGCAACAGCGTCTGGCGAGCAGCGGTAATCTTCTCTGCCAGGTGCAACTTGTTGATTTCGTCATATTCCGCTGGGGATAGGCCGATCTGACATAGCAAAGCGAGCATGATCTTTACCGCGAGCATGAATATATTATTGCTCATGAATTACATTCAATAGCAGTTTATCAGCGAATTCAAGAGGTCGATCAGCCGCTTTTGAATAATCTTCTATTTTTTTCGCCGTGTGATAGCTATCTCATTTCTGGGAAGCAATATAAGCTCTCGTTTATAGCTCCTGTGCACAGCTTCAACTTCTTCATGCAACTGCCTGGCCATAGCATCCATTTCTTCTCTTAAGCGGGCGATCCTGGAATGCAGGCCGGAAATCTGCTCTTCAAGCTCAATAACTTTCTCAACGCCGGCTAGATTCATTCCCATTTCCGTTGTCAGATGCTGGATATATCGCAGTCGCTGGATGTCCTCTTCAGAATAAAGGCGTGTGTTCTTGGGGGTGCGAGCCGGATTGATCAGCCCCTTTTGCTCGTATATTCGCAAGGTCTGTGGATGCATGCCGGCCAGTTCGGCGGCCACTGAGATCATAAATAGCGCCCTGGTATTGTCATTGGCAGCGGACATTTATTTTTTCAGCTCCTCACGTGGATCTTCCGAATGAAGTTCAGAATATTTTGTAAGTGCTTCTTTCTGGGCTTTGTTCAGGTTTGCAGGTACAACAACCTTCACTTTGACTAGCAGGTCGCCATTGCCACCGCTTTTCATGTGCGGGGCGCCCTTGCCTTTGACCCGTAGCATCCTGCCGTTCTGGGTGCCTTTCGGTATCTTCAGCGAAATGTTGCCGTTAGTGGTGGGAACCTCAATTTTCGCGCCCAGCGCAGCCTCGGGGAAGGTAACCGGCACCGTCAGTATGAGGTCATCACCCCGACGGTGAAACATCGGGCTTGGCGCCACCTCGACTTTCACATAAAGGTCACCTGGCGCCCCTCCCTGGGATGAAGATTGGCCTTTGCCCTTTAGTCTGATTTTATTTCCGGAATTCATCCCGGCGGGAATCTTGACCGTGTATTTCTTTGTTGCCCTGACGGCGCCCGCGCCTCCGCATCGGTGACAGGGTTTTTCGATAATAGTGCCGCTGCCACTGCACCGTGGGCATGGTTGGCTCAACGCAAAGAAGCCCTGGTTTTGGGCGATAACGCCGCGGCCTCCGCAATCAGGGCATGATATTGGAGAAGTGCCTGGTTCGGCGCCGCTACCGTGGCAGACGGAACATTGTACATTTTTATCCACGGCAATCTTGGTGGTAACGCCTTTAAGAGCGTCGTCGAATGAGAGGTTCAGGATATAGGTAAGATCCGATCCTCGGGGAGGGGCAGTGCGTCCGCCGCCGCCGAACATGTCAAAGATATTCGAGAACCCTCCGGGCCCCGCTGCGCCGGGTCCACCACCGCCGCCGAATATATCCCTGAACATTGCCGGGTCAAAGCCCTGGGCGCCACCGCCGCCGAAATGAGCTGGACCTGCATCATACTGTTTACGCTTTCCAGGGTCTGAAAGGATATCATAGGCGGAAGAGATCTCTTTGAACTTCGCTTCTGCACCCTTGTCATCGGGGTTGGCGTCAGGATGAAACTTGCGAGCCAGCTTGCGGTAGGCTTTCTTGATTTCGGCCTGCGATGTCCCTCGGCCGACCCCTAATATTTTGTAGAGATCCTCCATCTACATTCACCGGGACTTTTTTCCGTCGCCCTCGTTTTTGACAGTTGAGACGATGACTCTCGCTGGCCGCAGGACCTTATCGTCCAGTTGATAACCTTTCTCCAGTACCTGCACGACTGTATCTTCATCGTGGTCACTTGAGGGCTGGCACATGACCGCCTCGTGCTGATTGGGATCGAAGGCCGCGCCATTTGCATCGATCTCACAGAGACCACGCTTGCCAAGGATATCCCTTAGCTGGTTATAAACGATTTCAACGCCATCGGTGAGCAATTTTTCATCGTGTTCGGCGGCAGCCTTCTTGGCGCGTTCGAAGTTGTCGAGCACGGGCAGCAGCTCTTCTATTACCTGATTCGCGGCTCGTTGGGTTTGCTGCCCGCTGTCACGGAGCACCCGCTTGCGAAAATTGGCGAACTCGGCCTGCAGGCGCTGGAGCGAGTCCAGGTATTCATCGCGTTCGCGCAGAACTTCCTCGTGAAGCTCTGCGGAAATGCTCTCAAGTTTCCGGGCTGTAGCACCTCCGCTATCGCGGGATGATTCTTTCAGCCCGGCATCTTTTTCCCCCGGACCGTGTTTTTGATTGACCGGCTTTACTTCGTGGCGCTTTCCGGCCTTATCGCTTTCCTGTCCGGACGTTCTGGATTTGTGGTCGTGTTGTGTCATCACATTTACCCGGCCTTGGGCTTATTATTTCTTTTCTTCTTCATCGATTATTTCGAAGTCAGCATCCTCGACGACTTCATCTTCATCGGTTTCGGCTGAACCGGCAGAGCTATCGCCAGCCTGCGACGATTGCGCCTGTTGGTAAACTGCCTCAGCCAGCTTGTGCGAAGCCTCGAGTAACGCATCGGTCTTGGCCTTGATCTCACCAGTGTTATCGCCCTCCATTTCCTTCTTGAGGTCGGCGATGGCACCATCGATTTTGCTTTTTGTTTCGGAATCAACCTTGTCGCCCATGTCCTTGAGAGACTTCTCGGTGGAATAGACCAGGTTCTCGGCATTATTCTTTGCCTCGACCAGTTCACGCAGGCGATGGTCTTCTTCCGCGTGAGCCTCGGCCTCCTTGATCATCTGGTTGATATCGTCGTCCTTAAGGCCGGTGGACCCGGTTATCTGAATCTTCTGTTCCTGGCCCGTGCCCAGATCCTTGGCGGATACGTGCACGATGCCGTTGGCGTCGATGTCAAAGGCGACCTCGATCTGGGGTATGCCTCTCATTGCCGGCGGGATGCCCAGAAGCTGGAACTTGCCCAAAGTCTTGTTGTAGGTGGCCATCTCGCGCTCTCCCTGCAACACGTGGATCTCGACGCTGGTCTGGTTGTCATCCGCGGTGGAGAAGATCTCGCTCTTCTTGGTGGGGATGGTGGTATTGCGCTCGATGAGCTTGGTGAAGACGCCACCCTTGGTCTCGATGCCGAGTGAGAGCGGGGTAACATCAAGGAGCAGGACATCCTTGACCTCACCCGCGAGCACACCACCCTGGATCGCTGCCCCGACCGCTACAACTTCATCTGGATTGACGCCCTTATGAGGTTCCTTGCCGGTCACTTTCTTGACCTGATCCTGCACGGCGGGCATGCGGGTCATACCACCCACAAGGATAACCTGATCGATGGCATCAGCAGTGATGCCGGAGTCTTTGATAGCCTGCTTCATCGGCTCGACGGTTTTCTTGACCAGATCGGCGGTGAGCTCGTCGAGCTTCGCCCTGGTGAGCGTCATAGTCAAATGCTTCGGGCCGCTGGCATCAGCGGTAATGAAGGGAAGGTTGATCTCGGTGTTCATGGCAGTGGAGAGCTCAATCTTGGCCTTTTCAGCTCCTTCTATCAGACGCTGGACCGCCATTTTGTCCTGGCGCAGATCTATGCCCTGTTCTTTCTTGAACTCGTCCGCCATCCAGTCGACGATGCGCTTGTCGAAATCATCGCCACCCAGGTGATTGTTGCCACTGGTCGCCTTGACTTCGAATACACCTTCGCCCAGTTCGAGGACCGAGACATCAAAGGTCCCGCCGCCCAGGTCAAAGACAAGGATGGTCTGGTCATGCTCCTTGTCGAGCCCATAAGCAAGCGATGCCGCCGTTGGCTCGTTGATGATCCTTTTTACTTCCAGGCCGGCGATCTTGCCGGCGTCCTTGGTTGCCTGGCGCTGCGAGTCCTCGAAATAGGCGGGAACAGTAATTACAGCTTCGGTTACCTGTTCGCCCAGATAATCTTCAGCATCCCGCTTTAACTTCTGCAGGATCATCGCTGAGATCTCCTGTGGTTTCCAGGTCTTGCCGCCAGCATTGATGATGACATCGCCACTGGAGTCACTTTCAACCTTATAGGAGACGGTTTTCTCTTCGTCGCGAACATTAGACTCTTTACGGCCCATGAAGCGCTTTATAGAAGTTATGGTGTTATCGGGGTTTGTAACTGACTGACGTTTGGCGACAGTGCCTACCAGCCGCTCACCATCCTTGGTGAACGCTACCACGGAAGGAGTCGTGCGACCTCCCTCTGAATTAGGAATGACCGTCGGCTCGCCGCCCTCAAGCACGGAAACGCAGGAGTTTGTGGTACCCAGGTCGATACCAATTACTTTACCCATGATGAATTCCTCCTCATAATAAATACTATTAGTGCTTTAATAATATAAAATCTAAGTCTATCAATGTCAACTATATCAATATTTTAGCAGAATGAGCTCCAGGTTGTTGGATACAACGTGCTTCTGCTTCTGAAGTCTATTAAGTACAATTGGCCTCAACTGACCTTATGCCCTGAGGAAATGCATTTCTAACAAAAAAGCAAATATACTGGTTTGCCCTTTTATTTATCAAACGGGGAACCCCCAACGATACATAGTTGCAGGTTGTTACAAAAATGGATAAAGTGAACCGAGTATCCATCAGATATATCTGAGGAGACTGAATTGGCGGAAGAACGGCTATCACTCGGTCAGGCTGCCCGTCTGTCACGGTATCTTCAGATACTCACGCAGATCAGCAAAGTCGGCCGTAACAACATCTCCTCCAAAATCCTAAGCGAGCATTCCGGCGTAAATCCAACTCAGATTCGGCGTGATCTGTCTGCTTTTGGAAAATTTGGCAAGCGGGGCGTAGGTTATGATGTTGATTACCTCAAGGGGCGGATCAAGGAGATTCTGCACACATCTGGCCAGCACAATATCGCCTTGCTGGGCTGCGGAAACCTGGGTATCGCAATCGCCAGTTCGAATATCTTCGTGGATTACGGCTTCCGGATTTCGGCTCTGTTTGACACTGATCCGGTAAAAGTGGGGCAGAAGGTTGGCGATCTTGTTGTTCAGCATGTTTCTGAAATCGTGGAAACCGTCAGGGACAGGAATATTATCGTCGGAGTACTCGCAGTTCCTCCAAAAGCCGCGCCAGCAGCTGCAAAGGCACTGATTGACGCCAATGTGAAAATTATCTTCAACTACAGCGAGGCTTTATTGGACACGCCGCGCGGAGTTACCGTCCATTCAATGAGCCCGGCGGGCGAACTTCTTTACGCCCTGTATTTCTATCTCAGCTGATGAGGCTCCTGTCAACAGGTTCCGGAAACAAAAAAGAAGTGCCCCGGTGGGGGCACCTCAAATTTACCGGCAGATTATATATAGGAATATTTTTAACCAAGCAATTCTTCGACGGTACGGTTTTGAAGCAGCCAGGCAAAGAATTCCGCAGTCTGCTCATCGGCTTTCAGCTGCTCGGGCGTTTTATCCACGTAGAGCGCACTAACTGGATCGAGCCTGCATCTATGATCGGCGCAGAAGCCCCTGTCGCTTTCATCCATGGCCAACTTACTGCATCCTGGAGCCTTGCACTTGTCCATCTTTTTACCCATCTTATCCAACCTGTACCTCGCTTCCGGCAGCGTGTGGGTGCCGCACCGTTAGCTGGTTATGAATTATATGTATTATAGGCTATTTCCTTATATTTGAAAAGAGATAAATTTACAGAATTAAAGAAAATATACTGCTTATGGAGGAATAGATGAGTCTAAGGAAGACAAAGATTGTGGCAACGCTGGGACCTGCTACTGAAGGCGAAAATCAGATCAGAGCCCTGGTGGATGCCGGCGTTGATGTATTTCGCCTTAATTTTTCTCACGGAAGCCATTCCAGCTACTCCCGGGTTATTGCGATAATCAGAGCTGTTTCATCGGAAGTTGGCCGCCCGATCGCTATTATCTCTGATCTGCAGGGTCCAAAAATTCGAGTCGGAGAGATGCCCGAGTCGGGCATCGATTTACTGCGCGGTCAGGAAATCAGATTGACATCTCAGCGGATCATTGGATCCCGGGAAGAGATTACGGTCAATTATGGCGATCTGGCGCGGGTGGTAGATAAGGGCAGCCGGATTCTGCTGGACGATGGCCGTATCGCTTTGAAAGTTCTGGAGTTTTCCGGAGGCGATGTTATCTGTCGTGTCACGGCTGGTGGAAACCTGACATCCAGGAAGGGCGTGAACTTTTCAGGGAGGCATATTGTAACAACAGGCTTGACGGCCAAGGACCAACAGGACCTGGAATTCTCTCTTCAGGCCGGAGTTGACTATATCGCTTTATCGTTCGTCAGATCGGTGGAAGATATAACGCAGCTACGCGGCCTGATTAGTAAGCGAACCGAGAGAAAAGTAAAAATCATCGCCAAGATCGAGAAACACGAGGCGATCAGAAATATCACTTCCATCATCAACGAGGCGGATGCAATCATGATCGCCCGCGGTGATCTCGGAGTCGAAATCGCCGCTGAGCGGGTTCCCTACTGGCAGAAAGAAATAATACGTCGGGCCGTGGCCAAGGCTAAAACAGTAATAACTGCCACCGAGATGCTGGAATCGATGATCGAGAGGCCGATTCCCACCAGGGCCGAAGCAAGCGATGTGGCTAATGCTGTCTATGATGGAACCGATGCCGTTATGCTTTCTGGTGAGACGGCTGTCGGCAAATACCCTGTCAAGGCGGTCAGTACCATGCATCGCATAGCTAAAACCGTGGAGTCGACAATAAGGCGCCGCGGCAGTGATCACATGCGTTCGGGAAAATCCGTGACTGATGCAATCAGCGCCGCGGCTTGTGAAATATCGCAGAGCCTGGACGCGAAGGTACTGGTGACGCCGACCAGCTCAGGTACTACTGCGCTGGAAGTCGCCAAACATCGGCCTGCGGCGCCGGTATTGGCGGTGAGTTCGAACCATGATGTAGTCAACCAGCTGGCGCTTGTCTGGGGCGTTCAGCCATATCTTGTGCCGCCCGCTCGTGATACGGATGATATGTTCGCGCAGGCCATGCTTTCAGCGAAGGAGGCAGGTCTGGCTGAAACTAGTGACGAGATTGTCATCACCGCTGGCGTCATGGTCAATGTGCCCGGCACAACCAATCTTATCAAGGTTCATAAAATGGAGTAAATGCAGCCAGCCAGGGAAAATATTATCGAAAAGGTACACATATTTGCAGGGTAAGCAGGCCTTGGCGGCGAAATTTTAGCTTGATTGGTAATGGCTGACAGGAGAAACATTTGTACAGGAGAGCAACAGCGGCACCACGCATGGTCGGCTTTCTTTCCCGGAGACGCGGGTGGTGGCGGCTCATGGTACTCGGTGTAATTATTTTAATATTGGGAAGTTATATTTCCCCGGTACGAACATACCTCGAGAAAAGCAGTACTATACAACGTGAGCAGGCGGTGACTGATGAGCTCAGGAGCCAGCGGGATATGCTCCAGAAGGAAAAGGACAGCCTGCAGAACAATAATTACGTCGAGCAGGTCGCCCGCAAGGATCTTGGAATGGTTAAACCCGGCGAGCAGCCTTTTGTGGTAAAGGATTTGAATACCTACGAGGGCGAGAGCAATACGACTGTGGCCCCGGCCGAAGACGCTTCCCTGGTTGAACGGGTAATGGAAGCAATCGGATCAGTGCTTCCCTGAACATTGCCTCTCGAGGATTTTTCCATAGCTGAGCAGGAAGCGCTGGTGGCACGACAGCTTAAAAGACAGCCGGCCATCAAATTCCAGATTGCAGCGAAATGCGCATATGGCTGGCCTGCGGTAGTAAGAAATCTTCCTGTCACATCTTATGGTGAACCTAATCCAAACCTCTATTACCTCACCTGCCCCTGGTTACGTCGCGAGCTGGCCCGTCTTGAGGATTCGGGATATATCGATAAACTCCAACGCCTGCTGATTTCAGATCAGCAACTGGATTCCGACACTAAACGGGCGCAGAAGCAGCATGCTGAGGAGTATCGGGCAGCGGTTCGGTCCTGCGGGGAGGGAGACGACAAGGTTCAAAATTACATCGCGGGGTCCGGGCAACCGCGTTTATTAAAATGTCTGCATGCCCAGATGGCGTTTTATCTTGTTCACCAGGACTACCTCCTGGGACGGGCCATAGCTGAGAAAATCGGGAACCTATGGTGCCCGGATAAAAGATGCTCCAGCTGGATGGCTGAAATCAAAATGGAGAGCATGATGACTGAACCAGGGCCACCGAGATGAGGTTAGCTGTAATTGATACCGGAACAAACTCAACGCGCCTGCTTGTCGCGGAAGTAAAAGATGGCCAGGTTTCTGAGCTGAAACGTTTGACAACCGTAACCAGACTTGGTGAAAAGATGGATTCAGGCGGTCACCTGCTGCCGGCTGCCCGTGAACGGGTGGACGAATGCATTAATAATTATGCCGGGCAGATAGAAAAATTGGGAGTCGATCGGGTAATAATACTTGCCACCAGTTCGGTTAGAGCAGCAATCGACGGGGAAGAGTTCCTGAGGAAACTTGCAATATCCCGCGGTTTTGACTGGAAACTGCTTTCGGGCGAGGAAGAAGCATGCCTGGCCTATGCCGGTGCTACCATTGGGATAGGCCATGATGATCGGGTGATGCTTTTTGACGTCGGCGGCGGCAGCACGGAAATCGTTTCGGGGATAAACGCAGAGGCTGATTTCATACGAAGCCTGGATATAGGCTGTGTGCGCTTGACTGAGCGTTTTATACATAGTGACCCTGTTGACAGCAAGGAGCTGGAAGATTCAGCCGGTTTCATCGAATCGGTCCTGAAGCGCGAGCTCGATCCTGGATCATGGAATAAGTCGGGTAAAACAATTGCCGTGGCCGGTACCGCAACTTCGCTGGCCGCGATTGACCTGGGTCTCACGATCTACGATCGGGACCGTGTTCACGGGCACGTTTTGTCTACCGGCAGAATTGGCGAGCTCCTCCACAGGTTGGCGGCGATGACCTTGGCGGAGAAACTGGAAATTCCCACGATGGAAAAAGGCAGAGCGGATGTTATCGTTG
This sequence comes from Thermoleophilia bacterium, assembly GCA_020053595.1. Lineage (GTDB taxonomy): Bacteria > Actinomycetota > Thermoleophilia > BMS3ABIN01 > BMS3ABIN01 > JACRMB01. The sequence continues at coordinate 62,118 of JAGVMV010000046.1, read as the reverse complement.
CCGGAGCACTGATTTTGGAGAGGCTGGCAAGTTATTCCGGCGTCAAAGAACTGCAGATCAGCGAGCGTGATATTCTCGATGGTGCGGCGCTGGCAGCGGAGTCGGGAACAATATAGCGATTAGTGGCCGCCGGACCTATAATCACCTTTGCTGGCGATTCATTGCCCGAGTGGTGGAACTGGTAGACACAAGGGACTTAAAATCCCTCGCCCTTTGGGTGTGTGGGTTCGATTCCCACCTCGGGCACCATTCAAGACCTGCAGATATTTAAATTAGGCGTGGAAAGAGTGACGGTCGGTCGAAGGGCGCTTGACCAGGACAACAGAGGTGCCGGTGGATCCTGTTTCCACGTCCACCTGATCCATCAGACTACCCATGATTCCCAGGCCGAGGCCCTCAGTGGCCGGTGGCGGAAGTGGTATGCCCCGGCCACGGTCCATTACTTCAATCCGTAACTGGCCAGGTTCCTCATAGCAGTTTATTTCGACGGTCTTTTTTTCGCGATCGCAATCTTCCGGATATGCATGTCTCACGACATTGGTTGAAGCTTCGGAGAGCGCAACCTTGATGTCGGCTACGTTGTCATCGGTAAAGCCTACTTCACCGGCCACTGATGCCACGACCAGCCGCACCAGCGACAGGTACTCAGCTTTCGCCGGCACAATCAGATGTAACAATCTTTCTCCTGTAATCGCTGAAGCATTCAAGATGTGTATGGCTCCCTGGAAGAAGTGGTCAGGTTTTGGCGCAAAGATTGCAGCGATCGCCGCAGCAGCCTTGATACATGCATTTGAGAGATATTCAACCGGTCAGCTATTTCTGTCTGGCTGAGTCCTTCAATGAAACGCAGGTAAAGCAAGTTTTGCTCCCGTGAGTCCAGATTCGACATTGCTCCTGCCAGGCTAAGCCGCTCGTCCAGCAACTTGAGGGTCTTGTCCTCGCCGCCCATCATATCCAGCAGCGACAGGTCTCCGCCTTCGCTCGTCGTGTCGAGAGACGCTATCATTGTAGCCTCGTTACTTTCCAGACATTCGATGACGTCTTCCTCCCTTATACCCAATACCGACGCAATCTCACTTACATTCGGAGATCGTCCATTCTCCTGTGAAAACTTCTGAATAGCTGTGTTAAGCATATGGCTTCGCTCTCGCAGCCCTCTCGGTACTCTGATCGCCGATGAGCGGTCCCGGAAATACCTTCTCAGCTCGCCGATTATGGTAGGAACGGCATATGTAGTAAATTGCACGTTTCGTTCGGGATCAAACCTGTCGATTGCCTTCAAGAGCCCCATGGAGGCTACCTGTACCAAATCATCCAGGGGTTCTCCGCGGTTTGCGAAGCGTCGGGCCAGTGAGTGGACCAGATCCATATAGGCGCCAACCAGGACGTTCTTGATCTCGGAGTCCCGGTTGTCCCTGTAATTGAGAAACAGGGAATTGATCTCATCCCTGCTCAGTGTGGTGTGGGTTCTTTTTGCCAAGAATTGTCGGGTTAGTCGCTCATAAACTTCACCAGCAGGATGTCAAAGCCGCCCTTTGTGTTGGAGCGTTCTTCGAAGCGGTCGACGACCTTATCGATGATAAAGCGGCGGTATCGGCCGACTTTACTGGTTTTATCACCAATGCTGGCATGGATATCCTCCACCAGAACTTCCAGACGATCGGCACAAATATTGTAGTGGAGGCAAAAAGTCCGCTTGCTGCCAGATTCAGACAAAGACAAACGGAATAACTCGTCCAGGGCGGTATTTACATCATCCGCCTGATCAAGATTCAGGCCGGATTGACTGGCTGCCGCCGTCGTCGCCAGGCGCACCACTTTCAACATCCGTTGATGCGGAGGGACTGTTATGCAGACGGTGTCATTTATCATATCAGGCATAATTAATTGAGCGCGGATACCAATTATACAGGAAAGGCATAACGCCGAAATAAACTTATTCTGGTTATCTCATACCCCATGGCTGTTATAATCTAACTAGATTCAACGCTTTTCCAGCAATGAAAGGTAATCATGGCAGAGTCAAATGAAAAGATGCGGGAGCCATGCCAGTTACATAAAGCACAGGGTCTCGAAGCCTGGTGCACCAGGGAACGCTGCATCTACTGGCGGCTTCTCGAAGCGCAGGATATGAAGTTGAGCAACAAACAAGGCTGCGGCCTGCAGCACTACAAAGTTTTCGAAGACCTTCAGCCTGAAATGGCTAAATGGCTGCTGGCAATGAAAAAAAGGCTTGAGAACACAACCCCTGAGGCAGGAAAATCGAGGATAACGTTCACACGCAGAGAACAAGAATAGTAGAACAGCTGTAAGGCGGCAGGCGTTTTACCACTCCAGGAACCGGGTAAATACCAGATGGAGGGGTAGTCGTGAGTGAGAGTGATATGAATCTCAGGGGAAGAACAATCGGAATGATCGCGGGTCCGGGTTTTGAGGACTCACAGGTGGTAAAGGCAGCCCAGATACTGCGGCAACGAGACGCCAGGGTGGTCGTTATAGGCGTTGGTGAAACAGAGGCTGTAGCTGTCGCCGGCCGCCAGGGGTCCCTGTTAAAACCTGACGTAGTACTTAAGACAGTTGCCGCCGTATCGCTGGATGCGATTATTATTACGGGCAGCGACCCTATTGCCAGACTCACTTCAGATGAAAGTGTACTTACTCTTCTGATAGAAATGAATTCCTTAAAAAAACCCATCGGTACCGTAAGCAATGCGGTTGCTGTTTTGGCTGCGGGAGGGCTTCTTTCGGGCATGAGGGTGACCGGAGAAATTGACATCAAGGATGTGCTTGATGAAGCCGGCGCCTTATTTCTAAGCCAGGGAGTGGTGGTAGACCATAACCTGGTGACCGCGCGCGCCGAAGAAGACATCCCGCATTTTGTAGATGCTATCTCCTTCCTTTTAGAGCCGGCTGCGTCGCTACGCTAATCTCCGGCGTAAATTGAAATCCGTACTAACTCAATGAATGCTGGCAGGAAGATCCTGGTCGTTGATGATGAACGGAGTGTCAGGAAGCTGGTCGCATCCTATCTGGATCGCGAGGGCTTTCAGGTTATCGAAGCGGCTGACGGTGCGGCGGCTCTCAAACTGGCGCGTACTGAAAAACCGGATCTGGTTGTTCTGGATTTGATGATCCCGGAAGTAGATGGGCTCGAAGTCTGCCGCATCCTGCGCTCCGAAAGTGATCCGTACATTTTAATGCTCACAGCTCGCACTGAAGAGGGCGACAAGCTATTGGGCCTGGGGTTGGGTGCTGACGATTACCTGACCAAGCCGTTCAGTCCCAGGGAGCTTGTTGCAAGGGTGAAGGCAATACTACGCCGGGGACAGCGTTCCGAATCAGGACAGGGCAAGTCTTTTCTGCGGGCGGGTTTAATAGAGATCGATGAGAATCGCCACTCGGTTACGATAGACGGTTGCCCACTGGACCTGACAGTGCGCGAGTTCCAGATTCTCAGCCACCTGGCCGCCCGGCCGGGAATGGTTTTCACCCGGGAGAAGCTGCTTGAACAGGTTTGGGGCGATAATTATTACGGTGACCCCCGGGTGGTCGACGTCCATGTAGCCAAGCTGCGAAAAAAGATCGAGGATGATCCCGCCCGGCCGGAATATATCCAGACGGTTCGCGGTGTTGGCTATAAACTGGAAACGGGTGAAAAATGAAATCGATGATGCAGCTCAAATGGAAACTGCTTCTTACCTATTTAACCGTGGCTGCAGTCTGCCTGGGAGTCGTGATAGCAGTCACCAGACAGTTAACCATCAGCCTTTACGGATCACGCATGCACAGTATGGAGGAAGGAAGCATGGGGGCAATGATGTCGAGAAATATGACCGCCGCACTGAATGATGCTTTTCGCCAAGCGCTTAACGACTCGCTTATCTGGGGCGGCGCCGGGGCAGTTGCGGTCGCCGTAGTTCTCAGCCTGGTAATATCGCGCCGCATTACCAGACCCATCCACGAACTGGCCCAAGTGACCGGCCATATTGCTAAAGGCGATTACAGCCAACGGGTCGACGTCAAATCGAAAGATGAGATTGGCAGCCTGGCCGAGAGTTTCAACCGCATGGCCGGCAGCCTGGGTGAAGCACAGCGGTTGAGGCGTGAACTCATGGCCAATATTGCGCATGAGCTGAGGACTCCCCTTACCAGCATTTCCGGTTACATGGAAGGGCTGGTGGATGGTGTAGTGCCTGCCAGTCCGGAGACCTACAAACTCGTTCACCGTGAAGCTGCCAGGTTAACCCGACTCGTCGATGATTTGCAGCGGCTTTCACGGGCTGAAGCCGGCCAGGAGGAGCTGGACATTATCAGACTTGAGACGGCCGACCTGGTAAACCGCGTTGTAAACAAGCTGCAGCCCCAGTTCCGGGAGAAGGGAATTGAGCTTAAGCTTGATGTAGAAGCAGAGATTCCCGCCTTGATGGCCGATGAAGACAAGCTGGAGCAGATACTCGTGAACTTGCTGGACAATGGGCTTAGTTATACGGAAGCCGGCGGTAGCGTATCCCTGAAGGCGACCAGAGACGTCGACAGGGTCATGATGACCGTTACAGATACGGGTCATGGCATCTCTGCTGAAGATCTTCCCCACATATTCGAGAGATTCTACCGCGCGGATAAGTCCCGTTCCCGAGATCGCGGTGGCACTGGCATTGGCTTGACGATCGCCAAACATTACGTTCAGGCGCTGGCGGGCAGCATTGAGGTGGAAAGTGAGCCCGGCCGGGGAACAAGTTTTTTTCTGCGATTACCCATGGCGCCTTAATAGTTTCTTAACAAACGTTTCATCCTTCCTTCACCTTACCCGTGGATAATGTTCAGGAAAGGCAATCACGAAGGAGGTGAAGATAATGCGAAGAATCACACTGATAGCTGTTCTCGCAATCGCGATGCTGCTCGTCGGCGCAACGGTAGTACTGGCACAGGACGGCACAACGGGATATTCTCACAGGATGATGCAGACGCTGGCTACGCCAGGCGCTACGAATCCGACACCTCCGGTCACCACGGGTGATGGGAGCGGCGTTTGCCCTACGACGGGCCAAGCCATGGGATCCGGCATGGGCGCCATGGGCAATGGCTCGATGATGAATGGTGAGGATATGCAGGCGAGGCACGAATCCATGCAGAACCTCAGCCCGGAAGAGAGGCAGAAGGCATGCCAGGACGCTATGGCGCAAAGCCAGGGCTCCAGTAATGAGAACCAGAATACGACTAATACGAGGAGTCGTGGGATGGGTGGAATGGGAAGTATTACCACCTGATTTCTCGGTTAAGCAATAAATAATAGGGACCTGGTGTACGCCAGGTCCCTATTATTTCCATCTCACGCCTTTTTGCTGGCGGCGTGTTAATTGCGATTGATCAGCGACTCCGCTTCTTCAAAAGCTGCGAAGCTCCACCGATCCCGACAATACCAGAACCGATCAACAGTGCAATAGCGATACCAGTGCTTGGTAGAGCCCCTCGAGTCGGCCCTGCCGTCTGAACCCGCGTGCTGCAGCTCAGGCTATTGTAAACGGTGCTGTAGTCTGAAAGTACATCCTGATATGCCGACAGCTCACCTAACACCGTACAGGCAGCAGCAAGCTGTGCGTCCGTATATCCGGATACATCCCCGGCAATAGCTCCGTTATAAATGCCGATGAAGGTTTCCGGCGAAATACCAACTCCTGCTACTGCGCTAGTCATTGCAGTATTCACAGCGTTGTATTGATCGCCCTCAGCTCCTGTCGGCCATGCGGCGAACGCCGTCCCCGCCAAAGCCATCATTGCCACCAGGCATAGAACAACAAGTATAGTAATCTTCATACAATCACCTCCTTCTAATGTATTTATCTTACACTTGGCAAGAATACAAAACTTGGTGAACTATACCCCTATACGGCCTCCCTTGTCCAACACTTTAGACATCCACGTACATTTACACTAAATATGCTTTTCTAGATTTCTACAGGCACCTTGTATATCCTTCCCTATCATATAAAAAACTAACCCGTAACCATGGCCATTGAAACAAAACCATTTTGGTAAGAATAGTATGTAATCATTATTGAAATCGAGCATGGCTGTAGTTAAAGTTTGAATCGATAATGTTAATCGCAGAGGCGATCAATATATGAACAAACGTGGTTTGGTGGAATCGATAGTATTATATTCAATCGTCGCGGTGTCGATTGCAGCCATGTTGCTGGCTATCATGCCCTGGTATAGCAGCTTTCTGCAGAATAAATCTCTTGTACAGGCTGAGAATGGATACCAGGTAGAGGCTTTGCACACCGCGGAATCAGCTGTCTTTTATAATCCATTTTCGATCCAGGCGCTGTTCGTTCTCGCAGGTAACCAGCAGCGTATCGGCCGCGTTGTGGAGGCCCGCGCCACACTGACGAAGGCTACCGAATTACAGCCATTCAATTATGTTACATGGGAGCAGCTAGCTCTCTATGAACGCGACCGCTGGCATGAACCGGAAAAAGCGCGGGAGCATTTTGAAAAAGCTGTCAGCCTGAATCCCCACGATAAATACTTGAGGAAGGAAGCAGGAATTCCTGTGGAGTAACCCAGTTACCCAGATTCGGTACCTGGGCGGTCATTGTAAAGGCGGCTTTTCTCACCATCATTCCAACGATACCAGATGGTCCCGACTACGGAAGAAGCCGGAACTGCACCGTCAGCGACTTTCTGATCTCCTGTATTGATTGAGCCCACCAGGCGCATATCAAAAGGAGAATATGAAGGAATCCACTTTTCCAGAAGAACTTTGATGGCGCCGTCGTCGTGAGATTTTGCCTTATAGAATAGGTCTGGCAAGACGGCGAGTATCGATGGCTGCTGATCCATGGCGCTAACCTGATAAATCATGGAATGATCAGTTGAAGTTCGAGATTCATGCTTGTCGATAAGTTGCTCGTGAAGTTTCTCTCCGGGTCGCAGACCAGTGAAGACGACATCGATATCCTCACCTGGCACCATCAGACTGATCATCTGCTCAGCCAGGTCGACTATGCGCACCGGCTTGCCCATCTCGAGAACATAGAGCGCGTTGCCGTTCTTGAACGCTGCCGCCTGAAGGACAAGGTCCACAGCCTCGGAAATCAACATGAAATATCGTGTCATTTCAGGATGCGTGATCGTTACCGGCCCTCCCGAATGTATCTGCTCCTGGAAAATTGGGATGACACTGCCGCGGCTGCCCAGCACATTTCCGAAGCGAACGGAACAATATTTGGTCTCCGGGTATACATTGCCCAGTTCATTGACAACGCGTTCACCCAATAGCTTGGTGGCGCCGAGAACATTCACCGGTTCCACCGCCTTGTCCGTGGAGATATTCACAAAGCAATCAACATCGTGCTCACCGGCGATACGGGCCACGTTCCAGGTTCCATGAACATTATTGAGCACGGCCTCATCTGGCTGTAGCTCCATAAGCGGTACGTGCTTGTAGGCGGCTGCGTGAAAAACGAGGTCGGGACGATGTTGCCGGAAAAGATATTCCATCTTGCTCTCTGACTTGATGTCCGCGACACAAAGTATATGTTTCTGGAAATAGTGCTGGCTGAGTTTCTCGTGTATACGGTAGAGAGCGGATTCGTCATGATCTACCAGAACTATCCGTGCCGGATTATGATGGCTGATCTGCAGTACCAGTTCCGAGCCGATGGAGCCACCGGCGCCGGTAACCAGGACTACACGATTACCGATGAAGCCACTAATCTGGGCATAATTGGACATGACTGGTTGCCGTCCAAGGACATCCTCGATGTCTATCTCCCTGATGCTCTCTATGCCAACTTTGCCAAGGTGCATGCTCTGTAGGGGCCTGAGTGTCTTGGTCGGTTTTCCTGTGCGGGAACAAATCTGCCAAATTCGCTGAAATTCCTCCAAGGTGGCGCTGGGAATTGCAATGAGGATCTCGTCGATGTCTTTGGTTTCGACGATCTCTGGAATCTTTTCTGTTGGACTGTAGATGGGCACACCGTGGATTTCAAGACCCTTTAGATGAGGATCGTCGTCGACAAGGGCAACCACTTGTATGGCGAGGCTGGGCTCTTTATGAATACTATGAATTATCCCCTCTCCGGCCGACCCAGCCCCGACTACAAGCAGGTTTCTTGCCGTTGCCACCTCTTTTAAAGAGCGTTCGTAAAAAACACGTGGATAGAAGCGAACTACTGTCATGAGAATAAAAGCGATTAGTCCGCCGATTGGCACCATGGCCAGAACGTGCTTTGTCGAAGATCGCATTGAAAGAAGACCAATAAAAACAAGCAGAATAACAGATACCGCTACAGCTTTAATGGTTTTAAGGCCCTGGGTGAGGCCGGCATAACGCCCTACGCCGCGATATAAGCCCATCTTCAGGTTAACGGTACAATGAACTGCTACTGCGATTGGAAGAAAGATGAGTAGCTCGTCATAATATTGAAGTGGAGCCGACTGGGCGAAAAGAACCAGGGAGGCAAGTGTGTATGCATTGATGACGATGCAGGCATCTACAAAAAGCGCTAGCGGACGTATTATGAGTTGTTTTAGTGAAAACATGGTTTTTTCTAAAATGTCATCATTCCCGGTCCATCAATAAATGTATTACGACCATCCTATTCACTCAGGAAGCAGTCAGCCAAGCATAGGTTACCGGGTCGGTGTAGCGCACGCAGCGGTTCAGGATACGGCGAAAGAGATCCGTGCGCTGGTTACGCCGGTTTAAACGGTAACAGAACTCGTCCAGATAGGATTGCAGATGCTTGGGGCTAACGCCATGAAAGACATCCAAAACCCAGCGTTTGAAGTTGGAGATAACAGTGTGCACCCAGGGAAGCAGCTCGGCCGCGTTTTCCGGATCCCCTTGAACCATGGGCGCATGGTCGTATCCGAAGCCGGGCCAGCTCGGCGGCAGGAGGGGCTTCTTGGTGGCGGCCATCAGGTAGATGGCAAGGAGCCACTTCCTCAGATCCAACTCTGGCACCCTCAAGGATCGTGCCGGCCGTAAGCGAGGCCTGGTGCCCGCAGGCGGCGCACTCAAACAGCGGGCGGTTTTTGAGCGGGTAGGCCCGATCGTGACCACAGCGGGGGCAGCAAAAGTCCTCCGGCCAGCGGTGCTCAAAGAGCGTTCTGTGGCAGTCCTCGGTTTTAAACATATCCATAAACTCCATCAGTGTTTTAGGGCCTTTCATGACCGCACCCCCTGTTTTTAGATTTATCTACATAACAGAAGATACCAGCCGGTTCGGACGGAACCTGAGTGAATAGGATGATCGTAAAAATAATCAACTTGATACAAGATTATCCTCTGATTCTATCTTTTGCAATGAGAGACCATAAAAAATCGGGTTGGAGTTAGTTTGCATATTTAAGCGCACTTCACCCTTGCTGCAGCAGTGCACGCCTGACCAGATAAATGTTTGCAAGGGAAATTACACCGTGACCGCCTCTTTGCCGGTGGTCCCTTCCCCTTCCAGCCCGGAAACTGGTTTACTGAGAGCAACATCCCCGCCTTTCCGTACCCGGCGCCACGGCAATGTGGCCGACCATCCTACCAGTACACCGATGAAGAACATGTAAGCCATGGTGAGCGCGAAAATGTTCCAGTCCCAGTCATATGTGGTGTGTACCAGATAGATTACCACCACCGACAGCAATGCCCCCGCAAGTCCGCGGTGCCACCGGTCTTCAATCCTAAACAGGAGTGAGACAGCCAGACCCAGAGTGGTGAATATAAAGAGCCCCGCCAGAATGAAACCGACCAGTCCCAGCTCGGTGAGAAACTGGAATGGCAAACCGTGGGTTTGCTTCACAAAGGGCATGTCACTTTCCCGCTCCATGAGATGCACCAGCGGGAAACTCTCGGCACCGGTTCCCAGTAGCCGGTGTTGCTGCCAGTTGGAGATGGCCTCCTGCCACAACCGCCAGCGTACAGAGGAGTTCACGCTCAGCAGCCGCGCCGCTCCGGCCGGTGCTGACCGCACTTGGGTAAAGTCGTGGTAGGTATCCTGCACCCAACCGCTGAAAGACGGCTTTGAGCTAACAAAGAACGCCGTTGACACTGTGAGCGATACGAGCACAGCCACCAGCATTGCCACCCCGAACGCGCGGGTGAAACGCGCCGGAAACCTCACCTTTCTCCCCACCAGCAACGAAACCATAAAAACCACGCCGCTCACGGCCACAGCGGCCAGGAGATACAACCGTAGGGTCAAGGCGGCGGCTACCCGCCCGACCATGTCTGCCTTATCCATCATCAGAGCGTCCTGCCCGTTACTCCACCATCCGATAAGAGCTGCTGGCACCAATGCCAGCAGCAAAAGACCAAAGCTGCGGAGACGCACCGGAGCCGCCATAAAAAAAATTATTACCCCTAACAGGATTGCAAAAGTGGCTCCACGGGAAACAGTAAAAAACAACGCCACCAACAGGATAGGCGCCATCAGCGTAGAAATTAGTCTAAGTGTCCAATGATATTTTGTTGCGGCGGAGAAGAAAAGCGACAGCGGAAAAGCGAGAGCCACTAGCAGCCCCTGTGCATTAGTATATCCGATGGGAACCGAGGTCCTGGCAAGATCATTCAGGTTATCAACGACCGAGGGCAGGACTTTCACGCCAAGCGAGTAGATAGCGGCGACCGACACGGCAGCAAAAAAGAGCCAGGCTCCGAGGATGCGAGCCCGTGAGTCATGGCCGACGCTGGCGCCGACCATAAAGATGGCCAGGAAAGCGCCGGTGCGATTGAAATCGATCCAAGTGAGGTCGCCGGCGATCGACCAGGTGAGGGAGACAGCAGTCCACAGCCAAAGGGCAGCCAGCAGGGATACCGTCATCCATGTGGTTCGCGTCGGAGGCAGGACAGCGTTACGGCTCGTGAAAGCGAGAACGGCCAGCAGTGTCCAAACCACGACCACGCAAAGGGTCATGGGGCCAAGGAAGTAAGCGCCATTAAAGAAGACTGCCGCCCCCTCAAGCGCCATCATGATCGCGGCAGCCCATGACAGCGCCGCACTGGGCGTCGTGAGCGCCGTCAGCCTGCCGGGCCACCGTGCTGATCGGTCCGCCGGTTGACGCGAAACTCCCGCCTTGGGAGCAGAAGGCTTTTGGGGTGACGGGTTTTGCAAGGCTTGAACATATTATATATAATTTCGGTTGGCAAGATTCCCTGCATCAACGCTAACATAGGGAGGGCAAACGCGTGATAGAACCCCCCGCCAAGGCCAGAGTGTCGGAGTTGCGTGAACATCTCAGCGTCATCTGGCGACACAAATGGATCGTCATCCTGTCCATCGTGGTGATCACATCAGTGGCCGTAGGTGCGACACTGATGTTCTCCACCCCCCTTTACCAGTCTTCCACCGAGCTGCTCCAGCGACGTTCCGGCGTGGACCGGGTTCTCCTCGGCTCAGACCTTTTCGGTGCTTCCAGCTCCTCGCCGGACCGCGACCTCCAGACTGCGGCGAAGATGGTCAAGTCACCCGAAGTGGTGAGCGCGGTCACCAACCACTTGGGCGACGAACTGGGCGGTCGCAACCCTGTCTTGCTCGTCGCTGTGAATGCGGTGAAACAGACCGACATCTTGGAGATTTCAGCGACAGACCCCAACCCGCAGGTCGCTTCCGACGTAGCCAACGCCTTCACTACGGAATATGTCAAGTGGCGACAGCAGGTAGACCATGACATCCTCGCCCAGGCCCGCGGATCGATCGAACTGCAGCTCAAGGCGACCCCGGTGGAACAACAGGATACACCAAGCTATAAATCGATGACCGACAAACTGGAAACGCTGAAGATGTTTGAGAACATGCAGACCAACAACCTGGAAGTGATCAAACCTGCGATTCCAGCGGTCAGCCCTGTTTCCCCCAAGCCCGTGCGCACAGGCCTGGTGGCTTTCGTGGCGAGCCTCATTTTGGGAGTAGGCTCCGTCTTCGTGGTGGAACGGCTGGATACGAGGATCCGCCACACCGACGAGATTACCCGCCGCATCGACCGTCCCATCCTGGCATCGGTGCCGGGGCCCGTTAACCTCAAAGGCTCGCTGATAACGCTATCCCATCCTTCCGGCTCCTACTCCGAAGCTTTCCGCCTGCTGAAGACGAACCTGGGTTACGTGGAGCCCGACAAGGAGATCAAGTCCATCATGGTAACCAGCCCTGAGCCAGGCGATGGCAAATCGACTATCATCGCCAACCTGGCTGTGACCATGGCCCGCTCCGGCCAGCGTGTCATCGTCATCGAAGGCGACCTGAGACGGCCAAAGCTGTCCCAGTACATGGATCTGAGCAACACTGTAGGCGTGACTAATGTCATCGCCGGCGACTGCAGTTTTAGGGAAGCCCTGCAGATGATAGAAGCTGACGACCTGACTATCGCCTCCGGCGGATCACCCGAGATGGATGACGCTGCTGCTTACGGCATTCCCTTGCCGAGCACGAATGGCATCAAGCCGATATACATAGTCACTTCCGGACCGGTGCCTCCCAATCCCGGGGAGCTGGCGGCCTCGGAAAAGATGGCATCACTCATATCCGAGGCCAGGGGGCATGCTGACATTGTGCTCGTCGACGCACCACCGCTGGGCGTGGTGGGAGACGCGGCCAGCATGGCGTCGAAGGTTGATGGGGTGGTAATGGTGATGCGATTGGCGCAGACTTCCAAGAAATCCATCGCCGACCTCCAAAATTTCATCGAGAGAGTGCCATGTAACGTTCTGGGAATGGTGATCAACAACTCTGGAGCCAACGGTTCTTATAACAGCGGCTATGCATACTACGAACAAAGCGGTTACTACTAGGCGGGCGGTAAGTAGCCGTAAGCGGGGCCGGTTTCCACCAGTATAAGGGAGCACCACTTGAACAGGACCGATTTTTCACACGAGGACTCTTTCATAACAGCCAACCTTTCCCAGCACCGGTCTCAGTTGGAAGAAAAAGTCCGCTCGAGACAGGCCAGTGTGGGAGTTATCGGACTTGGCTACGTGGGTCTGCCGCTCTGTGTGCATGCGGCCGAATCCGGTTTCCCGGTGATGGGTTTCGATGTGGACCCTCGCAAAATCAGCAGTCTGCGGGCCGGCCGGAGCTACATTTCCGACGTCGCCGACTCGCGGCTCGAGGACCTGATGGCCAAGGGGATCTTCAACCCGGGGTCCAACCCTTCCCTGCTCGACGAAGCAGATATTATCATCATCAGCGTTCCCACCCCGCTTACCCAGAGCCAGACTCCCGACATGTCATACATCCGTGAAGCCACCCGGCTGGTCCGGGAATGCTTGAAACCGGGTATGCTGGTGATCTTGGAAAGCACCACCTACCCGGGGTGCACCCGCGAGGAGTTGCTACCGGTGCTGGAGCAGGGCGGGCTCAGCGCGGGCAGCGATTTCTGGCTGGCCTTCTCCCCGGAGCGGGTCAACCCCGGCAGCGGCTATAGCCTCTCCCGGACTCCAAAACTGGTCGGCGGCGTCACGGCGGATTGCACGGGGATGGCATCGCTCTTTTACGGGCAGTTCATCGAGACAATAGTGTCTTTGTCCAGTCCGGAAGCAGCAGAGATGGCCAAGCTACTGGAGAATGTATACCGTTCTGTCAACATCGCCCTGGTGAACGAACTGGCGATGATCTGCAATGCCATGGATATCAACGTCTGGGAGGTGGTTGACGCGGCCGCGACCAAGCCTTTCGGTTTCACGCCCTTTTATCCGGGACCCGGCATGGGCGGTCACTGCATTCCCATCGACCCCTTCTATCTCTCCTACAAGGCCCGCGAACTCGGCATGAGCACGGAGTTTATCGAGCTGGCGGGCAAGATCAACACGCGCATGCCTCATTACGTCGTGGAACGGGTAATCACTGTGCTTAACGAACGATCGCAGTGTCTGAAGGGCGCGTCGGTTATGCTGCTGGGCGCAGCATATAAGGCGGATGTCTCCGACCTGCGCGAGTCACCGGCCATCAAGATTGTGGAGCTGCTGATGGAGAACGGGGCGCGGGTGAGTTACCACGACCCGCATGTGCCTGCTTTCTCGGTGGGCGAGCAGCTTTTCCGCAGCATGCCGTTGGATGGGGCGGCGCTGGCGGCAGCCGATTGTGTAGTGGTTCTGACACCCCACAGCGCCATCGATTGGGCAGCGGTAGGGCGCGATGCGCGGCTGGTGGTTGATACCCGCAATATAGTTCCGGTATCTGGAGGAAAGGTGTATTCGATTTGATCGCCGGCAAGGGTAGTAACGGTATCACCGTGGCAGTGGCCGGCTCCGGTTTCTGGGGCAAGAACCTGGTGCGCAATTTCGCGCAACTTGGGGCGCTTCATACTATCTGTGATACCGAGCCGGAAACGCTCGCGGGGTTCGGCGCTTCCTATCCAGAAGTGAGGCTAACGGCCAGGCTGGCGGATATTTTGGACGACCCCCAGGTCGACGCCGTGGTCCTAGCCACCCCCGCGGAGACGCACCACAAGCTGGCCCGGTTGGCGCTGCTTTCCGGTAAAGACGTGTTCGTGGAGAAACCCATGGCCCTTCACGCGGAAGAAGCGGAAGAACTTGTATCCCTGGCAGTAGAGTTGGACCGCGTGCTCATGGTTGGACACCTGCTTCATTATCATCCCGCAGTGGCGAAGATACGCGAACTGGTGGCGTCCGGCGCCCTGGGAGAGCTTTACTACATGTCTTCCCACAGGCTCAACCTGGGTCGGGTGCGCCGTGAAGAGAACGTTCTTTGGAGCTTCGCCCCGCATGACGCTTCCGTGATGATCGACTTGGCCGGTATGCCGGAACAAGTGGTCGCCACCGGCGGCAATTATCTGCAACCCGGGATCAGCGACACCACTATCTCCAGCCTGGCTTTTCCCGGTGGCGTGCGGGGTCATATCTACGTGAGCTGGCTGCACCCATTCAAGGAGCACCGGCTGGTCGTCATCGGCAGCCGGCGCATGCTGGTCTTCAACGATCTGGAAAGTGAGGAAAAGATACGCCTGTATGACAAGGGCGTCGAGTCAAAATCGAGCCTGGCAATCAGAAGCAACGGATATGAGGTCATAACTTTCGAGCCGGCCGAACCGTTAGCGGTTGAGTGCAGCCATTTTCTGGAGTGTGTGGCTACCCGCAGCCGGCCCGCCACGGATGGCGAAAGCGGGGTCCGGGTTCTTCAGGTGCTGGAAGCGGCTCAGGAATCTCTGAACGGTGGTGGCATGCCGGTAGTTGTGAGGCACCCCGCGGGTACGATCTAGTTTCGCTTTGGCGGGCGGCCTGGAGCCGCTTTGCTCATTAAGGGAGGAGAACATTGCTGGTCAACCGTGAACCAGGTGTCTGGATCGATTCCAGTGCCCGGCTGGGGAAGGGTTGTGTGCTCGCGCCAGGCTGCCAGGTTCATGCGGACGCCGTCATTGGTGACAGCTGCCAACTGGGCAGTGGGGCCGTCATCGGCGCTGGAACCGCACTCGGGGCCGGCTGCCGTGTAGACGATTACGCGGTGATAGGCAAAGCGCCGCTCCGCTCCACTATCAGTGCTTTCAGCCAGGAGAGGGAACTCGCGCCGGCACGAATCGGCAAGGGCTGCCTCATCGGTACCGCGGCCGTCGTCTACCGCGGTGCTTTCCTGGGCGATCAGGTGCTCGTGGCAGACCAGGCTACCGTGAGGGAAGACGTATCGGTGGGAGATAACTCCATCGTCGGCCGGGGTGTCTGCATTGAGAACGGTACCAGCGTGGGCCGTTTCTGCAAGCTGGAGACAGGCGCCTATATCACCGCACTTTCCATCCTGGAAGACTATGTTTTCGTCGGTCCCGGCGCCGTGACCAGCAACGACAATTTCCTGGGCCGGACCGCCGAGCGTTTTGACCGGATGCGTGGACCTACTATCAGGGAAGGCGGGCGCGTGGGCGCGGGGGCCACCCTGCTGCCCGGAGTTATCGTGGGGCGTGACGCGGTAGTGGCCGCTGGCGCTGTCGTTACCCGTGATGTGCCGGAAGGCTGTGTTGTCATGGGAGTGCCGGCCCGGCCGGTGAGGGACGTACCACCTGAGCAGCTCCTCGAACTACACGTGGACGAGGTCAAAAGGCGGGCGGGACGATGAACGTGCCCCTGCTCGACCTGGAACGGCTGCACCGCGCGCTGACGGATGAGCTGGGCGAGGCCTGCTCCCGCGTGATCGCCAGCGGCCGTTATATCCTGGGCGAGAACGTCAGCGCCCTGGAAGCCGAAGTCGCCGCTTACTGCGATGTGCCATATGCCGTGGGAGTGGCCTCAGGGACCGACGCCCTCTACCTCAGCCTGCGTGCGCTCGATATAAAGCCGGGCGATGAGGTCATAACGACGCCTTTCACCTTTGTCGCCACCGTGGACGTCATCATCCAGGCGGGAGGCCGTCCGGTTTTTGTTGACATAGAGCCTGAAACTTTCAATATCGATCCGGCGTTGGTGGAAGCGGCGGTGACCGCTCGCACCCGCGCCATCATCCCGGTCCATCTTTATGGCCAGGCGGCGGACATGAAAGCCATCATGGCGATAGCGAAAAATCACCATGTGCCCGTCATCGAGGATAACGCCCAGGCTTTAGGCGCCGTTTGCGGCGGGTCCAAAACCGGCTCCATTGGCGATACCGCTGCCCTCAGTTTCTTTCCCAGCAAGAACCTGGGCTGCTTGGGTGATGGCGGCATGGTGCTAACCCGTGATGAGGAGTTCGCCGCCCGGGTGCGACAACTTAGGGCTCATGGCAGCGCCCGCAAGTATTTTTTCACGGAGATCGGGATCAACAGCAGGCTGGACGAGCTGCAGGCGGCCCTGCTCAGGGTGAAGCTCCCATACCTGGATCAGTGGAATGAGGCCAGGCGCCGCTATGCCGGTCTTTACTCCACGCTGCTGGACGGCGTACCGGGGTTAAAGCTGCCAGTGGAGGCGCCGGGGAACTATCATGTGTATCATCAGTTCACCCTGCGCCTGCAACAACGAGAAGCGGTTATTGAGTCGCTTAAGGCCGCAGGTATAGGTTGCGCGGTCTATTACCCTGAGCCCCTGCACCTTCAGCCGGCCTTCGCCAATTTGGGATATGGGGCGGGATTTTTTCCCACTGCGGAAACTGCCTGCCGCGAGGTGCTATCGTTGCCCATCGGGCCGGAGCTGGAGGAGCAGGAGATACGTTACGTAGCGACGGCCATCAAAGAGGCTTCGGCTGTAAGCGCGACAGGCCCCCTGGCCTGATCCTCCTGGACAAGAACATGACAGAAACAAAGGTTGCACCTTGACGGAGTTGAGCCAGACACTTCAATTGCAGTTCGGAGGAACACGCCCGCTGCTGCGGGCGCTGGCCCTGTTATTTCTATTCGCCTTCATCGGTTTGTTGTTTGCCGTGGGGCAAACAAGCCAGCTGATGGTTGAAGTGACGGTGATATCGCTGGTCATCGCTTTTATTGCCGCCCGCTTTCCCGCTTTGAGTGTGGCATTTCCCCTGGTCATTTTCGCCCTGATCGGAATCGGGCTATACGGCGGTATAACACTGGGCGACGCCCGGCTCAATCTGGCGGATATGCTTATTATCCCCGCGTTGGCGCCTACCGCTTTCCGGGTGCTCTCTGGCCGCCGACGTCTGTCACGCCCGGATATATCCGTCACCTTGTTGGGCTTCATGATCATCATGGCGACTCTCACCGGGATTTACTTCGTTAACGATGCCGCTATTATTCGCAACGAGCTTCACACCATGCTCTACATCCCCGTGGCGTATTTCTGGGCCATGGCCGAGTTACGCTCCCGGAACGATGTCCGCCTTTTCATCATAGTCTTTATCACCGCGACGGCAGCGGCAGGACTGAAATCGGTGGCAGCCAACATTTTGGGCAGTCATATTACCAGTTTCAATTATATGTGGCAGATCCAGGACATAACCAGCGAACAGTTGGGAGGCAGCCGCACTATCCTGGGTGGCGCCGACACATTATTCGTATTGGTGACGCCGCTGTTGGCTGCGATGGCTCTTTACCTGAACAGGCGGCGCAACTATCCGCTCCTCATCCTCGCCGCTCTGCCCGTATTAGCGGGGTTGCTCCTTGGTCTTACCCGCACCAACTTGGCGGTTGCCATCGCGTCGCTGCTTCTGGTGCTGGCACTCGGCGCACGTAAAGCCAGGTTGCAGGCCGCAGGGATCGCCCTTTCTGTCACCATCATTGCCGCGGCGGCCATTTTGGTATTCTCTTCCTTTTCGCCGGTGGCTTCCAACTATAACCTGGCGGAGCTGATGCAGCGGCGCATGGCTTTCGACCCCAATGTGGGCAGTGGCACCCTTGATTACCGCATCATGGAAGGAGAAGCCTTGCTGGACACGGCGCGGGAACACATTTTCATCGGCAGCGGTTTCGGCTCCAGATATTCCTATGTGGACTACCTCGGGAGAGTGATCACCAACTGGAGCCATAACGGCTATCTTTGGCTCATCCTCAAGGCCGGTTTGCTCGGGTTGACGATGTTCTGCCTGGCTATCGCGATCTCTGTGCGCCGTTCTCTGGCTATTGCCCGGACCCTCAGCGATGATTGGCTGAAAATCGCCGCTATAGGCATGTCTGTCGCGCTCTTGGCTTTGGTGTCCATGTCCGTATTGGTCAATCGTTTCGTCAATCCCGAAGGCGCTTATTTCCTGGGCCTTGCCCTGGCCGTGCCGATGCTGCTCGGGAAGATCGAACCGGAAGGATCAGCCCAGACTGAACAGGTGGACGGCTGATATGCCCGCTTTCACCAAAACCCTCTTCTTTAGACAGGGATTGTTACGGAAACCTGCCCGGCTCAACCTGGCGGCCATGCTCGTAGCAGCGGCCGTACTGGTGGCCATCTCTGCCAGCCTCCTGCCTGCCATGTGCGTACTGGCGCTCCTGTTGGGATCGGTGGTGGGCTTCTTCTCGGGACGTTTCCCATGGCTGGGCGTTGCTTCACCAGTGGCTGTCTTTTCACTGCTCGGCGCCGGTATTTTTTCCGGCGTCACCATCCTTGGCGCGCAAATCAACTTCATCGACGTAATGCTGCTCCCGGCACTGGCGTTTGCACTACTCCGGGCCGCCCGCCGCCACCAGGCTCTGACTTATCCCAAAGCGGCGTTTATACTGATTGTGGCGTGGGTCGGGCTCATGGTGGCCACTGGCATCTACCACGGGAATTCTCCGGAGCTGCTTCGTAACGAGCTACACACGATGTCGTTCCTGCCTCTCGCCTTCGTGTGGGCGGCGCTGGAAATACGCCGGCGGCGTGACCTGTGGTTAATGTTGTGCACGATTGGAATCGTAGTTACGCTGGCCGGAGTGAAGTCCACGATCGTGAGTTTCTTCGTGACCCATTACCCCCGTGGAGAATCATATATCTGGCAGGCTCTCACCCCTTACGCCGGGTCGATCGGCGGCTCGCGCACGATGCTCAACGGTGCTGATCTTATGTTCGTAGTAGTGGTGCCAATACTGGTCGCGGTGGCGCTTTTCGCCCCCCGCTGCCGCACATCATTCTGGCTGCTCGCTTCCTCGCCTTTTGTGATCATGGGTTTGCTCTTTAGCATGACCCGCACCCATTGGGCAGCGGCCATCGCCTCGATGCTCCTGACGCTCTGCCTGGGGCTTTTAAAAAGCGGAGGCCAGACTCTTAGGGCCGGCCTTGTCCTCTCCGCCACGGCCGTGATTGTGATTGTCCTGATCGCACCGCTTTCCACTGGCGGCATCAAGGACTTCGGTGGACTGATGGCTGATCGCCTGGTGCCTACTGACATCACCGGCGCCCAGAATATAGACATGCGTCACCGGGAAGCCGACCGCATGCTGGAAGCGGCGCGCGAGCATCTGCTGCTAGGTAACGGGTTTGGAGCCAGCATCGACTTCAATGATGAGTTTGGAAATGGTTTCACCACCCACACAGGCCACAACGGCATGGCATGGCTATTTTTCAAATCCGGTATCGCCGGCCTCATCCTGTTCTATCTGGCTATCGCCGTCACACTGAAAGATTCTTTCCAGCTCTACCGCCGTACCCACGATTGGGTTTACGAGATTGCTCTCCTGGGAACTGGCATCGCACTTGTGGTAGTTATTGCCATGTCGCCTCTGAGCAACCGGCTACCTACTCTCGAAGGGGCCTATTTCGTTGGATTGGCAATGGTAATACCACGGCTGGTCAAAAGTCTCAATGACGAAAAAACCCGAGGCGCCGGCTACACGGATACTATTGGGAGCAAGGAGCAGGCATGAGCGGGGTCACCGGAAAATCGCCGCCAGAGCTGCCGGTCGATCTGGTGCAGAAGGATTACCTGCCTTTCCATCAACCATCTCTAGGGCAAGAGGAGGAGCGGGCCGTGATGGCTGTGCTGCGTTCGCGGTGGCTCACCAGGGGACAACGCACGGCCGAGTTTGAAAGCATGTTCGCCGAGTTCGCCGGGGCGCGGTACGCCTTAGCGCTCAACTCCTGTACGGCGGCCATGCACCTGGCCCTGCTGACTTCGGATGTTGGCCCCGGCGACGAGGTCATCACCACGCCTTTTACTTTTGCCGCTACGGCCAATACGGTTATCCACGCCGGTGCCACGCCTGTCTTCGCCGACATTGACCCTGAGACTATGAATATTAATCCAGGTCTTATACAGAAAGCCTTGACCGGCTGTACCAAGGCGTTGATGCCGGTTCATTTCGGCGGGCGGCCCTGTGACATGGAGGCGATTGGCGGACTGGCGGCAGAACATGGTCTCGTTGTCATCGAAGACGCGGCACACGCACTGGGCGCCCGATACCGCGACCGCATGGTAGGCTCCATCTCTCCGCTTACAGCTTTCAGCTTCTATGCGACCAAGAACATTACAACCGGGGAAGGCGGTATGTTGACAACCGACGACCCGGAGCTCGAGCGTCGGGCGCGGGTGCTCAGCCTGCACGGGATGAGCGCTGACGCCTGGAATCGCTACGGCCGCCGCGGCCACCGCTATTACGAGGTTATGGAACCGGGATTCAAATACAACATGTTCGATCTCCAGGCCGCGCTGGGCATCGAACAGCTCAAGCGGGCCGATGCCATGCAAGAGAGCCGCCGGCGACTGGCAAGGGCCTATGACGAAGAACTCGCTGACTTCCCGCTGCTTGACCTGCCGGCCCCGGCGGACGATGACACGGACCACGCTCACCATCTCTACATCGTTCGGCTCGAACTAGGCTTGCTTGGTGTCACCCGCGATGAAGTAGCTGCTATGATGGAACAGCTTAACATCGGCGTCTCCGTGCACTTCCGCGCCCTGCACCTGCATCCTTACTACCGCGACCGTTTTGGTTTGAGGCCGGAAGATTATCCGGTGGCCACGGCCATGTCGGAGCGCACGCTATCTCTGCCGCTCTATCCGGCGATGAGCGATGACGACGCCAGGCGGGTCGCGGGCACTCTGAAAGCCGTGCTGGAACACGGCAAATTGTGACTGATTGAGCCATTAATACTTTTTGTGACAAAAGCCAGGTCGATGTTCGCGCCAGCTCAAGGCTGGATGGATGCCCGGTGCAGCTGGTTTGCACCACATGCCATACACCGCTGACCGCGCGTCATGACAGTTTCGAGTGTCCCGCCTGCGGTTCGGTCTTCGCCGTGGCAGAGGGGGTGCCCGTCTTCTACCCGCAGGCCACGCTTTACCGTAATTACGACGATATTTGGGAACTGGATAAGGAGTTCTGTGCCCCGACTTTGTTCCATCGCTTCCTGGGCTCGGCCCTGAAGTATTGGACATACCGGGAGCGTGTCTACGCCCAACGGCATCTGGTCAGGGGTGGCGACTCGCTTGACCTGGGCTGCTGGACCGGCAGTTATACGTACGCCCGCTTAAGCCGCACGGTGACCGGCATCGATCTGACTTTGAGTGCCGCTCAGGTGGCATCCCATCATTACAACTTTGCAGTCCAGGGATCAGTAGCCTGTCTGCCTTTTGCCGCCGGCAGCTTCGACTGCGTCGTCAGCGCCCATCTCATCGGGCATGTTCCCGCCGCCAACAAGGACGCGGTGGTGGCGGAGATTCACCGCGTGCTAAAACCTGGGGGTAAAAGCGTCCACTTCATCGAAACTGACAGTGAAAATATTTTTGTCAGAAGAGCGAAACGAGACCCGGACCTCTACCAGAAATACTTCGTGGAACGCGTAGGCCACAACGGTCTGGAACTGCCGAGCGTAATACTCAAGCGTTTCCAGCGCCAAGGTTTTGTCGTGGAAGATGTGACCAAAATGGATTCCGGTATCCTGCCCCCCTGGTATTACCTGTGGTACCTGGACAACGAATACACCCAGAGACAAAGAGCCCTGGCCGGAAAAGTCCGTTTGGCCCGGGTTCTTTGCCGCACCCGGGTCGGGAATCTTACCCTGGGCGTCTTGTACGGTATTTACCATCGCTCCTGGGAGCAGTGGTTCACACGGCTCGATGACTCCATGCATATCTCACTGACCGTGAAGAAACCGTCATGACTCGTTTATGAATACTTTTGAAAAAGGACTCACCAGCATCATTATCCCGGTCTTGTCGCTGGACCGGAAGCGCAGCCTGAAACATCCGCTTACGCCCGTCCCCGGACTCCGTGAGCTGCTGACCAACATCAGGGAAACCGTCGAATTGCCACATGAGGTAGTTGTCATCTGCAACGCGCCGGAAAACTCTGAGCTGACGCTTTTCGTCTCCAGCAGTCCATTAGTCGACCGTTTCTGTTTAAACAGCGTGAATCCCGGCGTCTCTCGCTCCTGGAACATGGGCGCCATGCTGGCGGAAGGGGAGTTCCTCTGTTTCATAAATGATGATGTCCAACTCGGAAGGGGGTGCCTGGAGGAGCTTAAGCGCGTCCTGGAGTCGGCGGATGACATAGGTAACGTCGGCCCCCAGGGGGGCCGCTTCCAGACCAACGGATTCCCGGGCCCGCGGGTGGGGATTGATGACATCGAAGAGGCGGATGAGGTCTCCGGATGGCTATTCATGCTCAGGCGTAGCGTTTTCGACCTGGCCGGCGGCTTCGATGTGGGTTTCTCACCCGCCAGCTATGAAGAGGTTGACCTGTCTTTCCGTATCCGCGAACTCGGTTACCGCTGCCTGGTAGTACCGCAAGCCAAGGCCATCCACGTGAACCATGCCGGTGTGAGTTGCCGTGAGATGCGCATCGACTACCTGGGCAAGTCCGTCAGCACCAGTGAGCTGAACCGGCGTAACCGTGAGCGTTTCGCCAGGAAATGGAGCACCCGCGCCGGTGAAGGTGGCTCCACCGGCGATGCGGGTGAAATCAAAGGATAAAGTTCAGGCCCGCATCCAGTCATGAAGATTAACTTCGTAACCCAGATCAATCCGGATTTTCCCGGCGGGGGCGGAGAGGCCGTAAATCGCTCATTGCTAGCCGCGGGAAACGAGCGCAATCACCACATCAAGGTGACGGCCGCTTTTCCGGATCTCACTATCGACCTGTTCGACAAGCCGGACATGGTCATCTTCGGTGATATCTACAACCAGCCTTCAGCCCGCAGCCGGCTGGATGACGAGATCATCCGCGACTTGACTTCTGGTCCTTATATGTTACTTGATAACGCTTATACCGGTGCCTGTGACCTGGGTTATCTGCCGTGCAACGGTGAAACAGACGGCAAAAAATGCCGCCACAAGAGGAGTTTCGGCGTCCAGTCGCACCGGCTGCTGCGCCGCCGGGGCTGCTTTGCCCAGGAGACGGTGGCGCTGTACCGTGATGCGCGGTTGAGCGCCTTCGTCTCCCCCCTGCATCGCCGGGTGATGCAGAACATTCAGGGTATTGATGTCATCGGCGACTATTTCGAGCTCAGGCCGACCGTCGATACAGCTGTCTTTTATGACCGCGGCGGGGAGCGCGACATCGAGAACCTTTTCGTTGGTACGCTATCCGAGGCGAAGGGAATGAACAATCTCAAACGGATGTTCCCCAGCGGTGATATTACTTTGGCGGGACCCGCGGGCCCGGGCGCCGATACGGGGTTCGGCCGGTGGCTGGGACCGGTCGATTATTCGGAGATTCCCGGCCTGATGAACCGCGCCCGGAATTTCGTCTACCTACCCCGCTGGCCCGAGCCGATGGGGCGCGTGGTGGTCGAAGCCGCCCTGTGCGGCTGCAACCTTTTGACCAATGGTAATGTGGGCGCTACTTCATTTGACTTCGATATCGGCAACCATATCAACATGGAGGGCGCTACTTCAGAGTTTTGGGAGAAAGTCGAAGCAGCGGTCTCATCCGTGCTTGGGCAGACCGGTCAGGAATCAGGATGCGCATAATCCATAATGCAAACAGTGACAGGTCCGGCGCCGGTTACTATGTTGTTCAGGGGCGCAAGAACGCCGTAGAGGCCCTGGGCTGGGAGATGTTGCTCTGGGACGGCACCCGCCCGGAGCAGACCTTCGAAGAGTTTCAGCCGGACCTCTACATCGCCGACGTGCGTATGCGGCACCGCGTCCCCAGCCGCGTTAGAAAAAAGGAAACGGCGGTAGCCGCCGCCGTGGATCAATGGGCTGATCCCTGGGCTTATCCCGAGAATGCCCGCCAGGGCTACCGCACCAAATGGCGCGATGTCCGCTGGATCCGCAAGCTCGATCCCGACCTGCTCTTCCACCACACTTCGCCGCTGGGTATTGAGCGGGGGTGGAACAAATGGGAGACTAAAGAAGGCCGGCGGGTGCTCTCTTTGCCGCTGGCCGGTGATTCCATCCGCCACGTTGATCCCGGTTTTGACCCGGATTATGATTGTGATATCTGTTTTGTGGGCGGTTACTGGGCCAATAAGGCTCCGGGGCTTCACGATTATCTGCTAAGCTACGCCAGCCGCTATCGTACAGTCATTTACGGCCGCGGCTGGCCAGACGGGCTAAGCCGGGGGGACTTTCTGGAGGACGACGCGCTCAACCGGCTCTTTCGCTCCGCCACTTTCACCCCGTGTATCCACGAGCCGCATGGCCGCATTTATGGTTACGAGGCGACCGAACGTTTGTTCAAGCTGCCATTATCGGGCGGATTCACCGTCACCGACCCAGTCGCCTGCATCCACACCGAAGGGTACTTCACTGCTGACGAGATACCGATGGCTTCCTCGCCACGGGAAATGGCGGACATGGCTGAATTCTTCATCAGCCATCCGGAAAAGCGGGAACCGTATATCGAGAAGGCCCGCCGCCGCGTCCTGGACGAGCATACCTACTTCCACAGGTTGGGAACGATTTTGCATGAGCTCGGCTTCAGCCGCGAGCTTGAAGAACTGAAAGGAAAGATGGATGTCTGGGGTTATGGAACAAAAAAGCTCGCCTGACAACACGCGCCTGGAAACGGTAGACCGCTGCGACGGCTGCGGCAGCTCCCACAGCGCGGATTTCCTCGAGGTATCGGACCGGCTGCAACCTGACGATCGATATCAACTGGTCAAATGCCAGGAGTGCGGCCTGATATACCTCGACCCGCGACCGCGGGCAGCCTTCCTCGGCGAACATTACGGGGAAGAATATTATGTGTTCCCTGGTGAGGCTGACGCCGGTCTCGTCCCCGAGGGAGGCCGCGCGCGAAAACTCTACAATTGGGCTGAAAGAACCTTGCTCGGCGGCGCTTACAATTACCCGCATCTTCTTCCTTCCGGTCGCAGCATGCCATCGGTTTTCATCAAGGGCATCAATATTTTATTCCGGGCTGCCGGACGCGACACTAATCTTATCCCCTATGTGCCGAACGGAAGGTTGCTCGATGTCGGTTCAGGCAACGGCCACAACCTGGAACGCTTCCGCAGGCTTGGATGGGAGGTGGCAGGTGTGGAGCCGAGCAGTTTCGCGGCTGCCCGCGTGGTCAAAAGGGGTTTTGACGTCTTCAATGGAGACCTGCTGGCAGCCGGTTTTGAAGACGGTGCTTTCGATGTCGCTTATTTCAACCAGACACTGGAGCACATGCCCAGCCCCCGGGCCATCCTCCGCGAAACCCATCGCATCCTTAAACCCGGTGGCCTCGTTTGTATCAGGGTGCCGAACGCCGGCAGCATGGAGTCGCGCTGGTTCGGCGGATACTGGTCCCCCTGGGAGGCCCCCCGCCACCTTTATCACTTCGACCGCTCCGCCATCTCTGACATGCTGCAAAGAAGTGGGTTTAGGGTCCTCAAGGTGAAGGGTGACTTTATCCCTGCCAACTTCGTCTTGAATCTCCAGTTCTGGCAGGAAAGAACAGGTAAGTGCCTCTGGCTCAGCCCCGCCATCTCCCGGCTCATTTCGTTTCCCCTGGTTTACGCCTGCGGTTATGCAGGCAAGGGGAACGGGCTGGTGGTTTTCGCTGTAAAAGAGGGATCATGAGCAATCCACCCTTAAATGCTGCCGGCTCTGGCGCCGTCCGGGTGGCACACAACTCGGCATACATGCTGATCTCGCAAGTGCTCAGCAAGCTGGCGGCGTTCGGCGGCGTTATCCTGCTGGCGCGCTACCTTGATGTTGCCGACTTTGGCACTTACGCTCTGGCCATTGCGGTAATCGGGATCATATCGCTGGTCAATGAGCTTGGCTTCAACCAGCTCTCCGTGCGTGAGATCGCCCGCGATCATGACACGGTTGCCGCCTATGTGACAAACACAATCCTTGTTAAGCTGGTGCTGGCGTCACTGGCGCTGCTGGCGGCGGCCGGCCTTTTCACCTTCACCGGCATGGCCCCGGACAGCCGGTCAATCATCCTGGTGTTCATCGTGGCGCTCATCCCCCTGGGAGCCTTTCATTCGCTGGTCGCGGTGATGCAGGGCGTGGAACGGATGGGTTATCTGGCCCTGGTCAGCTTCCTCTCGGAAGCAGTGCGGCTAGCGCTGGCCGCCGGCGTGCTCATCGCCGGTTATCGCCTGGTGCCCCTTGCCTGGTCGTATGCGGCAAGCTGCGTCATATCCCTCGTGATTGCCTGGGTCATGCTACGCCGCCTTGGCTGCCGCCTCACAGCTGTTCCAAGCTGGTCCTTGATGCGGACAATGATCGCCCAATCCCTGCCCTTCCTGTTCTACGGGGCATTCTTTTTCATCTATTTCAAGATTGATTTAATTATGCTGGCGGCGATGAAGAGCGATGAGGATGTCGGCACCTACGCGGCCGCGTTCCGCTTGATGGAATCGCTGATGTTTATTCCGGCCGCCATCATGGGCGCCGTCTTTCCGGGCCTAGCGCGAATAACGGTGGCCAGCCGCGGTTCACTACTATCCGCGTCGCGCCGCACGCTCCGCTACATGGCCATGATAGGTATTCCCGTGGGTTTCGGCACCGCGGTGCTCGCCGGCCGCATCGTACCTTTTCTGTTTGGGGACGCTTACCTGGCTTCAGTGTTGCCGCTGCAGATTCTGATCTGGTCGCTGGTGCTCACCTTCCTCAGTTGCATCTGCCCCGTCAGTCTCACCTCCATCAACCGCCAGTCGCTCAATGTGGTCGTGACCGGGAGCGGCATCGCCGTGAACGTGGGCCTCAACCTGTTCCTTATCCCCCGCTACAGCGCCATCGGGGCCAGCATTGCCACCGTGCTCACGGAGTTGGTCGCCGGCGCCCTTTACCTCTGGTTCTTTAAGCGGCATATTGGTTCCCTGGGACTGGTGAGACTGGCGGTCCGTCCCGTGGCAGCGGCGGCGGTCATGACCACGGTCTTGCTGGCCTTGCCTTTCCTCCCGCTGGGGATGCTCGTTGTCCTGGGCGCCGCGATATACACGGCGATGCTTTTCATCACCCGAGCCTTGGGCAGGACCGACCTGGAGTTTCTGGCCCGTCTGCTCAAACCCGCCCTCGCCGAGCGCGAGGCATGATATTTTCCTGGTCGATATGCGGATAGGATACGATGCCACATATGTCACCGATAAGAGGACCGGCCTCGGCGCTCAGAGCTATAACCTGTTGCAGGCGCTGGTGGAAGCCGATTCTCCCCACGAGTTCATTGCCTTCACCGGTAGCGACGTCAACCTGGACGAGCTGGCGGATCACGGGCGATTACAGCTGATGCCAGTTCCACAAGTTGGTAACCCAGGTAGCCGGTTAGGCTCCGTCTTCTATCGGCAAATCCTCCTGCACCAGGCCGTGAAGCGGGCGGGCATTAGTTTGATGCACTTCCCATATTATGTGGAACCTATCCTGACTCGAGCACCTTTTATCCTCACCATCCATGACATGGATACTTACGCGGCGCCGTATCGCCACTCAGCAGCTACCCGTATATACCAGAACGGCCTGCTGCGCCTACTCTCGCGCCGCGCGGCGGCCGTGGTTACCGTGTCGGATTTCTCGCGCCAGGAGATACTAAAGCATCTTCCCGGCGCCCGGGGTAAGGTCCGGATTGTGAGGAATGGCCTTCCCGCCTGCTTCCTCAACGGGCGCGCAGATGCCGGCGTGGCTGCGGCGAATGCTTTCAGACCTTCCGACAAACCGTACTTTCTCTATACTGGCGGCCTGGGCACCAGAAAGAACCTTCGCCGCATGGTCAAAGCATTCGCCATGGCCCGTACCGCCACCGGCAGCGAGGCCGAACTCCTGGTCACGGGCGAACTTGCAGAAGTGGGGCATGCGCTGGTAACTTTCGTGAGGGAGAATGGCCTGGAAGACTGGGTCCGTTTCACCGGATACGTTCCGGACGAAGCCATGCCAGCCCTGTACCGTGGCGCCGTGGCGGCGCTCTATCCTTCACTTTACGAGGGGTTTGGCCTGCCGGTGCTCGAGGCCATGGCCAGTGGAACCCCGATGGTGACATCAAAAGATTCTCCCATGGAAGAGGTAGCCAATGGTGCAGCGGTTCTGGTGAACCCTCGTTCCACAACTGAGATTGCCGCAGCCATTGGCGCCCTCATGATGGACTCGGAACTGGCCGCTCGGTTAGGAGCCCGCGGACCTGCCCGGGCTGCTATTTTTTCCTGGGAAAACGCCGCCCGCCAGTGTCTGAGCATCTATGAGGAGTTTCTCCGTGAACATGACCACTAATATGAAAGAGATAGAGAGCCGCGCATATTTCCGTAACTCCAGGTACGACATCCTGCCGCTCATTCCCAATGAATGTTTCGAGATTCTGGACTGTGGCTGTGGTGCAGGTATTTTGGGAAGAACAATCAAACAACGGCAGCCATGTTATATAACGGGTATTGATTTAAACGCAGAGGCCGCCAAGGCTGCCCGGTGCTCTCTTGATAAAGTTATGACGGGTGATATCGAAACTTTGATATATTCAGATGAACTTGCGGCGGGCAATTGGGACTGCATTATTTTGGCAGATATATTGGAACATCTATCTGACCCTTGGGCTCTATTAAAAAAATGTTATTGGCTGCTTGAGCCAGGTGGCGTGATAGTTATCAGCATCCCCAATGTTTCTCATTTCTCCGTATTAGGACCATTACTATTTAAAGACAAGTTTCACTACGATGATTATGGAATCCTGGACAGGACACATTTAAGGTTTTTCACGATCACAGAGATCAGAAATGCACTTTTTAACGCTGGGTTCAAAATTGATCTCGTAAAACATAACGAGTATGACCGGCAAATGCTTTCGAAGAAGACCAGACTGATGTTTTCGATTTTGCGAACCCTTTCACTTAAGCGCTCTTTGAACTATTTAGCCGTTCAATGGTTAATAAGGGCAATAAAATGCTAGTTTCATGATCGAAGGCCATGACGTCATCTGCATCTCCCCCGGCTACTGGGATTCGCCCTGGATAACCCATCAACAGATCATGAAGCTTCTTTCTGGTACAAACCGGGTGCTTTATGTGGAGCCGCCTCTCTCTTATCTCCCGATCCGGTATCCCGAGCGCTGGCGCAAACTGGTTGATTTCACCGGTGGCCTGCGGCAGAAGGAAGATAACCTTTGGATTACCACCTGTCCCCCGGCGCTCCCGTTCAAGCGGGCGGTCAACGCCATCAACCGTGTCAGCCAGCAGCTTGTCCTTTCCTGGACTCGTCATGCTTCCCGCCGGCTGGGCTTTAGCAATCCACTCCTGTGGCTTTATCTTCCCACCGCCGTGGAGCTGGTCGGCAAGCTGGGCGAGAGTTTTGTCCTCTACCACTGCATCGATGAGTTCACTGCCGTCGGTTGGGGCCGCCGCGGGCTCATCCAGAAACAGGAGCGGCGGCTGCTCGAGAGCGCCGACCTGGTTGTCACATGTTCCGAACAGGTCTACCGGGACAAGGAGCCCTGGTGCCGGCAGATAATCAACGTCCCCAATGGGGTGGATTTCGACCATTATCACCAGGCGCGGGAGGCCGGCACTCTGGTTCCACCGGGGGTGCGTGACAACGGTTCCCCCGTCATCGGATTCAGCGGTGTCCTCGACGATCGCCTGGACACGGATTTCCTGAAGGCCTGCGCCGAGCATTACCCTGAGTGCCGATTTGTGCTCGTCGGGCCCGCCCGCAAAGCCTTCCCGGAGCTGGAAAAAGTTTCAAATATAAAGATGATGGGTAATCAACCATTGGCGTCGCTGCCCGGATTCATGAAAGGCTTCGACGTGTGTCTGATCCCGTACCGCATGAACGATTTCGTCCGCAATATCTCGCCCACCAAGCTCTATGAATATCTGGCCACGGGCAAACCGGTGGTGGCTCCTGACATCCCGGCGCTGGCAGGGCTTGAGGATATCGTGTACGTGGGCCATGACCAGGACGAGATGGTCAAGATGGTTGGCGAGGCTCTCGGCGATACCAGCCAGGAATCAGCCGACCGCCGCGTGGAAGCTGCCCGCCGTAACACCTGGCAGCAGCGCGTAGACGCCATATCCGGAAAATACCTGGAGTTCACCGGAGGCGCACCGTGAGAATCTGCTACCTGGCTGACGCCAAGAGCCCGCACACCCAGAAATGGGTGTCCCACTTCGCAGCCGAGGGTCACGAGGTGCATGTGATATCGTTCCGTGGCCACGACATCCAGGACGCCACGGTGCACCACGTGCCACCGCCGTTCATCGACAGCGAGGTCGAACTTCTGCATGCTGGTCGCGGCCGCCTGCAAAAAGCCGCCTATTTCCTTTGTGCGCGCACCGTCAAACGCCTGATAAAAGAGATCCAGCCTGATGTGTTACACGCCTTTCTGGCCACCAGCTACGGGTTCGTGGGTGCTACCAGCGGTTTTCATCCATTGATCATTTCCTCCCTGGGGTCGGAAATAGTTGTCTTGCCTGAAACGTCGTCATTTTACCGCAGGCTGGTGCGATTCAACTTGCGCCGGGCCGACGTGGTCACGGCAACCAGCGACTTCCTGTCACGGGCCACGGAAAGATACTGCCCGGCTGGCACAACGGTAGAGACGATCGCCTTCGGCGTTGACACCAAGAATTTTTCTCCAAATGGCCGGAAGTACCTGGATGACGTGCCGGTCACCATCGGCACCGTGAAGATCCTGGAACGCAACTATGGCATCGACCGCCTCATCAAGACCTTCGAGAAAGTGATACGACTCAGGCCGGACCTGGACCTGTCGCTGCTTATCGTTGGCGGCGGCTCCCTAGAGAAGAGCCTGAAAAAGCTGGGGCGGCGGCTCGGGATAGCCAACCACGTCACTTTTGTGGGCAACCTGCCCCACCACAAGGTGATGGCCTTCCTGCGCCAGATAGACATCTTCGCCTCGCTGCCAGAGTCCGAGACCTTTGGGGTCTCGGTCGTGGAAGCCTCGGCCTGCGCCATCCCGGTGGTAGTCTCTAACGTGGGCGGCCTTCCCGAAGTCGTGCGTGACGGCGAGACCGGCTTCCTGGTGCCGCCGATGGACAGCGAAATCACCGCCCGGCAGATCGTGAGGCTGGCCGCCGACGCGAACCTGCGCCGCCAGATGGGCCAGGCGGGGCGGCGGCTGGTACTTGACAGATACGGCTGGCAGGATAACGCTGATCGCATGCAAAAAATCTACGAAATGGCAACTGCGGAAAGGGGGGCGCTCACGGGATGAAAATCACTTTTATCGACCCCGGCTTCGGGCCGGAAAGCTTTAACACCTATTGGGACTCCCACTGGTCCTCGGTGCTCAACCACGGGCTCTGTTCGGTGAGCGCATACGCCAAGGAAAAGGGATACCGCGATATCGACTTGCTGGATATCCGCCACCTGAAAGATTGGGACGATTTCGATTCGCGCATCAGGATCGCCCGTCCGGATGTAGTCGCCATCACCATGCGCAGCTGCGACCACCCCAATGTGGAGCACATCCTCGAGTCCGCCAAGGCGGCCAACCCGGCGGTAAAGACTGTAATCGGCGGACCCCACCCAACAGTCGCTCCGGATGATATGCCCCGGCCCGACCTGGTGGATTACATCATCCAGGGAGAGGGCGAGATAGCCTTCGCCGAGCTCCTGGGTGACATCGAGGCGGGTCGCAGCCGGGAACGGGTATTCCGTGGCGCCAGCCCCGATCTGAACGAGCTGCCGTTCGAAGACCGCGAACTCTACGACTACGCCCAAACGGTGAAGCTGCCCAACTACCCCGGAGTTTTCAAGTCGCCGATGGTCACCATGCTCACCTGCCGCGGCTGCGCCTTTCGCTGCAATTTCTGCGCCCCTCACGCTGAGGTGATGTTCGGCAAACGGATGCGCTACAAAAGCGTGGAGCACGTCATCGAAGAGCTGAAGTTACTGCACCGCCGCTGGGGCTTCAGGAGCCTCAAGTTCTACAACTCCGACTTCCTGGCTAATCCCAACTGGGCGCTCAGATTCGCCGAGGCATACGGCTCTACCGGCATTGGCGCCCCTATCATGATCCAGACCCGGGCTGCGTCGCTCTGCCGCGCTGAAGAGGCTCTGGCAGCGATGAAGGAAGTGGGACTCAAGCTTGTCCTGATGGGCTGGGAGAGCGGCAGCCAGAAGATACTGGATTTCCTCAACAAGGGCTGCCAGGTAGAGCACAACTACCGCTCGGCAGAGCTCTGCCGTAAGCACGGCCTGCTGTTCAGCGGCAGCTTTATGTTCGGCATCCCGACGGAGACGCCCGAGGATATCGCCGCTTCCGTGGAGCTGGCGCGCCGTACCAGACCGCATTTTGCAAGCGTGGCCTTTTTCACGCCGCTGCCGGGCACGCATCTGGCCACATACTGCGAGGAACGGAACCTGTCGCTGGTGTCAGGTCCCAATGACCTCTTGTCGTTCAGCCCGGAGAAGGCCAAGGTGAAGGGCGTCGATTACAACATCGCCCGCCGCGGGGCGGAAGAGATACTGGGAATGAAGTTCGGCGGCCGCAAGGCCGGGCGCCTGGTGCGCGCTGTCTACGTTAGCACCAAAGGCAACCTGAAGTTGCGCCATTTCCTCGTCTATTCCTATTCCCGGATGGTTAGCTGCCGCCCATATCGCTGGTTGCTAAAGCGTGGGGCCATGAAAAGCGGGGGGCAGGAAGAATGAACCCGGTAGAGAAACTGAGGCGGGCGCCAAAGAGCGCCCTTCAGGCGAGCCCCATGGTCTCGGTGGTCATCCCCATGTACAACGAGGAGCAGTATATCGGTCGCTGTGTGCGGTCGCTCATAAATCAGGATTATCCCCCCGGACTCGTCGAGGTCTTGGTAGTGGACGGCCTTTCTAGCGACAGATCCGCCGATATCGTCCGCTCTTTCGCGGCCCACACCCCCACGGTGCGCTATCTCGAAAATCCTCGGCGGATCACTCCCGTGGCCCTCAACATCGGCGTCAGGAGCGCCAAAGGGGATGTTGTCATTATCCTGGGGAGCCACAGCTATGTTGAGCCGGATTTTGTACGTTTGAACGTGGAGACCCTGGAAAAAACGGGCGCCGATTGCGTGGGCGGACGGATTGAGACTATGAGCCATACCGTCCTGGGGAAGGTGGCCTCCCTGGCCATGTCATCCTCTTTCGGCGTGGGAAACGCCCGCTTCCGCACATCGGATAAGCCAGGTTTCGTGGACACGGTAGCCTTTGGCGCCTACCGGTGTGAAGTTTTCGACCGCATCGGATATTTCGACGAGGAACTGGTGCGTAACCAGGACGACGAGTTCAACTTCCGCCTCACCCGGGGCGGCGGCCGCATCTACCTGGAACCGGCCATCCGCTCCAGTTACTTCAGCCGCCCGACCCTCAAAGCTCTCTGGAAACAGTATTTCCAGTACGGCCGCTGGAAGGTGTGCATTCTGCGCAAGCATGGGAGCCTGCCCTCTGTCCGGCACCTGGTGCCGGCCACGGCGCTGGTGGTGTTCGCCGTGTCGCTGCTGGCGGCGGCGCTGTCGTCGGGCTTCCTGTGGCTGCCAGTTGCGTTGCTGGCCCTTTACGTGTTGACGTCACTACTTTTTTCCCTGAGGCTCGCTGTGCGCCACGGTCCATCTTGCGTCCTCCTGCCGGTGGCCTTTGCGACTCTCCATCTTTCCTATGCGACCGGATTCATCTGCGGCATCTCCCGTCTGCTTTCGCTGCCAGGGGGAAAGGCATGACTCCAGAACGGCAACAACAGGCAATCGATCTACAGACGGGCGATTCAGCGATGACCGAGGAAGAACGCATCCTCATCGCTTATCAGAAGCGCACACAAGGTTCCGCAGACGACCGCTATTCCTGGTTCAACCCGGCCACGGCCTTCCATCTGCACGAGCAGGAGCAGGCGGTGCTGAACCTGCTCAAACGCCACGGCCTGACCGACCTGAAGAACCGGGCCATCCTTGAGGTCGGCTGCGGGGGCGGCGCCGAATTGGGCAATTTCCTCAAGTACGGCGCCACGCCATCCAAGATACACGGCGTCGACCTGATCCCCGAGCGCGTCGCCGACTGCCGGCGCCGCCATCCGGATTTCAATATTCGCGAAGCCGGCGCCGACCGGCTTCCCTTTGATGATGCTTCCTTTGACCTGGTTTGCCAGTTCGTCATGTTCACTTCCATACTGGATCCGTTCATGAGGCGTGATGTCGCCGCCGAGATGCTCCGGGTGCTGAAGCCTGACGGCCTCATTATCTGGTATGACTATTTCATCAGCCGTCCCGGAAACGGTGACGTTCGCGGGGTGAGCAAGCGGGAGATCCTGAGTCTTTTTTCAGGATGTCATATAAAATTCAAGCGTGTGTCGCTGGCGCCGCCGCTGGCCCGGGCGGTGGTCCCCCGTTCGAGGCTGGCCGCCTATCTGCTGGGGCGCATCCCGCTGCTGAGGACCCACTATCTTGTGGCTATTCGCAAACCGGTGTGACCAGGGGAGCTTCAATGACGGCAGTAGGCGGATCATCAAAGCGGGCGCTCGACCTGGCGCTGTCCGCCCCGCTTCTGTTGATCCTCTCCCCGCTCCTCGTCGGCCTGGCGGTGGCCGTGAAGCTGGACTCTCCCGGTCCCGCTCTCTACCGGGCCCAGCGCTGTGGCTACGGCGGCTGTCCCTTCACCATGTACAAGCTCCGCACCATGGTGGACACAGGAGACCGGGATAACAGCTCCCCGCTCACCATCAGCGATGATCAGCGCCTGACCCGCGCCGGCAGGTGGCTCAGGCGTACCCGTCTGGACGAACTACCGCAAATCTACAATGTTATCAAAGGTGAAATGAGCCTGGTGGGTCCCCGGCCAGAAGACACCGGCCTAGTTGCGCTGTACACGGTCCAGCAGCGCCGGGTGCTGGACTGCCGTCCGGGCGTCACCGGTCTTTCGCAACTTCATTTCAAAGACGAAGCGTTGCTGCTTTCCCGTGACGATCCCACCGGCGGCTATGTCGAACGGATCCTCCCGCGCAAGGTAGCTCTGGACCTTTATTACCTCGAGCGCCGGAGTCTGTTCCTCGACCTGCGCATCATCGCCCGCACACTGTTTTTGCCACTTAAGAAGATGGGTCGATCGACACGATAAACAGGATAAGGTGGTCCCGGAGTCGAAAATAAGAGGGGTGGAGGGGAAAAATTACCATTATCTCCGTGGTAATGAAGAGCACCCTGATTTCCTTTGCCATAATGGTCTGCTCCGCTTTTATCCCCGAGGATTTCGTGCACACGGAGATCTACGATTTTTCCCGTCCGGGAATCATTGCCATGATAACGCTATTTATATCAGGCCTGATCTTTATTCGGCTCATGGCACACAACATGCAGATCAGGGCATTCCGAAGGGGATCGTGGCGTAAAAAGATGGTAATTATAGGCGCCGGTCCAGCCGGTGTAAACCTGCAGGGCGCCGTCATGGAACATGATGTGGAAGAAGTCGTCATAGCCCTCGCGCCGGGGAGCCTACTAGGGCAGAAGATTGGCGGAAACGAGCTTGCCCTGAATAATCAGCCGGTGCGAGGTGTCCCAGGGAGGATCGCAGGTTATCAGGGTGATAGCTTCAAAACCCGGATATTTTAAAATGTCGACGTCTTCCGGGTCGGTAATCCTGTTGCTGACCATGTTGTAAACAAACTTGCCATAGGTTGTCTGAACCTTTATCTCGTCTCCCTCAGTAAGATCATCGATGTTTAAAAAAGGCGCGCCATAAAGTACGCGGTCCCCGGCAAGACTGAAATTCTCTCCCATGCCTGGTAGAGGGGTTCCTTCCATATGGCCGACGCCCTTACGCAGTGAGCCGTCGGTTGTGCCTTCGACTACTACGGCATTTACGCCGATCCTGGGAATCTCCAGCCGGGCAATTGTCTGCTCGCTTCGCAATTGCCTCTGAAAAGCTTTGGCCAGCTCTCTAAGTTTCTCGGTATCCGCCGCGCCCTGCATCTTGTCCATCACAGATGAGTTCAGTGACAGGGCTGATGCGGATTCCTGATTGAACTCACTGTCCAGGCCTCGCTGGGCGAAATATCCAAGCAGCCACGATCCGGGGACAATGAGCAAGACCCCAACGCCGGCAATGATGAGCAGAATGCCCAATATTTTCAAGTTTCTTTTCATGGAATAATCAGGAACAGGGTTTCTAAAAGGTGAGCTTTCACACTATTTATAGCATAATTGAGCTTGCTGCCATTCTCAAGAGATCTGCGTGAGGACAATTTGCTGGAATTCATCGATACACATTGTCATATTATTCCCGGTGTCGACGATGGGCCACCCGACATGGATACCAGCCTGGCTATGGCCCGGATGGCGATAGCGGATGGTATAACCGACATTGTGGCGACACCTCATATCGTCGAGGGATATTACGACGGCAGCGACCGCGAACAAAGGATCGCCCAGCTCAGGAAGTCATTTACTTCAGCCGGCATCGATCTGCGACTTTCAGCTGGAGCCGAGGTTCCCATGAGCACCTGCATGGCGGGCGACAAAACTTTTCTTAAGTCGCTCGCTATCAATGGTGGCAGATTTCTGCTGATGGAAACCGCGGGAACCAGCTTCGATCAGGTTGCCCAGGCTGCGTACAGGGTTCGCCTGTGCGGGCTGTACCCGATACTGGCGCATCCAGAGAGAACAATCTTTGTGCAGAAGCGGCCGAACCGGCTCAATGAAATTATGGAACACGATCAAATTTACTGCCAGCTGACAGCCGCCAGTATCGAAGGTGTTTTTGGAAAGACCATAAAAAAAACGAGCCTGTTTTTGGCAAAATCAGGCATGATTCACCTGGTGGCAAGCGATGCTCACTCCACCGGCAAGCGGGCGCCGCTTCTTTCAAATTGTTACAAAATTTTATGTGAGGAGCTCGGAGAAACCGCCGCGCGAACAATCATGCTTCAAAATCCCTCGCGGGTCCTCGAAAGTTCGAAACTGGAACGGCCGGCCCTGGACGCCGGCGATATACCCAAGCGCGGCCATTTCTTAAAGCTTTTTCAGCGGAAGCAATCCAGTGACTATACCGGGTAAAGCTCCAGATAGCTGATACCGATATCCCTTTCAGTTAAAGAAGACGGCATCGTCGTCCGAATTAACCCGAGTCAGGGCAGTCCAACCAACCAGAGTAGACATGGGCGGACAAGAGAGTACAACCTTTTGGGGCGCGAGCGAGGGGGGCAACCTTCCCGGATCCCAGTTGAATGAAAGTTCGGAGGACGATCTGTCCTTCGTCGTGCTTTCACTTGCCACGGAGACATTCGCTGTTGAGATCCACAAAGTACGGGAGATCATCAGGGTGCCAAAAATAACCTGGGTGCCCGGCGCACCGGATTTTGTTACCGGGATCATCAATCTTAGGGGCAGTGTGCTGCCGGTAATCGATCTGGCCGCCGTATTGTCTCTGCCGCCCTGGAGTGATAGTCCACAGAGCCGGATTATCGTCGTAGACACGGAACAGTTCGCATTAGGATTGCTCGTGGACAGCGCCAGTCGCGTTGTGGAAATATCGCCATCTTTATTGCAACCGGCCCTGCGAACTCTGGACGAGAATCAAAGGACATTTGTCATAGCCCAGGCAAATATGGAGGACGCCCTGGTGGGCATTCTCGATATTGATCAGATAATGGCTAATGTACGCCCGACGCCAGCTGCGTCTTAATAAATACGAAGTGGGGTAAAAATGGCAGTGGGAGGCGAAACACTGGAGCGGGGCACGAACAGCGCGTCGATCAAACAGGCTCGGTTGTATTCAAATGATGGAGCTGCCACGGAGGGAGGACTCTTGCGGAATATTTTCAGAACAAGCATCGAGGCGAAGATAATGGGGCTCACATCGCTGCTGATCTTTATCGGTTTTGGGACCTTTGCCTATCTCAGCATCAGTCATGAGCAAAACGACATGGTCGCACAGCAGGAGGACATGAACCGCTCGCTGTCGATTTCGGTACACGGCAGTCTGAAAACAAGCATGCTGGCAGGAAAAAGTGACCTCACCATGCAGGCTCTGGATAACTTGCGAAGTATCAATGGAGTAACTCAGGTAATAGTTTTTAACCCGGATGGCGGAGAAGCATTTAAGGGTGGCAGTGTCGCTGCTGGTCTGGAAAAAGAACATCTGACAAAAGTGCTTGCTTCCGGCGAGGTAGCCTCATTCTATGAAGGAGAGGGCGACAACCGATTATTGACGGAGATCCATGCTCTGCCCAATGAGGCCGCCTGCCAGTCTTGTCATACCGGTACCTCGCCGATGCGAGGCG
The DNA here is from genome assembly GCA_020053595.1 of Thermoleophilia bacterium. Lineage (GTDB taxonomy): Bacteria > Actinomycetota > Thermoleophilia > BMS3ABIN01 > BMS3ABIN01 > JACRMB01. The sequence continues at coordinate 23,229 of JAGVMV010000046.1, read as the reverse complement.
CCGTTCTGGTATCCACATCCACCAAGAAGGTGGATGACACAATCCAGTCAAACAAGGTATTTTCCATCGCCGCCCTGCTGCTGACCCTGGCCTTTGTGATCATCTCTCTGAAAGTTCTTTTGAAGATCGCAATAATTCGTCCATTAACCAATGTTGTTGGCGCGATCAAACGCATTGCAGCTGGCGACTTGACGTTGCGCGTGCCAACAAAATCATCTGATGAACTTGGTGTGCTCGCCACAAGTTTCAATGACATGACCGATAGCTTGAGGGAACTCAGCACCAAGATCCTCGAGACCGGCGAACAGACGAGCGCAGCCTCCGCGGAAATTTCGGCAACAGTTGAGCAGCAGGCCAGCACGTCAGCGGAGCAGTCCTCGGCTGTGGCTGAGACAACTGCCACCATTGAGGAGCTAGCCGCAACCGCCAAACAGATTGCAGAAACAGCCGGGTCCGTTGCCCGGGTCGCGGATGAGACTTTCAATCATGCCCAACAGGGCCACGAAGCGGTAGCCGCAACACTCGAGGGTATGGAGTCAATCAGCGACAAGGTAAATAATGTAGCGGAAAAAACGCTATCGCTCGGAGAAAAATCACAACGAATCGGAACAATCCTGGAGATTATCAACAACATCGCCGACCAGACGAATCTGCTGGCGCTCAATGCTGCAGTAGAAGCGGCGCGCGCGGGTGATCAGGGACGAGGCTTTGCGGTTGTGGCCGGTGAAGTGCGGCGCCTGGCCGAAGAGAGTGTTGAAGCTACCGGCAAGATCAAGTCTCTTATTGACGAGATCCAGTCCGAGACAAATAGCACCATCCTCGCCACTGAAGCGAGCGCCAAGGAGGTCAATAGAGGGGTTGAACTGGCAACCAATGCAGGCCGATCGCTCGAGAGTATTCTCGAGGTCGTGGCTGAGAACACCAGCGCCGCCAATGAAATCTCCATAGCCACACAGCAGCAGAAGAGTGCCAGCGAACAGGTAGTTGTGGCGATGACCAACATTGCGGCTGCCAGCAAGCAGCAGGCAAGCGGCGCCCGACAGACCGCCGCGGCCACCGAACAACTCAACCTGGCTGCTGCTGAGCTTCGTGAAGCTATTGCCAGGTTCAGGGTAAAGTAGATCGGCGGGTACTCACATGGATAACTGGTCGGCGGACAAGGAATTTCTGCAGACTTTCAGGGCCGAGGCTGAGGAACGCCTGCGTAATCTGGCTGAAGGCCTGCTGATACTTGAGAACGCACCCGGCGACGAAGAACTTCTAAAAAAGCTCTTCCGGGAGGCCCATACACTCAAGGGCGCGGCAGGTATGATGGGTTTCGACACGGTCAGGGATCTCTCGCATCGCGTTGAGGATCTTCTTTCCTCTGTACAAAAAGGTCAGATAACGCTCAACAAAAAACGTGCTGACATACTTCTGGAAACCCTGGATCGCATAGAGGAGTTGCTGCCCGATAGTGACACGTGTCAGGTTTCAGAAATCGATGTCTCCGGCTTAATGGAAAGGCTGGCGCTTGCCAATGATAGCCATGGCATCGACTCCTCAAGTGAAGAGATGGAAGCCGGGCGAAAAACAGTAAGACCGATCGCGGCGCCTGGCATATCTTCTGAGGCTCCTTCGAGTGAGCCAGAAACATTCCCACAGCTGGCTGCTGCCACAAGCAACAAAAATATTTCTACCGCGGTAGAGGCAGAAGCATCGACCCGCGGCGCTGATCCGACCATTCGAGTTAACATAGAGAAACTGGACAAACTACTTGATCTCATGGGTGAAATACTAGTAAACCAGATAGACAGTGAAGGCCAGGTGCATGAACTTTCAGATCTGCAGCAGTCTGCCCGTGAATTGAGGAATGTATTTTCGTCATTAGCGACTCAGGTGGAAGATCTTAAACACAATTCGGGAGCGGATCAGATCGCGTCATTCAGCGAGAAGCTTATCCAGGCAGAGCACCGCGCTGAGGCGATCAGTGGCAGCATCGATGAGGCCGCGTCGCACTTTAAGGAAAACACCGCCAGCCGCAGGCTTGCCCTCGATGAGCTGCAGGATCGTACGCTTCAAGTTCGCATGCTGCCGCTGACAAATATCTTCAACATTTTTCCTCGTGTAGTCAGGGACGCGTCCGGCGCCAGCGGCAAGATAGTCCGGTTGCAAACCAGCGGCGAGGATACGGAACTCGACAAACGTATTCTTGAACAGATCTCTGATCCACTGATGCATATCATCCGTAATTGCGTGGATCACGGTATTGAAGCCCCGTCCGCCAGGGTCGCAGCCGGAAAACCGGAACAGGGAACAATCTGGCTGGACGCCTACCAGCGAGGCGATCGCGTGGAAATAGAAATTAAAGATGACGGCGCCGGCATAGATCCGGATAAGATAAGAAAAACAGCTCTTGAAAAGGGACTTTTTGAAGTCAACGATGAACTTTCGGATGAGGACCTCATCGACCTGATCTTCCGCCCGGGCTTTTCAACAGCGGAAACTATCACGGAGATATCCGGGCGAGGCGTAGGGCTGGATGTTGTAAAGAGCAATATTGAAAAACTCGAAGGTTTTGTTAGTGTCGAATCCGATCCAGGCGTTGGGACCCGTTTTACGGTTTCCCTTCCTGTCACCCTCGCTGTCATCAAAGGTTTGCTCGTGGAATCGAGCGACTCCAGTTTTGTTATTCCATTGTCCTCGGTCAAGGAAATGGTAGCGGTGCCAGAAAAAGACATCAGGACGCTGGGGTCACGCCGCGGCTTTATTATGCGGGATGCGGCCATCCCGATCATCGATTTACTGGAATATCTTGGTGGGGGCGAGACGGAGCGAGCCGGCGGAAGGTCACAGGTAGTTGTAGTCGGATCAGACAAGTTCATGTTGGGTCTTGAAGTCGGCAGATTGTTGGGTGAACAGGAAGTCGTCATCAAACCGCTCGGGGTATTTTTGGGAAGCCTGCCCTACATTGCCGGACTCACTATCCTCGGCAGCGGTGAAGCAGTAGTTGTGCTGAATATCATCCAGCTGGCGCGCAAGGTAAAAGAGGGCACGCCATGGCAGCACAAAGTAGAGCATGAACATCAGGCCGGTATACCGGATACCCGGCGTAAGACTGTGCTGGTAGTCGAGGATTCCCTTGTCGTTCGGGAATTGCAGCGGAATATTCTGGAAACTGCCGGATATGATGTGGATACTGCGGTCGACGGCGCTGATGCCCTTACACAACTTTCGCAGAAACCTGCAGACTGCGTGGTCACCGACATTGAAATGCCACGCATGGACGGTTTTGACCTGACATCGGCAATCAGGAAAGCGGAAGACCTCAGGGACACACCGGTGATCATGGTGACATCCTGCAGCAACGAAAGCGACAAGAAGCGCGGTATTGAAGTTGGGGCTGATGCCTACGTGATCAAAGGCAGTTTTGATCAGGAGATCCTTTTGAATACGATTGAACGACTGGTAGCCTGAAGTCGTCTACCTGAAATTAATGGAAGCTCACTTAAAATTAAAGGAAACGAAGAAAGTGCGGGTTCTGGTCGCGGATGACTCCCAGACCGTGCGGCTAATGCTGTGTCGCATGCTGGAGATGGATCCGGACATCAAGGTGGTTGGAACCGCCGGTAATGGAAGGGAGGCCATTGAACAGGTCGCGGCGCTTGATCCAGATCTGGTCACCATGGATGTAAACATGCCGGTCATGGACGGGCTTTCGGCTATCGAACACATAATGGCCTACAATCCGGTGCCGGTACTGGTTGTAAGTTCGGTCGTCGATAAGGAGAACACGGCCAACGCAGCCAGAGCTCTGGGAGCTGGCGCTGTTGATGTAATCAGCAAGCCGACACCCAAATCAATTGACGAATTCAACGACGTAGCAGCTGATTTACGAGCCAAGATCAAACTACTTTCACGGGTGCGGGTCATTACTCATCCCCGGGCGCGGCTTTTGAAACATCTGCACGAATTTCAGCCAGTTCCTGGCTCGGCCAGTGCTCTGGAAGGACAAAAACTTGTAGCTATCGGCTCATCGACCGGAGGACCCCAGGCTCTTCAAAATATTCTCTGTAGCCTGCCTGGCAACTTCAAAGCCGGCGTTGTCATTGTTCAGCATATCGCCAGGGGCTTCACGGAAGGGCTGATTGAATGGCTGTCAGGCAGCTGCAAACTTAAAGTGATATTGGGTTCGGATGGTCACAAGATACAGAACGGTGAGGTAGTCATCGCTCCTGATGGAATTCACATGATCGTTTCAAAAGGAGGTCTCATCAACCTTGTTGAACGGCAGATACCGGGCCCTCACAAACCATCAGTAGACGTGCTTTTGGAATCAGTTGCCGTTGCATATGGAAAAGACTCGATAGGGGTCATTCTCACGGGGATGGGAAGGGACGGCGCCCAGGGAATGAAGGCGATTCACGATCAGGGTGGCCATACGATAGCCCAGGATGAGAACACGTCTGTGATATTCAGTATGGCGAAGGAGGCCATCAAGCTTGGCGGCATTGAGAGGGTGGCGCCACTTTCCGATGTGAGCAGACTGATCATGGAATACACTTAAATCATGGAAGCAATCCAAAAACAGGAAAACAGGTATCGGATTCTCGTCGCCGAGGACAGTCCTACCCAGCGGCAGATAATCATGTCGGTATTACATCGGGAGGGTTACAAAGTGATACTGGCCAAAGATGGCATAGAGGCTGTTAGCCGGGCTTTCGACGAGAGCCCGGATCTCATGGTGCTGGATATCGAGATGCCTCGCATGAACGGTTACCAGGTGTGTCGATTAATCAAGGATGACCGGCGCACAGCCCATATTCCCGTAGTCATGTTGACAAGCAGGTCACAGGAAACTGATAAATTCTGGGGTCTGAAAACCGGAGCCGATCGCTATGTAACCAAGGACTTCAAGTTGACCGGGCTGGCTACCAGCATCCATGAAATGCTGGAACAGAACGGTATAACAGCCGGTAGTTCCAAACCGGATATCAGGGCCGGGAACCTGATGAAGCAGGAAGATACGGATGTGTTATCACGGGTGAATGAGCTACTAGATAGAAAGCTTTACGAGGCAACGATTATTAATGAGATCAGCAAGCTCAATACTCTTAGCGAGGATTGCGCGGTAACGGTCAGCTCTGTGCTCACCGTCATAGCCAAAGTTTCCGAATGTTATGTTTCGTCTGTTTTTCTGATAGATGAACTGGAGCTGATCATTCATGTAGAAAACCCGGTAGGAAACGACTATTTTGAACTATCGCGTATGCATGCATTTGAAGCTGCCATGGAATATCTTCACAAAGGTACGACGCTGAATCAGGTGAAGATGACCATCGACGCTGATCCCGTTTTCCTGAAGGGCGAGCACCCTGAATGCGATGCCTTGCGATCCACTCTATCGATACCTCTCCAGGCGCGCGGAAAGACGATAGCGGTACTCACTATCAACAGCCCGCGTTCTGATGCCTTCAGTGAAGATATCCAGCGAGTGCTGGAAATCGTGGAACATCCCGCCAGCGTCGTGGTCGATAACGCGAGGCTTCATGAGGGTACGAAAAGACTGGCAATTACGGATGGTCTGACGCGTCTGTTCAATCACCGGCATTTCTATGAACTTCTTGAACAGGAATTCATGCGCAGCAGGCGTTACAAGACAAATCTTTCGATGATTATGATCGATATCGATTTTTTCAAGCACATCAATGACACCTATGGCCACCAGGTTGGGGATGACATTCTCAAGGAGATGGCAATCGTTATTCAGCGACAGATCAGAGACATAGATATTTTGGCCAGGTACGGTGGCGAAGAATTTGCCGTGCTCCTGCCACAGACGGCTGTGGATCAGGCCAAACCGGTTGCTGAGAGAATCAGGCAATCGGTTGAGAGCAACGAATTTGTGACCCCGGAGGGTAAAATCAGGATGACAGTCAGCCTGGGCATTGCCGCCTATCCCGAGTGCGGTGTTGATAATCAGACAGAGCTGGTGCAGATGGCCGATGCCGCCATGTACGAGGCGAAAACGGCGGGAAAGAACAGAATAGTCACGGGCGGGGCCAATGATGCCATCTAAACATTTCGAGCTGACCGAGGAAGATTTCGAGCGCTTCCGCAAGCTGATCAACCAAACCAGCGGTATATTCTTTGACCGGGGCAAACGAGACCTGCTGCGTCTCGGTTTAACCGATCGGGCAGACGCGGTCGGCGCCGAGACGCTTACTGAATATTATGAGCAGCTGACCAGCTTGCCGGATCGGGAGGTAGAACTACGCCGGTTACTCGACCATCTTTCTGTGCAGGAGACTCAATTCTTTCGCAACCTGCCACAGTTCGACGCCCTGCGCAAGTATGTTATTCCGGAAATCGTACAGCGTAAGTCAAATGGTTACCGCAATCTGCGTTTCTGGAGCGCCGGATGCTCCACCGGACAGGAACCTTACTCGCTGGCGATGGCCGTACTCGACGTGTTACCGGACGCGGAAAGCTGGAACATACAAATTCTCGGGACAGATCTGAGCGAGAACGCACTGGCCATAGCCGAGAGAGGGTGGTACCAGGAAAGAAAGCTTACCGGCATCGACCGCAACCATCGTGAAAGATATTTTCGCGAAAGTGATGGTGGCTACGTTGTGGCCGAACCGTTGCGGCGGATGGTCCATTTTACACGGCACAACATGGTTACCGACTCCCTTCCGGTCAGCATCTTCGGTACTTGCGACTTTGTCTTTTGCCGGAATGTCATCATATATTTCACCCACGAAACAGCCAAATACGTGATCGAGCATTTTTTTGACATACTTAATCCCGGCGGCTACCTTTTCCTCGGTCATTCCGAGACGCTCTGGAAAATGTCGGCCAAGTACAGCCTGGTAGAGATGGGAGACGCGTTTATCTATAAGAAGTCGCTGCCACGTTCAATTGAGGGCAGGCGTTTTATCCCGGACCGCCGCCTGAGAGGATTACCGATGCCACCGGATGTAGTGACTGACCGGCGCGTTGAGGGCGGCAGACGAAACGTGCGGCAGGCACAGGATCTTGTCGATTCCAAGAGTCCAGAAGTTGATTCCGGTATCAACGAGTCAAAATCAGCTCAAGCCGATCCGTTGATTATGAAAGCCCGCGCGAGCATTGATCTTGGAGAATACGAGAAGGCGATCGAGCTGTTAAACGATGCTGTCAAGCAAAATAGTGATACGGTGGAGGTTCATTTCCTCCTGGGACTGGCCCATGAGCGCAGCAATGACCTCGAGCTTTCCGTGGAGGCTTTCCGTCGGGCGATCTGCTGTGACAACACCTATAGCCTGGCATATTTCCATGTCGCAAACGCCATGGAACGGCTGGGCCGCTTTAAATCGGCCGTAATGGAATACCGTAACGCGGCCAAAGCTCTGAAGCAGGATTTGCCCAGCCGCTGGGAGCTTGACCTGGATGCATTCGATATCGATTCACTCGTAAACCTCTGCGAGTGGAAGGTAGAGAATCTGGGCAGCATGGAAACCTGACTCAGTAGTTCCAACGCCTAAAAAACTGCTCGCAGGACCCTCCGTAAATTTCTCTGAGTGGAAGTTGAAAAGGATGGGGAGTCGGAACGGGGGTTGTGATAAGATTTTCAACTGCTGACACGGTTCGGTTCGTGCGGCTTTTCTGGTGAATGAAAGGATTGGGACTTGGTTTCTCATGAAGATGTCAAATATGTTGCCAAGTTGGCCCGGCTGAAGGTCGGACCGGACGAGCTTGACCGTTTTGCCCGCCAGCTATCAGGTATCCTCGAACACATAGACAAGATATCCGAGCTCGACCTTTCCGGCGTGGAACCGACTTCCCATGTGATCGGGCTGGCGAATGTCTTTCGCGAGGATGAACCACGCCCCTCAGTGGAACGCGAAGAAGCTCTTGCCAACGGTCCCGAAGTTGAACGGGGGGCATTCCGGGTGCCGCCGATTCTGGAGGCATGATCCGCTTTTGAACCTGCTGCGGCTGACAGCTGTGGAAGCTCTTGCCCTGATCGGGAAAAAAGAGCTGACCTCTTCCGAACTCACCGATGCCTGCCTGGCCCAGATCGAGCGCCACGACAAGGATGTTTTCGCCTATCTGAACGTGACCGGCACAAGCGCTCGAGAGGAAGCCGCGGCGGTTGATCAGCTGGCGGAAGACCGACCTGAGCTGGCGGGCCTGCCGACAGCGGTCAAGGATGTGCTCTGCACGCGAGGAGTCACGACGACCTGCGCTTCACGGATGCTGGAAAACTACAAACCTTTCTATACCGCAACCTGCGTCCGTCAGATGCAGGATGCCGGCATCGTCATGCTGGGAAAAACCAATATGGATGAGTTCGCCATGGGCTCATCCACAGAGAACTCCGCCTATGGACCCACACGGAATCCCTGGGACCTGGGACGCGTCCCGGGAGGCTCCAGCGGTGGTTCGGCGGCGGCGGTTGCAGCCGGAGAGGCGATCTGGGCCCTTGGTTCCGACACGGGCGGCTCAATCAGGCAGCCGGCCGCTTTTTGCGGCGTCGTCGGGCTGAAGCCAACATACGGCAGCGTATCCCGCTACGGGCTGGTCGCGTTTGCTTCTTCGTTTGACCAGGTTGGGCCGATTACCAGAAATGTCACCGACGCGGCGCTAATGCTGCGTTTTCTGGTCGGCAAGGATCCGCTGGACTCCACTTCTATTGAACATCCAGAGAAAATTACGCTACCGGAAGATCGAGATCTTTCTGGCGTACGCCTGGGGGTAGTTAAGGAACTGGTGGGGGAGGGGATCGACCCCGGGGTGATGAAGGTGTTTAACGAGACGGTGCAAAAGATGGAGGCCGCCGGCGCCATTGTCGGCGAGGCCAGCCTGCCTCATTCAGCTTATGCCCTGCCGGCGTATTACATCCTGGCTCCGGCCGAGGCCAGCGCCAACCTGGCGCGTTTTGACGGCGTACGATTCGGGCTGCGGGCCGGGGGCACGAACGATGTCACGGAAATGTATGAGGAGACGCGAAGCCTTGGTTTCGGCGAGGAGGTCAAACGCCGGATCATGCTCGGAACCTACGCGCTTTCTTCCGGATATTATGAAGCGTATTACGGGCAGGCCCAGAAGGTCCGCACCCTCATCGTGAGGGACTTCGAGAAGGCCCTGGGTGAATTCGATCTGCTTGTCTCACCATCAGCCCCGACTACCGCTTTCCGGCTGGACGAAAAAACCGGCGACCCGCTGACCATGTACAAATCAGACATCTGTACGATACCGGTAAACCTGGCCGGATTGCCGGCCATATCGATACCGGCAGGCTTGTCCGAGGGCCTTCCAGTGGGGCTGCAGATTATCGGCCGGGCTTTTACGGAGCCGGCCATTCTGCAGGCTGCTTACAGCGCCGAACAGTTGATGGATTTCAAAAGCGTATCACCGCTTATCGCCGGGCAGGACTGAATGAATCCGAAGAGCCTGCGAAATTCGGGACTTGAACCTGATTTACCCATATGCCGGAATTATCTGATTTGGGATAACTTCATCCAGGAGCTGGAATAGATGGTTTACGAACCGGTAATCGGTCTGGAAATACATGTAGAGCTTTCCACCAGGAGCAAGATGTTCTGCGGCTGCCAGGTTCAGTTCGGCGGTGAGCCGAACGTGCGCACCTGCCCGGTCTGCCTGGCGCACCCGGGTGCGCTGCCGGTGATGAACCGTCAGGCAATTCGATACCTGACACGCATCGCGCTTTCGCTGGATTGTGAAATCTCTGCAAAGAGTATCTTTCATCGAAAGAATTATTTTTATCCGGATCTTCCCAAGGGCTACCAGATTTCACAGTATGACCAGCCGTATGCCGTTGAAGGCCATGTGAATGTCGGAGTGCACGGAAAGATGCACAAAATCGGTATCGAACGCGTCCATCAGGAGGAAGATACGGCCAAGAACATCCACGCCGGAGAAAGCGGGCGCATCGCCGGATCACTTTATTCATTAATCGACTTCAACCGTTCCGGCACACCGCTGGTTGAGATCGTCACCAAGCCGGAAATCACTTCACCTCAGGTGGCCCGGGCCTTCCTGAACAAGCTGAAGAACACCCTGCAATATCTGGATGTTTCCGACTGCAACATGGAGGAGGGCTCGCTTCGCTGCGACGCCAATATATCGGTAAGGCGGGTTGGTGAAACCGAACTCGGCGTCAAGACCGAGCTCAAGAACATGAATAGTTTCAAGTACATCGAAAAAGGACTTACGCAGGAGATTTCCCGTCAGATCGATCTCCTGGAGAGCGGCGAGAAAGTCGTGCAGCAGACGGTACACTTCGACGTCACCAGTGGCGAGATCAGCTCACTGCGCTCCAAGGAGTTCGCCCACGATTACCGATATTTCCCCGAACCCGACCTGGTGCCGTTAATCGTCTCGGATGAATTCGTGGAAGAGGTGAGGGCGGAGATGCCCGAGCTGCCGGAGACCAGGGCTTTGCGCTACATGGATACCCTTGGCTTGCCCGAATATGACGCCGAGGTATTGACCGCGAGCAGGGAACTGGCTGACTATTACGAGGCTTGCCTGGAACATTTTAAAGACGCAAAGACTGTCAGCAACTGGGTGATGGGCGAACTGCTCGGCTACCTCAACGCAACCGGACAGGAGCTCTCCGCCTGCAAGGTTGCGCCAGAGTCGCTGGCCGCGCTGTTGACGCTGGTTACCTCGGGAAAGGTGAGTGCCAACGTTGGCAAGGATGTTTTCGCCGAGATGTGCGATACCGGCAAGAGCCCCGAAGAAATCATTGATGAGAAGGGTCTTACCCAGATATCGGATGAATCCGAGCTTGAGGCCCTGATCGACACGGCCATATCCGGAAATCCCAGCCAGGTGGAGCAGTATCGGGCAGGCAAGGAGCAGGTAATCGGCTTTTTCGTCGGTCAAGTGATGAAAGCTACCCAGGGGCGCGCCAACCCCAAGCTGGTGAATGAGCTGCTGAAGAAAAAACTGACCGGCTGAGAACCGGCCCCGCACCTGGTCAGCTTACCGGTAGACGGCTTCCGAGGTGCTGGCATCGGCTGGATTATGTTGTAAGCTAGCAAGAGCAGCAAGAATAATGTATTTTATTGAATACCTCGTAACAGCCGCTTCCAAGGATCGAGGCGGGTATTGTTGTTAAAAGAGAATATCCCACCGGGTGAAAATGAAACCACCGTCTGAAAATCATCTACATAGTTTTATCCTGCAAGGCATCGAGCCAGGTCTTGAGAAGAAGATCAAAATCGATGACACGACGTTGCGCGACGGCGAGCAGACCGCCGGTGTGGTCTTTGCCAACCAGGAGAAAGTGCGAATCGCCCGCTTGCTGGATGAGGTGGGGGTGCACCAGATCGAAGTCGGCATACCCGCCATGCTTGGCGATGAGAAAGAGACCATCAAGCACATCGCCGGCCTTAATCTGAATGCCAGCATCCTCGCCTGGAACCGGGCGGTTATCGATGATATCCAGCACTCGATCGACTGCGGCGTCAACGCTGTAGCCATCTCCATGTCGGCTTCGGATATTCACATCGAGCACAAGCTGAAGAAGTCTCGCAACTGGGTACTGGAAAGTATTAAAAAAGCGGTGGCCTTCGCCAAGAAACACGACCTCTACGTGTCGGTGAACGCCGAGGACGCCTCGCGCGCGGATCTGGATTTCCTGGTGCGTTTTGCCCGCTCCGCCAAGGAGTGCGGCGCGGACCGCGTACGATTCTGTGACACAGTCGGCATCCTCGACCCCTTCGACACTTTTAACGTGGTCTCATTTCTACGCAAAAACGCGGAGATTGAGATCGAGATGCACACGCATAACGATTTCGGAATGGCTACCGCCAATGCCATCGCCGGCATCAAGGCCGGCGCCCACTATGTAAATACGACCGTCAACGGCCTGGGGGAGAGGGCGGGAAACGCGGCCCTCGAGGAGGTCGTGATGGCGCTCAAGTACATTTCCAAAGTCGACCTCGGGCTCAAAACCGAGCGCTTCCGGGAACTGTCAGAGTATGTGGCTAATGCTTCTTCGCGCGCCATTCCGGTATGGAAGCCGATCGTCGGCGCCAACGTCTTTGCCCACGAGTCAGGGATCCACGCCGATGGCGTTATCAAGAACCCGCTCAATTACGAGGTGTTCACGCCGGAAGAGGTGGGCCTCGAACGCCAGCTGGTCGTCGGCAAGCATTCCGGCACGCGCTCAATCAAGAGGAAGTTCCAGGAATTCGCCATCGAGCTCGATGACGATGACTGTACGGAGATATTGCGTCTTTCCCGCAAGCTGGCGGTTGAGTTAAAGCGCGGCCTCTTCGAGAAAGAGCTCATCTATATCTATAAGGATTACAAGGCTCACAAGGAGTCTTCTGGGGCAAGCAGTGACTAGTACGCTTGCCGAAAAGATCATCGGCGCCCATGTGGGCCGTTCGGTAAAACCCGGCGAAATAGTTGTTACCGGCGTCGATGTGACAGCGCTACAGGACGGAACAGGGCCGCTGGCGCTTCAGCAGCTGGAAGATCTGGGGCTGGTCCGGGCACACAACCCTGAGAAGACGATACTCTTTATCGATCACGCCGCTCCAAGCCCGCGCAAGGAACTTTCAAACGCTCACATGTCGCTGCGTGAATTTGCCGCCAAAACCGGTGCGGTGCTCTCTGAAATCAATGAAGGTGTCTGTCACCAGCGTCTGGTGGAAAGCTATGCTTCGCCCGGAGATATCCTTATCGGGGCCGATTCACATACCTGCACCTCCGGCGCCCTGGCGGCTTTTTCCACCGGCATGGGTTCAACGGATGTGGGTATCGGTATCGCCACCGGCAAAACCTGGCTCAAGGTGCCGGAAACGTTGCGTGTGGTGATAACCGGGAAGCTCAACAGAGGCGTTTACGCGAAAGATCTAATCCTGAGTTTGATCGGCGATATCGGCGCCGATGGCGCCACTTACATGGCTCTGGAGTTTGCCGGACCCGGCGCTGAAGCCATGACCATGTCTGAACGGTTCACGCTTTGCAACATGGCAGTCGAAGCCGGCGCCAAGACGGGTCTGTTTGCCTCTGATGAGAAGACCCGCGGCTGGCTGCTGGAGCAGGGGCGTGAAGAATGCTTCCAGGAACTGAAGGCAGACGAGGACGCTGAATACACCCGGACCGTGGAAATCGACGCCGGAACCCTGGAGCCGACCATATCAGCTCCGCATACTGTTGATAATACGAAGACTATCGGCGAGGCCGCCGGAACCAGGGTGGACCAGGTTTTTATCGGCACCTGCACAAACGGGCGCATCGAGGATTTGCGGATCGCAGCGGATATTTTGCGGGGCAGGCAGCGAAACCCGGACACGCGGCTGATTGTGACCCCGGCATCACGCTCGGTATATATCCAGGCCGCATCCGAGGGCCTGCTGGAGGTCTTCGCGGAAGCAGGCGCCTTGGTCACCGGTCCTGGTTGTGGCGCCTGCGTGGGAGTCCACGGTGGCATCCTGGGTGATGGCGAGGTCTGTCTTGCCACCCAGAACCGAAATTTTCAGGGCAGAATGGGAAATGCCGAGGCGTTCATCTACCTCGGATCTCCGGCAACCGCGGCAGCAACGGCTATCGCCGGGGAGATAGCCGATCCGAGGGAGTATCTTCGATGATATTGCGCGGTAAAGCCTGGAAATTCGGGGACAGCATTTCAACCGACCATATCGCCCCCGGAAGGTATTTCCATCTGAGAACAAATCTGCCGGAGCTGGCCAGGCACGTACTCGAGGATGCCAACACTGAATTCGCCTCCGAGATGAGTCCCGGCGATTTTGTCGTGGCAGGCCGGAATTTCGGTCTGGGTTCCAGCCGTGAGCACGCGCCGCGGATCATCAAGCTGGCGGGAGTCAACGCGGTGCTGGCCCAGTCGTTCGCCCGCATATTTTTTCGTAACTCCATCAATGTCGGGCTGCCGGTGCTGGAGTTAGACACTTCGGGTATCGAACAGGGAGATGAGCTGGAGATCGATCTGGCTGCCGGTACCGTTAGAAACGTGACCAGGGACCAGATGCTGACCTTTGCGCCCCTGCCTGATGTCATGGTAAAGATCCTGAACGATGGCGGTCTGGTAGAGCACTTCAGAAAATACGGAGATTTTAACCTTTAATCATCGGGCGGCTCGCGGAAAGCCTGCACTGATGGCAGGCTGTTCCGGCTGGGCCGCCTACTCGGAAGGAGTGGAGATCTCATGGCATACCAAGTAACGCTTATTCCCGGTGACGGCATCGGGCCCGAGATCACCAAGGCGGCTTGCCGGGTTATCGAAGCAACCGGCGTGGAAATCGACTGGCAGGTCGTCGAAGCCGGCCAGGATATCATGGCCGAGTATGGAACGCCGCTTCCTGACAATGTGCTCAATTCAATTCGCCGGACCGGCATCGCCCTGAAAGGCCCGGTCACCACTCCGATCGGCAGCGGTTTTCGTAGCGTAAACGTCGCTTTGCGGAAGGCGCTCGACCTGTATGTCAACCTGCGCCCGGCCTTGTCGATCCCGGGCGTAAAGTCGCGTTACGAGGATATCGACCTGGTGATAGTCCGCGAGAACACCGAGGATCTTTATGCTGGAGTCGAGCACATGGTCGGCGAGGATGCCGCCGAGAGCATCAAAATCATTACTCGCAAGGCATCAGAGCGTGTCGCTCGTTTCGCCTTTGAATACGCCCGGGCCCAGGGACGGAGAAAGGTTACCGCGGTTCACAAGGCCAACATTCTCAAATACAGCGACGGCCTGTTCCTGGAATCCGTACGCCACGTGGCCGAGAGCTATTCCGACATTGAGTTCGAGGACCGGCTGGTGGATAACATGTGCATGCAGCTCGTCCAGAAGCCGGAACTCTATGACGTGATGGTAATGCCAAACCTCTATGGAGACATCCTTTCCGACCTCTGCGCGGGACTCATCGGAGGGCTGGGAGTGGCGCCAGGCGCGAATATCGGCGATACCATGGCTGTTTTCGAGCCGGTACATGGCAGCGCGCCGAAATACGCGGGCAAGAACAAGGCCAATGCGACCGCGACGATACTCTCGGGCGCCCTGATGCTCAGGCATTTGGGTGAAAATGACGCAGCGGATCGCGTGACCGTGGCGGTTCGGCAGGTCATCGGGGCTGGTGTACAGGTCACCTACGATCTCGGCGGCACTGCCGGCACCTCTGAGATGGCCGACGCCATAATCGCGGTCATCCAGGGAAAATAGCCTGTCCTGAAGGCGGAAGAATGGAACTATCATCAGGCGGCCCAGGCGGGCCGTCTTTTTTTTATTCAGCTACAGTGGAAAGCGGCTTGAGATTCGACAGCACTGTCTGTATTTCATTCCAGCTGGTGGTCCAGGTGCCGGATTGCATGTTATACCAGAGTTCCTGCGGTTTTCCGGTTGACGGATCCGTATATTGACCCTGCCAGACGACCACGAAGGTCTCCGCTTCTCCGACTGAGTCTGTCCGTACCGGATCACCCTGGGGCAGGTATTCCAGGGTCTTGTGCCAGTATACCTGGTAGTTCACCCCATTCATCTCAACCTCTGTAAGGTAGTAACCCGATAGAGGCTTGCTGTTGGACAGGCTCTGGTTGAAAGTAAGCGACCGGTTAGCGTTGGACGGATCCGCAAACCTGAAGCTGTAGTATCCCACCGGATCCTTGGCGGTTTTGCCGCCGTAACCGATCAGGTCAGCCTCAAGATTATACCCGGAAGGAAGATCCGTCGGCACGATGACCGGATAGGGGATTTTTTGCTGAAGATTGATGAGCACGGCCATCTCCGGGGGCGAGGGAATCCCGGTCTTGCTTTGCAGGTTCGCGTCGAGCTTGATGCCTGCCTGTTCCGTCGTTTTTGCCGTCTGGGTGGCAGAGGTGGTTGTTTGGCGGCTTGCAGTCGACGTGCTTGCCTCGCTCGTTGTTTTGTCGTCACCACCGCAGCCTGAAACAGCCAGAGAAACAATGACGGATGCAGCGAGCAGAATGAGATAATTTTTAACAGTATTTTTCAAACTATTTTCAAACCGTAGGTCCGTCTTTGACGGCACCGGAAATTATCATATCAAACCCGAGGATGCAGAGTTTAAAGCCTGCCCCTGGTCTAGGAAAATAAATCGTCCAATTTGCGGATAACTTGTCAGTTGAGGTATTGCGTTGCATATTGCCTGGGGATAAGATGCACTTCCCATCACAGACTATTCGAGGAGTTATTGATTTGCCCGCTACCGGCACCGCCCCAGTCGAGAATCCGGCAAAAGAAAAAGCGGGTAAAGCTATAGCCGAGGTTTCCTGTGATACCTGTTTTTTTGGGTTGAGCCAGCTTTGCTGCCTGCCTCAGGATGAGGCTTGTCCAACCTTCAGGCCGCAAATGATGGTATCCGGCCGGCCTGGTATTGACGCCAGCGCCAGCTAGGATTTTTACTGGGGACTAACAACCGCGGTTAAATCATTCCCCGGCTTTGATCACCAGCACCGGGCATGAGGATTTTTGCAGAACCTTGTGGCTGACGCTCCCGAGCAGAATCCCCTTGAACTCGCTGAGGCCACGGCTACCCAGGATCAGAAGGTCGACGTTTTCACTGGTAGCAATATCAAGAACCGCCTCACCGACTTCCTCCGGAGGATAATCCATCTCAACCATCGTTCGGACGACGATCCCTTCGGCGGCAATCGTCTCACCGGCTTTCTTGACTATCTCGGCTGCGGCCTCCCTGTTTTTTGAATCCGGGTCCAGCTCGGGAGTACATGCCGGGCAGACATGCAGAACCACGACTTCGTCAGAACCGGCGGCGCGAGCGAGATAAGCAGCGTGCTCCACCGCCGCGTCCGCGGTCTTTGAACCATCTGTGGCTATCAGGATCTTCTTGTACATGATTCCTCCTTATACCCCCGGTGACGGGGTTTGAACCGGCAGATTGACTTCCCTGGGATGTTCGGCCACATGGCGCATCTACTTGATGGATCCAATGCGTCTGATGGTTACTGTGAAAGAATCTCCCTCGATAGCGACTGGCGCGGTAAACCCTTCCGCAGGCGGTTCGGCATCGAATGTGAGTTCCCGGCAAAGCGTTTCCGCCTGCAGGAATCCGCTGAATTCCTGAGCCACTGCCTCCAGTTCGCGGGCTCCGGCGAGATTTACGGATATTGTGTCCTCGATCTTGAAACCCGCTTCCTTGCGCAGGTTTTGAACCTTGTGTACCAGCTCACGCGCCAGCCCCTCGCTGCGCAGCTGGTCGCTGATCACAGTGCTGATACCGACGGCGCGGTCTCCCTGGGCTTCGACTGAGAAACCTTCCATTTCAACTTGCTCCACAAGTATGTCGTCACGCTCCAGGATCTCCTCACGTCCATCGATGGAGATGCCTACCCGTCCGTCGGCCTCGAGCAGCGTCATGATATGCCCGGGATCCATGGCGGCAATGGCCGCGTCCACCATCGGCCGCTTCTTCCCGAAACGGGGTCCCAGCTTCTGCAGATTTGGTTTGAGCCGTAGCCCGGCGAGCTCCTTCACTTCACGGACGAAGCGCAGCTGCTTCACATTGAGTTCATCGAGCACCAGACGCTCCAGCGCCACGATGGCTTTCTGTTCCTCGGGTGATGCGACCGCCACCGCTTCCGCCAGCGGTTGCCGGGTCTTGATGGCGGCCTTGTTTCGTGCCGCCCGGCCCAGGTTGATCACACGCCGGACCATATCCATCTCAAAAAGCAGCTCCTCGTCAATGATGTTTTGGTCTGCTTCAGGATAATCGCAGAGGTGCACGCTTTCCGGAGCCCTTGAGTCAATCGAGCAAACCAGGTTGCGATAGATTTCCTCTACCATAAAAGGCGTATACGGCGCCAGCAGCTTGCTGACGGTAACCAGACACTCGTACAGGGTCAGGTAGGCGCTGACTTTGTCAGCATCCTCCTCGCTTTTCCAGAAACGGCGACGGCTGCGACGCACGTACCAGTTGGAGAGATCATCCACGAATTCCTGGATCTGGCGGCCGCTGGCGGTAACCTCGTACCCTTCGAGACCATCCCGCACCTTGCCGACCAGACGATGAAGCGAGGCCAGGATCCAGCGATCGAGCAGCGGCCGCTCGCTAACCGGCACCTGATGTTCCAGGGGGTTGAAACCGTCGATGTTGGCATAGACCGTGAAGAATGAATAGGTATTCCAGAGTGTGAGCAGGAACTTGCGCACAACCTCGTCGATAGCTTCGGGAAAAAATCGCCGCGGGTACCAGGGCGAGCTGACCGTAAACAGGTACCAGCGGAAGGCGTCGGCGCCCTGTTTATTGAGTACCTGCCAGGGTTCGACCACATTGCCTTTGGATTTGCTCATTTTCTGTCCATCCCGGTCGAGTATGTGCCCAAGGCAGACAACATTTTTATAGCTGGATTCGCCAAACAGCAACGTGCTCACTGCCATCAGGCTATAGAACCAGCCACGGGTCTGGTCGATTGCCTCACAGATGAAATCGGCGGGAAAGCAGTTCCGAAACTGGTCCTCGTTTTCAAAGGGATAGTGCCACTGGGCTACCGGCATGCTGCCCGAGTCGAACCAGGCGTCAATAACCTCCGTCACCCGGGTCATCTCCTGCCCGCATTCGGCGCATTTCAACTTGATATCGTCAATAAACGGACGGTGCAGATCAAGGTCATCGCCGGGATCGGTCATAGCCAGAGAGCGCAGTTCCTCGAGACTGCCAACACAGCTCTCGTGACCGTTTTCGCAAAGCCAGACCGGCAACGGCGTGCCCCAGTAGCGCTCCCGGGAAAGAGCCCAGTCGACGTTGTTCTCCAGCCAGTTGCCAAAGCGGCCGTGTTTGATGTGCTCGGGGTGCCAGGTGACCGACTCATTGGCCGCCAGCAGTTCATCCTTGATGGCGGTGGTGCGGATATACCAGCTGGCTTTCGCGTAGTAGATCAGCGGCGTGTCACAGCGCCAGCAATGGGGGTAGGAGTGCTCGTAGGGCAGATGGGCCAACAACAGACCGCGTTCCCTCAACTCATCGACTATTTCAATGTCCACCTGTTTAACAAATCTGCCCGCCCAGGGTATGACCCGCTCCTCGAACAGGCCTTCCTCGGTGACCGCGTTTATCACCGGCAGATCGTGCTCACGGCCGACCGTGAGATCATCAGCGCCGAAAGCCGGCGCGATGTGCACGATACCGCTGCCCTCATCGGCTGAGACGAAGTTGGCCGTGACAACATAATGGGCTTTTTTATCCGGCTTGATAAAATCATAGGGCGGGATATAACACTTGCCGGCAAGCTCGCTGGCTGAGATTTCGCGCACGATCTCGGCGTCTTCGCCAAGCACCTTTTCCACGAGCGACCGGGCCATGATCATTCTCTGGCCCGCGGCTTTGACCTCAACATAGCCGATCTGGGAATTTATCGCCACTGCCACATTGCTGATCAGCGTCCAGGGGGTCGTCGTCCAGACCAGCAGCGACAGCTCGGGCTCATCGGCCAGGGGGAATTTGACGAATATGGAGGGATCCTCCACGGTCTTGTATCCCTGGTCTACTTCGTGGCTGGAAAGCGCCGTACCACAGCGGGCACAATAAGGCACCACCTTGTAGTCGTGATAAAGCAGGCCCTTCTTCCAGACCTCCTTGAGGATCCACCAGACGCTCTCGATATAGCCGTTGGTCAGTGTGTAATAGGCGTCGTCGGTATCGATCCAGAAACCTATGCGCTCGGTGAGCTTCTCCCAGTCTTCCAGATACCTGTAGATGCTCTCGCGGCAAAGTTCATTGAACCTGGCGATCCCGATCTTCTCGATATCTTTTTTGCCGCTGATGCCGAGCTGTTTCTCGACCTCGAGCTCCACCGGCAGCCCGTGGGTGTCCCAGCCGGCCTTGCGCGGAACATGATAGCCGCACATGGTGCGATAACGGGGGAAGATATCCTTGAAGATGCGGGAAAGTACGTGATGCGAGCCTGGTTTGCCGTTGGCTGTCGGCGGCCCTTCGTAAAAGACGAACTCGGGGCCGTCCGCTCTCGACTCAAGACTCTTCTCGAAGATGCGGTTCTCACGCCAGAAATCGAGAATGCCCTCCTCGAGCGCCGGCAGGTCCACCCGCGGCGAAACCTTGCGGTAGATGTTCTTGTTCAGGTTGTCGTTTTCAGTCATCTGGTAATTTGCGGAGCCGCTTCGCAGGCCGCGTCTGTTTAGGCAAAAGACAATACAATATACGAAGAGTCCCGATACTAATGCAACTTTGGCAGCGATGCCACATGGGTATATCATATTGGCGGATGGAAGGTCGGAGCCTACAGTGAAAACAAGAAGCAGTCTTACCGTTTTTCTGGCGGTGCTGGTGGCGCTCCTTGTAATTCTTGCCGCGGCGACCTGGATAATGATGCGCGATGATGGCGATATCACCAGCGGGCCACAGCGGGAACCTGGCGTTGCCACGGTGCGGGAGCGTACGCTGGCGGAAGCGGCACAGGCACGCTTTCTCAGCATATTCGCTTCGGATTCGGCTGGAGGGTTGGCCTCTTACATGGTGGGTGGCAGCACCGATGAGTTTACCGAATTCGCCACCGCTATTACGAACTCTCAACCGGTTGAAGGAGCGAGCGATGCGACATTTTCCGACCTGCTGGTCTTTTCCTTCGGCAGCAACGACACGCTGGAATTATCATATTCACGGACCCGAAACCAGTATCTATTCTCAAACAGGCTTTTCCAGCCAACAACGGATCTCGCACCGATGATCGCCAAAGTGGAACAGAAATTTCAAACTTAGGATACGATGTCAATATATCTCGACAATGCCGCCAGCTCCTGTCCCAAACCATCGGGGGTAGTCGACGCCGTCGATCAATGCTTGCGCGAATGGTGCGCCAATCCCGGCCGCGGCGCGCACAGAACCGCGGTAGCCGCGGCGCGGGTGATCTTTCAAACCAGAGAGAAAGCTGCGCGGTTCCTGAACGTTGCCGACAGCTCAAATATCATCTTCACCCAGAACGCCACCGACTCGCTCAACACCGCGATGCGGGGCCTGCTGACTCCCGGAGACCACGTGGTCAGTACGACTGTCGAGCACAACGCGGTGGTGCGTCCGCTTAAAGTCTTCACCGCCGAGGGGGTCAACGTGACGCTGGTGCCATCGGACGCCGCCGGCCTGGTCGATAAGGATCAGATCCTGGCGGCGGTCAGGCATTCGACAAAACTGGTGGTTCTGACTCACGCCTCCAACATTACCGGAGCCATCCAGGCGATACCGGAACTAAGCCTCGCGCTGAAAGAGCGCGGCGTGCCGCTGCTCGTGGATGCCGCCCAGAGCGCCGGCACCATCCCCCTCGATATGGAGGAAATGCCGGTATCTATGCTGGCCTGCACCGGACACAAGAGCCTGATGGGACCCCAGGGCGTCGGGCTGCTGTATATTTCACCGGAAATCGAGCTGCGATCGGTGCGCCAGGGCGGGACCGGCACCAACTCCGAAGATGAGCAGGACGCGCTCTCCCGGCCGGATCGCTATGAGCCAGGCACGCTGAATACGCCGGGCATAGCAGGGCTGGGCGCCGGTTTTGATTTCCTGGAAGCTGAAGGAGTGGAAAAGCTGCGGGCACACAAGGCCGGCCTGACCACGCTTCTTTACGAAGGCCTGACGGCTATTGGACCAGTAGATGTCTATGGGCCCGCCAAAGGAGAGCCTCGAGGGCCACTGGTCGCTTTTAATGTAGGCGAGTTGCCATCCTCTGAAGTCGCCGGCAAACTCGACCGCGAATATGGAATCGCCTCCCGCGCGGGGATACACTGCGCTCCCGGAGCCCACCGGGCGATGGGAACATTGAAACGCGGAGCCGTGCGTTTGAGCGTCGGGCCGTTCAATACTGATAATGATATCGAGGCCGCCCTGGAAGCAGTCGAGAAGATCGCCGCGGGTGCCTGATAGCGTGAGCCGGCCACTTCCCGAATGCGCCACGATGGCCATAGGCAGTCTTCCTCACACCGACCCGTCGGCGGCGGTCGACACGATGATCAGGTATAACCCATTGTGCCCCGGATGGCCGCAACTGCCAAAAGCCGATTTCCGGGAAGGCATGTATATCCAGTATGCGGAAAGCATGCCCGCCGTGGTAGTTGATGAAGAAAGCCACAGTATCAGGTTCGACCTGGAAAAGGCGCCCATGGAAATGGCCGATTTTTACGAACACTACCTGGCCGATGATGTCGAATATTGCGCCATCTCGGCTGATTACGCCCGTGGACTTGACCTGCTCATCGAGCGTTTGCCCGTGACTGGCGCGCTTTTCACCAAAGGCCAGGTGACCGGCCCGGTCAGTTTTGGCCTGACAGTAACCGCTGGAGCGAAGAAACCAGTGCTCTATGAGGCGGACCTCTTCGAGGCGATTGTCAAAGCCCTGGCATTCAAGGGGCGCTGGCAGGCTGAGATCTTCCGCAAGGTTGCCCCGAAGCAATTGCCAGTCATTTTTTTTGACGAACCTTACCTGACCCAGGTCGGCTCGGCGATGATCAGCCTGCCGCCGGAGCAGGTAATCTCCAGTCTTAACGAGTGCTATGCCGCCATTGACGGTTTGTCCGGTACGCACGTCTGCGGCGGGACTGACTGGGCATTGCTCGCTTCAACTGAAGTCGACATTCTCCACTTTGACGCCTTTCGCCACCTGCAGGAACTGCTCATCTACGAAAAGGAGATGGCAGCCTTTATGGAGCGGGGCGGCATGCTCGCCTGGGGCATCGTTCCCACCGGGCGTCAGGCATTCGAAAGCGACGCCAAAACACTTGCGGAACAGGTAATGGCGGGAGCCGAGAAGGTGGCCTCTTTTAGCGCGGGACTTTCAACCGCTGATGTCCTCGCAAATTCCTTTATATCCGAGTCATGTGGGCTGGGTTCACGCGATGTCGAAACGGCCGAACACTGCCTGCAGCTCGCAGCCGGAGTTTCGGATGTTTTAAGGACACAAATATGTTAAGCTTGTCGGCGGTCTGGGTATTCATCTGCGGCTAGAGCGAAGAATGCTGGCAGGCAGGGTGAGTCCGGACATCGGAGATATTATTGGATCATATGACTGATAAAAACCTGCAAGCTCGCCTCAGAAGGGCTTTCGGACAGTTCTGGAAATACTGCCTGGTCGGAGCATCCGGTTTTGTCATCAACCTCCTCGTTTACTCGCTGATGATAGCCGGGCTGGGAGTACACTACTGGCTGGCGGGAACCGTTTCTTTTGGCGTAGCGGTAACAAACAATTTTCTTTTCAACCGCTATTGGACATTCGGCAACTCTGAGCGGGACCTTT
>JAGVMV010000032.1 GCA_020053595.1 Thermoleophilia bacterium | reverse complement strand
GGCGATGATTATAGTCTGCCATCTGAGCACCAGTTCGCCTTCGACTTCAGTGGGCTGAAAGCCGCCGAGGTCGGCATCGAGATTCTCATTGAGTAACTGGATGATCTGCGTTCGATCCTCCGGGTCCTCGATTCGTTCCAGCTTTAGCATGAAGTCCACCGGCAGGCCCCTGGTATAGGGTTCCAGTTCGCCTGAGATGCCAAAACCAGCTGCCTGCAGTAGCCCTCTCAGCTCATTTCCATATGATCGCTCATGACACTTTCCTATTTTATGACAAAGCGCGGTTTTCCGCCGCCATAGTGTCGTAATATATATTCCAACCAGAATAGGAAGTACCCCGTGAGAGGAGCAACCATCCAGGAAAAGCCGGCAACAAAGGTCGCCGTTACCAGGTGCCCGGACTACGGCGAAGAGCGGGTGCGCCAAGCGGTCCGGCAAGCCGTCGCTCTGATCGGCGGAACCGGGGATGTCATCAACCCCGGTGACCGGGTGCTGCTCAAGGCGAACATGCTGGCACCTGCCTACCCCGCGGAATCAGTTACGTCGCACCCGGCGGTGGTCAGGGCGGCCATCGAACTGGTGAAGGAAGCGGGCGGCGTACCCATCGTCGCCGATTCACCGGGATACTTCTACGCCGGCGGCAAGTGCCGGGCTCTGACCGTCTGTGGCCTCAAGGATGTGGCCGACGAGCTGGAAGTCGAATCGCTCCAGTTCGAGGCGATGGAGAACCCCTTTGTGGAAACCCCGGTCCCCGGCGGCGTCTACCTGGATTCCATTTTCGCAGCCCGGCTGGCGCTGGAGGTTGACGTCATCGTCAGCCTGCCGAAACTGAAAACCCATGCCAGCACCTGGTACACAGGCGCCGTCAAGAATATGTTCGGCGCCGTGGCCACCCGCACGAGAAAGCAGGCGCACATCCTGGCCAGCTACGAGCGTTTCAGCAGCTCGATCGTCGACATATTCTCGGTTTTAAAACCCCAGCTGACAATCATGGACGGGGTGATCGGCATGGAGGGTGAAGGACCACGGCACGGCAGCCCCCGCGAGCTCGGCGTAATCCTGGCGTCCAGGGACGCGGTCGCCCTGGACGCCGTAGCATCAAAGATCATCGGCTTCGAACCCATGGAGATTTTCACCACCAGGGATGCCACGGCGAGGGGCCTTGGCAACGGCAACCTTGATGAAATCGAGGTCCTCGGTGCCCCTATCGACGAGGTGGCCGTGAATTTTGAGAAACCCAGCGGCAAGCGGCTCAACATTCCGCCGCTGTTGATGAAGGTCGCCTCCCGTTTTATCAAGGTGCAGCCACACTGTGTAAAGGATACCTGCGACAAGTGCCGGATCTGCGAAAAAAGCTGCCCGGTGGACGCCATCACCATGCGCCCCTGGCTGGAAATCGACCGGGACAGATGCATCGAATGCTACTGCTGCAATGAGATGTGCCCCACCGGAGCCATGGAAATCAGAAAGAGCTGGCTGGCCGAGCGGCTTTCACGCGGATAAGGCGGCCGTTTGGTAATTTATGCTGCGGCTTTCACGCTGATAAGGCGGCTGTTTGGTAAATTATGCAACGCCTTTCAAGACAAGGTGATCGCTATTTGCTGTCCTCGTCCCCGGGTGACCGCTTTTCATATTTCGGCAGCAGTTTTGCCAATGCAATCACCCCGGCGGCGCCGGCAAGAACGCTGCAGACGAGGGCGATGGCAAAACCGGCCAGTACGACAAGGGTGCTGTCAGTCTCGCCACCATTGGTAAATACAGCCGTGTAGGCCAACATGCTGCCGATAGCGCCACCCAGGCCGCAGACTACATAAACGGCCACCGTCGCCACTTTGACCGGTCGCTTGACCATGGACAGGTAGACAATGGCGACCGCCGAGTAGAAGGCGATGAACGGCAGGAGAAAGATCAACCCGGACAGGCTGATCTCCTGCGGTTCATCCTGCGCGGCCTGGGCGATAAATAATCCGCCTATTTCTAGAACAGTGATACCTTCCACTGACCGTCGATCTGTATCAGGTTTATCGTGTCGGTCCTGGTTTGGTCCGTGCCGTTTTCCTTGACCGTCATTTCCACCTTGACCTCTGCCTTGTCACCATTGATCTTCTCTTCGATGATGTTGTAGCTACCCACTTCACCCAAGCCGCCCTCGTCCTTGCATGACTGGATCAGATCATCCTTGCTAAATGGAACTCCCTGAGCCTGCATGGGGCTGAGGTCGATATAATCGATCATCTTCTCGCAATCCTTGTCGTTGGCAGCTTTCATGAAGCCGTCAACCGCGGCCTTGGGGCCACTGTCGCCACAACCAAAAACCGCCAGTAGCACGAACGCGAAAACCATCACTGCAACAAACCCGTTTATCGCTTTAAAGCGCACTGAATCTCCTTTGCTCAAATTGATATGGATTGGCGATACTTTATCATTCTGACGCCGCCGTGGCTAACCTGCACAGCAAGACGGGGCAGAACATAATCAGCCTGCTGCACGACCTGGCCCGGTCGGAAAACACCACCATCGTGGCCGCCACCCACGACCTGTCGATCGAGGAGCAGTGCGACCAGATCTTCAGGGTCAGGGATGGCCAGTTCGTGAATGGTGCCAAACCAAGTTTAGCGGGACAGAGAATTGGGGTATCTATCTAATCGGATGCCGGACTGAGCGACCGGCGGATTATTAGTATAGAAAACTTGGAATGGCGGGAGGAGGAAGTAAATGGCTGAAGGAACAGTAAAATGGTTTTCAGACCAGAAGGGCTTCGGTTTCATCGAGCAGGAGGGTGGAGCAGATCTGTTCGTGCACCACTCGGAGATCGCGATGGAGGGCTTTAAAACCCTTGCCGAAGGCCAGAAGGTGACCTTTGATGTAGAGGAAGGGCCCAAGGGCCCGCAGGCAAAGAACGTGAAAGCGGCGGAATAGAGACAGCAGCCAGGTAATTGAAAGGCCCTCCGTACGGAGGGCCTTTTTTATTTCACGCTAATCAATTACCAGGAAAGACTAAAAAGCGACGACCACTCAAGGTGATCCCTCAGGGACGCCTGGCTTGATTATGAACGGCTCGGCTCGATTATGAGCGGCTGGTTATCTCGATCAAATGATAGCCGAACTGCGTTTTCACCGGGCCGTGCACGGTGTTCAGGTCGCCGCTGAAAACTACCTCGTCGAATTCCCTGACCATTTGCCCCGGCCCGAATTCACCCAGTTCGCCTCCACGCTGCCCTGAAGGACAAGACGAATTCTGCTTCGCTACCTCAGCGAAGTCGGCGCCTGCCTGGATTTCCTTCTTCAGATCCTCGCACTTCTCTTCACTGTCGACCAATATATGCCTGGCGCTTGCTCTGGCCATTTCATACCTCCATTTCAACTCGATCTTAGTAAATCTCCAGATAATATCGCCGCCTGGACTCAATCATCCGTCCAAACCAGCGCAAACGAACCTGGTTTCCTGGTTAATGTTATTTGAAAAGCGGGAAAGCTGCAAAGAAGCCCCGGCAAACAAACGGAGTCGGGGACGGCTGATGGAGGTCGAGAAATCAGGGCTGGTATTTATATAGCGTTTTTCCGTGATATATTGTTTCTAATAATAATGAATTTTGCGTTTGCGGGCAGTCGATTTATCATTGTCTCAGCTATCCGATAAATACCATTTACAAGGAAGCAGCCGGCTCAAAAAGATCATGACTATCGATGATAAAAACTTCGGTGATCATCCGGGTTGGCAGAAAGACATGATCAAGGGTAACACGTCGAGCTTTTTTGGAGCCGGCATCCAGGAGATACTGGACGCCCTTCCTTTCTATGTCATGCTGATCGACAAACATCACCGTATCCTGCTGGCGAACAAATCGACCCGGGAAGCCTTGCAACTGGAACCGCACGAGATCATCGGAGAATATTGCCCGCTGGTCGTTCATGGCATTGAGGAAGGGACCTACCCAGGTTGTCCCCTGGAGGAGGCTGTTGAGAAGGGTTGCAGCGTGCAACGGGAGCATTTTGACGAAAAGCATCAGCGGTGGCTCAGGATAGCTATTTATCCAACCGGAACCTGGTCGGCAGGTGGCGAGGAAATCTACTTCCACATGGTCGAGGATATCACCGAGAAGAAAGAACTAATGGAAGCCCTCCAGGAGACCAAGGAAATCTACCGCAAATTATTTGAGAGTTCCAGCAGGCATGAAAAGAAGTAAGCTTATCCCCGAATCCCCGTAACCCCTTTGTAAATCAAATAGAGCGCAATAAGGAAGTAATACGCCTGCGCCACCTGGGTGCCATGTCTGGAAATGAAAGACTTTACCGGCACCATCACCTTTTCCGATCTCCCCGGCATGAGCAATATGACCAGCACGGGAAACGAGACCATGAACATGGTTATCAGGATCAGCGCTATAAAGGCGATCAGTGCGTTCACAAAACCAATGTCGTTCTCAGCGATGATCTTGCTGGCGGCGATGAAAGGGATCAGGGAAGAGGCGTTGATCAGCATGAAGAGGAACCCCATGATGAGATAAGGCCGACGACCCTGTTTTTTCTCAACCGTTTTCTCTTTTTTTTTGAAAATAAGCGACCGGCCGATGACCACAATGATCAGCAGGCCAAGCAGGATATCGATTGCTCCGGCAAATGTACCTGGATGACCCTTTGACGTGACCGCCGAATTGTAAGCAACCATGATGAACGAGCCCAGGGCGATCAGAAACAGGATCGCACCCGATAGGAACACCACGGAATTCTTTACGGGACGGTCCTTGCCACTCAGAATCATGGTCACGAACAGAAGCCCGCTGGGGCTGAATGTGGCGGCTATCGCCAGCGGCAGTATTTCGAGTAAGGTTTTTTCCATTCGGCTCCAAACAATCTTTGAACTTGAATGTGGTTGGCAGCAGACCAAACTGTTCTGTTCGATCCGCGATGTTCCAGATAACCATAGAGGCCGCAGGTTAATCTGTTCCCCTTGAAATGACCATGCAGCTGGTAAAAGAGGGCGGGAAGTGGAAGGTAGAGTCGTCTAACACCGGACTGAGCCGCCCTGACTCATCCGCCTATCGCATGAAGGTGCTCTACGCCTAATAGATCTGCATGCCGGGAGAGCCCATTCCGATATGTTCCTGCTTTTCGTCGGCAATACTGAACCGGCAGCGGGGTTGTGGAGTCCCGGTTTCGGCCATGGTCATGACTATCTGCCATAGTTGGATGCCCCTTGCCCGAAAGGTCCCGGCGCAGGATAACAGGTAGTATTCCCACATGCGTTTGAAGCGCGTGTCGTACCTTTCCTCCAGTTGGGGCCAGGCTTCCTGGAAATTGTCGTTCCACGCCATCAGCGTTTTGTCGTAGTGAGATCCCAGGTTGTGCCAGTCTTCAAACACGAAAAGATCCTCGGAGGCCTTGGCAATCTGAGTGATGCTCGGCAAGTAGCTGTTGGGAAAAATGTACTTCGTTATCCACGGATCGCATGACTCTTTTGAGGACTTGTTGCTGCCAATCGTATGCAACAGGAAGATTCCATCTTCTTTCAGGCAGCGATGGACCACTTCCATGAAAGCGCGATAGTTCTTCTGCCCGACATGCTCGAACATGCCGACGGAAACGATCTTGTCGAAGCGGCCTTCAATGGCACGATAGTCACAGTCCACAAAATTAACCGGCAACCCGTCGCAGAACTCGCGCCCATAGCGAAGCTGTTCCTGGGAGATATTCACGGCAGTCACGGCACAACCGTATCGCTCGGCTGCGTAGCGGGCGAATCCACCCCAGCCGCAGCCGATATCCAGCACCTGGTCCGACTCGGTGAGGTTCAGTTTCTCGGTGATCAGCGCCAGCTTGTTCTCCTGGGCCTGATCCAGGTCCTCCGTTCCTTCGAAATACGCACAACTGTACTGGCTGTAGGGATCGAGAAAGGAATGGAAAAGGTCGTTGCCGAGGTCATAGTGATGTTCAGCCACCAAACGGGCGCGCGTCGTGGATTGAAGGTTGAAAAGAACGCTGGGTAAAACCCGGATCGCGTCTTGCAGGTTAACACTGAGCTCTGATTCGATATTGCCGCGCAGGACCCGGAAGATCATTTCGTCCAGTTGCTCGCAGTCCCACCAGCCATCCATGTAGGATTCGCCCAGACCCAGGCTTTTGTGCCGGTAAACCCGCTCATACCATCTTTTGTCATTAACCTGAATGTCCCAGGGATTCGGTCCGTTCAGGGTTATACCGGCAGATTCCGCTATCTTTCGCATAATCTGATTCAAGATGAATAACCCCCCTGCTTTGGGGAAATCCCATTTATCGAGCTTGCCTGATACCTCTACACAAGTCGAGCGTGACAACGGCTCACGGATGAAGCCTGGTCTCATCTAAATATGTTTATACCTTTCTTTTTTATTTGGTAAACCTGGGGTGCGTGACATTGGACTTCCTTAAAACAAAAACAAATCATCTATTGAAATACGCGACAATTGTCGTTAATATATAGACAATTATCGCTCGCATAGATTCAGGAGTAAAAATGCAGTACAGCCAGGTCGCGGACATACTCGGCGGTAGCACGGTTCTGGGACGGAACCTCCGGACCAGGATGGACTTTATCGAACTGGGTAGCGCCGGGATTACCAAGGATGCAGCCAGTCACCTGGCCAGTTACCTCTCGCTTTCCCTCGCGGGAGTGGCCAGATTGCTCCCCGTTACTCCGCGGACCCTGCAGAGGTACAGCGCGGGCAAGCGTCTGAGTCCGGCAGTCAGCGAGCAGGTGCTCCAGCTGGCGGAGGTCGTGGCAATGGGCGCCGAGGTCTTTGGAGACAAGGAGAATTTCCTCGTCTGGCTGTCGCTTCCCAGCGCGCCGCTTGGTGACAAAAAGCCGATCGACCTGCTGTCGTCCCGGTTCGGGGCGGAGCTGGTGATCGACGAGCTGGGGCGGATCGCCCATGGCATTCCCGCTTAAATGAAGCTCCGCGGCTACGCAAACTTCAGCTTGACCAAATGAAACTTTATCGCATCGCCAGGTCAGTGAATATCCGTGATCTGAGCGGTGAGGGTGCGCGGCTGCACGGAGGCCGCTGGAACGAAAAAGGCGTACCGGTCATATACGCGGCGGCAAGCCCGTCGCTGGCCGCACTTGAGTTCCTGGTCCACGTGCCTATCGTGCTGGCGCCGCGCGATTTAAGCATCTGCCGGTTCGACCTGCCTGACAGTGTTTCCGTCACCAGGCTCAGGAAATCCGCATTGCCCAATGACTGGAAGATGAGCCCTCCCGGGGCCGGCACCCAGGAGATTGGCGCCCGCTGGGCGCACGCCGGCAAGAGTCTGCTGCTGGTTGTGCCTTCCGTGATAGTTCCGGATGAGAACAATGTTCTGATCAATCCGCTGCATCTGGAATTCCGGAAGTTAAAGAAGCGGATCGAACCGTTCGAGTTCGATGCCCGGTTGTTGAAAAAGCCGTAGTTGTCTGAGGCTGCCAAGACGAGCAGAACTATGAGTAGCATAAATGCCGTCAGTCGGATGGAGTCATTCATCACGGGAGTTTCTCGGGGAGGGGAATCAGAACCCTGTGAGGGGGGTTGAAGATCCCCTGCGCTCTGTTTTCCTTGATGAGGTTCCCGGGGGGATTACCCGGTCGCAAAGAGCAACAGTGAAATACGCCGGCAGTTGGAGATGCTCAAGCGCAGATATGTGGACAAGGAGAAGTGCAGCCTGCCAATCACTGGCAGCTGAGTGCGCTTCCAGGCCCAGACCGCGAGTTGAGTGCCAGCCGCCCTACAGTCCGTACATGGCCCTGAGGCCTTCAATATCCGGCTGCTCCAACGTGCGCTTGGTGAGCTCACCGTTGGATGAATAGCCATACATAGTCACGGCTGAACATGAGGTGCTGTAAATGTCATTGAGGCCGACGCTGTGGCCCAGTTCATGAGTGGCTATGTTTTGCAGATCCATGGTGGATGCATTAATCGAGGCGTCTCCCCAGGTATACCGGGTGTTGAACTCCATGTCGAACTCGACCATCCTGTGGTTTCGAGGTATGAACCACATGGAAGTAACGGCTATCACGTTATTGTCCGGGTAGTCACCAAAAACAATTGAATTTTTATAGTCCTGCACACCGTATTGGGCGGCACTGTCGACTGTGTAACTATTATTGAAAAGCTCGGAGGACGTGGCAGCGTCCCATGTCTCCGCCGCTGTCCAGATAGTCGAGGTAATGAAAGACTCGGATAAACCCTGCGGGTTGGCCGGATTGATCACGTAGCTTACCGGTAGCGTTTTCCACTGGTATCCGGTCAATGCGTAACAGGAGCCGCTTCCCTTTGGCGGTTTGCCGGCGCCGGGCGGTTTCGCGTAATGAATGAAGTCTACCCTTTCAAGCTGCCAGCCATCACCAATTGCAGGAGACTTTTCGGGCGCTGGCGCCTGGGCGGCATGGTCGTTTATGGGAATAATCATGGACGCAGCGGCCGCCTGGGCGAAAATCAGCACTGCTGCCAGTGTGATAAATATCCATTTAAGCTCTTTTTTCATCTGCGGGTCTCCTCTACATCGTAAGAATAATTTCGTTGGCAAATTATTTTACTCTTATTTAGCGTGTTTTTATACAGCTGTTGACATCGCGGAAATTGCATTGTCAAACAAAGCTTGAGGTTTACCAGAGAACACTTATCTAGAGGAGATCCATCCCATTCGCCAGCGTCGGATACTTAAGCTCCGGCAGCAGTTCCGATTTCATGCGCGAAGTGTCGGCCGTGTATGACGCCATGCCGATGCGGATGAAGTCCCGGGTGAGCGGGGCGCGGGTGCGGAAGACGGTAGCGAAGGCCTCGGTGAGGGCGGCGGCCGCGTAGAAGGCCGGGGCGGGCGCCCGCCAGGGGCGGTGTCCCTGGCGCCAGGGCCAAGAGGCGCCCCAACGCTCGATGGCGGCGCGGTCGAGAAACTCCTGAAGCGTTAGCGGCCCGTCGTCGCCCAGGTTGTAGATGCCCGAGGCGTCCGGTTTTTCGATGGCTGCCTGGGTGGCGGTTAGGAAATCGGGCAGTGACAGCAGGTGGATCCAGGTGGGTTTTTTCCAGACGGCGAGCAGATGGTGGCGCGAGAGCCATCTGGCCGCGTCCGGCATGAGGATGCCGCGGGCGTAGATCATGCCGGGGCGGAGAGCGATCGGGGCCATCTCGGTGCCTTCGCAGGCTTTAAAGAGAAGCTTTTCGGCGGCCAGACGGGTTTGGGCGTGGACGGAGGTGGGGTTGCCGCGGAGGGTTCCTTTGGCCGGGAGGTCGGGCGTAGATTCGCCCTCGACGTGCGGGAAGCTGACGAGGATGAACTTCTTGACGCCGGCTTTGAGCGCGGCGTTAACCAGGTTTTTGACATAGAGCGTGTTGGTCTCAGGGAGGAACTTCTCCGGGCGCGGGGCGAAAAGAACACTGGCGAAATGAACAATACAGTCGGTGCTGCCTTGGCAAGGTTCTTTGAGTGTCGCGGGCTTGGCGAGATCGGCGTGGTTGATGGTGACGTTGGGGGCCGAGGTGATATCTGCATATGGGTCGTGGCGGTGGATCAGGAGTTTGAGGTGATGCGGGGTTTTGGTGGCACGACTTGTTTTTATCAGGTGTCGAGCTAGCTGAGAACCCAAGTTGCCGGCAGCGCCGGTGATGAGGATGTTCATTCTTCCGCAGCCCGTTGCTGGCGGATATTCAGCGCCAGTCGCACTACTCATTGGCATTAACTCCGAAACTCAGTAAAAAATTTCTCTTCAATTCCGTAAGTCGTTACCGGCTTTAAGCCCAGCTCAAGTTCTTCCAGCATATCAATGAGCTTTTCGCTGTCTATTAATTCAATTGGCGGCGCCCCGTCACGAGTAGCTTCTCGTCGCACCTCTGCGGTGAATGTACCTGTGGTAATTATTATTCCCTTATCTGCGCGACCCGTCATGGCGCCTCGGAAATCACGAACGTGCGATGGCGACACGGCTTTCTGATATTTCTTACATTGAAATAACACTTGAAAACCAACAAGCGGATTAACGCGAAGTGTTCCAAACCCGTCAATACCACCATCTCCGCTTCGCCCCGTTACAGTGACTTGCGTAAACCCTGCTTCGCGCAATAATCTCTGAGAGAGACGCTCGAAGCCTTCAGCTGGTAGGGAAAGGAGTATCTCAAGCAGTTTATCCCGATAATCATCAGAAGGCAGTCCCGCATCTTCTTCCATCTACAGCTAGAACCGCGCCCATGCAACCTGATTCCTAAAACGCAACCCCCCAGATGACAGCGTCTCGTTAAGCTGCTTATCTGGAATATTCAGAGTGGTTGCGATTTGATCTACGACCTCGTCTGGTGTGCCAGAGCCTCCGAGTTCCCGTAGAGCATCAAGCAGTGGCCCAAACCATTGCAAAAATTGGGCACCTCAGTTCTATCTAACATGCTCATAAGATCATCTTCCATCCATTGAAATATCGCTTAATAAGCACTTACATACATCCGAGCAAACTACGCCTCTACGTGGTATTGCCAAGTATAGTTTCAGTTTTCGCCCTTTACAATTTGTCATACAAAAGAATACAATGTGATTACTGGGCTCGCTGTTTTCAATACTATAGCTGTGGGTGCTAGCGCGGGAGTGGTTGTTGAGCCTGATTGTTCGTAAGCTAATCTGGGATGCCTGGAACATCGAACATATCGCGCGACGGAAGATCTCGCCGCTGAATATTGAATGGCTTTTATCCAACGTGAACCCGAGACCACGATTCCAAAAGAGCTACTCGGGGACGATTGCTGCTTGGGGAAAAGACGAAAGCGAACGCTATTTACTGGTAGTTCTAGCCAGTCGCGATAGTGGTGTTTATTACCCAGTCACTGCCAGACCGATGACCGCTCGCGAAAAGAACCAATTTCTACGAAGATCAAAATGACATCACAAAGAAAACATAAAATTCAAAAAGTTCCGGTCTTCAAGTCCCGAAAGGAAGAAGCTGAATTTTGGGACGCCAATAGCCCGCTGGATTTCCCTGATTATTGGGAAGACGTGGAGGTCGAGGTCGAAAAGCCGCTCCGTCATGAAATGGTGCTTTCAGTCAGGCTGGATGAAGAAACCGTGAGGAAGATGGAAGATCTCTCGAGACAACGCCACCTTGGGAAAAGTACGCTTGCTCGTATGCTGATAATTGAAGGTTTGGAGAAGTTGGGAAAGGCTAAGTAGTTTCTTAAACGTTCTCCACCATCTCCCAAACCCCACTAGGACACGTCCCCGCGCAGAACCCACACCCGATACACTTCTCATCATCGACAATATACTCCCAGTCGCCATCCCGCTCGACTCTGGTGATGGCGCCGTAGTAACAAACCGCTTCGCACATGCCGCAGTCGCGGCATAGACCACAGGACATGCAGCTCTCGGCTTCCTGCTCGACTTCGAACTGCTCGCGCAGCTCCCCTTCGTAGTAGACCGACTTGATCTGCTCGTAGGGGATGACCTGCTTCATCTCGGGCACGATGTCGTATTCCATCATCTGGGTGTGGACCGCCTCGGCGGTGACGCGGCCCTGGCCAATGGCGTTGGTTATCAGGCCCGGGCGGGTGGCGTCGCCGATGGCGAACACCTTCGCGTCCGAGGTCTGGCCGTTGTCGTTCACCATCAGGTAGCCGCGCTCGATATCCATGCCCGCGGGCAGATAGTCGAGCACCGGCGACTCGCCGATGGAGATGATGACCACGTCGGCGTCCATGCTGCTGCCGTCGTTGAAGAAAATCTTTTTCTTTTTGGCGTCGTAGCGCTCGGTGATACGCGGCCATATTATCTTCGTGCCCTTGGCTTCGGCCAGCTCGCGCTCCTTGCCGAAGCTCGCCGGCGGCTGAATGTCCACCGCGCTCACCTGCGCCGCGCCCAGATTCCAGGCCTGGAAGGCGATATCCATGCCGACGTTGCCGGCGCCGATGACGACGACCCGCGCGTTTTTGAAATCGACTTCCCGGTTTGAGTCCGCCGGCCAATTGAACCTGGTGCTCGTCAGTGACAGCGGGCCGAAGTTGATTGCCTTGAGGAACTCGATGCCGGGGATGACTTCCTCCCATCCCGCGAACTTGATGATGCGAGCCTCGTGGGCGCCGGATGCGACTACTACCACTTCATGTTCCTTGTAGATCTGGTCGAAAAGCTTGCGGTTGACCTTGGTGTTCAGGTGCACATCCACGCCGATTTCCTCGAAACGCGAAAGCTCCTTGGTCAGGACTTCCTTACTCAGCCGCTCGCGCGGGATGGCGTACTCCATCTTGCCGCCCAGCTTGCCACTGGCCTCGTAAAGATCGACGCTGTGGCCGCGCAGGGCCAGTTGCCAGGCGACCGAGAGCCCGCCGGGGCCGCCGCCGATGACGGCGACCTTCTTGCCGGTGGAGCGCGCCTTCTTGGGCGCCGGCACTTCGAGACTCAAAGAACCCATCTGCTTGATGTTGTGCGGTTTGTCCACAAAAAGCCCGCGGCTGCAAGCGTCCATGCAGAGATTGGGACAAACCTGGCCGCAGACGCTGGCCGGGAAGGGGCTGAACTCGAGCACCAGCGCCAGGGCTTCCTCCAGGCGTCCCTGCCGGATCAGCGACGCACGCTTGTGCGACGGGATGCGCGACGGGCAGGCGT
This sequence comes from Thermoleophilia bacterium, assembly GCA_020053595.1. Taxonomy (GTDB): domain Bacteria; phylum Actinomycetota; class Thermoleophilia; order BMS3ABIN01; family BMS3ABIN01; genus JACRMB01. The sequence goes on along the minus strand of JAGVMV010000032.1, from coordinate 19,318 downwards.
AGGCGCACGGTGGCAGATACTTTTCGTTGTACCACATGGGCTTGAAGCGCCGGTCCTCGCCTTCTGTGACATACGGCAGGATGGTCTGGGGATGGTCCAGATATTCCCCGAAGATGCCGCCCTTGCCGACGCCGGGCTCCCAGATGGTCTCGCGGAACTCGGTCGTGGACATGCGCGCGCCCTTGCGCTCGGCCTTCTCCGCCGGCGTCAGGGCTATCAATTTTTGCCAGTCGCCGCGGTCGCGGGTCAGTTCCTTCAAATATTTGGTGCGATCGATGGCTTTGAGATATGGCTTGATATTGGTAGTGAGCCATTCCCAGTCGGCATCGGATAGCTCGACCTGCTTGACGTCGCCGGCGCTGAAACCCTGAATGGGGCCGCGGAAATATATCGTGCCGCCGACCATGCCGACGCAGGGGCGGTAGCCGAGGATGTTGTCTGGGTTTCGCGGTTCGACGCCGCAGACCACGGCGATGCCGCCGGCCTTGAACTCGGCGAAGGAGTCACCGACGTCGCGGAAGTACCACGATTGCAGCGGCTCGAAACGCGGGTTGAACTTGGTCATGGTGTCGCAGCGGGCGCCGCCGCCGCCCTGCACATAGAGAGCGCCCTGGGCGCCGGCGTTGTGGGCGCCGTTGGTGACGTCGCCGAGCACGGTGATGCGGGCGCCGCAGTTGATCCAGCCGACGTCGTCGGAGCAGCCGCCCTTGACGGTGATCTCGGTGCCCATCATGCCCATGCTGCCGAGGCGCTGGCCGACCGGACCGTCGACAGTGAGGCGAACCTTCTTATCCTGCGGCCAGATACGGCCGCCGATGCCGTGCTGGCCGTTGGCGTGGACGGTGAAGGCGCGCTCGCCCTTCTTTATGGCGTGCTGGATCTGCTCTTCCAGTTTCCTGGAGGAGACCCGCTCACCTTTTATGTTGCCGTTGATGATCATAGTGTTCGCTTTTTCTTTACTATCATATTTATGCTAGTTAGCAACCAGGACACATAGGAAACGTACGTCCCCGGGCGGCTAGCAGACGTAGCTGATCTTCAGACGCTCGGCGATGGACTCGTCCGCCACGCCGAGGGCGTCGGACATGCCGATGGGCAGCTCGGTGCTGCGGCCCAGCGGCGCGAAGATTTTTCTCAGCTCCACGTCGGCGCTCTTGAAGACGTCGACCACGCGCTCAGCAACCACGTCAGGGTCGAGCCTCCGGTAAAGCTTCGGGTCCTGGGTGGTAATGCCGCGCGGGCAGCGGCCTGTGTTGCAAAGATTGCAGCGGTTGTACTCGTCGCCGAAGCACCAGGCTGCCGCCTGCATGATGTGCTTGCCCATGTCCACGGCCGAGGCGCCCAGCATGATCATGGCGGCGGCGTTGGCCGCCAGGTTACCGGTCTTGCCCATGCCGCCGGCGGCGATCAGCGGCAGTTCGTTCTGCTTGCCCTGGGCCACCAGGTCTAAATAACAGTCGCGGATGTTCGAGGCGATCGGATGCCCCATCTTGTCCATGGAAACGTTGTAGGCGGCGCCGGTGCCGCCGTCCTCGCCGTCGATGCAGAGGGCGCCGGCGTAGGGGTTGCGCGCCAGATTATTCAAAACCGCCATGGCGGTCTTGGTCCCGGAAATCTTGGGATAGACCGGCACCCGGAAACCCCAGGCCATCGACATCGACTGGATCATCTTGGCCACCGCTTCCTCGATGGAATACTTGGTCTGATGAGTCGGTGGCGATGCCAGATCGACAAACTCGGGCACGCCACGGATCTGGGCGATCAGCTTCAGCACCTTATAGGCCATCAGCAGGCCGCCGTCGCCAGGCTTGGCGCCCTGGCCGTACTTGATCTCGATGGCGGCCGGATCCTCGGTCATCTCGGGGATGGCATGGATGATCTCGTCCCAGCCAAAATAGCCGGAGGCGATCTGCAGGATGAAATATTTGGCGAAACGGCTCTTTAAGAGTCGCGGCGGCATGCCGCCCTCACCGGTGCACATGACCACGGGCATGCCCTCGACCTCGTTGAGGTAGGCGACACCCATGGCGAGGCCCTCCCACATGTGCGGCGACAGCGCGCCGATGCTCATGCTGCCGATGCGGATCGGATAGATCTCGCGCACCGGCGGGATGAAACCGGGCTCCGACTGGTTGGCCCCAATCGCAGATGATGCCGGCCTGACCGCTGTCTTGCCGACCACCAGGCGATCGCCGCGCCGCTTGAGCGGCAGCGCTTCCGGTGGCAGGTTGCGGCCGAGCAGCGTGCGGATGCGGAACTCGTGCCGGCCGGCGTCCAGCGCCGGGTCGGTGAGCATTGATATTCTGGTAAATTTGAGCTGATCGACCGTCGACGGCGTCGGGTCGTTGCGCCGGCCGCCGCGGCGGAACGGTACGCCGCCCACGTTCTTGTAGGTGAGGAACTTGTTCCGCGAGTTGAACTCCGGCTCGATGGCCTCGTTAGGGCAGACCAGCGTGCAGGCGCCGCAACCAGTGCAGTAGCGTTCGATGTCCGTGACCTGCCGGACAACATGAACGATCTCGCGCGTGGCCTTCGGCGTCGGCGAGCCACCCTCGGAAAAGACCTTGCGGTGCACATGCGGCGCCGCCTCGATGGCATTCACCGGGCAGACCGCCGTGCAGCGGCCACAGCGGGTGCAGCGGTCGTCCCGCCAGCGGACTATATAGGGGAACTCCTTTAAAGAGAGTTCGTGGTTCTGGTCTAATATTGTTGCTGGATCCATTTCAGTTCCTGGTCCTCATGCGCTCGGATAATATAGTGTTGCATCCCCGAATTACGGGGTTAGCTGGCTCCATTGGACTAACTCCGTGGCGCCGGGCTTGATGATCGCCATGTCGTATTTCATTGGTGAGAAATCCTCTGTCTTGTCGCGGTTCGGGATGGCTTCGTCCACACCGCACTCCTCGCTCATCAGGGCGTACTTGCCGGGAACGCCGCCGACTATACCAGGCCGCAGCTTCTTGGCATCCTGCAGCATGAAGACAGTGCCGTCCGGCGTAAAACCGATGACGCAGTTGGGGCCGTCGATGCAGAGCGGCCTCAGCGAGCGGCGGATCAGCCTCAGCGCCGCCGCGTCCTTACGAGCGTCGATCTCCTGCTCGGCCAGCGGTGTCATCACATCCTTGTAATAGGTCAATGGATAGCCCAGCTGCCGCTGCGTGTAATGCAGGATGTGTGCAAAGACTTCCGAGTCGGAATTGTATCCCATATAACCGGGAAAGCCGCGACCGGTGAGAAACTCCATGATCGGCACGAAGGCCGTGTTCTCCCCATTGGTCATGGTGCAGTATCCCTGCAGAAAAAACGGGTGGCAGGCATAGAGGTAAATGTCGTAATTGGTGTTCTGGCGGCCCTGGGCGAGGATGATTTTCGCCTCCAGCGAGCCATTGTCCAGCCGGAAGAATTGGCCCAGTTCCAGCGGGTCCCCCACTTCCTTTAAAGTAACCGTGTCCGGGTAGAACGAGAAAACGAAGATGGACTCCTCGTCCTCACCCAGCTCCCGCAGCGCCAGCCTGGTTTCCAGCAGCAGCTCTTCCTTCTCCGCCAGCGGGCGGTTCTTCATGCCCTGGGGATACTCGTAAGCCTTGGCGAAATAATGGTCGCGGCGGCCCAGTTCGGGCAGCGGCGCTGCCGGGTCGATATCCGGCTGCCAGAAATGCACTTCGCGGAAGCCTTCGCCGCTCATGAAACCGTCGAGCAGCTCCAGCCCATCATTGGAGCAGATGCCCGAGAGGATCGGGTATTGCTTGAGGCTCGCGAAGTCGCCGCCGAGATCGCGCAGCACCAGTCCCAGCCCGGAACCGTCGTGCCCCTCCTTCATCGTGTTGAGGGCGAGCACGTTTTCCATGGGAGAGAAATATTCAGATGATGTTATGGCGCTAAGTCGGCACATAGGTAACCGTCCAATTATACATAAAGACAGCCAATTTCTGATAAATAGCCGCTTTTTTCCGTTCGTTTACGTTGTCTGACCATAATCGACCGTTTTTATACAAATGGAGTATAGCCCCGCCGCCGGTTTGAAGCGAACTATCTTATCGAGCCCGCCGCCACTCGAAGCTGACCACATTGTCGGCCCCGCCACCGGTTTGAAGCGAATTAGCTTATCGCCGCAGCAGCCGCATGACCTTGAGCCCGAAGCCGAGCTTTTCCTGGTCCTCGCTGCGGTGGACATCCAGGCCGGTAAGGTCGTTGATGCGGCCCAGCCGGTAGCGGATGGTGTGGCGGTGGGTGAACAGCGCCTCGGCGGTGGCGGCGACGCTGCGGTTGTTCGCCAGGTACGCCTCCAGGGTGCCGACCAGATCGGTCTTGTGCTGTTTGTCGTAGACCTCGATGCGGGCGATAGTCTCCTCGTAGAAGTTGCGCACTTCTTCCGGGTCTTCTTCCAGGGCGCCGAGCAGCAACTTGTATACACCCATGTCGTCGAAGGTGGCGATGGCGCCGGTTTCCCCCAGCCGCTGGCTCACCTGCAACGCCGACTGGGCCTCGCGGTAGGCGCGGCGGGTTTCCAGCGGGTCGGCGTGGAAGCGGCCAAGGCCGACGGAAATAGTCAGCTCTGGTAACAGTTCACGGCAGCTCTGGCGGATGCGCGTGGCGGTTGAACGGGCGATGGCCATCAGCTTTTTGTCGCCGTCCTTGAGCGGCGGCAGAAAAGCGATGACATTATCACTCTTGGGTGTCAGCAGAGCGTTCTGGTGATGAGAGCGGATCTCCTGTTTGACACCGCTGAAGAAGCGGTTCTTGATCTGCTGGACTTCCGGTTCGGTGAGCGCCTTTTCCCGCACATACTCCCCGAAAGAATCGATGTCGGCGATCAGGCAGAGGCAACCTCGGCTCAAGTCTCCACCCAGGAAGCTCGCCCGCTGCAGCATGGTGGGACCGCCGTCGAACTCGTCACCCAGCAGGTCGTCGACGAAGTCACCACGCAGGCGCGTCTCGGCCTCCAGACGGGTAAGCTCGCGGCCCATTTCCACGGCGGCCACGGTGGCGGCGCTCTCCAGCGCTACCAGATCCAGCTCGTTCAATTCGGAATCCAGCTCAAAACTCGATACGTAACCCAGGACGTCGCGGCTGACAATGATCGGCACGGTCACCCGGGCTGGAAATTTGACTTTCTTCTGCAGAGAAACGCGGCGGTAGCGTTCACCGGTTTTCGCGGATGCTCCACGATAGCCTTCATCGGTTTTCGAGTATCTGCCGCCGCTGTCATCGCCGCTGGTCCGGCGCTGCTCCTCGAATGCTTCGATCAGCTGCCGGTACTCCTCCTGCCGGCTTTTGATATCCATCTTTTCCCTGGTATCTCCGCCCTGTCCCGGCGCACCTATTTCCCCTTCACCCGGAACCGACCGGGAGAGCAGCTCGAAAAAGGAATCCTCCAGCACCACGGGGCGGCCGATCAGGCCGGAGGTGGCGTCGGCGATGGCCTGCCAGCTGCCACCGTCAATGACCAGTTCGAGCAGCCGCTGATGGATTTCCTGGGAGCGTCTGAGGAGCGCCACGTGTTCGCCGACGATCAGCTCGGAAATCTCGGCGGTGATGTGGGTCCAGCGAACCTCGGGGGGTACCTCGACGATGGGGAAGTCATGACCGCGGCCCAGTTCGATGATCTCAGGGCTGACTTCCTCGATAAAGCGGCCGGGCTTGACCAGCAGGCCGGCGGCCCCCGCCTTGATTATCTTGCGGGTGAATTCGACCTGGGCTTCGGGGGTGGTCTCAACGGCAAAGAAGGTCGAGAGCACCAGCTCGTTACCGGTGAGCCAGTCGCCGATATCCGGGACCTCGCCCACGGTGACCTGGGAGACCTCGCGATCCAGGCCCTTCTCGCCCGCCAGCACCCTGGCATCGGCCAGAATCGGTAACTTGAGAATTTCCGCTACAACCAGTCCCACCGTTTTTCCTTTCAGCTGCAGATGCAGAGCCTGCATTTGGCCCGGTTGGATAAAAAACAGGGCCGGCTACTTTGATACCTGCATCAATAATAAGTGTTTCCGGCAGTGATTATTTTATCCAATTGTACAATAATTCATGCCAGTTAATGTACACAATGGATAAAAAACGCCGCCGGAAAGCACCGGAAAAACGGCCATATGTATAAACAAACAGCCTCAAGGCGCCCGAAAACGACTGGATTGCGGCTTTTTATGATTCCTCGAACGGCAAACTGCGGTGCGAGGAGCGTGACTTTATGTGTCCTCGAACGGGAATACCATCCTGATGGTCCTGACCTGCACGATAGTGCAGTCGGTTTCCACCGGCTTGGATTCCGCCGAGCTACGGCTGGTACAGGTAGCCTGGGTTACCGGGATGAACTCTACTTCCGGAGCGTTGAGGATATCGGAGACACGGCCGCGGTAGACGCCCGGTTTGATGTGTACGTTGCCCTCGATCTCGTACTCATCGGTGATCAGCTTCGCCCTGACAGGTTGGGTCTTGGCCCTGGCATCGATTGCCATTTTTTTCACCTCCTCCCCATAGGTGGTGAGTCAGCCTCTTGTGGCAATCCCTATCGGGAAACCCGGTTAAATGCTTGAATTGCCACGCCGCCGGGGATATATTATCGGCGTCCCGTGCAAGCACACCGAAGAAATGGAAAGGCTCACCCTATGAAGATTCGTCTTTTGATATCAATATTTTTTGTCGTCGTTCTCGCCGCCGCGATTTCCGCCTGTGGCGACTCCGCCGATACCACGAGTATCAAAATCAGCGCCGACGTTCCCGACCCCTGCGCCCTGCTTACCAAGGCGGACGCGGAAGCCATCGTGGGTGAACCGGTGGGAGAATCCTCGAGCAGCGAGGCGGAGGGCACAAAGTCCTGTTCCTACATGACCACGGGAGCGGGTACCCGCACGGCTAACGTCATCGTCATCAAGCCCTGCAGCATGATGGATTATGCGGACTACGCCGAGAGCCCCAACGCCGAGCCCATTCAGGGGATCGGCATGCACGCCTCCTGGGACAAGGCCACGCTGCTGGTGCATTCCAGGTCCGGCGACACCTGTATCTACGCTTCTGGCGGCGGCAATCCGCCGGGCACCGACCCCATGGATGACAAGCCCGCCCTCGAGCAGGCCAAAAAGGTTGCGAACAAGGTCCTCGAACGGCTGGAGCCGTAGCCGGATCTAAAAAGCCAGCAGCAGCTGGTTGACCAGGCCGCCGACAAATACCGCCAGGACGATGGTGAAGCCCATGATCATAAGGGCCCGCTTCCAGCCAAGCTCCCGTGCCAGGGCCGCGATGGTGGCCACGCAGGGAATATAAATAGCCGTCACCAGCGCGAAGACGAACAGCTGTTCGTTGGTCATAAAGGCATTGAGGTTGTTCCTGACCTCCGGATCGACCCCCTGGACCAGCGCCATGGCAATCAGCAGCTGCAGGGCCAGCTCCTTCCTGAGAACCGCGACAACCAGCGCCACCCCGGCGATCGGCGGCAGACCCATCCAGCCCTGCAGCACCGGCGAGAACCAGTTGGCGGCGTCCAGCAGGATGCCGGTCTGGAAGAGCGCCCCCAGCGCCACGCTGCCGACCAGAAGCAGGGGGATAACCATGAAGACGAAATCCCGGAACCGGAACCAGGTCTTCTTGAGGATCGTCGTCGTGTGCGGCCGGCGGAAGGCGAACATCTCCATGACAAGACCCATGGTCTGACCCGGCAAAATTTTGTTCAGCGCCAGCCCCAGGACCACCCAGAGCACAAGAATGATGGCGTAAAGGGCCAGGGTGCTTTGCCAGCCGGCGTAGAAGGCGACCGCGCCGAAGATCACCGCGTTACGGGCGCTGCAGGGAACCAGCACGATCAGCGTCCCGGCGATAACCCTTTCCCGCATGGTAGTCAGTACGCGGGTGCCCATGATGGCTGGCACGTTACAGCCGGCGCCGGCAACGATGGGAATCATCGCCCGCCCGTGCAGGCCGAAGCGGTGCATGACCGAATCGGTCAGAAACGCCACCGAGTTCAGGTACCCCGTATCCTCCAGCACCGCCAGCAGCATATAGAAAACCAGCACAAACGGGATGCCGACAGTCAGCGCCGCCTTGAAGCCGTCCATCGCCCAGATAATCGACAGGGTGGCCAGGTTCTCACCGTAAGCGTCTACCAGGGCAGTCCGGACAGGATTTGCCAGGTAATTCGAAAAACCGGTGCTGATCAGGTCGGCCAGAGCGTTGCCCAGAAAGAACAGGATGAGGAAATTCGCGGTCAGCACCAGCAGCAGGATGGGCACGCCGGTGGTCGGGCTGGTCGTGTAACGCCAGAGCCGCTCCCCCCAGCCTGGCTTCTGGTCCTCCTGGTGGGTTTCGACCTCATCGGTGATGATGCCCGCAAGCCCGTGGCGTTCACCGGCGATGCGGGTCGCCGCCGACTGGCCGTGTTGCGCCGCTATCTTTTGCCGCAACCCGAAGGCCAGTTTCAGGACCGGTTCCCAGCCGGGCATCGCCGAGGTGAGCTCAATGAACTCGGGATCTTTTTCCAGCAGGAGCAGTGCCAGGGCGCGGTGGGGCAGCCCGTAGGGATCCCCCAGGCCGGCGGCGGCGATGGCGTCTGTCAGGCTCCTGATATTTGTTTCCACGTCGAGGCCGTAGGAGATTCCCAACGGCGATGGCCTGACGCCGGATCGCGCCACCTCGACAGCCTTCTGGATCAACTCGTCGAGCCCCTCTCCCCGGTTGGCCACCGTCGGCACCACCGGGACACCCAACAATATCGATAGCCTGTCGATATCGATGTCGCGGCCCTCGCGACGCATGACATCCAGAACGTTCAGCGCGATGACCAGCGGATAGCCCAGCTCCAGGAACTGCACCACCATGTAGAGGTTACGGGCCAGGTTGGTGGCATCGACCACCATGACCACGGCGTCAGGGTTGCCATCGAGAACTCCCTGACGCGCCACCCACTGATCCTCGGAGACGGCGCCCAGGGCGTAGGTTCCGGGCAGGTCGATGATGCCAATGTTCATCCCGTTCAGGGAAGTGGTGGCGACATTGAGTTCAACGGTCTTGCCGGGATAGTGCGCCGTCTCGACGCCCATGCCGGTGAGGCTGTTGAAGACGCTGGACTTGCCTACATTGGGATTGCCGGCCAGCGCGATGGTGAAATCGGTCTCGCCGCGAAGTTTGTGGAGGGTGCTATGGCAGGAGAATTGCATGGATGACGGCGTCGGTTCGGGCGCGAGCGCCGCTATTTACCCTTGACCATGATCTTGGCGGCCACTTCCTGGCCGAGGGCGTACTGGGCGCCACAGACATTGACCAGCATCGGACCCTTGAAGGGGGCGATCTCCTTGACCGCCACCCTGGCCTCCGGCAACAGGCCGAGAGACGCGAGATATTGCAGTAGCTGGGAATCTTCGTCGGCGACCCGTTCGATGATCGCCTCGTCGCCGACCGAGCATTGAGATAACGGCTTCGCTTCTTTTTCACGCTTCCTGGCGCCCTTGGTCCCGGGAATCGGGTGTCCGTGAGGACAGGTTTCCGGGTGGCCGAGGATGTCGGCGAGCTTTTCTTCCACCTGGGGACTACTGATTGCGTGCTCGAGCTTGCAGGCTTCTTCATGCACCTCGTCCCAGTGGAGGCCGAGGATATCGGTGAGGAACCTCTCCCAGAGACGGTGGCGGCGTACCATGGTCTCCGCGGTCTCGAGGCCCTTTTTCGTCAGCTTGACGCCGTCGCGGCGGCTGGTCTTGACCAGGCCCTTGTCCGAGAGGCGCTTGAGCATGTCGGCGACAGTCGGCGGTGAAACCTTCATCCACTCCGCCAGGCGTGCCGCGATGACCGGACCATTCAAGGACATCTTGTAGATGGCCTCCAGATATTCCTCGACTACTTCGGTCAGCATGACGGCTCCCTCCCGGCCAGTAAAATATATCTGCAACAATTAGTTAGACGACTCTTATTTTAAACATTCGGCACAACTTAATCAAGGGAATAGGGCAGACGGCTTTTTTGTTTAGGGTTTGCTGCCGGATTATTCTATGATTATTCAATGCTGAATTTACCCGACTACCATATCCACACTCCCTTCTGCGGCCATGCCGGCGGCGAGATGGAGGAATACGTGCTTGCCGCGCGCGGGATAGGGCTATTGGAGATGGGTTTCGCCGACCATCTGCCTCTGTTCCACATCGAAGACCCGACCCTGGCGATGGCGCATTCGGATCTTCCCCTATATATAGACAAGGTGCATGAGCTGCAGGAGGCACACGCGGATTATCCGGTGCGGCTGGGTATCGAGGCGGATTACATCAGCAGCCACCTGGATGAGCTGGCCGAGACGCTGGCGCTATACAAGTTCGACTATGTTTACGGTTCGGTGCACTTCATCGGCGGCTGGGGCATTGACCAGTCCCGCTTCAAGTTCGAATTCGAGCGGCGGGATATCAACGAGGTCTACGAAAGCTATTTCCGGCTGGTGATGGAGGCGGCGCGCACCGGGCTCTTCGACGTGATGACCCATCTGGACGTGGTCAAGAAATACGGCCACCGGCCCACGGTGGATATGAAGCCGCTATACAACGAGGTGGCGGCGACGCTGGCGAAAAGCAATGTCGCCATCGAGCTGAACGCTTCCGGGTTGAGCCGGCCGGTAGGTGAGATCTACCCCAGCCTGGAGATCCTGGAGATCATGCATGCCCATGGAGTGCCGATCACCTTCGGCTCTGACGCCCACAAGCCGTCCCAGGTCGGACGGGAGTTCGACAAGCTGCTCAAGCTGGCGCTGAGCGTCGGCTATACCGACTATGTGGGGTTCGCCGGACGCGAACGTATCCCGCAGCCCTTGCCCGTGTCGGTGGAATAAACGCGAAATAGCGCTGAACCGATTGCATAGCCCGACGATCGCATAGCCCGGATCTATCGCCAGAGTAATTCACCATTCTGAAATCGAACAGACTGATGACCGAGACTTACACACTTATATATAACCCTAACGCCGGCAGCTGCGGAGAGCGGCGGGCGATGAAGATCGCCACGACCCTGGAAACACTGGGTGCGATAGTCGTGCCGGTTGGGACCGAAGCGCCCGGGGATGCCGCCAGGCTGGCGCGGGAAGCTGTCGAGCGCGGCTCGAAACGCATAGTCATCGCCGGCGGCGACGGCACCATCAACGAGGTCGTAAACGGCATGGCGGGCAGCGATATCGAGCTGGCGATCATCCCGATGGGCACCGTGAATGTGCTGGCCAAGGCGCTTTCGGTGCCGATGAACACCGGCGACGCCTGCCGCCTGGCGGTCAGGGGCGAAAGCATAGCGCTGGATCTCGGCCGGGCAGGCGACCACTATTTCACGCTGATGGCCGGCATTGGTTTCGACGCCCTGACGATCAAGAACCTGGACCCGGTCCTGAAAAGGGCGCTGAGAGGCGCGGCCTTTCCGATCTCGGGCATTAAAACCTTGATCAAGGAAGAACTGCCCCTGATTTCAATCCGCTGCAGCGAAAGGGAGACCGAGGGCTACTTCGTGATCGCGGCAAATTCCCGTTATTACGGCGGCCGCTTCGGACCGACACCGCTGGCTCACATGCAGGACGGGCTTTTGGACTTTTGCGTCCTGAAAGAGAAAAGCTGGACGGAGATGCTCAGGTTCTGGATCAGCTCGTTAATGAAGGAGCAACTGGATGAGCCGCTGGCCGAGTATTTCCGGACCGACCGGGCCGAGATCAGCTGTCCTTCGGGGGAGCATGTGCTTGTGCAGACCGATGGGGAGATTATCGGCGAGTTGCCGGTTCAGATTTCACTGATACCCGGCGGGTTGAGGGTCTGCGCGGGGATCGGCACCTGATGGTGACGCCCGCGCGCCTGCCGGTGATAATCAGATACCTGGACCAGGAATATTTCCGCCCCCGCTTCGCGCCCCGCTATCCACCGGTGGAAGAGCTGGTTTTTACGATACTGTCACAAAACACTACCGACATCAACTCAGTCCGGACGCTTGATTCCTTACGGAAAAAATACCCGAGCTGGGAGGATGCTTCCCGGGCGCCGGTGCTGGAGATAGAAGACGCCATCAGGATGAGCGGCATCGCCGGGCCCAAATCGCGATATATCAAGGAGACGCTCTCGGCGCTGCTCGCCGAGCAGGGTGACCTGAAGCTGGACTTCCTGGCACGGATGGGCGACCGGGAAGCGCTGGACTACCTGACAAAGTTCCCCGGCGTCGGCATCAAGACCGCCGCCTGCGTGCTGATGTTCTCCCTGGGGCGGCCGGTGATGCCGGTGGATACCCATGTCTTCCGGGTCTGCAAGCGCCTGGATTTCCTGCCCGAAGACGCTACCCGGGAAAGCGCCCACGGCATCCTCAACGCCATCGTGCCCGAGGATGACCGCTACAGCTTTCATATCAACCTGGTGCTGCACGGCCGTAAAGTCTGCAAGGCGCTCAGGCCCCGGTGCGGAGAATGCCTGATCGAAGGACTCTGCCCGTCGTGAATCGTCTGAAGCCTGATCGAAGGACCTGCCCGTCGGGAATCGTCTGAAAATACTGGTTTTATCCTGGAAAACCGGTCGGTTATCCCCGTTTTTTCCAGCTTTTCCAGCCCGCGGTTTCGGCCGTGTCGCAGGCTTAGGGCCGGGTTGCAATCCGGCTGTCGATGCTTAAGAATGTTTTTTCATCAGCGAGACGGATTTCCCCGCTAAACGAGGAGTTACCCCGGATGATGCTCGTACCTCATGCTTGCGTCAACGCCGCAGCCGGCAGGCTGTTCAGTAAACCCGTGGCCGCTTTCGCGGCGGGTGTGGTGTCGCACGCCATCCTTGACCTGGTCCCGCACAAGGATGTTTCCGCCCACAAGGCCGAAGGCCTGCTGGTGTTGATAATGCTGGGACTGATCGGCACGAGCTGCGGCCTGAAATCTCCCGCCTTCTGGTGCGCCATGGGCGGTGTTCTGCCCGATGTTGAGCAGGTGCTGCCCTGGACGGATCCCAAGCGGGGGCGCCACCGCTGGTTCCCGACCCATAACCGTCCATTCCATTCTTTGCAGGTTCCCTGGGCGCCCGAGTACCGGGTCCGCCTGCTGGCGCAAACGGGAGTATCCATGATGGCACTGGTGGCGGCCACTTATCGCTGCCGTCCGGCTGGCAGCGGTTGATACGAGACTGATGCCAACCTGGCGCCGGCCATGAATGAATAGAGGACCGGCGCCGGCCTTTTCCAAATTATCTATCTGCAAAAAGTAACAACCGGAGGCTCAAATGAAACTGCTCAATAAAACCATCGAAAGCATCGACGGGCTGGACCTCAAGTCCATGCGGCTCGCCCGTGAGCGGCAGGACCAGCTGACCAAGCCGAAGGGAAGCCTGGGCGTGCTGGAGGAACTTTCCATCAAACTGGCCGGCATCCAGGGCAAGCCCCTCCCCGAGATCAGCAGGAAGATCATCATCGTCATGGCGGGCGACCACGGTGTCGCCGACGAGGGCGTCAGTGCCTTTCCCCAGGAAGTCACACCGCAGATGGTCGCCAATTTCGCGGCCGGCGGCGCCGGTATCAACGTGCTGGCGCGCCACGCCGGCGCCGAGGTGCGCATCGTCGACATGGGCGTGGCCTGCATAATTGACATCCCGGGAGTTATTGATAAAAAGATCCGGCCCGGCACGGCCAACATGGCCGTGGGTCCGGCAATGACCCGCGACCAGGCTGTCGCCTGCATCGAGGCGGGCATTGAGGTCGCCGAGGAAGCAATCGCCGACGGCGCCGATCTGCTGGGCACCGGCGACATGGGCATCGCCAACACCACGGCGAGCAGCGCCATTCTCACCGTCTTTTCCGGAGCCGGGCTGGAGCACAGCGTCGGCCGCGGCACCGGCATCGGCGCCGACGCGCTGGACAAAAAGCGCGAAGTCATCCGCCAGGCGATCAAGGTAAACCAGCCGGACAAGCGGGACAGCCTGGATGTTCTGGCCAAGGTGGGCGGCCTGGAGATCGGCGGGCTGGCCGGCGTCATCCTCGGCGCGGCGGCCAATCGGGTGCCGGTGATCATCGATGGATTCATTTCCAGCGCCGCGGCGCTGATCGCCGCCAGCCTCTGCCCCGAGAGCCGCAGCTACATGATCGCTTCCCACGTCAGCGTCGAACCCGGCCACAAGCTGATGCTCGACGAGCTGGCTCTCAAGCCCATGCTCTTCATGAACATGCGGCTGGGCGAAGGGACAGGCGCGGCGCTGGCGTCGAGCCTGGTCGAGGCCAGCTGCAAGGTGCTCGCCGAGATGGCGACCTTCGCCGAGGCCGGCGTCGCCGAGAAGGAAGAAGACAAGACGGAGCAGGGCGCCGGCATCTGATAAGTCCTCGAGAGTGTCAACTGATATAGTTGCGCCATGAAAATCTTCATGACAGGCGCCACCGGCTTCGTCGGCAAGAATATCGCCGCGAGGCTGGCGGAAGACGGGCACGAGCTTCGGTGCCTGGTCCGCTCAACGGAGTCAGAGTCCACGTGGTATCTGAAGGGGATCGGGGCAGATGTCGTCGAGGGCGATATCCTGTCGGTTAAATCGCTGGCGAGCGGTGCCGGCGGTTGCGACGCTGTTATACATCTGGTAGGGATCATCTTCGAGCGGCGAGGCGCCGGTTTCGAACAGGTCCACGTCGAGGGAACCCGGAACATGCTGGCGGCCGCGAAGCAGGCGGGCGTTAGGCGCTTCGTACACATGAGCGCGCTGGGAACCAGGGCAGATGCTACCGGCGCCTATCACCGCACCAAGTGGGACGCCGAGGAGGATGTCCGCGCCAGCGGGCTCGACTATACGATTTTCCGGCCCTCGACCATCTATGGACCCGGCGGTGAATTCATCAACATGCTGGCGGGGCAGGTGCGCCGATTGCCTTTGGTGCCGGTTATTGGCGATGGCCATTATCGCATGCAACCAATCTCGGTGTTTGATGTAGCCGCCTGTTTTTCCGTATGTCTGCAAAAGCCGGCCGCGACCGGCAAGGTGTACGAGATCGGCGGTCCAGAGGCGCTCAGTTATAACGAGATGATCGATATTATCTGCAGGGTAATGGGTAAGCGGCGGGCGAAGCTGCACATCCCCGTGGCGGGGATGCGGCCGGTTGCCTGGCTCAGCGAACGGCTGATGCCCAAGCCGCTGCTCACCGTCGACCAGCTGAACATGCTGCTCGGCGACAATGTCTGTGACATCAAGGCGATGCGCCGGGAGCTGGGAGTGGAGCCGGTGGCTTTTGAGGAAGGTCTACCGGAAGCGCTGTACAAGGTGAAGACATGACCCCCTGCCACTACTTTTTCCCTGCAAAAAATCGGTTTAGTGTCCCGGAGTTGGCGTTGATATATAATACGCCCCACTGATGGAATCCGTACTTGTACTCGACTTCGGCGCCCAATACAGCCAGCTGATCGCTCGGCGGGTCCGCGAGTGCCGTGTTTACTCCGAAATGATCCCCTACGACACGCCGGTGGACGAGATCAGGGCGCGCAATCCCAAGGGCCTTATCCTCTCCGGCGGCCCGGCCAGCGTTTACGCCGACGACGCCCTGGAGATAGATCCGGAGATCTTTGAGCTTGGCATCCCGATCCTGGGCATCTGCTACGGCATGCAGGTCATGGCTCACACCCTTGGCGGCGAGGTGACACGCACCGGCAAGGCCGAGTTCGGCAAAACCGAGCTGAGCGTCATCCGGGAGATCGTGCTCTTTGACGACCTTCCCGCCACCCAGACCTGCTGGATGAGCCACCGGGATTCGGTGACCACGCCGCCGCAGGGCTTCGAAGTCACAGGCACCACGGCCAGTTCACCGGTCGCGGTCATGGAGAGCACCGACCGCGGACTTTACGGCATCCAGTGCCATCCCGAGGTCGTACATACACCGTACGGCACGGACATCCTCAAGAATTTCCTGTTTGAAGCCTGTGACTGTTCACCCAGCTGGACCGTGGTCTCGATCATCGAGGAATCCGTGGCAGCCATCCGCGAGCAGGTTGGCGATGAGAAAGTGATCTGCGGCCTTTCCGGCGGGGTTGATTCCTCAACGGCGGCGCTGCTGGTCTACCGGGCTGTGCGCGATAATCTTACCTGCATTTTTGTGGACCACGGCCTGCTGCGCAAGAACGAGGCCGAACAGGTCATCGACGCCTTCGAGAACCATTTTCATGTTCCGCTTATACATATAAAGGCGGAGGAGCGCTTCCAGCTGAAGCTGGTAGGCGTGACCGAGCCAGAGCAGAAGCGGAAGATAATCGGCGAAGAGTTCATCCGCATCTTCGAGGAGGAGGCGCGCAAGCTGGAGGGCGCCCGTTTCCTGGTTCAGGGCACGCTTTATTCGGATGTCATCGAAAGCGGCACCCGTGACGCCGCCAAGATCAAGTCTCATCACAACGTCGGCGGGCTGCCTGAAGACATGGACCTGGACCTGGTGGAGCCGCTCAGGCATATCTTCAAGGACGAGGTCCGCAACGTGGCCGCGGAGCTGGGGCTGCCGGACAACATGGTCTGGCGCCAGCCGTTCCCGGGGCCGGGGCTGGCCATCCGCATCATCGGCGAGGTCACTTTCGAACGGCTGGAGATTCTGCGAGAAGCGGATTTCATCCTGCAGGAAGAAGTGCGCCGGGCCGGGCTCTACCGTGACCTCTGGCAGTCGTTCTGCGTGCTGCCGGCGATCCGTAGCGTCGGTGTCATGGGCGACGAACGGACCTATGCCTACCCGATCATCATCCGCGCCGTCACCAGCGAGGACGCCATGACCGCGGACTGGGCAAGACTGCCCTACGACCTGCTGGAAACCGTCTCCAGCCGCATCATCAACGAGGTGCCAGGCGTCAACCGCGTGGCGCTGGATATATCTTCGAAACCGCCGAGCACGATCGAGTGGGAGTAGGCAGCCTTAGCCTCCCGCTTCTCCTGCCCCTCGAACCAGCGTACGTAGAAATCCATCTGCCCGATGTCAGCATGCGAGAGCTTTCCGGTCTTGAGATCGATCAGCACGAAGCATCTGAGGATGTGGTTGTAAAAGACAAGGTCGATGTAGAAGTGGTCGCCGTCGATAGTAATGCGTTTCTGGCGGGCGACCAGGGCAAAGCCCTTGCCCAATTCGAGCAGGAAGTCCCGTAGGCGGTTAATGAGGCCCTGCTCGAGATCTTTTTCCAGGAAGTTCGAGTTATGCCGGGTACCCAGGAATTCAAGGACATATGGATCCTTGATGAGGTCTGCAGATGTGGTGACCTCCTGGCCTTTAGTCGATAGATCTATGGACTTTCGCTTGCCGCCGCTGAGGGTCAGCCTTTCGAACAGAAGCGAGTTTATCTGCCGTTCCAACTCCCGCGTACTCCAATTGCTATCGATGGCCTCCAGCATATAGAAGTCGCAGGCTTCGGAGTTTTCGACTTTCAGAAGTAGGCGGTAGTGGGTCCAGGTCAATTTGGTACGCACTGCGTGCCATTTTGGGTAAAAAGTATAAAAGCGCCGCATATTGCGTAGATTTCTTTCAGTGAATCCCTTGCCAAAATCTGCAGTTAGCCGCCTGGAAAGCTCTTTGATCAATTCTGTACCGTAACCCGCCCTCTTTTTTCCTCTTTGCTCCTCCTCAACAATCACCCGTCCTATCTGCCAATAAGCCTGCACCATTGCCGTGTTGATGGCTCGAAATGCTGTAGAACGCGCTGTTTCCAGGATTCCTGTGATCTCCCGAAAAACCGCTTCGACTTCCCCACTTTCTCCACGCTTCTCCACATCTTGCCCCATGTTTCCTCCTCGCTTTCCACATTCGTAAAGTCCAGCCCGCATTTGAACCGGCGCTTTCGTACACGGCTTTGCGCCCGAATTTGCGCAGGCGCTATCGTGCCCGGCGTTTGGAAAGAGTGGAGTGGGAATTCAATTCTGCAGGCGCTGCCTGCAGAATTGTAATGCAAGAATATCAGATTGGCCGGACGGAACCAGGTAGGAGCTAACCGTGTGATAAGCTGCCCGGCCGGTTCACCTGGCCAGGGACCGCACGCGATCGGTGGTTCGGTCAAGGACAACGTCAACCACGTAACCCGGATCTACGGCGGCTTCTTTATCCCCTGCAGCGGTGACAAGCCCGGGCTTTCCGTTGAAAAGCAGCTGGCGTACTGGCCAAGTTACGCGGATTACCAAATGCGGCGGCTGGCGGTTACGTGCAAAAGGAGCAACGCCGGACCCGATGCTGACGGCGTGATGATCCCGGGTGGCTCCAATTCGGCCGGGGTAACGATGTTCACTCAAATATTGGGAGTGGACAATCTGGCCGGTGGAGCCAACACCCCCACTCACGCTGTCATACAACGTTCCCCTGGGCGTTTCAGCATTCACGACATCCATCAGCGCCAGCGCCAGTGACGCCTGCGGCAACCATTTCAATTACCCCTTGTATTTTCAAGTCTTTAAAGAGAAGCCCGAGTTGAGATAGCTTTTCTTTGAAGTAGTCCGGGGAGGCCGATTGTCCCCTAGGTAGAGAGGGGATCGAGGAGGGCGTGCTTTCCAAAGTGGTGCACTGTAGTACATATAAATGATCAGGCGGCCGGTCCCTAGGGCTCGCCGCCTCTATCATCATATTGATTTCCTATTGACTGTATCAGTATAGTCGTTGTAGCATGGATTACCCAGCAAAACGGTGGTTTATACTTTGGTTATTGCCGGGCACAGGGGGAAGGGTGGATTTCACCGGAGCTTTGTAGTTGGGTCTTTCACTTCGCTGCAAACAATCCAGGTTGAGATGGTAGCTATGCGCCTGTCCATGAAGTATGCATGACACGGGCTGCTGCCAGCTTTGTAATATAATCCACCCCGAATTTTTCACGCGCAAAAAAGTTTAATTGTCAAAAAATTCAAACGGAGGAGCCACCTATCATGAGCAGGAAGCAGAAGACCAACATTAAGTATCTGACCTTTGCACTGGTGCCAATCATGCTTTTGATGGTCACCATGTTCGTTGTCGTGAGCAACGCCAATAACCAGGCGACAGCCATGACGCCAACGGATTGGGAGACAGTGGCTACTTCAATCAATAGCTACGTCACCAGCCAGTACGACAGCGCAGATGGCGGTGAGAAAGGCTATCTGGAGACAGCTGCTTCAGTGAAGCAATACATTGACTCCAACGGTGACAACGTCTTCCTCGGAGAAGGCGATGACGCCGCCAACGCCCCGGTGCTAGTGGACGTGCTAAACGCCAACGCTTCCATCGTTCCGGGCACTTCGGTCCGGGTAGCATTCGGAACCGCCGCTGACACCACTAACGGTCCGGCAGTAGCAAGCAAGGTGACCGGCCACAGGAACGCCGGGTTCAGCACCGAGATCATCACCTACTGTCTCACCGGCCACGCCCAGAGCGCGCCAACCATGGCCTATGGCGCCATGAGCGCCGC
>JAGVMV010000048.1 GCA_020053595.1 Thermoleophilia bacterium | reverse complement strand
GCCGGCGGCGGACGCCGAACCTGGCGCCGCTATGTCGGTGCGAGCGGGGGGCGCCGGGCGTGATGCCAGGACGGGTGCTGTGGAGCGCGTAGGCGTTTTCGTCAACGCCGAACCCGACGAAATTGCCCAGGCTGTGGCTGTCTGCGGTCTTACCGCCGTACAGCTCCACGGTGAGGAGAGCCCTGATCGCTGCCTCGAGATCCGGAAGCGAACCGGCGTTCCGGTCATCAAGGCGCTGAGGGTCGCCGGACCGGAGGCGCTGGAGCGTGTTGTCCGGTTTGACACCGAGTATATTCTGCTGGATACTTATGATCCCGGGCGCCGGGGCGGCACGGGCGAGGTCTTCGACTGGAGTCTGACTGCATCGATTCCGGAGGTTGTCCGTTCCGGCAGGCTGATACTTTCCGGTGGCCTCAATGCTGATAACATCCTGGAAGCGGCGCGCGCGGTGTTGCCGTTTGCGCTGGATGTTTCCAGCGGCGTGGAGTCGGACCCGGGCGTAAAAGACTCCGAAAAAATGCACCGGCTTTTTGAAAATTTGCGTAAAGCGTAATCTTTCATGTCTACGGGAAAAGGCACCAATTTGAAAGTGGATGAACCCAAAACGAACAGGATGATAAAGGAAACTTCATGACCATACAGTCGCGATTTGGCCCTTATGGCGGACGTTATGTGCCGGAGACGGTAATCCCGGCTCTCGACGAGCTGGCCGCCGCCTACGAGCGGCTCAAGGACGACTCCGGTTTCCGAGCAGAGCTCAATTCACTGCTGAAGGACTTTGTCGGTCGGCCGACACCGCTGTATTTCGCCGGGCGGCTGACGGCAAAGCTGGGCGGCCCACGCATCTACCTCAAGCGTGAGGATCTCTGCCACACCGGCGCCCACAAGATCAACAATACCGTGGGCCAGCTGCTGCTGGCCGCGGAGATGGGGAAGAAGCGGATCATCGCCGAGACCGGCGCCGGCCAGCACGGAGTCGCTACGGCTACGGCGGCGGCGCTGTTCGGCATTCCCTGCGCCATCTACATGGGGATCAAGGACATCGCCCGCCAGGAACTGAACGTGGTGCGGATGAAGCTGCTTGGCGCTGAAGTGGTGCCGGTCAGTTCAGGCAGCCAGACGCTGAAGGACGCCATGAACGATGCCATCCGCGACTGGGTGGGCAACGTCGAACACACATATTATGTGATTGGCTCCGTAGCGGGGCCGGCGCCCTATCCGGCGCTCGTACGCGATTTCCAGAGTGTTATCGGGCGGGAGGCCCGCCAGCAGGTGCTCGAATCCGAAGGCAGGCTGCCAGATGAGCTGGTCGCCTGCGTTGGTGGCGGCTCTAACGCCATGGGACTCTTCGCAGCCTTTCTTGATGATCAGGTGAGTATGACAGGCGTTGAGGCGGCGGGGGAGGGACTCGATAGCGGCAAGCACGGGGCATCCATCGAGCGCGGCCAACGCGGGGTGTTGCACGGCTCCATGTCCTATATCCTGCAGGACGCCTATGGGCAGATCATCGAGGCCCATTCCATCTCGGCGGGGCTCGATTATCCCGGCGTCGGCCCGGAGCATTCCTGGCTGCACGACGAGGGCAGGGTCCGCTACGATTCCGTGACTGACGCCGAAGCGCTTGCCGCCTTCACCCTGCTTTCCGAAACCGAGGGTATTATTCCGGCGCTGGAGAGTGCCCACGCCATAGCCTGGATAGTGAAGCACGCGGGGGATTACGGGAAAGACGGCGTCGTCATCGTCAATCTGAGCGGCCGTGGCGACAAGGACGTGCACCAGGCCGCCCGGGCGCTGGGGATAATGGAATGATCGCCTCCGATTATCTGCGGATACCGGGAGCCGCGGCATGAGCAGGCTCGAGGAACTCTTTAAAGGGCGCAGCAAGAAGGCGCTGCTGATGCCGTATACAACCGGGGGCTACCCGACGGTGAAAGACTGCCGGCAGGTGCTGGAAGCCTTCATCGCCGGCGGCGCCGACATGATCGAACTGGGCGTCCCCTTCTCCGACCCGCTGGCCGACGGCCCGGTGGTGCAGGCGTCGACGCAGCAGGCTCTGGACCAGGGCGTTACGCCTGACGACGTGCTGCAACTGGCGTCGGAGTTCGCCAGCAGGGTCCCGGTGGTTCTGATGATCTACTATAACTGCGTCTTCGCCTACGGTCAGGACCGGTTTGTCGAGGCGGCGGCCGCCGCCGGGGTTGATGGCCTGATCGTGCCCGACCTGCCGGTTGACGAAGGAGAAGAGTTTATCGAAGCCTGCCGCGCGCGGGGGGTGGATGCCATCCTGCTGGTGGCGCCGACCAGTCCGGACGAGCGCATCAAGCTGATCGCCGGAAGCGCCTCCGGATTTATTTATTGCGTATCCGTGGCAGGTGTGACAGGAGCGAGGACCTCGCTGTCTGAACAGCTGCCGGATTTCCTGGGGCGGGTGCGGGCGAGGACCGATGTACCGCTGGCTGTCGGTTTCGGCGTCAGCACATCGGAACACGCGGCCGAGGTAGCCAGATTCGCTGATGGTGTCATAATTGGCAGCAGGCTGATCAGCATGGTTGACGAGGCTCCCGATATTGGTGATGGCTGCCGGAAAATTGTGAAATTCCTGAAAGAAGTCAACGAGGTGCTCAAATGATATCAGATGCTAACAAGGATATACCGAACTCGACAAAAAACTTTCCCGAGACTTTACGCGAACTATTAGCCCTCCGGAATATCAGCTACCGGCGACTGGCGACCAGAACAAAACTTTCCGCCGGGTATCTGAACCATCTCGCCTGCGGCACCAGACCTGTGCCAGCGGATCAAGTCATCAAAGTCATCGCCAGGGCCTTGCGGGTGAAGCCGGAACACTTCTTCGAGTTTCGCCAGAGGAGCCTGCAGCGCGAGCTCTACCGTTCGCCGCAACTGGCCGACAAGCTCTACGAATTTATTGTGGCTGATCAGCCGTTGCCTCGGGATATCAAAGCGGCGATCGAGACGGCCCGCGGTCGGAAATAAAAAAAAGTATCACCCCTCCCGGCACCCTCCCAACCACCGGATGCGCGGTCTCTTCTTTACCGCCGGGCATCTGAATCCAATGCCACAGTTCCGCGTCAAATGGGTATATTGAGCGTAGCCTGATCTCAGGCACCAAGCCGAGGAGGATCTATGGAGTCTTCAGCAGCAATCAGTTTTGAAGTGAATCTGGATTATCCGTTCGAAGAGGCAATCGAACGGCTGACCGCGGCTCTCAAGGAAGAGGGCTTCGGCATTCTCACGCGAATCGACGTCCATACCACCCTCAAGAAAAAAATAGGGAAGGATTTCCGCAATTACGCGATACTGGGGGTCTGCAACCCGCCGCTGGCTTATCGAGCCCTGGAGCACAGCGCTGAAGTCGGGCTGATGCTGCCCTGCAACATAACCGTAGAGTCCGATCCGGACGGAGGCTCGATCATCCGCATTGGTGACCCCGGAGCAATGATTAAAGGCTTCGGCATGGATGCGGATCCAGTACTGGCGGAGGTAGGCAGTGCGGCGCGCAGCCACCTGGAGCGCGTTGCCGACGCACTGAAAGCCTGAAAGAATAACAGCTATTCCGTCCAGTCCAGCTTAAGCGAGGGGGAGTAGCATAATGAAACAATCGATCGGCGCCAACACTATTGCTTTTCCGGTACCTGCCTGGGCAATCGGGACATACGATGAAGACGGTAAACCTAACGTGATGACGGCCGCCTGGGCTGGGATCTGCTGCTCCAAATCTCCCTGCATGGCGGTGTCCCTTCGACAGGCGACATCGACACACGGCAATCTGGTCGCCAGGAAAGCATTCACCATTAGCATTCCTTCGGAAAATCACGTCCGCGAGATCGATCATATTGGGCTGGTCTCCGGCCGGGATGTCGACAAGTTTGCCTCCCTCGGCCTGACGGCGGCCCGCGCCGAACACGTCGATGCCCCCTTTATCGAGGAATTCCCGGTCATCATCGAGTGCCGGCTGCTGCAGACGATCGAGATAGGACTGCACACCCAGTTTATCGGTGAAATCATGGATATCAAGGCGGATGAATCGGTCCTCGATGAAAAGGGCCACCCTGACGCGGAGAAAGTACGACCGGTTATTTTCAGCCCGGGGACCAGGGCTTATCACGGACTGGGTGCTTTTCTGGGCAAGGCTTTTTCTATCGGCAAGGAAAAAAAGTAGAGACTTTAGGTTGCACCGGTTATCCCCGTGTAATGGGAATGTAAAATCTCTGTAAGCGAACAGAGCTTGACTAATCCTTCGTTCTGCCAATATGCTCAGGTCGAATAAACGACAGGAGGAGCATCGCCAATGCCATCATTTGACATCGTCAACCAGGTCGACCTGCAGGAAGTCGATAACGCGGTCAACAACACACGCAAAATGACCCAGACCCGTTACGATTTCCGTGGCTCCAAAACCGAGATCGAGTTGAACCGCAAGGACAGCAAGATCAGCGTCCTCACCGAGGACAACATGAAGATGAAGGCCATTGAGAACGAATTGATCAGCAACCTGGTCAAGCGCCAGGTGGACGCCAAGTCGGTCAAGTTCGGAGAGCCCGAGCGCGCCGCCGGCGACCTGGTCAAGCTGGACGCCGAAATCATAGCCGGCATAGACAAGGAAACGGCCCGCAAGATCGTCAAGATCATCAAGGAGACCAAAATGAAGGTCCAGGCGGCCATCCAGGAAGATCAGGTGCGGGTCACGGCCAAGAAGATCGACGACCTGCAGTCGGTTATCGCCCTGATGAAGGAGCAGAGTCTGGGCGTGCCACTGCAGTACGTCAACATGCGCAGTTAAGGCAGGGATCGCTCACTTGACCTCCCCCATGAACATGGGGATGT
The DNA here is from genome assembly GCA_020053595.1 of Thermoleophilia bacterium. Lineage (GTDB taxonomy): Bacteria > Actinomycetota > Thermoleophilia > BMS3ABIN01 > BMS3ABIN01 > JACRMB01. Next base: position 63,149 of record JAGVMV010000048.1, on the reverse strand, counting down.
TCAGCCGCTGCCGCTCGGTCTCGCCCTTGAACAACTCCTCCTTGCGCGCCGGCACGTCGCCGCGCTCGCCCAGGTGCTGCGCGAACCGGTTGGCGTTGAAGCTCGAGCCCAGGAACAGCGTGTGCTTGCCGTACTTCAGCCGCACGCCGTCCACCGCCTCGTAGACCCGCGCCAGCCGCTCGATGCGCGCCGTTACCCCGAACAGGTCCGGCTGGACGATGATGTCATCGGTAAGCTTCAGCAGTACCACACCGGTTGACCGGTAGAGTTTCGTTGGCCGGAACAGCCGCTGGAACACCGGCTCCAGCGCCGCGATGATCTCGTGGGGGAAGGCCGTCGGCCGCGAGAACTTCACCTTGGCGCCGACGCCGTGGAAATCCTGGGTCTTCAAAAAACAGACCGCCTCGCGCGCCGCCAGCTTATAGCGCCGTGCCTTCATGGTGGCGTTCTCCACGTTCTTGGATAGCTGGGCGAAGACGAACTCCGGGTTGCTGGACGGCGGCGTGAAGGTCTTCACCTTCTGGATGGTGGAATAGCTCTCCTTTTCCTCCGTATCGAGCCCCATGACCATGCGCCCGTTGAGCTCCTGCCAGGTTTCGTAAAAGGGCTTGCTGAAGCGCTCCTTCACCCATTCCTCGTCGCGCCGGGCGAAGTCCAGAGCCGTGCTGATGCCGAGTTTGGCCAGGTAGGAGGTCGTCTGCGGCCCGATGCCCCAGATCTTCTCCACCGGCATGCCGCGGATGAACTCGTGGATGTCGCGTCCCGGGATGACCGTCAGCCCCGAAGGCTTCCGCCACTTGGAGGCGATCTTGGCGATGGTCTTGTTGGGCGCGAGCCCGGTGGAGAAGGTGAAGCCGAAGGCCGCGTCCAGCTCCTCCTTCATCTCCGCGGCGATGCGTCGGTAGCCCATCCTGAGTGGCCGCTGCATGCCGGTGATATCGGCGAAGCACTCGTCGATGCCGTACTCCTCGACGTCGGGGGTGTAGCGCCTCACGATGGAGAAGAACCGCTTCGACAGCAGGCTGTAAGTCTCGTAGTCGGAGGGCAGGAAGACTGCGTCCGGGCAGAGCTTCCGAACTTCGGAGAGCCGCATGGCGCGCACGACGCCGCGGGCCTTGGCCTCGTAGCTCATCGAGGCGACGATGTTGCGCTCCTTGCCGGTGATAACAGGAAGACCCTGCAGCTTGGGGTTCCGTGACTGCTCGCAGGAGGCGAAGAAGGCGTCGGCGTCGATGTGGATGACTGCCCGGGGGAACGAGCGGATGGAGAGGGGGTTGTCCGCCATCTTTAGTACTTGCGGATGACCGCCCGCACCACGGCGGCGATGCGCAACTCGTTCTCCGGCGTGATCGGCCCGAACTTGTGGTTGGCCGCCTCCAGCCAGACCTTGCCGCCGCGCTTGCGGTAATACTTCATGGTCCAGTCGCCGTCCACCTCGGCGATGATGGTGTCGCCGTCCTGCTCCTTGACGCCGCGCTCCACCAGCACCATGTCGCCGGGCATGATGCCGGCGTCGATCATCGACTCGCCCTGCACCTTGAGCAGGTAGGTCTGCTCCGGACGCCCGATGAGGAACTCCTCCAGGCTCAAGGTGTCCAGCAGCTCCTCCTCGGCGGGGGAGGGCCAGCCGGCCTCGACCGTGCCGAGCTGGCGTACGGCGCCAAAGCGCCGCCCCGGCAGCAGCCGGCCCTTATCGTCGCGCCCGACATAGCCCTGCTCCACCAGCCGGTTCACCAGCTTGTAAGTGGTGCCCTTGGAGCGCAGGCCGGCCGCCCGGGCGATCTCGGCATGGCTGGGCATGCGCCGGTTGGCCCGGTAAAAGGCGATGATCTTATCCAGATGTTTTGGTGTCCTTTTCATGGTGAGGGTGGGATGGAACAGTATAGGCGTACGTCCGTACGCCTGTCAACTTCCCGGAGGCCGGAGGATTTAAACGTGGGCGAGGGGGAGGAAGTCGTGAAAAAAAGAAGAAATGCCGAGGAATACTGGGCCACGATGGACCGGGCTGGGCCACAATGACAGGGGCTGGCCGCAAAGATCAAGGAGGCATAATGAGCGTCACCGAAGACATCAAGGCACTCGACGACGGCGCCCAGACCATCCGCTTCAGCGAGACGCTGAAAGAATCAGGCTCGGGCGTTTCAAGCGGTGGCGGGTTCGACGGCGACATGTCGCCGGGCTTCAGTTTCAAAAAGGAGACATACAAGACCGGCGCCGGCCCCAGGGAAGGAACCATCGAGGAGCAGTCGACCCTGTTCGGCAAGCAGTACGAATACCGGTTTGATTTCAGGGAAATCCGTGGCGGCATGGAAAAAATCGCTGCCGACCACGGCTACTCGTTCGGCTACAGCATCTTGCCGTCCGGAATCTGATTCACCTGCTCGTCCGCGCGCAACTCTCACGCATCCCGCGCTCATCTGTACGCAGCCCGCGCGCAATCCTGCCTACGCGTAAGGATACAGCTTCTTTTTGAAATCATTCAGCTGGTGCATAAACATGTAGTGTTTTCTCTCGTCCTCGAGCAGATAGGACACCCGGTGGTTCACCACGAAGTTGCGGCTCAGCTCAAGCTGCTCCGCCGCCAGATCGACGGTCTCCTTCTCCAGGTCACGGTGTTTCTCCAGCAGTCCTGACAGCTCACCGAGTTCATCCGGGGTCAGGGTGATGGTGCCGTCGATCTAAAAACACACGCCCGTGAACTGACCGCGTGCTCCGGCGATCAGCCATGGCGATTGAACTTCGGGCATAAGGGGAAACAATAATTCAGGGTATATGGGACCAGTTACAGGAACCCAACCGACGGAAACCATGATTTTACGCAGGAAACGTGAAGGCTCCCGCTGGGAGCAGATGTACAAAGACCAGGATGTGGAGACCATGCCCTGGTACCACGCGGGGCTCGACCCCGATTTTGCCGCGGCGCTTGAGCGCTACGGGATCGATGGCGGCGAGGTGCTTGACCTCTGCAGCGGGCCGGGCACCCAGGCGATGGCTCTGGCCGAGCGCGGTTTCAGCGCAACCGATACGGATATCGCCGGCGCCGCCGTTGAAAAAGCCTGCATCCGGGCGAGGGCCGCCGACATCGAGGTCACATTTCAGCAGAACGACATCCTGGCCAGCCGGCTTGAGGGCAGTTTCGATGCCGTCTTCGACCGCGGCTGCTTCCATCTTTTTCCGCCCGGGAAGCGCCGGGAGTATGTGCCGGCCGTAGCCCGTCTGATCAAACCCGGTGGTTATCTGCTGATCAAATGCTTCAGCTACCTGGAGACGCGGCCCGAGGGTCCTTATCGAATCGCCCCGAACGAGGTTGAGATCCTGTTCGAATCCGGTTTCGAGATCCTGGCCATCCGGCATACGACCTTCAGCGGCCACAACGAGAAGCCGCCGCCCAAGGCTCTTTTCTGCGTTTTGCGCAAGCGCTGAGCCTAACGATAGAATAGGCGTATGCAGCGCATCCTGGAACCCGAACTGATGAACGAGGAAGAAGCAGGCGCGCGCTTATGCTTGAGCTGGCGAGCGACCGCCACCTGGCCGCCTGGGGCAGAATGCCGGATTCACAAAAGGATAAGGGCAGTTAATTTGAAAGGAGCGCTTCATGGCTGAGGCAAAAGCAGGGGATACCGTCAGGGTTCATTACACAGGTACCCTCGATGATGGCACCCAGTTCGACAGTTCATACGACCGCGGTGAGCCGCTCCAGTTCACCCTCGACAGCAGCACCGTGATACCCGGCTTCGAGAAGGCCGTGCTCGGTATGGCCCCCAGCGACTCGGCGATCGCGAAAATACCCTTCGCGGAAGCTTATGGAGAGCACAACGAGGACCTGGTGCTGAATGTGGCGCGCTCGGAGATGCCGCCGAACCTGGACCCGCAGGTCGGCCAGCGCTTGCATTCACACCAGCCGGACGGTCAGCCGGTAACCGCGACCATCACCGCCATCAGCGACGAGTCGGTCACGCTGGACGGCAACCATCCGCTGGCCGGCAAGGACCTGATCTTCGAGATCGAGCTGGTGGAGATCGTCTAACCGGTATGGCGCACGCCGAGCTGGTGGAGATCGTCTAGACGGTATGGCGTACGCCGATGCCGCCGTCCGCCAGCCGCTCCCGGTAACAACAGTTGAAGCTCTTCCAGCCGCCGGCGAGATTATATAGCTCGCTAAAGCCGTTGAGGTCGAGGATACGGTACGCCAGGTAGCTGCGGATGCCGGTCAGGCAATAAATATAGATCGGTTGCGCCAGCCCCCGCACCTCGTCGAGCCGTGATCGCAACTCATCAAGTGGTATAAGCACTGCCCCTTCGATATGCCCTTTCTCATATTCCTTGCGGGTGCGGACATCCAGCACCGTGCCGGCGGCGGTCTTCTCCGGATGGTCTTCCGCGAACCAGAAACGCACGTCGCCATTCAGCACATTGGCGCCGACGAAGCCGGCCATGTTGATGGCGTCCTTGGCCGAACCGAAAGGCGGCGCGTAGGCGAGTTCCAGCTGTTCCAGGTCATGTACCGTCATCCCCATCCGCACGGCGACGGCGAAAATGTCGATGCGCTTGTCGACACCGTCGAAGCCGACGATCTGTGCGCCGAGGATCCTGCCGTCGCCGGGATCAAACAGCACCTTGGCGTGCATCTGTTCGGTGCCGGGGTAGTAGACCGCGTGGCCGAAGGGGTGCAGGTAGATTTTTTCGAAAGCAATCCCGGTCCGGCGCAGGGTTCTCTCCGAGGCGCCGGTGATGGCCGCCGCCAGGTCGAACACCTTGACGATTGCGGTTCCCTGAGTGGTCGTATAGGTGCTGTTCCTGCCGCAGATGTGGTCGGCGGCGATGCGTCCCTGCCGGTTTGCCGGCCCGGCCAGCGGGATATTGGTCCGTTCTCCGGTGACCGTGTCGGTCACTTCGACCATGTCGCCGGCGGCGTAGATTTCGGGGTCGGAAGTGCGCATGTGTTCGTCGACCCTGACACTGCCACGCGCGCCCGTCTCCAGGTCGGCGGCCTGGGCAAGTCCCGACTCCGGAACAACGCCGATCGCCATTAAAACGAAATCGGCCGCGACGTTTTGGCCATCCGCCAGTTCGACCTCGACCCGTCCATTGACATCATGGAAATCCTTGACACCGGTCCCCAGCCGCACCCGAACGCCTTTTTCTTCCAGGTGGAAACGCAGGTCGTTGGCCATCTCGGGGTCGAGGATGGGGAGGACCTGCTCCTGCAGCTCCACCAGGTCGACCTTGAGGCCGCGGTGGACCAGGGCCTCGACCATTTCCAGCCCCACATAACCGGCGCCGACGACCACGGCGGTCTTCGCGCCGCCATCGACCAGTTTCTTGACCAGGTCCATGTCGGGGATGTTGCGCATGGAATAAATACGCGGATGATCGATACCCGGCAAAGCGGGCCGCGCCGGCGCCGCACCCTGGCAGAGCAGGAGCCTGTCGTATGGCTCATCGTACTCGCGGCCGGTCAGGCGTTCGGTAACCCGGACGCTCCTGCCGCCGCGATCGATCGCGGTCACCTCGTGTCCGGTCCGTACATCGATATTGAACTGTTCGCGGAACAGCTCCGGTGTGGCGATCAGAAGGTCACGCCGCCGTTTGATCTCGCCGCCGATATGATAGGGAAGGCCGCAGTTAGCAAAGGATACATACTCACCCCGCTCGAGGATGACGATCTCGGCTTTCTCGCTGAGCCGCCGCAGACGGGCCGCCGCCGATGCGCCGCCGGCAACGCCGCCGACTATCACTACCTTCATTCAGCTTTCCTTCCCTCGACGTTTGGAAAATCATCCCTGATTTATTCAATCACCGGGATAAGTTTCCCCCTCTCGGAAATGAATCGGCTAGCTGGCCCCGGAGACATCACGCCGCCGTATCACCGCCGCCGAAACGGCGATAAACACGAGCAGGCATCCCGCCAGCACCAGCGCGGCCTGCGTACCGGAAACGCTTTCGCCGGAGAAACCGCCTGGTCCCGCCTCCGACGGTAGCGTGACCCCCAGGGACGAGATCAGCGAATAACCGTTGGTGCGCAGCAGAACCGTTGATATCTGTTTGAGCAGGTCGATCTGCCGGCCGAACGAGGAGATGATTCCCTCGATCACCAGGCCATAGATGATTCCCAGGCCGATCGCCAGCGCCGTGCCACGCGAAAGAACGGCGAGGAAAACCCCGAAGGCGGCCCAGACCGCCAGCAGGAACCAGCCGGCCGCCAGCGCGCGTAAAAGGTCCCAGAGCGGCGGCAGCTCGATGGGCTGACCCTCGCGCCAGGATATAGAAACGCTGGCCAGAAAGGCGAGCAGGAACACCAGCAGCACAAAGGGAACCAGGGCGATGGCCAGGGCCAGTATCTTGGCGAAGAAAACTTTCAGCCGGCCGGCGCGCTGGGTGAACACGGGAGTGAGGGTTCCCCAATTGTATTCGCTGCCCATGGCCAGGGCTCCCATGATCAGCACCATGGTGCCTCCGAAGAAGGGGAACGAGTTGGTGATATTGGCGACCAGGTTCTGGGGCAGCAGGGCGATCAGCAGCACCACTCCGACGCCGCGCCCGTGAAAGTTCAGGTCGCTGGTGTAAGCGTAATAGGGAAGCAGGTAGGAGAACAGGACTGCCATGAACAACCAGAATCCCAGCAGAACCCAATTGCCCACCCGTTTGCGCAGCAACAACAGTTCGGCCATCAGGCTATCCAAGTGGCTCAGCCTCCTCGGTCAGGCTCAGGAAGACGCTCTCGAGGGACAGTTTTACGACGCAGAGTTCGCTGACCTGGATGCCGGCTTCCACCAGCACCCTGTTGATCTCGGCGGCCCGGGAAGGATCGGCCTCGATCATCAGGATGCCACCATCGCCGGCATCGATTTTGCCGACGCCTGCGAGTTTTTTCAGTAATGCGATGGCTTCGGCCACCGGTTCGGCCCTGAGCTTCAGCCGTTCACCCCGGCGCAGTTCATCGAGGGTACCTTCCCTGATGATCCTGCCATCCTTGACGACGCCGATGCGGTCGCAGATCTGCTCAAGTTCTCCCATCAGGTGGCTGGAAAGCAGCACCGTGCGCTCCCCGTGGCCCAGATTACGGATCAGATCCCGCATCTCCGCCATGCCGGCAGGGTCCAGGCCGTTTGTCGGTTCGTCGAGGATCAGCAGTTCCGGGTCCTTCAGCAGAGCCGCGGCCATTCCCAGCCGCTGCTTCATGCCCAGGGAATAGGACTTGAAACGGTAGTCGGCACGCCGGGTCAGGTCTACCTCTGCCAGGACAGGATCGATACGATCGTATGAGACGCTGGCATGGCGCGCCAGCACCCGCAGGTTGTCGCGCCCGGAAAGGTAGGGGTAAAAGGCCGGCGTCTCCATCAGGGCGCCAATGCGGCCCAGCGCCTCCGGCGAGCCCGGCGCTTCGCCGAGCATCTCGCAATCACCGGAAGTGGGGCGGACCAGCCCCAGCAGCATCCGCAGAGTCGTGGTCTTGCCGGAGCCGTTGGGGCCGACGAAACCATAAACCTCGCCACGCTTGACCCTCATGCTGAGGCCATCGACCGCCATGATGTCCGGTCGGTAGCGTTTTCTGAGTTCTCTGGTCTGGATGACGTGGCTCTCGGTCAGTTTGCTCTCCTTAAGTCTGAGATATACCCGAATTCCCGGACGGTGAATCCGCTGGGTCATTCTGAGCAGCCTTGCAGTCTCAAAACAGTCGTATCCTATACCCATTATGATCTCGATACACAACGTCCGCTATTTCCAGACTACTATTATTGACAACCATGAAATGAAGATTTATTAAAGCTGCAATGGCTGCCGGATATTCATTATAAGTCGAAGGTGATCGCCATGGTCGGCGTGATGCTGGCGATCTTCATCGCCGCGCTGGTGGTTTCCCGGGTTCCCTTCCTTCGATTTCTTTTACGGGGTTTTTCCTTGTCATGTACAACGTGTCGTTTACATACCTGCTGATCACCGACACAACCTTTCGCCGGGAATATGAATACTCGAAGGGTGACATGACATTACAACCTGGCGCGCCGGCTGCCTGGCGGGCCGCGGGGCTAAGCGGCTGATAGCGGCTGATTTGTCGCTCTCGTGATCGTAAACCCACCATAATTTGCGCACCGGGTCTCGAAAAGTACCCCCGGCGTAGTATAATTCTGGCTTCCGGAAAACAGCAGGGGAGAGCAGACATGGCAGATACGGACTTCATTTCAGGAGAGCCCGCACTCGAGTGCAAGTATGGCGAAAACGGCTACCAGACGCCCGCTGCTCTTTATAGTAGCGGCACCGATGATCCGCTGGCCCTCGACCGGTTCGAGGTTGTCCAGGGAACGGCTCCCAGTTACAACAACCTTTGTGATCTCGATCGCCTGGTTCAGACCGCCACTCATGTAGCGGCCGGGATGGACGTCAACGCCGGCAAGGTGCCGTTCATCGCGGTGGCCGGCAAGCATGGCAACCCATGTGGCGCGGCCACGGGTGATGATTCGGCAATGGTGGTGGGCCAGGCGCTGGAGGGTGACCTGCGCGCGGTTTTCGGCGGCCTGATCCTGCTGAACTCTGAGGTCGACGAGACGATCGCCGAGGTCCTGATGACCCACAAAATGCCGGAAGGCGCGCGTCGTCTGCTGGATGGGATCATTGCCCCTGGTTTCACGCGGGGCGCCGTTGAAATGCTCGAGCGCAAGGGGGACAAGTGCCGGCTATTATCCAACCCGTCGCTCAGGCAATTGACTCGCGGCTCGCTGGATACGGCGCGGCGCTTCCGCTACGTGCGTGGCGGCTTCCTGGCACAGCCGAACTATACTTTCGTCCCCGATCTGATGTCCGGCGATGTCGAGCGGATCGGCGATGCCGGCGAAGGGTTGATCGAAAACATGATCCTGGCCTGGTCCATCGGCTCCACCTCAAACAGCAACACCGTTACCCTGGTGCGGGATAACATGCTGATCGGCAACGGCGTCGGCCAGCAGGACCGGGTCGGCGGCTGCAAGCTGGCGGTCATGCGGGCCGTGGACGCAGGGCACGATACAAAAGACGCGATTGCCTACAGCGACAGCTTCTTTCCCTTTGTCGACGGACCCACCGAGCTCCAGCAGGCGGGGGTCAGGGCGATACTGGCGACCAGTGGCTCCGTCCGGGACGGCGAGGTCAAGGAGTTCTGCCAGGAAAAGGGCATAACATTATTCCTTTATCCGGATTCCGCCGGCCGGGGTTTCTTCGGGCATTAGCTTTTCCGTAGCGGTTCAGGTCGCTAGCCCCATTGGGTCTTGGATACCTGAGTATCTGCCCCTCCGGCACCTGTAACTCAAGAGGTGCCAGTGCTTCAACCCGAGCAAACCGCTTTGTCAGCCCTTCGATACTTATTGCCCCCGTCATTTGCACCCTTCTTTCATGGCGGTGGTCTTCGAAAGAATAATCCCCGTATTCCAATACACAAACTCGTCAGGACGGAACGGTGGACACTTGCAGGCCTGGATACGGCGTTAAGCAGAATACCAATAATATATCTATATATCAACTATTAACGATGCATGCAGAAAAAATACGACGGTAATGTTTTCTTGTTATTTACAAAAACGGGTCAATTGCTTAGTTGACCAACTTAGCTATTTATACTAGGACGATGCGTGTGACCATCTTAGCTATTTATACTAGCTAAATATTGTTGATTTCGTTGCGCTGACAGGCGCTGGCGGTGAAGCTTAAAATATGCTGTTTAGCAGGTAAAAGTAATACCACGTAGGGTATTCGCGCCGACCGGTATCCATGCCCCCCGGTGCGTGCCGCCCAGACTAACAGCAATCAGGTAGGTGATTAACCTTACTCTCTCAAGGGATAACTACCTACTTACCTTCGCTAAACCCCCATTGGCCACTAGGGATTAAACCTCAGAGCTTTGGTAACTTTCCCCGATTCTACATAGTTGTCGCCTCGGGTAAAAATAGCACAAATAACCAATTAACCGCGGAGGGGCAGCCGCAGGGAAGTCGGTTCTGACCAAGGAGGGAGGCATCATGGCTGAAAGTGTTTCTACGGAAACTGCGGAAGCACCGTTCATCACCACGAGGTGGACAGGTGCAGTCGAGGCGATCAGGAGCCGGGCTTACTGGTTGACAATTTTCTTCCTGTCGCTGCTTGTTGTCGCTGGTACCGCCGCCGGGGTGCATGCCAAGCTGATCGGGTCCCTGGAAGCTTACGGCGCCACGCGTGAGATACCCTGGGGCATCCTTATTTCAACCTATGTCTTCTTCGTGGTGACCTCCACGGGGCTCTGCCTGGTCTCCTCCATCGGCCACGTTTTCGGCGTCAAGGATTTTATGCCTATCGCCAAGCGCTCCGTGTTCCTGGCGGTGGCAACCATCGTGGCAGGCTTCTATGTAATCTTTTTCGAGATTGAGAATCCCTTCCGCATGGCAATCTACAACGTGATTTCGCCGAATCTGACTTCGAATATCTGGTGGATGGGCACACTGTATGGCGCCTACATGGTATTCATGGCGGTCGAATTCTTCCTGCTGGTCAAAGGGAATTATCGCCTGGCGACGATTATCGGTTTTATCGGAGTCGTCTCGGGTGTCGCGGCGCACAGTAATCTCGGCGCGGTCTTTGGGATGCTGGATGGACGAGAATTCTGGTACGGGCCGTTCATGCCCATTTATTTCATCACCTCGGCCATGATGTCGGGCGCCGGCGCGATCATGCTCTTCACCTGGCTAGCTTACAAGATCAATGGCGAGCAGATGGAGCCGGAAACAAAACGCGCACTCGAGGTAACCACCAAGGTCGGCATCCTGCTCATCTCCGTGATCCTCTTCTTCACCGCCTGGAAATTCATCATCGGGTTCGCTGGCGGCGAGGCCAAGATCATGGCGCTGGAGGCTCTCCTGACCGGCCCGTACGCATTCAACTTCTGGGTGCTCGAGATCGGCGTCGGCATGGTCATACCTCTCGTGCTCTATATCCAGTCCAAAGGAAAGAATCTCTCGCTGATGGCCCTGGCCTCGGCGATGATGATCTTCGGAATCTTCTTCATGCGGTACGACCTCGTGATTGTCGGCCAGGTAGTACCACTGCAGTACGAACTCGACGTGAACGAATATCAGGGGCTCCTCAGCTATACGCCGAGCTGGCACGAGATAGCGGTTGTCCTCGGCGGCATTGCCCTCGTCGGCCTGGTCTTCATGCTGGGCGAAAAGGCCTTCGGCGGACACAGGCACGAAGCGCACGAAGGAGGGGAGCATTGATGAATACTTCCTCCAGGATCCCCGATCAGCCGGAACCGGACAAGAACGGCGTCATACCGGAAATGGAGCGGCGGCAATTCCTGAAGCTGGGTCTGGCCATCACCGGAATATTCGCGGGTGGAACGCTCCTGTCAGCCGCCTCGGTCGTGGACAAGGTCTTCGCTTCACGCCAGGAGTTCGCCGATCAGTATCCATACAAGCCGCATTACAGCATGGTGATCCGGCAGGACAACTGCATCGACTGCGAGCGCTGCATCGAGGCCTGCAGAGCGACTAACCATGTGCCCGAGTACGGCTATCGCACCAGGATTCTCGAGCAGGTTCACCCCGAGAGCGCCGGTCGCAGGATCGAATTCATCCCGGTGCTCTGTAACCAGTGCAACAACCCGGCGTGCGTCAGGGCCTGCCCGACTAAAGCCACCTATAAAAACCAGCAGAACGGCATTGTCATGGTGGACAAGGAAAAGTGTATCGGTTGCAAGACCTGCATGTCGGCCTGTCCGAACAACGGGCGCTACTACAACGAAGAGACCAAGTCAGTAGACAAGTGCAACTTCTGTTTCGACACCCGGCTGAGCAAGGGCGAGACTCTCACCGCCTGTGCTGAAGCCTGCCCGGCAAAGGTGCGGATATTCGGTGATCTCTCGGACCCGCAGAGCGAGGTATACCAACGGGTCCATAACATCGAAAAGGCGGTCTGGGTGCAAAGGCCGGAAACCGGCGTCAAGCCCAACATCTTCTACACGAAAGGCTAGGGGGTCACTATGAACAACAAAATCATAGTACTGCCGGTTCTGCTTATCTCCCTGGCCGTAGGTTTCGTACTCTACCGAGGCTCGAGTTCGGCGGAAGAAATCAATGTCATGGCCGGCGTCCAAAGCGTCTACCAGGACCCGAGCGCCGCTGGGGCAAACTACGGCGCGGCCGCCGCAAAAAGCAGCATTCCCAAGGACATCCTCTATACCAAATCGGTTAAATCAGTCGTTTTCAGCCACCAGACGCATGCTTCGGAGCTGGAATATCAATGCAGCGTCTGCCACAGCGGCCTCTTCCAGATGAAAGCGAAGAGCGTGGAGAGCAGTCCCGACTTCAACATGAAGGGGCTGGCCGAGGGCAAATACTGCGGTACCTGCCACTCCTCCAAGAATAACGTGGCATTTTCATCTGACACCCAGTGCGCCAGATGCCACATTGGAGTGAAGGGGCTGGAGAAAGAAGAAGAGCGCAATAGCTAGGTCAGGTAGTTCAACGCTAGAAGGGAGGCAGAGATGGAAAAGGGTCTGACATTAGAAGAGGAGATGAGGTTCGGTACAGCGGCAAAAGAGGAAAAGAGGCAGTCGGTAGCGATGGAGATCAAAGCGAGAGAAGCGGATCAGGCGGCAAAAGAAGAGGCCAAGGCGGTAAAGAGCCTTAGCGTCGCCGAGAAGACAGCATTCGGTGTCGCCACGGTCTTCTCGACGATAGTGCTGGTCATCCTGGTAATGCTGACGATCATCGGTTTCATCTTCTCACCGATCACGGACACGCTCATTTTCGGTTTGCTGATGGTCGCCACCGGTCTGTCATCCTACGCCATCTGGCGCGGAGGAAAGTGCCAGCGCGGCTCCTCCTGAGCAAGTGATTGTTGACAGACTTCAGGGCAGCGCGTGTTACATGTTGAGCGATTCGGTCATTGAGCGGCATGGGGGCGAACCAGGGACAGTACAGAGCCTGGCGGCCCGCCGGTTCTTCTCTGGAGAGCCCCCAGGCCCTCAATGACCAATGGGAAGCACAGGAGTAATCGAGCGGCTTGTTTTCAGCACTGATGATGGGACAACTATCCATTTGAAAGGCACCATTGATCCCGGGGAGGGAATCCAATGGAGAATATAAGAATAATTATAGCCGACGACCACGCGATACTCCGCACGGGGCTGATCCGCCTGCTTGGCGAAGTGCGAGGAATGGAAGTGGTAGGGGAGGCGGAAAACGGGCACGAGGCTATTGAGAAGGTACAGGAGCTGATTCCGGACGTAGTGCTTATGGACATTGGCATGCCGATTATGAATGGCATGGATGCCACCAGGGAGATCAAGGAGTGGAACGAAGAGGTCAAGGTGCTGATTCTGTCAGTGCATGACAACGAGGAGTATCTCTTCCAGTCTTTCCAGGCGGGAGCCACCGGTTACCTGCTCAAAAAGGCCGCCGCCCGCGACCTGGTTAACGCCATCCATGTGGTCGCCCAGGGCGACTATTTCCTCTATCCGCCGATCACCAGGATGGTGGTGGAGAATTCACTGGAAAAGCTGCGGCGTGGGCAGGAGCCGACCTCCAGTCTTGATACGCTGACCGGCCGCGAGCGCGAGGTCCTCAAGCTTCTGGCCGAGGGTTACACCTGCCGTGAGATCGCCGAACCCCTGTTCATCAGCGTCAAGACGGTGGAGACCCATAAAGCCAACATCATGGAGAAGCTCGACCTGCACAAACGGAACGAACTGGTGCGTTACGCCATCCGCAAGGGGATTCTGCAGGTCAACCTGAGCGAAGCGATGGAGTAGGTAAGCCCTTTGCTACTCCATCGCTAGGAGCTTGTTCGACGGATTACGCGGGTGTTCAGCCACCCGGGGACCCTGTTGTTCCATCGCCCCCGCCCGCTCCGGAACTCTTTTTCCTTGATTTGGGTATGACGACCAGCACCAGAACCAGTATCACCGCGATTACCACGATTGCGATCAGCCCGACGATAACGTTTAGCCGGTTATTTAGCGATTGAAAGAGTATGAGGTAAAAAAGCTGGCGGTTTCGCCTTTGTTCCGTTAAAATTGATAAATATGGTTGGAATTACGTATTTGGATTCATGTTTAGGCCCTGAGTAAGAGCGCTAGAAAGAAAAGCCTGTTGAAATCAGGTTTTTCGCAAGCCAGGATCAAGCGAGGTATTTTGATTAACGTCAGAAAGAACAAGTATCACCGTCCCAAGCTGACCCGTTTGGGAAACCTGAAGATGGTTACCGCGGAATGGCAATGCAGCGTTGATGTTCATTCGCACCAGAGAGGGCGCGGACACTCTGAGCATGGCAGGGGAAACGGGTACGGCCACTGCTAAAAAAGTCTCTTGATCACATGTCGCAGTCTTTTTTTGATGTCCTCATGAATTTGAGGGCATTGTTTTTTCAACTGAACAATTTTTGATAACAAAATTATTGTTTGTCAAAACGTGACTTCTGGTGCCGAAGGTGGGAATCGAACCCACACGAGGGGTGACCCTCACCGGATTTTGAGTTTTGTTCCCTACGTACCTTCTGGTGCCCGCTAGTACCGTTTAGTCCCTTCCTGTACAGCTTTCATATGATCTATTTCCCTTCCTGTACCTTTCCGTAGCGTTCAGTACCGGGAATTTGGTTGGCAAAATGTTGGCAAGCGGGTTGGCATTTCTAAATCTACTTTCTGATCGTCATGTTGTGGTGGCAAAAAAACCACGACTTGAAGCAGAGCGAAACGACCAAAAATGGAGACTGGCTCACCCGGGGAGCCGTGTCTATTCAGCGGCGACCTTCAAATAAGTGTTGGGAGCCCAGACCGCGAGGCTCCAGTCTCCTTCTTCACGATCCGGGATCGCAACATTGCCATCGACACTCCAAAAAACTATGCGAAAGCGCATCTCCGTCACCTGATTGTTGACCGTGGCTTGCGCCATGATCTCCACAGAGCTGGCTTGGTCATATGTGATGGATTTAATGCTCCAGTCCTTTAGATCATAAGGCTCGAAGGTAGTCTTAGCCTCTCGGGCGGTATACCCGTCCGACTTGGATTCGCACAGAATCGGTGGCTTGAATCTGGCTACGATGCCCCAACGTCCATGCTCCCAGGCATCGAGAAACTCGGAGGCCAGCAGCATGATTTCGTTCGACGAGAAGCCCGAGTCCGAAGACTCGATGGTCGAGGGCACGAACTCTTGCTGATACTTCTTGTAGAGGGCATGTCGACTGATCGACTTCCAGGTATCGCGGATCGACGGCGCCGATATATTCGGCTCTGCAGCCTTGTGAGTTGCGGTCGCCCAGTCGGCCACAGCGAAGAGCATGTTCCAGGCCTTGGTCGCGACGACCACATTGTCGAAATTCACAACCGTCCCGTGCATTATGCCGTGACGGTACACGTCGAAGACTTCTTCGTCGACCCGCTTCTTGAAAGTCTTCGTAAAGGTCGCCAGGGCATGGGTGAGACCCATGTGGTGTCCGACTGCGCTATCCCACGCGGCCATATCATCAGGGTTTCGAGCATGCAGGCCCTTGCGCGCTTCTGGCTCGACATCGTTGACGAAGCCGTCCATGATAGCGATTAGTTGAAGGACGCAACTGTCGAACTGGTCAGCGTCGTAGTGCTCTCGGGCACGCTCTATCAGGTGAAGCCGTTTTCGGAGGCCTTCGTGGGATCGGAGCAGCATGTGCCACCGTTTTGCTTCTTCTCTGTCCCGGTAGAGATCGATCAAGCGTATCTCAGCCGATTCGGCATCAGCCGTCTCTGCAATGAGCTGCTCAATCTTGTCCACGTTCAATGTGTCGTGGAAGATCCAGTTGCGCGATCCGAGCCGGTCGTAGAAATCATCGACGACCCGAGTTAAGCGTTCCATCTGTTCTTCGATCTCAAGTAGTTTCTGGCGCTGATCGCGGGCGATAACGCGCGTCAATAGCTTGAGACCCTGAATCTGCTGGGACATCTCTTTGTAGGTAGGAAGATCCTTGGCCGACCCGTAGGCCGAGGGCTTATTGGAACCTTTTGGAGGATTGGTATTCATCTTTTGATTATATCAAGGGCACGTTCAATCACAGTCTAAACGCCATTGTTGTGGGTGTCCAAGCGAGCCCAGAGGCCGGTGATTTGCTTGCCAACCCTAAGTATTTAGGTTGTAATAAATTTCTGGTTGCGAACGTCGTCCGTCCAAGAGGGTAGACTTATTTCATTCTATCCTTCGATAAGATTCAGACTGTAATCGGCCGAGAGGCGAATTGACATAATGCTGAGTTGCCGTAATTATATTTTTGTTGATGAATGTGGGACGCCCTCATTCATTGATGCTGGAAGTTCTTTCAAAGATAGGGGCTATGTCGCAGTCGCTACACTGGTTCCAGCCCTCGAACGCGCTAGGTTATTAGAGATCCTTCCACGAGGTTCGGATGGCTCTCTACTTAAGGCATCGAGTCGGGAAATGTCACCCGATATTGCCACAACCTTCATAAAACAGATGCTGAAAACACCCGTGGATCTTGCACTGGTCATGCTGGATACGGGAAGTAGCCAGAATGAGGAGATTGCTTCTCGGGCGGCAGAAATCGCGAGGAGGAGCAGACGGAAGAACAGAGTTCCACAAATCAATGGTGGCGTACTAATGTATTTGCTAATGGTAAATGCGGCGATAATCAATGCATGGAGTCATTCAGCAATACGGCATCGCCGCGAGCTGAAGTTTTTCGAAGTAGTTATGGATGACTTTAGCATGACCAATTGCAACAGAGACTTCTTCCGATCTGAGTTTCAGTCGGAAATGGTCAGTCAGGGCGTATGCGTAAACTCGATCCGGTGGGAGGCAGAAGAACAAGAGCCCCTGCTGTACATCCCAGATCTGTTTGCCGGCGTATGTCGGCGTCAGTTGACGCATGGAGACGTCGGCGAAGCTTGGGACATAATCTATGCAGCTGCACAGTCTGGCAGAATCGGACTTCAGGATGGCATGGAGGTTCCGATTGATCTTAACGCAGGACCTGAAGAATCAACCGGAGTTTAGGTTATATGCCGTCTATCGCTATCCAGCAGATCAGATGAATCTCATCTTCTTCAATGACCGGGAGGGGTCCGGGTAATCATGGTGCCGAGGTAGGAATCGACTCCACTATTAGTTGAACTTCCCGGGGTGACCCCGACCGGATTTTGAGTTTGTTCCCTGTATACCTTCTTGCCCCCGTTAGTCACTATTAATCCCTCGTAGTGCTGCTTCTGGAGTGTCCAGATACCTTCTAATACTTCGCCGTACCTTCCAGTCCTAGGAATTTGGTTGGCAAATGGTTGGCAGGACAGGAAGACCGCCAGCGTCAGAAATGAAAAGCTATAGTTGCCTTATCCAGCGATGACTCATACTCCTAAATATGACATAATTGCGGCATGAAGCAGATGACAAAAATCAGTTTGCTCGTTCTTGCCGTTACTCTCGTTTTGTCAGCGGCGTCTGGCTGTGCTAGCGAAGCAAAGACGGATGAATCAGTGACCAGTGTCCTGTCGCTCGAGGAGGGAGCGCGGCTGATGAGGGAGCACGTTGAGGGCCTGCGGGACAAGGCCTATGTCGCCCGGGAATACAGGGATGGTCAGTACAACCGGACTTATTACCAGGACGGAAACGGCAGCTGGCGAGTGGACGGCTTTCAGTCGGACGTTTCATCAAACGGGGATGGCGCCGGCGAAATGCCGTCAGAATCCATGCGGACCGACGCCGTCATTTATAACGCCCGCGAGGCAAAGGAATGGATAATCGTGGGTACCACGGCCTACGAGATGACTGACCCGGGATATGAAGACAATGAGCAGGAGGTATCGGCACCGATTTCCAGCCATGTTTCCACACCGAGAGAGGGTCATTATTCGCAGGCGGGAGAGAACGGCATCTGGGAATGGCGCGTATCGCCAGAAGACCATGCGAGGCATATTGCCGAAACCTTCGGGATCACCTCCAAACCGTCCGGTGAGGAAAACTGGAGCCGGTATGAGTTTCTCGGGCCTGAAGGTCTTCTATCCCGTAGGGCCGCGGGGCCTATAACGGGAGGTCCAAATGGACGGGGACCATTTAGTGAGACCACATTCGAGTATTCGGATGTGGGCGATGTCCCGCCAGACTTGTTCGAGCTTCCGGCCACTGTCAACGAAGTCAAGAGCCGTGAGGAATACTTAAAGCAGCTGCAAGACTCCGGCTGGGTTCCTCACGAAGATCGCGGCTGAAATGGTCCAGCCCGGTGTCTCTTTTTGGCTAGAGGACAGCAGTCGCATACCGCGTAGTTGCGAATTTTGATGTAAGGGCATTGTTTTTGGTGCCGAAGGTGGGAATCGAACCCACACGAGGGGTGACCCTCACCGGATTTTGAGTCCGGCGCGTCTGCCAGTTCCGCCACTTCGGCAATGAGGGATGGACGTTCCCCGGGATTCTACCCCATTGGTTCTGGAAAAGCAGGGCGTTTTTACTTCTCCATTAAAAAAGTGATAGTAAATATGTTGCCATCGTGGTAAACTTATAAATCTTCAGGTACCTGCAAAGAACCTGGGGGAGGTGGAAAGACAGACATGGAAGAACTGGTTTGCCCACATTGCCATAAGGTCAGCTATAGCGCTTCAGCGAGGGCTTTCTCGCCTTGCCCGCACTGCAAGTTCCGTTTTGCCATCTCCGAAGATAACGGCCACAAGTATCTGGTGATCGATCGCCAGCTCGCTCACCTCCTCGAGAATTATGCCGATTCCGTGGCGGAACACGATGACATCGATGTCATCATCGACCGGCGGGTTTCAAATCGTCCGTTTGACGGCGTCGACGACCGCAAGGTTTCCACACGCAGCTGATCCGTTTACACATATCACCTTAAAGAACGGCCCGTGTACTGACACGGGCTTTTTTTGTCGAATCTATTAGTGAAGATGGCATGCTTAAGTAAACGGCAAGGTCTGGTTATGTGCTTGCGTGGAGTCCTCGTTATCCTCGTTTTTGTGGCGGCATTAATGTTGGCTGTTGCCGGGCCGGCGCTTGGAGTCACGACAAGAAATGTCGCCGTCAGCAAGGTTACCGGCACCAGCGCCGTGCTGGTGGTCAAGAGTGATGTCACCTCCAATGTGATCGTCGAGTACGGCCAGGTTTCCGGAATCTATACCGCAACGGCGGCCGGCAACGGCGCCGCCAGGCACGAGCTGTCACTCGTCGGCCTGAGCCCTTCATCTACAGTCTACTACCGGGTTACAATCATCGACGCCGCCGCTCCTTCCACCAGCGTCACCCTGCCGGAAAAGAGCTTCCATACGGCGCGCGCACCTGGCGAGGGCTTCAGTTTCGCGGTCGCCGGAGACAACCGGCCGGCCGGTGACACCACGGTACAACCGGCGATCTGGGGGACGATCGTTGCGCAGATGACCGCGGAGAACGTGGATCTGGCGCTTGATGTGGGCGACATCATCTATGGCACGGGCTCTGACACGCTGGCGCAGAATGCCGCCAAGTACGAGGGATTGTTCGCGGTTACCACGGGGCTGACTTATTCCACTCCGTATTACGTGGCGGCAGGAAACCACGAACGCCTCAACTATGCCAATAGCAGGGCCGGTTACGAGCAGGAGTTTACCTTCCCGGTGAACAACGGAACCGACGGGGCGACTTATGGGGAGCACTACTACAGCTTCGATAACGGCGACACGCATTTCATCGCCCTGTCAACCGAGATACCCGGACAGGAAGGCATGATAACCGGCAACCAGAAGACCTGGCTACAAGCTGATCTCGCCGCCACGGACAAGCCCTGGATCATCGTCTTCATGCACCGGCCGTTGTTCTCCGGAGCCCATACCGGCGACCCCTGGGTTAACACGGGCAACCTTGCCGGACAGCAGAACAAGGCAGACATTCACGCGCTGCTCCTGCAGTACGGGGTAGATATAGTTTTTGAGGGGCACGACCATTATTACCTCCGCCATGAGCAGGATGGTATCCAGTATGTAGTCACCGGCGGCGGCGGCGCCCCTATTTCCGGCACGCCGGCGCTAGGACCGGGCGATGTTTTCGCCGCCGGCAGCTATGAACATGTGAAGGTGGACGAGACCGCTACCTCGCTGGCCGTGAGCGTGATCGACAACACGGGCGCCACGCTGGAGAGCTTCTCGCTGACGGTTCCCGACCTGTGGATGTCCCTGTCCCCGGGGAATCCATATTGGGGCAGCTATGCGGATTACCAGGCGCGCGCGTTGAGTGTCGAATACACCATTGCCAACAATGGCTCAGGTGATGCTTTCGATTTCCAGCTGCTTTCTTTTGGCGCCACAAACCAGGTGGAACCGCTGACCGCGACGCCAATCAGCATGGGCACATTGGCCGCGGGCTCGGCTACCAATCTGCAGGTGACTTATCGGATTCCATTGGGCATCCTCTCCTTCATGGCTACGTCCCGGGCGAGCTGTACAGATGATCGCGGCTACGTTCACGTATATTCCTGATCGATATTGGTTCCAGAACCGCCCTTGCGGGGAATACTCTCCGCGTAACCATTGTTACGATGGATCCGTCTGTTCGGCGACCAAACCGAAGCGCGGTTTGTCTGACCATGTCCACCATGCCCAAAAAGGATCAGCATCCCCTCAACCCGGCTCTTTCCGGGTTTTGGCTCGACCTGCGCGTGACCGGATCGCTCGCGGAAGTTAACGTGGCTCACGCCGGTGGCAAGGCGGCAAATCTGGCGCGGCTGGCTGAGCTTGGCATGCCCACGCCCAGGGCGGTTGTCCTGACGACAGACGCCTGGCGATTTTTTCTCGACAGCTCAGGCCTGGGGCCACGGCTGGCAGAGGCGCTGGCCGGCCTCGATAGCGATCCCGATGAAGTCAATCTGCCGGCGCGGAAAATCGCCGAGCTGATTTCCGGAGCCGTGATGCCGGCGGTGCTCGAGGAACAGATTCGCGAAGTTTACGACGACCTCTCCGGATGTGGGTCGAGTCTGATTGCCATCCGCAGTTCCGGCTCTTATGAAGACAGCCCCGAAGCTTCCTTCTCGGGCATGCTCTCCACTGTCCTGGGCGTCTCCCATCCCGAAGGGTTATTCACCGCGATCCGCAAGTGCTGGGCTTCCGGCTTCAATCCCAGGGGATTGCGGTACCTGGTGCGCATGGGGCTCCAGCCCTCGGGCATGGCCGTGGCGCTGATTTTCCAGCAGATGGTCAGGGCGTTGAGTTCGGGTGTGCTCTTCACGATCGATCCGGCAACCGGGGAATCCGAAACCGCCGTTCTCGAGGCGGCGTACGGTTACGGTCCCGGCGTGGTATCCGGCAATGTCACTCCCGACCTCTACCGGGTGAAGAAAAAATCGCTGGAGATAGTCCATCGGGATTCCCGTCCCCAGGAACACTATTACGACGCCGATGGCGAGCGGCGCGATGTTATGCCGGAGAATCGCGAACAAACCAAGATTTCCGACGAGCAGGTGCGCGAGTTGGTTGCCTACGGCGTCAGGGCCGAGCAGGAGCTGGGGGCGCCACAGGATATCGAGTGGTGCCTCAGCCCCGACGGCATCGTGCTCCTGCAGACCCGCCCGGTTACCGGACTGGAAAAACTTTCACTACGGCAGAAGAACTACGAACGGCCGGAGATAGTCATGGTGCGCGGCATCGGCGTCAGCCCCCGCGTAGGTTGGGGCGAGGTGGTCAGCATTGAGCCGGAGCAGGAGATACCCGCTTCCGTCAAGGGGAAAGTGGTGCTTCTGCGGCGCCTGACCCAGGATCTGGCGCCGAGCCTGAGGGACGCGGCGGCGGTCGTGGCCGATGAGGGCGGCGCCACCAGCCATGGGGCCAACATCCTGCGTGAGTTCCAGGTGCCCTGCGTGGTCGGTGTCCGTTACGGCCAGGCGGTGATGCACGACGGAGACATAGTCACGGTGGACGGCTGGCGCGGCCTGGTGATCGACGGCATCGGCCCCCGCATCAGGGAGCGCGACTTCGGCCCCGAGCGGCTGGTGCGGACAAGAACACAACTTATGACCACTATCAATGTCCCCGAGTCAGCCGAGAAGGCTGCGGGCATAGCCGACGGTGTTATCTCCTTTCGTAATGACTACCTGTTGCTGCAGGGCGGCGTGCATCCGCGGCGCCTGCTCGCCAGCGGCAAGGGGGAGGTGCTGACAGCTTCGGTGTTCGAGGCGCTGACGGTTGTAGCCAACGCTTTCAAGGGCAAGAAGGTCTGGTACAAGACACTGGACGCGCCGACGGACGAGTTCCGACGTCTGCGCGGCGGCGAGGATGAGCCGCTGGAACGTAACCCGCTGCTCGGCTGGCGCGGCATCCGCCGCGAGCTGGAGGATTCGACGCTGCTGCGCGCCGAGTACGAAGCGGTCCGGCGGGCTGTCGAAGCCGGTTGTGACAATCTGGGCATCAAGGTGCCGTTTATTCGCAGCGTCGATGAATACGAGTGGGCGCGGCGGGTAGCCGTCGAGGCGGGGCTGAAACCGCATGAGGATGTCGCTTTCGGCGCTTCCATCGAAACACCGGCGATGGCGCTCACGCTGGAGAGGATACTTGACGCGCAGGCCGACTTCCTCAGCGTCGGCGTCAACGACCTGACTATGTGTTGCCTGGGCGTCGATCGGGACAGTGAACGGGTGGACGATCTTTTCGATCCCGCGCACCCGGCTGTAACTCAGCTTCTGCGGGAAATCGCCATCCGGGGCAAGGGCCGGGCTTTTCTGGCCGCCGCCGGCGACATCGCCCAGAGCCCGAAGCTGATGGAAGAACTGGTGCGCATGGGGTTTGACGCCATTGGCATCTCGCTGCCGTATCTCGGCACAGCCAGGGCGCAGGTGGCGAAGTGGGAGGAAGAAAGTTAGCTGCGCCGGGCTCGCCGGGTGGTGTATAACTTGTTAGAGCTCGCCTTCATACGCCAGCAGTTCATCGGCGGCATCTTCGACGCTGTCGGCGATGCGGCCGGTGGTCAGGATCAACCGCCAGAAGATGATGGCGCTCCAGGTGTCCACCTGCAGCTGGTTGGCCTTGCGCTGGATCTCGAACTCGATGTCGTCGACGCTCTCCTCCAGGTCACTGATGTGCGCCGCGTATTCCATGCGCCGTTCCGGCGGCTCGCTCAGGCAGAAGATGGCCTCCGCCAGGTCGGCCATTGCCGCCTGGGACAGTGACGCCATCTTGACCAGGTCGCCCTTGATATCAGCTGGCAGCAGCAAATCCTGGATGATGAGCAAAAAACGGCCGGCGCGACGGGCGGTATCGGCGACATCGTCGGTATAATGCACCAGCCGCCGGAAGAGTTCGGTTTTGGCATGGTCCAGCTCCGAGTGGGAGAGTTCCCTGTTGACGCCGCGGCGCAGTGAATCGGCCTCTTTTTCCAGTTTTGAGAGTTCATCGATAAAACGGTCCAGCGTTTCGCGTTCGCCGCGCTGCCAGGCTTCGGTGGCGCTCTTCAGGGTATGAACCGCCAGCAGCACCTTCTGGCTGTGGGCGATCAGCAGGCTGTGGACCTTGTCGCTCATCTCAAGTTCAATGTTTCCCCGCCGGGAGCGGAATAAAACGCTACTGCGACTGTCATGATAGACCAGCGATCATGAAAACGCCCTGAGAAAAGCTGAGGCCCCGGGCTGAGCCCCGGGGCCGTGTCCAGGCAGATGCGTCAATCTGCCAAATAAAAAAATTAATATCAGGCGGCGTACGCCCCCCGCTGCCAGTGATTCCGTGTTCCAGCTGCGCTGCCAACTGCCGATATCCCCTGTCGAGCTTTCAGCGTAGCCGCCTAATATATTTATCGGGCGCGGGGCGAAGATATTGAAAGCAGGATCTTTCCTTTACACTCAATAACCGCACCTATAAACTCAGATGTTATGAAAATCACGCCCATACCAACAGGAACCAGGGATGTCATGCCCGCCGAAGCAGCCGAGATCCGCTATCTCGAGGCCTCCATCCGGGAGGTCTTTGACAGCTTCGGTTACGGTGAGGTGATCACGCCCACTCTTGAGCTGGAATCAGTGCTCGAGACGGCGGGCGAGGAGCGCTTCAGGAAATCTTTTCGCCTCTTCGACGAGCGTGGTGATGTGTTGATGTTGCGCCCGGAGATGACCATTCCTATCGCGCGGCTTGTCGCCACCAGGATGCAGGACCGGGAACCGCCCTTCCGGCTCGGTTATTTTGCCAACTCTTTCCGACCGACGAAACCCCAGCGCGGCCGCCAGTCGGAATTCCAGCAGGCGGGACTCGAGCTGATCGGCAGCGACTCACCGGCGGTGGACGCCGAAGTACTGGCGGTGCTTTGCCGGTCGCTGGAAGCCAGCGGCCTTAAGGATTTTTCCATCGCCCTCGGCGAGTCATCATTTTTCAGGGCGCTGCTTGACGGCATCGGTGTCAACAGCGAGGGACGGGACGCTATTTTCAGCTCCCTTGCGGCCCGCGACATGGTCGAGCTGGCAGCGGTGGTAGAGGCGCTTGATCTTTCCGGGGAAGACCGGCAGGCGATCATCGATGTCATCGCTCTGCGCGGCGGTTCCGAAGTGCTTACCGCCGCTAAAGACCTGGTGCGGAGCCCGGAGATGGAAGCGGCCCTCAAGCGCCTGGCCCGGACTTATTACCTGGTGACCCGTTACGGCTTCGCCGGGCGTATCCTCTTCGACCTCGGCATCCTGCGGAATTTCGAATATTACACCGGCATCGTTTTCGAGGCGCTCAGCGGCGATCTGGGTTTTCCCATCGGCGGCGGCGGCCGTTACGATGGGCTGCTGGGCCGTTTCGGGCGCCCTCTGCCGGCGGTGGGTTTTGCCATCGGCCTCGACCGGCTGCACATCGCCGTGACCGGCCAGGGTGGCGTTTCTATTCCCGCCAACAGCGGCATAGCTCTGGTCGGCGGTCTCGACCCGGCATTGGAGCTGGCCGGTGAATTAAGGGTTGCCGGGGTTCCGGTGATGGCGCTGGCCAGGGAAACCGCTGCGGCTGAGGCGCTCAGTCTCGCCGCCGCCGCCGACCTTCGCTGGTGTGTCATCCCCGAGGGTGACAGCTTCCGCTTGTGGGATCTACGCATCGGGGGCGATACCGCGGCCGGTGAAAACATTGCATCACCCGGCGAGGGCGAGCTGCTTTCCCGGGAAGATCTGATCGGAAAGCTGGGTGGCTAGCGCCATGGCCCGTTCACCGCTCGATCCGGGAGTTCTGCGTCTGGCCGTGCCCCGTGGCAGCCTGTTCAAGGACAGCATCGACATTCTCGAAAAGGTCGGCTTCGAGGTCGGCGAACTAAGGGTCAACGACCGCAAGCTCACTTTCCAGGTGGGTGAGGGCAGGACCATCATCACCACGCGGCCTTCCGATGTGCCCACATATGTTGAATACGGCGCCTCGGACGTCGGCATAGTCGGCAAGGATGTATTGCTGGAACACCGGCGCAATGTCTATGAGCTGCTCGACCTGGGATTCGGCCGCTGCCGGGTTATATATGCCACGCCCGCCGATCGCGATCCTGAGACGGAGGAGCTAAAGCACCTGGGCATCATGCGGGTGGCGACCAAGTTTCCCAATATCACCCGGGCCTATTTTGAAAGCCTGGGAAAACAGGTGGAGACTATCGAGCTGCGCGGCTCCATCGAGCTGGCGCCGCAGGTGGACCTGGCCGAAGGCATCGTCGACCTCACCGCTTCCGGTGAAACCCTGCGGGCGAACAATCTGGTCGAGCGCGCCGAGATCGCTGACTGCACGGCCAGGCTGATCGCCAATCGCGTTTCCCATAAACTCAAGGCCGGGATGATCAACGAGCTTGCCCGGCGTTTGCGGGAGGTTACTGACCGCTAGATGCAACTGAGACGCCACAACCTGACGAAAGACAATATTCCCGATCTGGTGAAGACCCTGCGTGGCGCGCCGGGTGAGGATGATCAACTGCGCGATCTGGTCGACGGCATTATCGGCCGCGTGCGCCGCGAAGGGGACGAGGCGCTGGTGTCTCTCACCCGCGAATTCGACTGCCCCGACTTCAGCCTTGATCAGCTGCGTGTGCCGCCGGAGGAGATCGAGGCGGCGACCCTGTCGGCCTCCGCCGAACTCATGGAAGCGCTGAAAATGGCGGCGGAGAACGTCAGACTTTTCCATCAACACGAGATGCGCGGCAGCTGGACCGCCGCCATGCGCCACAGCCAGATGCTCGGTCAGCGGATGATCCCGGTGGACCGCGCCGGCCTGTATGTCCCCGGCGGCGGAGCCGCCTATCCCTCAACCGTGCTGATGACCGTGATTCCCGCCCAGGTGGCGGGTGTAAGTGAGATTTTTATCTGTACGCCGCCGGGGGCCGATGGCCAGGTCAACCAGGCCGTTCTGGCGGCGGCGGGTTTGCTGGGCGTCAGCGAGATCTATCGTGTGGGAGGCGCCCAGGCGGTGGCGGCCATGGCCTTTGGTACGCCAACCATCCGCTCCTCGGATGTCATTGTCGGGCCGGGAAACATTTTTGTCACCGAGGCCAAGCGCCAGGTCTACGGCCGGGTAGGTCTCGACAGCCTGGCCGGGCCTAGCGAGGTCATCATCATCGCCAGCGCTTCGGCGCAGCCGGACCTGATTGCCATCGACCTGCTGGCCCAGGTGGAGCATGGCAGCGGCGCCATCGCCGTGCTGGTCTGTTCTTCGGAAGAGCTGGCCGCGGCAGTCGAGGCGCTGGTTTTCAGCCAGGCTAAGTCGCTGGGAATCGACAGCGCGCTGCTCGATCAGATTTCCCTGGTTCTCACCACCGGGGATGACCCCATCAGTGTCGCCATCGACTTCAGCAACGAGTTCGCGCCGGAGCATCTGCAGATCCATACCGAGCATCCGGAGCAGGAGATCCATGAGATAACCGCCGCCGGAGCAGTCTTCCTCGGCGAGGATGTCTGCACGGCATATGGCGATTACATCGCCGGTTCCAACCATGTCTTGCCCACGGCGGGCACGGCTCGTTTCGGCTCGGCGCTCTCGGTGGAGAATTTCCTGCGCAAGGTGGCTGTGATATCCTTGATTCCAGCGGCGATCAGTGAACTGACGCCGCCACTGATGGAGATTGCGCGGACCGAGGGCCTCATGGCTCACGCCCGCGCGGCAGAGCTGCGTCTGGAGAAGTTCGGCTTGCCCACCAGCGAGGAAGAAGACTAAAACCGAGAAAGGAACGAAGCCGATGTCGAGAACCGCGAACATCGAACGGACCACTTCCGAGACTGACATAAGCGTCAGGCTTAACGTCGACGGCACCGGCGAGTCCAGTATCGACACCGGCGTCGGTTTCTTCGATCACATGCTCACCCTTTTCGCCAAGCATGGTCTTTTCGACCTGGAAATCAACGCCAAGGGCGACCTCCAGGTCGACGGCCACCACACTGTCGAGGATGTCGGCATCTGCCTGGGGCAGGCTTTCGATCAGGCGCTGGGCACCAAGGAGGGGATCACCCGCTACGGTTTTTTCATCCTGCCCATGGACGAGGCGCTGGCCACCGTCGCCGTTGATTTAAGCGGCCGGCCGTACCTTGCCTACAACATGGATATGACCGCCTCGAAGGTCGGCGGTTTTGACACCGACCTGACCCACGAATTCTTCCAGGCATTCATCAGCAACGCCGGCGCCACCATGCACGTGCGGCTGCAGTCGGGCACCAACCCGCATCATGTTATCGAAGCAGTGTTCAAGGCGTTTGCCCGGGCGATGGACGAGGCGACCACCCTGGATTCGCGCATCACCGGCGTGCAGTCCACCAAGGGCGTTCTTTAGGCGTTCTTGATAGCGCCTGCTGCAGATGTTCATACACCCGTCTTGTAATGAGAGCTGAACCAACCATTATTCAGTCATGATTACCATTATTGATTACGGCATGGGCAACCTCCGCAGCGTGGAGAAGGCCCTCGAAAAGGTTGGCGTCGAGGTCACGGTCAGCCGCGATCCCGATGACGTGCGCCGGGCCGAACGCATTGTCCTGCCGGGCGTCGGCGCCTTCGGCGACGCCATGCATAATCTCGAGAAGCGTGGTCTCGTCGAGGTGATCAAGGCGGAGGTCGCCGCGGGCAAGCCCTTCCTGGGAATCTGCCTCGGCCTGGACCTGCTCTTCGAGGAGAGCGACGAGCATGGGGTGCATGCGGGACTGGGGCTGCTGCCCGGCCGCGTCGAGCTTCTGCCAACGGAACTGAAAATCCCCCAGATCGGCTGGAACCATGTGGCGATCCGCAAGGAATCGAAGCTGCTCGCGGGTATCCCGGACGGCTCATCCTTCTATTTTGTGCACTCCTATGCCGTGGTTCCGGAACTGGAATCCGATATACTGTGTACAACGGAATATGGCTGCACTTTCGTGTCGGCCGTGGAGCGTGGCAACATCGCCGCCTTCCAGTTTCATCCGGAAAAAAGCAGCTCGCTGGGGCTGACAATACTGGAGAATTTCGCGAAATGATCCTTTATCCCGCCATAGATATCCAGGATGGCCAGTGTGTGCGTCTGAAACGAGGCGATTTTGCCGAGGCTACTGTATTCAGCACCGATCCGGTCGCCCGCGCGAAAATGTGGGAGGAGGAGGGCGCCGAGGCGCTGCATGTTGTCGACCTCGATGGGGCGCGGCTGGGCAAGCCGGTCAATCTGGCGTTAATCGAGGAGATCGCCAAGGCTCTTTCGATTCCCGTTGAGTTTGGAGGTGGCATCCGCACGCTGGACGATCTGAAGATGATCCATGAGGGACCTGTCCACCGTGTTGTTCTGGGGACCAGCGCCGTCCACGATCAGCAGTTGCTGCTGGAAGCGGTCAGGCTCATGGGAGACCGCCTGGTGATCAGCGTCGACGCCGACCGCGGCATGGTTACCACCCATGGCTGGCAGGAAAAAAGCTCTGTCAGCGCCATTCGCTTCTCCAGCTACTTGCAGAGCGAAGGCGTGCGGCATGTCCTCTATACTGACATCGACCGGGACGGAATGATGATGGGCATGAATCTGGAAACCACCCGCGAGCTGGCCGAGGCGGTGGATATCGACATCATCGCTTCGGGTGGAATTTCCAGCCTGGACGACCTGGTGCGGCTGAAAAAACTGGGGCTCCCCAACATCTCCAGCGTTATCGTCGGGCGCGCTCTTTACGAAGGCCGTTTTAGCGTCGCCGAAGCCCGCGCCATCCTCGACTGATCCCTATATGTTAAGCAAACGAATCATCCCCTGCCTCGATGTGCGCAACGGCCGCGTGGTCAAGGGCATCCGCTTTGTCAATATCCGCGACGCCGGCGATCCGGTTGAGATGGCGTCAGCCTATGACCGCGAAGGCGCCGATGAGCTGATCTTTCTCGATATCACCGCCTCCCATGAACGCCGCGATACAGTCGTGGACCTGGCCCGCCGCTGCGCCGAAGAGCTTTTCATCCCCTTCACCATCGGCGGCGGCATGCGTGACGAGTCCGACATTCGCAAGGTGCTCAAGGCCGGGGCGGACAAGATCGCCATTAACTCGGCGGCGCTGGCCAATCCCGATGTGATCAACCGTTGCTCAAAACGCTTCGGGGCCCAGTGCATCGTGGTGGCCATCGACGCCAAGCTGGTTTCCGCCGGTGATAAAAAGCAGTGGGAACCTTTTGTCCACGGGGGGCGCACCGGTACCGGGCGCGACGCTGTTGATTGGGCCAGGGAAGTCGTTGAACGCGGGGCGGGGGAGATCATGCTGACCAGCATGGACACTGACGGCACCCAGGACGGCTATGACATCGATCTCACCCGGGCGATCACCGAAGCGGTAAACGTTCCGGTAATCGCATCCGGAGGGGCCGGCACACTAGATCACCTGGTCGAGGTGGTAAAGCTGGCCGACGCGGACGCGGTTCTGGCGGCCAGTATCTTTCATTACGGTACTTATTCCATCCGGCAGGCCAAGGAGTACATGGCGGCAGCGGGGATACCGATGCGGCTGATCTGAAAACCTGAATAGCGCAGGGCTGCGGCGTCCGCAAGGGCGTTTTTTTAGTTTTGAAATATATTGCCAATTTGTACAAATTGGCATATGATGAGTACGATAGTTACTCAAGGAGGTTGGGTCGATGAAAACGCTTAAAGCAAGCGAAGCGCGTAATAACTTCAGCGAGTTGGTGAGCGAAGCCCAATTTGGCGGTGAACCGGTAGTAATTTTGAGACGTGGAAAGAAGGTAGCGGTGCTGATGGGTTATGACACTTTTCTGTCCTGTCAGAGGGGCAACGGCATTGTTCGCGATGCTGCGGAAATCGAATACGGGCTCGATAAGATCGCGGCGGAAATTGATAAAGCGGTGCCGGGTTGGGATGCGACCACCGACATCCGTAAAATGCGGGATACGCGATGGTCGTCCTAGATACTTCGGTTGTCCTCAAGTGGTTTTATGGCAAAGGTGAGGAAGACCGGAACAAGGCGCTTGATTTTATGCGCCGTCATTTGAGGAATGAACTTCAGATCCACGCCCCTGATCTTCTGCTTTACGAAGTAACAAACGTGCTGGTCCACAAACCTGGCATAGGCAGGGAGGTTGCTCAAATGTCACTTGATGCCCTGAAGGATATCAAATTGGCCATTCATTGGCCTGGAGAAGAGGGCATGAAGATCAGCGCCGGGATTGCCATCGATTTCGGTATTTCAGTTTATGACGCGTCTTATGTCGCGCTGGCGCGCACACTCGAGGCTCCCCTGATTACAGCGGATAAAAAGCTCGTTCAGAAAGCCGGACAGACTGACGATGTCGTCCTGCTGTCCGAAGCCGCGCTATAAATTGTTCAGGATTGAATAAATCAGTGGTGACACACCGGCGATCAGGATCAGAATCACCAGCAGCGCCGCGCCGAGACGAAGAGGCGGCGATGTCACCTGATGGTTGAATCCCCTTTCTGTACTCATTGGTCGGCTCCCGTGATGGTAGTTTCCAGACCGGGCCAATATGGTTCCCGATAATTAGATTTTGAAACGACGGGCTGCTAGACTGATACAGTAGTTTATTCGACTTATAAGCTTCTCTGTCCTCTTCGCAGCACAGGGGGAGAGGGCCTTTTTTTACTCTGGAGGGATTGTTATGGCACAAAAGGACTATCTGTTTACTTCCGAGTCGGTGACCGAAGGTCACCCCGACAAGATCGCCGACCAGATTTCAGACGGTGTGCTCGATGCCGTGCTGAAGGACGATCCATTCGGCCGCGTGGCCTGTGAAACACTGGTCACGACCGGCCTGGTAGTGGTGGGGGGAGAAATTACCACCGAGACTTATGTGGACATTCCCAAGCTGGTGCGGGAGACAGTGCTGGAGATCGGTTACAATCGCGCCAAATACGGTTTTGACGGCGATACCTGTGGCGTAGTCGTGGCGCTCGATGAGCAATCGCCAGATATCGCCCAGGGTGTCAATCAGGCTTTCGAGGTCCGCACCGACGCCGATGACGAGGATCCTCTCGATCTGCAGGGAGCCGGCGACCAGGGCATGATGTTCGGCTACGCGGTCAACGAGACGGCTGAGCTGATGCCGATGCCGATTCTGCTGGCCCACAAACTGGGCAAGCGGCTTTCCGAGGTGCGCAAGAGCGGCGTGCTGCCGTATCTGCGTCCTGACGGCAAGACCCAGGTCACCGTCCGCTATGAGAACGACAGGCCGGTTGAGATCGTCAACGTCGTCATCTCGACGCAGCACAAACCCAACATCGATATCGAGACAATGATCCGGCCTGATCTCATCGAGCACGTGATCGAGCCGATCCTGCCCCGCGAAATGTGCGACCTCAATAAGGTCGAGATCATGATCAACCCCACCGGCAAGTTCGTCATCGGCGGACCGATGGGCGACTGCGGCCTCACCGGGCGCAAGATCATCGTCGACACCTACGGCGGCGCGGCGCGCCACGGTGGCGGCGCTTTTTCGGGCAAGGATCCGACGAAGGTCGACCGTTCGGCGGCTTACGCCTGCCGTTACGTGGCCAAGAATGTCGTGGCCGCCGGCCTGGCCGACAAGTGTGAGGTCCAGGTGGCCTACGCCATCGGCGTGGCTCATCCGGTATCAATCATGGTGGAGTGCTTCGGCTCCGAGAAGATCGGGCTGGACAAGGTCTCAGCGCTGGTGCGCGAGTACTTCGATTTGAGGCCCGCTGCCATCCTGCGAGACCTCGACCTGCGCCGTCCGATCTACAAGAAGACCGCGGCATACGGCCACTTCGGCCGCCACGACCACGACTTCACCTGGGAGAAGACCGACAAGGCCGCGGCACTGCGCGACGACGCCGGGCTGGGCGCCATGCCGGAAAGCAGCGGCGAAGAGAAGCTGCGCGCGGTGGAATAAAAGAAGCTGAATCGGGATCAGTCCCGTATGGGGCGCGCCGCGAGGCGCGCCCCTTTTTATATTTCACACCGCCCCGCAGGATATAATCAGCGCATGCCTCAGCTTCCCGGAATTGCCAGCGTTTATATTCAGCACAAGACCCGTTCGCTGGATCATCCCTTTGATTACCGGGTGCCGGAACGGTTTGTCGGCGAACTTGACGTGGGTTCGGTTGTACTGGTCCCCCTGGGAAAACAAAAAGCTTTGGGAATCGTCGCCTGCCTGTCCGCTGAATCAAAAATTGCCGGATCGCGTCTGGTCGAAATAGCCGAACTTGTAGATTACCCGCCGATATCGGAACGCCTGATCAGGCTGGCGCTCTGGATCTCTGATTACTATTACTGCTCGCCAGCTACCGCACTGGGCCTGGTTTTGCCGCCGGGTGGCCTGCCCACGCTTATAAAAGCGGGCAGCGGCAAGGAAGCCAGTTACACTCTGAAAGCGCCGGCAATAAAACCGAGGCGCATCAAGGTAGCGCGTCTAGGAGGGACCGCCATGACCGGTAACAGCAGAAAAGTCACGAGCACGGCCGGTGAGCGGGTCATGCAAACCCTGGCAGGCGAAGGCGAGCTGCCGCTGACCGAGTTGACCCGTCTGGCCGGGGTCAGCACCTCGCCGGTGAAAACCCTGGCCGCGCGGGGTCTTGTCGAGATCCTGGAGCGTGAGGTGCGGCGGGACGGTTTGCGTTACTACAGCGCCGCGTTCACGAACGGTGCGCCGATCCCGGGAGGCAAACCGCACACTCTCAACGAAGCCCAACAACAGGCGCTGGATGCGATTGTCGCCCGCCTTGATGCCGGCGTCAGCTCCGGGCGCAGCCGCCCGATCCTCCTCGCGGGCGTCGCCGGGGCCGGCAAGACCGAGGTCTATCTGTGTGCTATTGAAGCGGCCGTGGCCCGAGGCCACCAGGCCATTGTCCTGGTTCCAGAGATATCACTGACCAACCAGGCGGTCAAACGCTTCCGCCGCCGGTTTGGCGACCGGGTCGGTGTCCTGCACAGCGGACTGAGCGCCGGCGAGAGGTATGACGAATATTCGCGCATCCGTGCTGGCGATGTCGATGTGGTCATCGGGCCGCGATCGGCGCTGTTTTCACCGCTGCCGGATCTGGGCATCATCGTCATCGACGAAGAGAACGACGGTTCCTTCAAGCAGGAGAACGATCCGCGCTACGACGCCCGGCGGGTGGCGCTGGAACGGACCCGTATCGAGGGCGCGGTTCTGGTTTATGGCAGCGCCACGCCCAGCCTTGAGAGCTACCATCTTGTCAGGGACCGATTTTCATTGCCGGAACGGGCCACTGGCGCCCTGATGCCGCAGGTGGAGATCGTTGACATGCGCGATGAGAAAGATCCCATCTTCAGCGTGCAGCTGGCCGATGAGCTAAGCAGCAATCTCGCCGCCCGGGGCAAAACCATCCTGCTCTTAAACAGCCGCGGTTATGCACGTTTTCTGCAGTGCGGCAGCTGCGGCCAGGTCTGGCAGTGTTCCAACTGTGAGGTATCGCTGACTATCCACTCGCGCATCCACAAACTGCTCTGCCACCATTGCGGCCATATGGAGGAAATGCCCGACATCTGCCCTGAATGCGGTTCCACCGAGCTGCGCCGCTGGGGTGTGGGCACCGAGCAGCTTGAAGACGAGGTGCGCCGCCGCTTCCCGGAAGCGCCGGTCTTTCGCCTCGATGCCGACACCGCCCGTGGTTACGGGACCGGCCCGCGCATCCTCGAGGAGTTCGGCCAGGCGGAAGGCGGCATCCTGCTGGGCACTCAGATGGTCGCCAAGGGCCACCACTTTCCCGAGGTTACTTTGGCGGCGGTGGTAAACGCCGACCTCTCTCTGCAGTTCCCGGAGTTCCGCGCCGAGGAGCAGACCTTCTCGCTGCTTTTGCAGCTTTCCGGCCGCAGCGGCCGCAGTGAGCGGCCCGGCAGGGTGGTTATCCAGACGTGGAATGCGGATATTGAATGTATTAGAATGGCTGCGGAACAGGCTATGGACGAATTTTATGCAGCGGAACTGGAGCGCCGCCGCCGGCTGGCATATCCGCCCTTCGTGCACCTGGTGAACATAATCTGTTTATCACGCCAGAGCGGCAAGTCCAGCAAGGCCGTGGAGCACCTCAAGGAGAAGCTTGAGCCGTCGCTGACCAGCGAGAGCCTGCTGGGCCCGGCCGATCTCTTCCGGCTCAAGGGCTGGTCACGAAGCCATGTTCTGCTGAAGACGGATAGCGTCGAGCGCACACTGGCCGCTATTAAGCCGGTGATTGAGCACTACCGTGAACCTTATGGCAACCGCGGCGTCCGCATCGTCGTTGATGTGGACCCGCAATGGCTGTCGTAAGTTAAGCCGCATATGCCTCATTTGAATGAGCAGACTGGCGGGCCGCTTTTGCAGAGGAGGAATAAAAATGGGAGATGACAAAATCAGAGCTGCCGCATTCGGCCAGATAAGGCAGTTCGGGGATCCCGTTTTAAAGGAAGAATCGCGGCCGGTCGAGGTCGATGACGAGCTGCGCAAGCTGGTCGATCGCATGATAAAGATCATGCACGCCGCCGATGGCGTCGGTCTGGCAGCCCCACAGATAGGTGTTCTGCGCAAAGTAATCGTCTTCCAGCTCGACAAACAGGAATACGTAATGATCAACCCCGAGATCACCTGGCGCTCCGAGGAGACCATCACCGACGCCGAGGGTTGCCTCAGCCTGGCCAGCCTGGCGGTGGACGTTGAGCGCGCCAAACAGGTCAAAGTGGAGGGCGAAGATCTGGAGGGCAATCACCAGGTACTGGAACTCGAGGGGCTGAACGCCCGCATCCTCCAGCACGAGATCGACCACCTGGAGGGGCTGATGGTCGTCAACCGCTGCAGCCGCGAGCAGCGCAAGGACCTGATGGCCCGCCTGCGCCAGATGAGACTTCCCGGAGAAGACTAGGCCATGAGAATCGCCTTCGCCGGAACGCCGCACTTCGGAGCCCTGGTACTCGGGGCTCTTTTAGGTTCGGGACACGAAGTTGTGCTGGTGATCACCCAGCCGGACCGCCCGGCTGGCCGCGGACGCGGGCCGAGGATGTCGCCGGTGAAGCTGCTGGCTCTCACGGAAGGCCTGAGAATCGAGCAGCCGGAAAGAATCAGCACGCCCGATTTCGTCAATGAGATGAAGTCGCTGGGCGTTGAAGCCCTGACAGTCGCCGCCTTCGGCCAGATCCTCAGGGAGCCGCTACTCGGCGGCCTGCCCTGCATCAACGTCCACGCCTCACTGCTGCCGAAGTATCGGGGAGCGGCGCCGATCGAGCGCGCCATCATGGCCGGCGAGCGAGAGACCGGCGTATCCATAATGGATATAACCCCGAAAGTTGACACCGGCGCCGTTTACCTGCAACAGGTGGTCCCGATAGGGGAAGACGACGACGCCGGCTCGATGTACGAAAAACTGGGACGGACTGGGGGAGAGGCGCTTGCCGAGGTGCTGGAAGCCATCGAGAGAGGTGGCATGGAGCCCGAGCCCCAGGATGAAAGCGCCGCAACTTATGTGGAGAAGATAACCCCTGCGGATCGGGAGATCGGCTGGCAACGCTCCGCGGGTGAGATCGCCGCGCAGGTTCGGGGGCTGTCGCCACATATTGGTGCTTATACCAGCATCGGTGACGGGCACCGGCTCAAGATCTGGAAGGCGATAGTGGCGGAAGTGCCGGCTGAAGCAAACCAACAGGCGGCCTCAGAGATTCCGGATCGATTAGCAACCATGGCAATCGAACCAGGCGGTGTCACCATCGACGGCGATCGCCTGTTCGTCCGCTGCGGCGCGGGTGCACTCGAATTAATAGAAGTGCAGCCCGAGGGGAAGCGCCGCATGGTGGCATCTGACTTTGTTCGGGGGCACAAAAAAGCGATCGAGGCGAAAAAATTGGGTGGGCGTTAAAAATTTCTGATAAGCCTTGCCGTACTGCTGAAAGTTGTTTAAAATCTGGTTATTACTAAGTAATAACCATGTAAATGGCCCGCGAATCCAAAATAATTACTATTTCTCTGCCACCAGAGCTGGCGGATGAGATCGACCGCCTGGCCGCGGCCGAGAACCGCAGCCGCAGCGAGATGGTGCGCGAGGCGTTCCGTGAATATGTCACCTATGGCCGCTGGCGGCGTCTGCGCAGGCTTGGCGACCAGACCGCTCGTGAGTTCGGCATCCGTACTGAAGCTGACGTAGATAGAATCCTGCACGAGGGCAAGTGAAGCCCCGAGTAGTTCTCGATACCAGCATTTATATTTCGGCGATCATATTCGGAGGAAAACCTGAAGAGGTTTTTCTCCTGGCGAAGGAAAAGGAAATCGAACTGTTTGTTTCTGCCGCCATCATCGCTGAAGTCGCCACCAAGCTGTCGGACAAATTCCGCTGGAGCAACGCTGATGTCACCGATTTTATCCGTGAGATAGGGGAGGCGGCCACTATTATCAAGCCTTCCAGGCAGTTAGCCGTGATTGAAGCAGATGAATCGGATAATCGCATTCTCGAATGCGCCGTGCATGCCAGAGCTGAATATATCGTTTCAGGAGACCAGCAGCATCTTCTCCCGCTGAAAAATTATAACGGAATCGAAATCATCAGCCCTGCGCGGTTCCTCAAAAGAATCAAGAAGCCTTAATTGCAGTTTGTTATAATCTACGCGGTCTGTAGGCGGGAGGGAGCCGCGAGGTTGCGGTTACGCGATTTCCGTTCTATAACGGGGCGTGGCGCAGCTTGGTAGCGCGCTTGCTTTGGGAGCAAGAGGCCGGCGGTTCAAATCCGCCCGCCCCGACCATTAGTTTGCGGGTGTAGCTCAGTTGGTAGAGCGCCAGCCTTCCAAGCTGGCTGTCGCGGGTTCGACTCCCGTCGCCCGCTCCAACTACGGTTCCTGGACAACTCCGGCTGCCACAACCGGAACGAAAGGCCAGAAACCGGCAACAGTCATTCATGGTGGATGTAGCTCAGCCGGTAGAGCTCCGGATTGTGGATCCGGCGGTCGCGGGTTCAAGTCCCGTCATCCACCCCAGATATTCAGTTCCCGGCGGTTGGCTTCTGGTTCAAGGTCTCGATCAGACTTGATGATTTTGTCAGGCAGGAGCCGGGAGTATTTTTGTGCGCCCGTAGCTCAATCGGATAGAGCAACGGACTTCTAATCCGTAGGTTGCAGGTTCGAGTCCTGCCGGGCGTGCCAGAACTATTTGCTACTTTCTCTTGGCTTGGGTAAAGCGTTGCCTGCTGTTGCCGGTGAACCGGGTCAAAAGGGTATAATCGGCGATGAGCGGCGCCCGTGCGGGCGTGGCGGAATGGTAGACGCGCCAGCCTTAGGAGCTGGTAGGGTTCTCCCTGTGGAGGTTCAAATCCTCTCGCCCGCACCATTTTCAGGACTCATTGGCGCCGCCGGCCCGCGGCGCCATCCAGACTGCTTACAGCCCCCATCGACCCTTCGATTTGGACATTGACCCCATTCTTCACTAACATCTATGTTTCACGTCTGATCAGCGTTTGTTTCGACTGCTTTTTAGACGGTTGATATTTGTTTGGACTTTTAATGATTTTCGGGCCCTCACTTGGTGCCTATCACTGTAAACCAGCGACAACCGGAGCCACATGGCAGACATTAAAACTACCGTCGAGAAACTCGATGGCGATCAGGTCGAGCTTACCGTCGAAATACCGGCGGCGGAGGTCAAGTCGGAGGTCAACAAGGCCATTAAAAAGCTGGCGAAGGACGTGAAGATGCCGGGCTTCAGGCCGGGCAAGGTGCCGCGGCCGGTGCTCATCTCCCACTTCGGCATCGAGGCGATTCACGCCCACGCCCTTGAAGACGCCCTCCCTGGCTGGTACACGGCAGCGGTCGAGCAGTCCGCCATCAAGGCTGTGGACAAGCCTGAGATCGATTTTGAGCAGATCGAGGACGAGGACAATCCCTACAGCTTCAAGGCGAAAGTCCAGGTCATGCCCAAGGCGAAGCTCGGCAATTACACCGGCCTGGAAGTGGAGAAGGAGATCGTCGAAGTCCAGGAGGCCGAGGTTGACGAGGAGATCGAGCGCCTGCAAAAGCGCATGGCGAAGCTGGAGCCCATTGAAGGCCGTCCCGCCGCCGAGGGCGATTTCGTGCTCATCGATTTCACCGGCTACGTCGACGGCGAGCCGCTCGAAGGAGGGGCCGGCAAGGATTACATGCTGGAGCTGGGCAGCGGTCAGTTCATCCCTGGTTTCGAGGAGCAGATTGCAGGAATGGAGACCGGCCAGTCGAAAAAGCTTAAGCTGACTTTCCCCGAGACCTACAAGCCGGAGGAACTGGCCGGCAAGGAGGCCGAGTTTGACGTAGCGGTCAAGGAGATCAAGGAGCGGATGCTCCCCGAGGCCGACGATGAGTTCGCCGCCGAGAACAGCGAGTTCGACACCATCGCGGAGCTGCGGGCGGATGTCGAGGCTCGCATCCTCAAGGGCCGTGAATCATCGGCGGAGAGCGCCTTCCGCGCCCGCGCCCTCGACAGGGTGATGGTGGATGTGGAGTTGAAGCTGCCGGCGCCGATGATCGCCAGCCGGGCGTCGCAGATAGAATACGAGTTCATCTACTCCATGGAGCAGCAGGGCGCTTCGATCAAGGATTACATGGAGCAGACAGACGAGCAGAAACAGCTATTCATGCAGCACTTTTACAGGCAGGCGGAAGCCGTCCTGAGGCAGGAGATGGTCCTGGAGGCGATCGCCGAAGCCGAAGGACTGACGGTCACCGACGAGGACTTCATGGAAGAGGTCACACGTGCGGCGGAATCCATGGGTAAGGAAGTGGACGAGCTGCTGGAGAAGACCAAAGGAGAGAAGCATGAGCAGGATATCCGTGACGACCTGCTGAGGAACAAGGCCGCGAAGCTGCTGGCCGGGAAGTCGGTGCCGGTCATGAAGACGGCGGCGGAGATGAAGGCGGTTGCCGACGCGGCGGCAGAGGCAGCCGCGGCAGAGAATAAAGCAGAGGAGAAAGAAGAAGCTGAAGTATGATAATCAAAAATCCGAATTTTCAGGGGTGCGTGATCAAATGCCACTAATTCCCATGGTAATCGAGCAGACCAGCCGCGGCGAGAGGGCTTTCGATATCTTCTCCCGGCTGCTTAACGAGCGGATAATCTTCCTCGGCAGCGGCATCAACGAGGAAGTGGCCAACGTGGTCGTCGCCCAGATGCTGCACCTGGAATCCGATGACCCGGACAAGGACATCAACCTGTATGTCAACTGCCCGGGCGGCTCCGTATATGCCGGTCTGGCCATCTATGATACAATGCAGTTTATCAAGCCGGATGTTGTAACGACCTGCGTGGGGATTGCCATGAGCATGGGCGCACTGATACTCGCGGGAGGCGCTAAGGGAAAGCGATTCGCGCTGCCCAATGCCAAGATTCTCATCCACCAGCTATCCGGCGGTTTCCAGGGGCCGGCGGCGGACATCGAAATCCACGCCAGGGAAGCCCTTGACCTCCGCAAGCATCTCGACGAAATCCTCGCTTTCCACACCGGTCAGTCCATCGAAAAAGTATCCCAGGACACCGACCGCGATTATTTCATGACGGCTGGCGAGGCCAAGGAATACGGCCTCATCGACGACATCCTCGCACACCGCTCGACCTCCAAGGGGGAATAAAGGACAATGGCTCGACCAACTGAAGGCAACGAACAGCTCCTGTGCAGTTTCTGCGGCAAATCACAGCGCCAGGTTAAAAAACTGATCGCCGGGCCCGGCGTCTATATCTGCGACGAATGCATCGATCTTTGTAACGAGATCATCGACGAGGAGCTGGCCGCGCCGGTGAGCCTCGACCTTGAGCATCTTCCCAAGCCGACGGATATCTACGATGCGCTGAACGAATACGTGGTGGGCCAGGAGGATGCCAAGCGCACCCTGGCGGTCGCTGTCTACAACCATTACAAGCGCGTGCAGATGGCCTCGCTGGACGACAACGAGGTCGAGCTGCAGAAGTCGAATATTCTTTTGCTTGGTCCGACCGGCTGCGGCAAGACGCTGCTGGCCCAGACGCTGGCCCGCTTCCTCAATGTGCCCTTCGCCATCGCCGACGCCACGGCGCTCACCGAGGCCGGCTATGTGGGCGAGGACGTGGAGAACATCCTGCTGAAGCTGATTCAGGCGGCCGACTACGATGTGAAAAAGGCCGAGACCGGCATCATCTACATCGACGAGGTGGACAAGATCGCCCGGCGCGCCGACAATCCCTCGATCACCCGGGACGTCTCCGGCGAGGGCGTGCAGCAGGCGCTGCTGAAGATTCTCGAGGGCACGGTGGCCAGCGTCCCGCCCCAGGGCGGCCGCAAGCACCCGCACCAGGAGTTCCTCAATATCGACACCACCAACATACTGTTCGTCTGCGGCGGCGCTTTCGCCCACCTGGACAAGATCATCGAGCGCCGCGTGGGCCACAAGGGCATGGGCTTCGGCGCGGTGGTCAAGGGCAAGGCCGAGAAAGACGTGGGTAGCATCTTCGCCAAGGTGATGCCGGAGGATCTGCTGGAATACGGGCTGATTCCTGAGTTCATCGGGCGGCTGCCGGTGATCAGCGCGATCCATAACCTTTCCCGCGATGACCTGGTGCGCATCCTGACCACTCCCAAGAATGCCCTGGTGAAGCAGTACGAGCGCTTCTTCAAATTTGATAATATAGACTTGGTCTTCGGGTCGGAATCCCTGGTTGCCATCGCCGACAAGGCGCTGAAGCTGGAAACCGGAGCCCGCGGCCTGCGCTCTATCATCGAGCAGTCCCTGCTAAATGTTATGTTTGAGCTTCCCTCTCGTGGCGACGTGCGCAAGTGCGTGGTCACCAAGGAAACGATCGAAAGACAAATCGACCCGACCCTCGTGACGGAAGCGGAAAGAATATTGCCAGAACTTGACAAAGAGTCAGCCTAAACCACACAAGTCCCTACCGCTTCTTCCAACCAGAGAGCTAGTCGTCTTCCCCCGCATGGTGGCGCCAATTTTCGTGGGCCGGGAGAAGTCCATAAAGGCGCTGGAACGCGCTTTCGAGGACAAGTCGCCGATCATCCTCTCCACCCAGAAGCAGCCCGAGGTCGAGGATCCCACAAGCGAGGATATCGTGCGCGTGGGTACCATGGCGACAGTGGTGCAGCTGTACCGCCTGCCCGACGGTTCCATCAAAGCTCTGGTGGAAGGCCAGCAGCGGGTCACGATCGACAAGTTTACC
Organism: Thermoleophilia bacterium; assembly: GCA_020053595.1. Classification (GTDB taxonomy): domain Bacteria; phylum Actinomycetota; class Thermoleophilia; order BMS3ABIN01; family BMS3ABIN01; genus JACRMB01. Next base: position 21,670 of record JAGVMV010000048.1, on the reverse strand, counting down.
GCGACCTCGCCGCACTTCCAGGTGAATTTCTCCCTGATGGCGGGTGACCTGGGAGAGCCCAGCGAGCGGGTCAGCGCGCTGGCGCGGGTGGTCATGCGCGAGTTTGTCCGCTACGTGGAATCCAATCCCGCCATGCCAGACGAGATCGGCCAGATAGTCACCGCTGTCGCCGATCCGGATGAGCTGGCCGATGCCGTGTCAGCCCACATGATGATCCCTTTCGAGCAGAAACAACTGCTGCTGGAGATGAGAGACAGCGAGAAACGGCTCAACGAGGTGCTGGGCATACTGGTGGAGGAGAATGCCGTTCTCGACATGGAGAGGGATCTCAACCAGAAAGTCCAGGACAAGATCGAGGCCACCCAGAGGCAGATCTTTCTGCATGAAAAACTGAAGGTGATCCGCGAAGAGCTGGACCACGCTCCCGAGTCGGAGGATGAGTCGGTCCAGGATTATCTGAAGCTGCTGGCAGAGAAGCAGATGGGCCCGGCGGCGGCCGAGGTGGTGCGCAAGGAGATCGGCAAGCTGAAGTCGGCTTCGCCCTACTCGGCTGAGGTTTCGGTCATCCGCAACTATCTGGACAATGTCTTTGCCTTGCCCTGGGGCGAGCTGGCGGAAAAGAGCGATTACGAGCTGGCCAAAGTGGGGCGTCACCTGGACCGCAGCCATTATGGTCTGAAGAAGGTCAAGGAAAGGGTGCTCGAGTTCCTGGCGGTCGGCAAGCTGCTGGGAAAGGATCAGCCCAACACGACCCTCTGCTTTGTCGGCCCGCCGGGAGTGGGGAAGAGCTCGGTGGCGAAAGCCATCGCCGACGCCCTTGACCGGCCCTTCGCCCGCATCTCCCTGGGCGGCGTTCGCGACGAGGCCGAGATCCGTGGTCACCGGCGCACTTATGTCGGCGCCATGCCCGGCCGGATCATCGATGCCATCACCAAGGCAAAGGTCGACAACGCGGTTGTCCTGCTGGACGAGATCGACAAAATGGATTCCGACTTTCGCGGCAATCCGGCGGCGGCGCTGATGGAGGTTCTCGATCCCTTGCAGAACAAGGAGTTCCGCGATAACTACCTGGAGCTGGACTACGATCTGTCAAAAATTTTATTTCTGGCCACCGCCAATTATGACGACGGCATCCCGGCGACTCTTTACGATCGGCTGGAGACGATCCAGCTTTCCGGCTACACCTTCGAGGAGAAGGAGCAGATCGCCAAACGGCACCTGCTGCCGAAGATCGCGAAGGAAACGGGGCTGAAGAAGGGCGACCTCGTCTTCTCGCCGGCGGCTCTTAAAGCAGTCATCCGTTTTTACACGCGTGAGTCCGGAGTGCGGGATCTGGAACGCGCCATGAGAAAGATCTACCGCAAGGTGGCGCGGGCTTACCTGGAAAAGGGCACGAAGCTGCCGCAGCGGGTTTCGGCTACCAGCCTCGAGGAATACCTCGGTCCGGCGCCCTTCAGTGAGGAGCGGCTGGAGCGGCGGGCGCTCTGCGGCGCCAGCCTCGGCCTGGCCTATACATCCGACGGCGGCGATGTGCTCACCATCGAGACTTCAATATCCACGGGCAAAGGCGATCTGATTCTGACCGGCCAGCTTGGCGAGGTCATGCAGGAATCGGCCTCGACCGCCTGGGGTTACCTGCTTTCCAGGATCGAGACCGACAAGAGATTTAGCGAGCTGTTCAGGAAGAATGCCCCCGCCTTCGACCACGAGGGCAACTGGGGCATGGCCAGCAAGGATCTGCGGCTGCACGTGCCCGAGGGCGGCATTCCCAAGGACGGCCCCTCGGCGGGCGTGGCGCTGGCGGCATCGATGCTCTCGGCTTTGTCCGGACGGGCTACGCGCCCGGCGATCGCCTCGACCGGCGAGATCACCCTGCGAGGCAAGGTGCTGAGGATCGGCGGCCTGCGGGAAAAGTGCCTGGCGGCGGAGAGGCTGGGCGTAAAGACCGTGATCCTTCCCAAGTCCAATCAGCCGGACGTCAAGGAACTTCCCCCGAAGATTCGCAAGGCTCTAAAGTTCGTCTACGTGGATGATTTCAGCCAGGTCATCAAACACCTGTTCGTCTGACGGACAAGCAATGCGATACAATTTGCTGAAAAGCATGGGGCTACTACTGCCTCCCGATCTTGCTGGAAGCCTGATGGAAAAACTGATCGCCCCGGCTTGGACGCTGTTGTTTTTCCCTCAGGTCCGGGTCTGATTGGCCGTACGCCGCCCATTCTTGTGATAGAATCACAGCGCGGCGCCGTTCGCGGGCTCGTTTTGGCGGGTCTGCGGCGGGGCGGCATTTAATCAAATGAACCAGGATATCCGCGAACAACTAAAGTCGAATACCCGCTACTCGCCGGCCGACATCGAGTCCAAGTGGATGGACAGCTGGCTGGAAGCCCACCTTTTCACCCCCGAAGAAAGCTCTGGCAAGGATTCCTACAGCGTTGTCCTGCCGCCTCCAAACGTTACCGGCATGCTGCATATGGGCCACGCGCTCAATTCCTCCATCCAGGATCTGCTTGTGCGGCTGGCGCGCATGCGCGGCAAAAACGCCCTCTGGGTCTGCGGTACCGACCATGCCGGCATCGCCACCCAGAACCAGGTCGAGAAACAGCTGGCCGGCGAGGGTCTGACCCGGCAGGAGATCGGCCGCGAAGAGTTCGAGCAGCGCGTCTGGAAATGGCGCGACCAGTATGGTTCCACCATCATCAACCAGCTCAAGCGCATGGGCTGCGCCCTTGATTACGAGGGAGAACGCTTCACCCTCGATGAAGGTTACGTCAAGGCGGTTTACCGCGTCTTTACTTCTCTCTATCAAAAAGGTTTCATCTATCGCGACGAGTACATGGTCAACTGGTGCACCCGTTGCCACACGGCGCTGTCCGACCTCGAGGTCGAGCACGAGGATCAGGACGACAAGCTGTACTACCTGCGCTATCCCATTGCCGGCGAGGACGAGTACCTGGTGATCGCCACGGCGCGGCCGGAAACAATGCTGGGCGACACCGCCGTAGCGGTCAATCCCGGCGACGAGCGTTATGCCGGATTTATTGGCAAGCGGATTGAGCTGCCACTCACGGACCGGGAGATCCCGATCATTGGCGACGATTATGTGGATGTCAGCTTCGGGACCGGGGCGCTGAAAGTCACGCCCGCCCATGATCCCAATGACTTCGAGCTGGGAAAAAAGCACGAGCTCGATGAGATCAATGTTTTCAGTTCTGACGGCCGCATCAACCAGGCGGGTGGCGAGTTTGCCGGGCTGACGCTGGAGGAGGCGCGCGCCCAGATCATGCATCGCCTGGAAAGCGACGGCCTGGTCGAGAAGGTTGAACCATACACTCACTCGGTAGGCGTCTGCTATCGCTGTGGCACGGCAATCGAGCCGTATATTTCGCTACAGTGGTTCATGAGGATGGACGAGCTTGCCCGTCCGGCCATCAACGTGGTCGAGGAGGGCAAGGTCAGGTTCCATCCGGAGCGCTGGAGTGGGGTCTACCTGGACTGGATGCGTTCCATCCGTCCCTGGTGCATATCCCGCCAGCTTTGGTGGGGGCATCGCCTGCCGGTCTGGTATTGCGAGGACTGCGAGGAGATCATAGTAGGCGAAGAGCCTCCTGCCACCTGTCCCCAGTGCGGCTCCTCGGAGCTGCGGCAGGAAGAGGATGTTCTGGACACCTGGTTCAGTTCCGCCCTCTGGCCGTTTGCCACTCTCGGCTGGCCCGAGACGACCGATCGTCTGGAGAAGTTTTATCCCACCGACGCGCTGGTTACCGCGCGTGACATTATCTTCCTCTGGGTGGCGCGAATGATCATGATGGGCCTGGAGTTCCCTGGTGACATCCCGTACAGCGATGTCATTATCAATCCCACCATCATGGCCAAGGACGGCCGCCGCATGAGCAAGTCGCTGGGAACCGGCATCGACCCGCTGGAGCTGATTGAAACCTACGGCGCCGATCCGACGCGGTTCGGCCTGCTCAACATGGCCAGCGCCCAGGACGTGCGTTTCGCCGACGAACGCATCGAGATGAGCCGCAACTTCTGCAACAAGATTTTCAACGCGGCGCGGTTTGTGCTGCTGGGTGTGGCCGAGGTGGAGCCGGCGGTGTCGACGGCGACTCTGGCCGACCGCTGGATCGAGAGCCGCCTGCAGGCAACTGTGGCCGAAGTCAACCAGCTGCTGGACAGCTATGAATTCTCGGAAGCCACGCGCCTGCTCTACCGTTTCGTCTGGAACGAGTTTTGTGACTGGTATGTGGAGATCGCCAAGATGCGGCTTTACGGAGACGATGAAGGCGAAAAACGGGAGGTTTCCGCCCACCTGCTGCACCTGCTGGATGCCATTCTCCGGCTGCTGCACCCGTTCATGCCCTTCCTCACCGAGGAGCTGGCGGCTCTGACGCCCGGGCGGGAGGGCTACCTGATTCAGGCGGAATACCCCCGCGCTGACGAATCAGCGCGGGATCCACAGGCTGAAAAGGACATGGAAGAGCTGATGGAGACGATCACGGCGATCAGAACCCTGCGTAACGAACTGGGGGTGTCACCGAAGAAAGAGGCTCATGCGGTGCTGGTCTCCGCGGACGAGAAAGTCAGGAATGTGGTGCAATTCAACGCATCTCTGATAGAATCGCTTTCGAAGACAGTGCTGGTGGAGTGCGTGGCCGAGGAGAGTCAGGCCAGCGCTGCCGGCGAGCAGTCCGCAGTGGCGCTGATTCCCGGAGGCAAGCTGCTCGTGCCGCTGGCGGAACTTATCGATATAGAAGCCGAAAAAGCGCGGCTGTTAGCCTCCATATCCAGGAAAAAGCAGGAACTTTTGCGAGCAGAGGGAAAACTTGCCAACGAGAGCTTTGTCGCCAAGGCTCCAGCGGAACTCGTGGAAAGTGAGCGGGTAAAGCTGGAACAGCACGGCCGCGAACTGGCCGAGCTGGAACAGGAATTCAACCGCTATTTTGGTGAATAAGGGTGGGAACCAAAGTTAAAAAAGACAAAACCAAAGCATCAGCACCGGCCAAAGCCAGGGCCGCCGGTAAATCTGGTGCGAAAAGTGTAGCCAGATCGAAAGCGGCTTCTGCAAAAGGCAGAACCAAGGCGGCCGCGAAGCAAAAAACCAGGGCGAAGCCAAAAGCAGCCGCGAAAATGAAAGCAGTTGCAAAGAATAAGGCTGCCGCGAAGCCTAAAATCGCCGCCAGGTCCACGGCCAAGGCTAGTCCCAAAGCCGCCGCGAAAGCGAAGAAGCCAGCGGTTAAAAAAGCTTCAGCAAAGGCAAGGCCCTCGATTAAAGCGCCGGTCGGGAAAAAAATAACCGCCAAAGCCAAGGCGCCGGCCAAGGCCGCAAAGGGTGTTGCCAAAGCCAAGGCGCCGGCCAAGGCCGCAAAGGGTGTTGCCAAAGCCAAGGCGCCGGCCAAGGCCGCAAAAGGGGCGGTAAAGGGAAAGGCTTTGGCGAAAACGCCGGTTGCAGCCAAACCGAAAGCGCCGACCAGGCCGGTAAAAGCGCCGAAGGCGAAAGCATCCGCCAAGCCGAAAGCGACCGCTAAACCGAAAGCCCAAGCCAGAACGACTACGAAGGCTCCGGCAAAGTCCACGGCGAAGACGCTGGCGACGAAAGCTGCGGTAAAGGCTGCGGTAAAGGCTGCGGCGAAGGCTTCAGCGAAGGCTTCAGCGAAGGCCAAAGAAAAAGCAGCGCCGGCCAAACCGGTGCCGCCGAAAGCAAAACCTGCTCCCAAAGCTCCACCGGTACCACACTCCGAAATCCTGAAATATTTGGAGGATCTCGATCGGCTGGGGATGAAGCTGGGGCTGGCACGCATCACCAAGCTGCTGGCGGCGCTGGGTAATCCCCAGAAAAAGATCAAGAGCATCCATGTAGTGGGCACTAACGGCAAGTCCTCCACGGCCCGCATGCTTTCGGCGATACTGGCTTCCCAGGGGCTCAAGGCAGGAGCATACCTTTCACCGCACCTGGTCTCCTTCACGGAACGTTTTCAAATAAACAGCAAGGATATTCCCGAGCCGCGTTTTGACAAACTGATTTTTGATGTTCGAAAAAAGGCGGAAGAGGTCAACAAACGTTCGCGCAGCAGCGGTCCGCTCACCCAGTTTGAGATTCTGACCGCCGCCGCATTTCTTTATTTCCATCAGCAGAAAGTGGATGTCGCGGTGATCGAAGCGGGCCTCGGTGGCCGTTACGACGCCACCAACGTCATTGACTCCAAGGTCCAGGTGCTGACCAACGTGGAGTTGGAGCATACCGATCTGCTGGGCAAGACCATTCCCGCCATCCTCAAGGAAAAAGCGGCGGTCATCCCTGAGAAGGGCAATGTCGTACTGGGCTCCATGTCTGAGGAGGCGCTGCGGGAAGCTCTGAAGATCTGCAAGGCGAAGAAGGCGAAAACCCGCATCTACGGTGATGACTTCACACTGCTCAGAGGCGGTGGCGACAAGTTCGACGTCCTCACCGAAAAAAACACCTACGAAGATCTGCAGTTAACCCTTTTTGGCCAGTACCAGCGAACCAACTGCACCGTGGCCCTTCAGGCGGCGGAGCTTTTTCTGCGCAAGGAGCTGGACGAAAAGAAACTGAAGCGGGGGCTGCCGCGCATCACCATTCCAGCCCGGCTGGAGATCATCTCCGAAAAGCCGCTGGTCATACTGGACGGAGCGCATAACCCCAGCGGCATCGCCGAGCTGATCGACTCGCTGCAAGTGCTGGTGGACGGAAAGCGTATCATCGGCGTCGTCTCGATCCTCAAGGACAAGGACGCGGCGGCGATGCTCGGGCGACTTCTCGAATTTTGTGATATCTTATTCGTCACTGAGAACTCCAATCCACGCTGCACATCCGCGCAGGAGCTGTCAAAACTTCCCGTGGTGGAGGAGAGTCATGTCCAGACCTTCGTCGCCCGCGAAAACCAGTCGGCTCTGGAAAGTGCCTTCAAGCTGGCTTCGACGCGAGACGTTATCCTGGTAACCGGTTCGCTCTACCTGCTCGCGGATATCAAAAAGCGGATGGCGTGAGCAAGAAATGACGGGTGCTGTGAGATTCCTGATTTTACAGGCGGACGCCGCCGAGGGCGCCGCAAGTTTTTTCGATTCGCCATGGTGGAAATTCACCACCATGATGGCCAAGGCATTGCTGGTCGCCATGTGGCTGGCTCTGGCTTTCTGGACCTACAAGGACGCGAAGCGGCGGATCACTGACCCGCTGATGATCGGCGTGGCCGTCGCGACTTCACTGATTTTTCCCTATGTGGGCACCCTGTTTTATGTAATCCTGCGGCCGCCGGAGTATCTCGAGGACGTCCTTGAGCGGGATCTGGAAATCAGGGCCCGTGAGCAGGAGCTCGTGGGCGGCGCCAATCGCTGCCCGGCCTGCCGCACGGCCGTGCGGGATGAGTACCTCGTCTGTCCCAAATGCCGGCGGGAGCTGAAGGTCGCCTGTACCGCCTGCGCCCGGCCCCTGGACCCATCCTGGAAGGTATGCCCTTACTGCGCGACGGATGCCGCGAGTCCGAAAAGGTCAGCCAAGCCGGTGGTTGCGGAAGAAGACGAACTCTTCGCCTGAGCAAACAGTGGTTCCTGGTTCCCTGTTAATGGTTCCTGGAATATAAGCCGGGAGCCATTTTAAGAAAAACCGGGAACTTTTTTTGGGAGGAAAATTGGAGCGTACTTTTGTGCTGGTCAAACCGGGCGCCGTTGCCGGTGGCCTGGTCGGCGAGGTTCTGGCCCGTTTCGAGCGCCGGGGTTTCCGTATCAGGGCCATGAAGTTTCTCCAGGTGGACCGGGAGCTGGCATCGGAACATTACGCCGAGCACCGCGAGAAGGATTTTTTCAGTGACCTGGTAAGCTCGATCACTTCCGGCCCCGTGGCGGCATTTGTACTCGAGGGTCCCGAGGCTATCTCGGTCATCCGCAAGATGATGGGAGTCACCAATCCCCTGGCGGCCGATCCCGGGACAATCCGCGGTGACTACGGGCTGGACATAGAGGCCAATATCGTCCATGGCTCGGATGGCCCTGAAAGCGCCGAACGGGAGATCGCGCTTTATTTCAGTGAAAGCGAATTAGTCTAATCCCGGGCCGTTGATTCCCATGCTTTACAGGTACCGGCAAACCAGGAAACACCGGTAAATATGGCTTCGCTATAACTCTGATGTATCTTGCCTCCAAGTCACCCCAGCGTAAGGGCCTCCTTGAATCGCTTGGCCTGGACTTCGAGGTAGTCCTCCCCGATTATTCCGAAGAAGATTTGGCCGGGCTGTTGCCCGCCGAGCTGGTGGAACGGCACAGCCGGGGCAAGGCCTATTCGATTCTATCCCAGGTTGAACCACTTCCCGCCGACAGGCCGATTCTTGGCGTCGATACCATGGTAGTAATACATGGTCAAATAACGGGGAAAGCGAAAAATGAAGAAGAGGCCTTCGATTTGATCAACCGCATGTCGGGAAAGACCCATATGGTCTACTCTGGCCTGACATTGCTCTGGGCTGGCGGCGGCCCGGGGGAGAGGCAGGAAGAGACGTCTCACGCCGTGACCGAAGTACGTTTTTGCCGGATTCCCGAGAGCGAAGTCGAACTATATATTCAAAGCGGCGAATGGCGCGGCCGGGCCGGCGCCTACGCCATTCAGGGACGGGCCTCGGCGTTCGTTGAAGAGATCCGCGGCGATTACACCAACGTGGTCGGGTTGCCGGTGCCGTTGCTGGCAGGCATGCTGCGGCAGAAAGGCTACTGGCCTCCCCCCGGCTGGGCAGCGCGGATTACGAGGCGCGGTGGCTCTCCGATACATCCCTAGAAAATAGCATTAGCCAAACGCGGGACCACGTTCACTTACCCGTAAAACCTCAAGGACACCTTCAGTAATCGAGATAACACTAAATCCATACTTGAAGGTTTGGGTCCACATTGTTTTGCCCTCCGCCCTGATTGTTATATAATATCGTGCTCCCATGGGAGCCTGGTTATTGCTGCAAATCAAGGGTATCAGGGGGTGCCTGCATTGAGCGCCGCGCCGATTTACGGCGTTCCGGCGTTAGGGAATAACGCCCCCTCTTTGTTACCATAGGAGACTGACGCGACCCGGCTGGACCGGGCGCGGATGTATTTCCGAAAGGAGAACCTCATAGGATTCCTGAAGTATTTTTCCGGTTTTGGCGGACGCGACATGGCGGTCGACCTGGGCACCGCCAATACCCTCGTCTATGTACGGGGCCGCGGTATTGTCCTGAGTGAGCCTTCGGTTGTCGCCATCGACCAGCGGACCGGCGAGGTTCACGCGGTCGGCGCCGAGGCCAAGCGCATGCTGGGCAGGACGCCCGGCACCATCAGCGCCATCCGTCCGCTCAAGGACGGCGTCATCGCCGATTTCGACGTGACCGAGCAGATGCTTCGCCACTTCATCCAGAAAGTCCACCAGAACCGCTGGGCCCATCCGCGCGTAGTCGTCTGCGTGCCCTCGGGCGTCACCGGCGTCGAGAAGCGCGCCGTCGAGGAGGCAACGCTTTCGGCGGGCGCGCGTTTATGCTACCTGATCGAGGAGCCGATGGCCGCGGCCATCGGCGCCGGGTTGCCCGTCAGCGAACCGACCGGCAACATGATCGTCGACATCGGTGGCGGCACCAGCGAGGTCGCCGTAATCTCCCTGGGCGGTATCGTTACCTCCCAGTCGATCCGTGTCGGCGGCGACGAAATGGACGAGGCGATCATGGCCTACGTCAAGAAAGAGTACAAGCTGATGATCGGAAGCCAGACGGCGGAGGAGCTGAAGCTGGAGATCGGCTCGGCTTTTCCCCTGAAGGAAGAAGAACAGGCCGAGATCCGGGGCCGCGACCTCGTCACCGGCCTGCCCAAAACAATTGTTCTGACTTCGGAAGAGATTCGGGATGCTCTGGCCGAGCCGGTCGCGGCGATCATCGACGCCCTCAGGACCACGCTCGACAAGACGCCTCCGGAACTCGCCAGTGACATCATGGACCGGGGCGTCATGCTGGCGGGCGGCGGCGCGCTGCTGCAGGGCCTGCCCGAGCGGCTGCGGGAGGAGACCGGAATGCCGATCCACTTGGCCGAGTCACCGCTCACCTGCGTGGCGGTCGGTTCCGGGCGCTCGCTGGAGGAGTTCGAGGCGCTGCACAAGACCTCCCGCCATGCGAAGTCGAAGAGACGATTCTAAGCTCGAACTGTAAGGTCCCACCTTGGCCCGCAAGACTGTAGTCAAACGTCAAGCGGTGCTGGCAGTTCTGCTGCTGGTATCCATGGCAATGCTTACCTGGTACTTCCGTGAACCCACGGGCGGTGTGCTGCATTCCACCCAGCGCGGCGGTCTCCGGGTCATCTCGCCGGTCGAATCCGGCATCTCCACGGCTCTGGATCCCTTCCGTAGCGCCTATCACTGGGTAACCGGACTGCTCTCGGCACAGAGCGAGAACGAACGGCTGCAGGAAGAGTCGGATCGCCTGCGCACCGAGGTCGTCTCCCTGCGCGAGCAGGCCGAAGAGAACAAGCGCTTGCGGGAAATGCTTGGGTTTGTCAACCAGCCCAGCTTTCCCCAGGATTACAAATTCGTGACTTCGCGCGTCATCGGCCGTTCGGCATCCGCCTGGAACGCTACCATTACCATCAATCGGGGCACCGACGCCGGTATTCAGCTGGGCCAGACCGTGGTCAGCGGCCAGGGGCTGGTGGGGCAGATTTCCGCGGTGACCACAAACTCGGCGCAGGTACTGCTGATCATCGACCAGAACAGCCATGTCGAGGGCAAGCTGCAAAGCGGCACAGCCACCGGCACCGTGCTGGGCAGCATCAACGGTCTCCTGGAAATGGACTTCGTCGACAAGAATCAGAAGGTGCAGAAGAACGACATCGTGGTGACATCCGGCATCGGCAAACTTTTCGTCAAGGGCATCCAGATCGGTGTGGTCGATGAGACCGCCGACCAGGAGATCGAATATTTCAAGAGTGTTTCCATAACGCCATTCGTGGATTTTGGCCGCCTGGAGGAAGTCAGCGTGCTGATCCCGCCGCCTGGCGCCGACCAGTTGCCGCTGGTGAACGAGAAGGAGCGCTAGCATGCTACTGCGGTCCTCAAAAAAAGGTTTGAAAGTCCTTTCCCACAACAGCGAAGCAGCCGCTCCCGCCTCGCAGGAAAGCAGCCTCTTCCCGTTGAAGGTCTTTCTGCTGATTATCTTTTCGGTGGTCATACAGACCTCCCTCGCGCCCTATCTCACGGTGCTGGGCGCGAAGCCGGATGTGGCCATGGTGATGGTCATCTGTCTGGCGATGATGCGCGGACCGGTCTGGGGCGCCACGGTAGGCTTTGCCACCGGGCTGCTTATCGACATCGCTCTCTTTCAGACCATGGGCATCTCTTCATTCCTGTTCACCCTCGCCGGTTATTTCAGCGGGCGTTACGCGGAAAACGTGGATCCGGCATCCTGGTTCCCTCCGGTTTTTACCGTGTTTGCCTGCACGATCGTGGTCCAGGTTCTCAACGCCATGACCATGTTCCTGCTCGGCGTCGAGGCCTCGGTGGACTTCATCCTTCTCAGGATTGTCTTGCCGACTGCCGTACTGAACGGGCTGCTGGCCGCGCCCGTCTTCGTGGTCAGCCGATCATGGCTGGGTGGTGAGAAGCGACATGGTCTCTTTTCTGAGCAGTAAACCTCGCAGGAAAAACGACCGGCAGCCACCTTCCATCGCCCTCAGGGCGGGCATCATCGGCGGTATGGCCGTGCTGCTATTCGCCGTCCTGATCTTCCGTATCTGGTTTCTGCAGATACTTTCCGGCGACCAGTACGTGGCCATGGCCGAGGACAACAGAACCCGCTTCATTCTCGAGGAAGCCCCCCGGGGAATCATCTACGACCGCAACAAGGTGCCACTGGTGGAGAACCGCGCCGGCCTGGCCGTGACCGTCTTTCCGCCGGCGTTGAAGAACCCGGAGCAGGAGCTGGCCGAACTGAGCCAGATCATCGGCGTCCCCATCGAGGAGATCAACCGGCAGCTGGAGCTGCACAAGGAGGACACCTACCGTTCGGTGGTGATCAAGAAGGACATCACGCCGGAGATGAAGAGTTTCCTCATCGAGCGCATACCGCTGTATTTCCCCGGCGTCGACATCAAGAAATTCCCGTTGCGCGACTATCCTAACGGCACCGAGGCGGCGCATGTGCTCGGGCATGTGGGTCAGATCGACGAGCAGGAACTGGCCGAACCGCGTTATGAAGGCTACAAGGCGGGAGACGAGATCGGCAAGAACGGCGTCGAGTTCCAGTTCGACAAGTACCTGAAGGGTATCGACGGCGGACGCGAGGTCGAGGTGGACGCGGAGGGGCGGCCCAAGAGCGATGTCAGCTCGATCAAGCCTCAGCCTGGCAACAATGTCGTGTTGACCATCGACTCGAACTTACAGAAGGCGACCGAGGAAGCCCTGGGCTGGGGTATCGACCTGGCTCACCAGAAAAAATATCCGGCCAACGCCGCCGCCGCAGTGGTCATGAATCCCCAGACCGGGGAGGTGCTGGCCATGGCGAGCGTTCCCACCTACGACCCCAAGGTCTGGGTTGGCGGGATGAGCGATGCCGCCTATCAGCAGCTGACGCAGGAGGGCGCCAACGACCCGCTGCTCAACCGCGCCATGTCGGGCCAGTACCCGCCCGGTTCCACTTTCAAGGTCATAACCGCCCTGGCAGGCCTGCAGGACGGCATTATCAGCCAGCTTTCTGATTTTACCTGCACCGGCGTCTGGGACGTGCTGTCGCAGCCGTTCAAGTGCTGGGGTACGCACGGGGACGTCGACCTGAAGAAAGCCATCGTCATGTCCTGCGACACCTATTTTTATAATGTGGGATATCGCTTCTACAAGGCTAACAGCCTGGGAATGCAGAACTGGGCCCGGCAACTGGGCCTGGGGAGGGAGACCGGTATCGACCTGCCGGGAGAAGAGGTCGGCCGCATTCCCGATCCGGAATGGAAGGCGCGGGTGGGGGAGACCGAGGTCGACAAGATGTGGATGCCGGGTAACAGCATCAATTTTTCCATCGGTCAGGGCGACATCCTGACGACGCCGTTGCAGATGGCGTCGGTCTATTCGACGATCGCCAACGGCGGCAGGCAGGTCAAGCCTCACGTCGGCCTGCGGGTCGAGGACCAGGTCACGGGCAAGGCCTCCGCCAGCCTGCAGCCTGAGGATGCCATGCAGCTGCCGATCAGCAGCGACAATCTGCGGGCGATACAGGAGGGGCTGGCGGGCGCGACTGCTCCGGGAACCACCGTTGGCGACACCTGGGTCGGTTTCAACACGCCGGTGTCGGGCAAGACCGGCACGGCCCAGGTTTCCGGCAAGGCTGATTACGCCTGGTATGCGGCATACGCGCCGAGCAACAACCCCCAGGTAGTCGTCATCATACTGATCGAGCAGGGCGGTGGCGGCGGTTCCGTGGCCGCGCCGACCGCCCGCCGGGTGCTCGAGGCTATCTTCCCGCAGCCACCAGCGCCGGCAACGGGCGGGTAAGCGCCGATGGAGATTCGCACACACCTCAGACATTTCGATTACGCCCTGCTGGCGGCGGTGGCCGGCCTGGTGGCTTTCGGTTCACTGATCATCTACAGCGCCACCCATTCCGACCCCAATCTGCCAAGCCCCTACTATTACGTCAAAATACAGCTGCTGGCCGCCCTGCTCGGCACCATTTTCATGGCGGTTCTGGCCTTTATCGATTTCCGGATTCTGAGGAATTTCCGGCAGCACATATATTTTGCCATCATAGGAATGATTCTGCTGCTGTTTATCGTCGGCGCCGAAGCCAAGGGATCGACGCGCTGGATTCCTCTGGGATTTTTCAATCTGCAGCCATCGGAAGTGGCGAAGATCGGCATGATCGTGGTGCTGGCGGCATTCCTCTCGGAGCGGCCCCGCGGCGAGCTGGAGACGCAGACCACTCTGTCGGCGCTGGGCATCGCCGCGATACCCACCTTCCTGGTTTTCATCCAGCCGGATTTCGGTACGGCGCTGGTTCTGGCTTCCCTGACGGTGGCGCTGCTCTTTCTCTATGGAACCCGCTGGCTGCATTTTGGCGTCATGTTCGCGGCGGTAAGCGGTGCGCTCGTGATGATGCTGAAGGTGCTGCCGGTTATCGGTATCCAGATACTGAAGCCCTATCAGATCGACCGCCTGCTGGTCTTCCTGCATCCGGAGCACGACCCCGGCGGCTCCGGCTACCATCTGCTGCAGTCGAAGATCGCCATCGGCTCGGGGATGATGACCGGCAAGGGCCTTTACCAGGGCACGCAGACCCAGCTCAATTTCCTGCCGGAGCACCACACCGATTTTGTTTTTTCGGTTTTAGGCGAGGAGCTGGGATTTATCGGCGTCGCCGTGTTGCTGGCGCTATACGTGCTGGTCATCTGGCGGGGCCTGCGGATAGCCATCATTTCCGAAAGCATGTTCGGCAGCCTGATCGCCGGTGGTGTCGTCAGTATGCTGCTCTTTCAGGTTTTTGTTAACATTGGCATGACCATCGGCATCATGCCGATCACAGGCATCCCGCTACCCTTTGTCAGTTATGGCGGGAGCTCCATGGTGGTAAATTTACTGGCCATCGGCCTGCTGGAAAGCATCCATGTGCGCAGCAGGCTGGCGGGCGACAGGAGGTACAGGCGTGCCCAGACTACCGCTTAGCCCGAGAAAAGTTTATTCAGCGGTTCGCGAGGTGCAGGAGGAGAGCGAGGGGCCGGCCAGGCTACTGGTAACCGGTTCCGACCGGACGGCCGTGACTGCCGTTTATGAGGCGCTGATCCAGGGCGCCGCGTCCACCCAGGCGACCTGCCTGATTGACGCCTCGGCAGGCGGGGAGAGTGAGCCGCTGCCGTCTTTGTCCCAGATGAGTTCCGGTGATCTGGTTATATTGGCAGTCTCTCCGGCGGTGATGGATTCCCAGGCTTTTGGCAGCCGTTTGCTGGAGGCCGAGCAAGCCGGGTCGCCGGTGGTTGTCGTCCTCACCGAGGCTCCTGGCATAGAAATTTCTTTTCCCGGGGTCGGGCCCAGCCGCGTGCTCGGCATGGCTCCCGGGGGTATTGTGCCCGCTGATGTGCTGGCCGAGGCGGTGGCCGACGCCGCCGGTGACGGCATCGTGGCGCTGGCCGCCAAATTACCTGCCTTGCGGGATGAAGCCTGCCGCCAGATCATCAGGAGGACGGCGCGTCAGAATGCCGTCGTCGGATGTCTGTTTATCATTCCCGGCGCCGACATGCCGGTGATGACCATCAACGAAGCGCGGATGGTGTTACGCATAGCCGCCGCCCATGGAGAGTCCGTGGGCACCGAACGGGCGCTGGAGATTCTCGGAGTTATCGGCAGCGGTTTCGGTCTGCGGGCTGTCGCCCGGCAGGCGCTGGATTTCTTCCCCGGCCCCGGCTGGGTGCTCAAGGGCGGAGTGGCCTGGAGCGGTACACGGGCTCTAGGCGAAGCAGCCAAAGCCTATTTTGACGGTTCCACACGCGTGACTCCATCGCGGCTGACGCCGCTGGTCGACAAACTGAAAAAGCTCAGGGGATAGCGGCCGCCGCGGTCCTCCCGGGTTCGAATCCTGGTGACGGAGACAATGGAAAAAAGAATTGAATCCCTCCTCGAGAGGGTAGAGAAGCCCGCGCGATATATCGGCGGCGAGGTAGGCAGCGTCGTGAAGCAGGATTATTCCCTGCGGGTCGTCCTCAGCTACCCTGACGTCTACGAGATCGGCACGGCCAACCAGGCCGTGCAGATCATCTACTCGCTGATCAATCTGCATAGCAATTCCTGGGCGGAGCGCGCCTATTGTCCCTGGCCCGACTTGTCGGCGCTGATGCGCGAGGAGTCGGTGCCACTTTTTGCCCTGGAGAGCTGGGAGCCGGTCAGCGGCGCCGACCTCTGGGGATTCACCCTGCAGCACGAGCTTACCTACACCAACATCCTTGAGATGCTGGACCTCGCCGGAGTCCCGCTGCACTGGCAGGACCGCGGCGATGGCGACCCGCTGGTCTTCGCCGGCGGACCCTGCGCCAGCAATCCCCATCCGGTGGCGGCATTCTTCGATTTTATCCTCGTCGGTGACGGCGAACAGGCAGTGCCGCAGGTGCTGAAGATCTGTGAGGAAGGCAAGGACCTGCCGCGGCGGCAGTTATTGGAGCAGCTCGCCGGCCTGGAGGGCATTTTCGTACCTGCCTTCCCACGCCGGGTGAAGCGGGCGGTGGTATCAGAACTCGATTATTCCCTGGCGCCGGTGCGGCCGGTAATTCCCTCGATGGGTGCCGTCCACGACCGCGCCACCCTGGAGATAATGCGTGGCTGCACCCGCGGCTGCCGTTTCTGCATGGCGGGTAACTGGTACCGGCCGGTGCGCGAGCGTCCGGCAGATGAAGTCTGCCGCGCCATCACCGATCTGGTAGCGGGTACCGGCTACGACGAGGTTTCGCTGAGCTCGCTATCCACCACCGACTATAGCTGTATTCAGGAGACGCTCACCAGGCTGGCCGAGTCCCAGCCACGGCTCACCGTATCGCTGCCGTCGCTGCGCGTGGACCCGGAGGCCATACGCCTGCTGGGTCTGACCTCCTCGAGACGCAGTTCGATCACCCTCGCCCCCGAGGCGGGCAGCCAGCGACTTCGTGACGCCATCAACAAGCAGGTGAGCGGGGAGGACATCCAGGAGGCGATCGGCGAAGCTTTCCGCGGCGGCTGCAACACGGTCAAACTTTACTTCATGATCGGCCTGCCCACCGAGACCGAGGCCGATTTGCAGGGGATCATCGACATCGCCACGGCAGCCCGGCGCATCGGCCGGCAGGAGGGCGCGAATGCCGGACGGGTGCAGATCAACGTCAGCATCGCCAGCTTTGTCCCCAAGGCGCACACACCATTCCAGTGGGGCGGCATGAACGGCCGCGAGGAGCTGGCCGCCAAGCACGAATTCCTGCGGCGGAACATGCCGCGCAAGCAGATCAAGCTGAGCCTGCACGACCTCGAGCCGAGCCTGGTGGAAAGCGCCATCGCCCGTGGCCGCGATGAGACCGCCGTCGCCATCGAGGCGGCCTGGCGCGCCGGCTCGGGTTTCGACGCCTGGACCGAGAAGTTCAGCTTCACCGCCTGGGAGACCGGCTTCGCCGCCATCGGCAGCAGCATCGAGCAGGAAGCGACCCGCTCTTTCCCGGTGGACGCCGAATTGCCCTGGGACGATATCGATTCCCGGGTTAGCAAGGAATTCCTGCTGGAGGAGAAGGAAAGAGCTGACCGGGGCGAGGTAACACTGGACTGCCGCTGGGGTTCCTGTGAGAACTGCGGCGTCTGCGAAGGTGATATCGAGATGAGGATCGCCAAATCATGAACTCGGACAGACAGATTTATGGCGCCGCCGGGGTGGCCGGATCATGAATTTCAACTACCAGATGCGCTTTTCCAAGACCGGAAGAGCCCGGTTCATCTCCCACCTCGACACGCTGAGCTGCCTGATGCGGGCCATCCGCCGCTCCGGTTTTGAGCTGTCTTTTTCCCAGGGAATGCGGCCGAAGCCCATCCTCAGCCTGGCAATGCCCCTTGGGGTCGGCGTCGAGGGCGAGGACGAGATCTGTGATTTTTCCCTGCAGCAGCGGGCTCCACTTACCGATCTGGCCAAAAAGATCAGCCGCGAGCTTCCCCAGGGAATGGCGCTTAAATCGGTGGGTCCCTGTTTTGACCGCTCCAAATCGGCTTCGCGGGTGGAATTCTGCGGCTATCGCATCGAGCTCGCGGAAATCGCGGACGATTTCGCGGCCGCCCTGGCCAAATATAATTCAGCTATTGAGCTGGTGCTGCTCAGGCGGCGGCCCAAGGGCGACAAGGAAGTCGACATTAAAAAGTATGTCGAGGATGTGCACCTGATCGAAGGTGGCAGCGGCATCGCCTTTGATATGAAGGTCACCCCGGAGGGAACCGCACGCCCCGACGAGATCATCGAGGCGCTGGCCGGTTTCGCCGGGAAAGAAATAAAACCGGCCCGGATCGTCCGCACTGAAATCAGGCTCAAGGAAGAGGAACAGCCGAAGCCGCCGCGCCCGGGCAGGCCGCCATATCGCGGCCGCCGGCGTTGACTTTGAAGATTTTTTCGCCTATTTCTGATAAATCCGGGACTGAATATTCGCCTATTTCTGGTATATCCCGGACCGAATATATATAATCTACCCTGCGGGGGCGATCGAGAACGACTTCCCCCTAAAAGTTTTTTCGCCCACATTTGTTTTCCCGAGCGAACCGTCGTCTGGAAAGAGCAATCAGCCTGAACGAATCGCCATCCGGGAGACTTTCACCCTGAGTGGAGCGTAGGAAACAGGCGGGTTTACGAATTCCTTAATGTTTCCCGTGGGCGATTTTGCGGAAGATTACCTGTTAAGTTTTGGCCGAAGGCGTGAACATGGGTTTCGCGGGAGCGGGACCTGAAATCGCCGGGCCGCACAATTTACGAAAGGCAGATGAAGTTTCATGGCTAGTCGCTCCAAGCAGATTTTGGTGAGCGCTGAGCCGAACGAGCTTAAGGTAGCGGTTCTTGAGCAGGGGCGGCTTTGCGAGATCTATGTTGAACGGAAGGGCCGCCGGCCGCTGGCCGGCAACATCTACAAGGGCAAGGTCGAGAACGTGCTCCCCGGCATGGAGGCGGCCTTTGTCGACATCGGGCTGGAGAAGAACGGTTTCCTCTACGTCGAGGAAGTCATGGTCCATGAAGACCCCGACAAGCGCCCCAAGAAGATAACCCAGATGCTCCGCTCGGGGCAGGAGATACTCGTCCAGATCGTCAAGGACCCCATGGGCACCAAGGGCGCCCGGCTCACCACCTCGCTTTCCATACCCGGGCGTTTCATGGTTTACGTTCCCGGCGGCGACGGCGCCGGCGTCTCCCGCCGCCTGCCCGACGAAGAGCGTCAGCGCCTCAGGCAATTATGCAAGGAACTGAAGATCAAGGGCGCCGGCCTCATCGTGCGCACCGCCGCCGAAGGAGTCACGAAAAAGGAACTGCTCAACGACGTCAAGTTCCTGGAAAAGATGTGGCAGACCGTACAGGGGCGCGACAAGGGCTCCAAGGCGCCGGCGATGCTTTACTCCGAGGCAGAGGTCTCCCTTAAGGTTATTCGCGATATCTTCAACGATTCTTTCGAACGCATTCTGGTTGATTCCCAGAAGGAATATGACAAGATCCGCTCATTCATCAAAAAGACCTCTCCCAAGCTGGCGGAGCGTGTCGAGATGTACCAGGGGAGCAAGCCGCTGATGGAGACCTACGGGGTCGACGCGGAGATCAAGCAGGCGCTGCTCAGGCGAGTGGATCTGCCCAGCGGCGGTTATCTGATCATCGAGTTCACCGAGGCGCTGACCATCATCGATGTGAACACCGGGCGCTACGTGGGCCGCACCAGGCTTGAGGACACCATCGTCAAAACCAACATCGAGGCCTGCAAGGAGGTCGTGCGCCAGCTGAGGCTGCGCGACATCGGCGGCATCATCATCATCGATTTCATCGACATGGCCCGGCTGCGCAACCGCCAGCAGGTGCTGGATACGCTGGGCAAGGAACTGGAGACCGACCGTACCAAGACTTACATCGTCGAACTGTCGCCGCTGGGGCTGGTGGAGATGACCCGGCAGAACGTCACTGACGGCCTGCGCGGCATCCTGACCAAGACCTGCCCCACCTGCAACGGCGAAGGCGTCATCGTCAGTGAGGAATCCATGGCCTTCGACATCGAACGGCGGCTCAGACGCCTGGCCGAGACATCCTCCAACGAGGCTTTCCTGGTGGAGGTGCACCCCAAGGTGGCGGCCATGCTGATCGGACAGGGTGGCGCCAAGCTCAAGGAGATCGAGGAGGAGACCAAAAAGTACTTCAGCTTCGAGGGGCTGGACACCATCCCCATCGATACTTTCAACGTCTCCGCCGAAGGAAGCCGCGAGGCCATCCAGCGCGCGTCGCTGCCGGTGGCCGAGGGGGATGAGGTGCGTTTGCGCATCGAGGAGCCCCACATGTATAACACCAACGACGGCATCGCCAGGATCGACGGGTACGTCATCAGCATCTCCGGCGCCGGCAAGATGGTAGGCCAGGACAAGAAGGTGCACATCGACAGTGTCAGCCGGACCTGCGCTTATGGCAAGATGGTCGAGGAGTTCGCGTCACAGTCCCAGCTGGAAGCGTCCGGTAGAACCGATAGCAGCGAGGACGTGGATGTCCCCAAACGGCAGGACTGGGGGATGAACCGGGAGCATCACGAATAGAAGCCGCCCTGCGCGCGGAAACGGCGCCTGGCGCGGCGGTTAGGCTTTAAAGGTGGCAATTGTCCGCCGGCGTTGCTATAATCCCAAAGGCTAAAAAGCGGCCGCTGGTCGTTGCTCCGGAGTTGCCCGGGATAACAAGGAATCAGTAACCCTGAAACAGGATATTTCATGTACGCAGTCATAGAACTTTGCGGAAAACAATACAAGGTGGCGCAGGGAGACGAGTTCCTCGTCGACCGGCTCGACCTCGACGAGGGCAAAACCCTTTCGCTGACGCCATTACTGCTCGGCGGCGAGACGCGTGCCATCACCGCGGACGAGCTCAAGGGCTCCAAGGTTAAGGCCAAGGTGGAGGAGCATCTGCTCGGCGATAAGATCCGTGTATTCAAGTACAAGCCAAAGAGTGGTTACCGGCGGACCAAGGGCCATCGCAGCCGGCTCTCGCGGGTCACCATCCAGACGATAACCGCCGCCGGTGGCAAGAAGGCCGAAACGAAGACAGAGGCCAAGGCCGAAGCGAAGCCGGCAGCCAAGGCTGAGAAGACCGAGACTAAGGCGCCAAAGGCCGCAGCAAAGACGGCCAAGGCTGAGACCAAGTCCGCCAAGCCTGATACCAAACCAGCAAAAGCTGACACGAAGAGCGCCAAACCAGCGAAATCAGCAAAAAAAGACACAAAGCCGGAGAAGGAATAAATGGCTCATAAAAAAGGTGCAGGCACAAGCAGGAATGGTCGCGACTCAGCGGCCCAGCGGCTGGGATGCAAGAGTTTTGGCGGCCAGGTTGTGACGGCGGGCTCCATCATCGTGCGCCAGCGCGGCACGCGGTTCCGTCCGGGACCCGGTGCCGGCATCGGCGGTGACGATACGATTTTCGCCAAGGTAACCGGGCGAGTGGTGTTTACCCAGGGGGCTTCGCGGCTGATCAGCGTGGTTCCGGTTGAGGAAGGCTCCTGATATTTCTTCTCGTTGGGGATAGAATGAATTTTAGGCCGCCGTTAGGGCGGCTTTTTTATTGGCTAGGTCCCTTTAACTCAAGATGAAGGCCGTTAACCATGTTTTATGATCGCGCGAAAATTGAGATCAGGGCCGGACGGGGCGGGAACGGCTGCGTCAGTTTCCGGCGTGAGAAGTACGTGCCCAAGGGCGGACCTGACGGCGGCGATGGCGGCGATGGCGGTGATGTCATCATCGAAGCTTCCCAGCGCTTGCGCGATCTCATGTATTTTCAGCGGCAGCGGCATTTTCGCGCCGGCAATGGCGGGCATGGTCAGGGCGCCAACAAGCAGGGGCGGCGGGGCGATGATCAAGTGGTCCAGGTTCCGCTCGGCACCCAGATCATCGATGAGAACGGCGAGCTGCTCGCCGACCTGACCGCCGACGGACAGCGCTTTTTCGTCGCCCGCGGCG
>JAGVMV010000031.1 GCA_020053595.1 Thermoleophilia bacterium | reverse complement strand
CGGAAGCGAGGAAATAGTACAAGAAGCGCTATAGAATATTCGAGACAAAAATTACGCTCTATGCTCCGATGGGAGCCTTTTTAGTGCCTTTTTTGTACAAAAAGTCTTGTATTTGTCTACAACTGCTATAGAATGTTGTATATGACTTTCGATAAATATTGTATATGAAATTCACAAAATATTGCATTTTATCTTCTAGGAATATCTGAATGACTATAAAAGAAAAATCTATCAGATGGTGGGCGGAAAAAACGAAGGCCAGCCGGTATGTCGTTCGATCGGGCGATTTTGAAGATCAAAGAGAGCGGGCTTTTCTAAAAAAAGAAGGTTACGTTTACAGTCTCAATAGAAGATATTGGATATTAAAATGGCCTGAGGAAAAAATTGAAGAAGTCTTTCCTTCGCTTTATTGGAAGATTATGAGGGAGATTATTTCTGATAACACTGGTTCTCTAAAAGGGATTTCTGCCATGTCAGCTCTGACGGGCGATCAGGCTGTGCAAAACCGTCTTCTTGTAAGGACCAAGGAAAAAATCAGCCAAGATATTCCCCTTCCTTTGGATTTCAAGGTTACTCTTCGGCAAGATCCTTTATTCGATTCGAGATTATTAAAAAAAGTGCAAGTGGCTGGAGTTGATATTCCAGTTGATATTCCTGAAAGAGTTTTGGCCGATATCAGTAACCTTGGTTTTGAAGAGATCAGAAGCTTTATAGCAGGAACTGACTTTGACGAGCGCCTCTTAGAAGCTGTCTATGCCAGAAACCCGAAACCGGTTGTTTTTAAAAGGCTGGTCGGACTTGCCAAGAAAGCTGGCAGACTCGATCTAGTTGCAACTCTTGAGAAAATCATCGAAGCCTATACCCATTATCATGTTGTCAAAAAAGAGAAACTCGATACCTCCCAGCTGGCAAAAGAACCTCAAGTAATTAGCCCCGCATGGGTCATCCGCCAGGAAGAGCAGTTTAAGGTATTTGAAGCCACATTAGAAAAAGAGCTGAAGAGTAAGATTGCGAGAATCAAAAAACAGCCTCTTAGTGATCTTTTGGCTTCAGCCCGAGAGCATAAAAAATACGATACTTACCATTCAACAACCCTTGAGGGTTATCAAATTACTCCCGAGCAAGTCGATGCTCTGCTCTCGGGGATTATTCCCGAAGAAGAGAGCGGGGGGGACTATCTGGAAAAACTAAGAAACAGAATGGCGATTGTCGGCTATTCCGAGGCTTTCGATTTTATTTTAAAAAAAGTCCAGGACGATTTTGGCAAACCTCAAGTCAACGAGAAGCTGATAAAAGATACTTACTACAATCTGTTTAAGCCATCGGTCGATGCAGAAATTGTTGATATTGTGAGTCTGACGACTTACCGAAACATCGCAGCTTTTATTCGAGGTACAACTTATGTGCCCTCCTCATGGGAAAAGCTTCCAGATCTCATGCCCAGTTATGCAGAGCTAGTCAGCGAGGTTAAAAATCCGGTAATCAAGGCCATTCTCGCTCACTACTTCTTTGTAGCCATCCATCCATACATAGACGGAAACGGCAGGACATCAAGGTTGCTGATGAACTATGTTCTTTTATCGTCGGGTTATTCCTGGGTAACTATCAGAGCCGAGCAGAGAGCCCAATATTTTGGGGCATTGAATAAAGGAACAGTAGATGGTGACATTCTTCCGTTTGGAAAATTCATTGTTGAAATGCTGAAAGAAGCGAGCCTAGCTTGAGCTGATTCGGCTTTTCCCAAGGCCCTGGCATAGATGCATCATCTGTCTGTCTTAATCATTGCGGGATAATAACCCCAAGTAGATTATTATATGGATATGAAAAAGACGATAGACTTACCACAAAAATGGTCTGTTTATACCTTTTTTATGGTAACACGAAGACCCCTCAGTGCGGCCCTGAGTAATTACAGCCAGTCCGGCGCAATCGCCCATATCCAGAGTCCCCCGGATAAACATATGACTTGATGGTACGTTGCATGGGCTAGTCTTACCCCTTCCACCGAGTTGTACCATCACTCACTCCCAGTCGAGCAAACGCTGCTGGCCAGTCAGCCCTCTTAGAGCCGTCGCGTCCTGTGCAACTTCGAGAGTCCCCCTGTAGGTCTGGTTGTCATCACGAACGGCGAAGTATCTTATGTAGATGAATCTGTCTTTTTTCTCTATCCAGAAATCAGCGATATCTTTCCTGCCGGAGCGGAACTCATCGAGGATCCTCTGCACCTTGTCTAGGCTGGCCGGCGGATGGCAGTTCTGGACCTTGCGGCCGATCACGCCGGGGCTGCGGGGAAATATCTTGTGCTTCACCTGCGAGTAGTAACGCAATTCATCGTTCTCATCAACAAAAGAGATCTCCACGGGCAGATGCGTCAGGATCAGGTTCACCTGTTCGGGAGTCAGCTGTCCGGTGGCGAGATCCAGCGTGACAGACCCCTGGGCTGATTTCTTCAAAACCGGACTCACGGTTTCTTCCGCGGCCCCGCCCTGTTCAGCAACGATCCAGGCGTAACCGATCTCGTTTTCGCCCTGCCCGACTTTTTGCCAGTCGGCGTCTGTTAGTGTTTCCATGGCCATGGGGAAGAGAATGTTCTCTTCCTTGTAAATCATGTCATCGATTGACTTGATAGCATATTTAATTGTGTTTAAAGCTTCGTGTCCCCGCGAGGTTGCGAGTTCACTCCGGGCGGTCTTGATGGCATCCCGGATGTCATCATGGAGCGCCCACATGACTTGAGAGGGCCCCGTGATCTCGTATTCCTCAAGGAGGGGGAAGAGCTGGTTTTCTTTCCGCAGATAATGAAGATCGATATCAGCCAGCCGCTCCATCAGCTGTTCGAGTTCACCCCGGTGTAGCCTGAAAAATTCTTCTTCTCCCAGGTCACCGGGCTTATCAAGGATCTGCCCGATCTCTCGCGTGATTTCCGCCGCGGCCCGGTTCTCGAGCATGAACGTATGTACGGGATGGCCCGGAGGTGTCCTGGGCGCAGCCTGGCTTTCAAGGGATTCCTGGAACACCTTAACATGCACATCGCATAACCGCTTGATCTCCGATTCGGGCATGCCCTCTTCGATCAGCCCTTGTTCCATGGCGGCGATTTCAGACGGAGCAATATCCTTGACAAGGTCGTGGAAGCGCTGCTTCAGGATTTCCATGTCCTCGCCGTTATGGAGGTCCATGATTATGCCTTTCAGGATCTCCTGCCTGGCTTTGCGGTCCTCTGGCGCCACCGCTTCACCGGTTTTTTCCCTGATTTCAGCCGCGATATCCAAAAGAAACTGATCGAGATTCAGTCCGCCGATGGACGCCACCTGGGCCAGGGTAGCCACTTTACCGATGGTCTTTCGCGAAAAGGCACTCTGCAGCAGCTTGAACTTGGGGGACTTGCCCAGAAAGAATTCCAGCAGAAAAGGATAACTGCTCAGCAGGTCGTCGATTTTGGTTTTCGGGCTTAGCTCCACAAAAATTAATCTTCCCCGCTTTGATGTTGTTCTAACTTATTGCCAAAGGAAAGAAAAATTGACCTTGCTTATATCCGTCTATCCGGATATTATGGTGTTTATGAAGCGGGCTTCACAATCATTTAAAGCGCTTGCCGACGAAACCCGATTACGCATTCTCGCGTTACTCACCGATGGCGAACTCTGCGTATGCGACATGGTGGCGGTGCTGGAGCTGCCCCAGTCCACGGTATCGCGGCACCTTTCCTATCTCAAGAATGCCGGCTGGGTGATCGACCGCAGGCAGGGCCTCTGGGTGCACTACCGGCTGGCTGATGGCGCCACACCCTTTCAGGAGTCATTACTGGCCAGCATGCCGGCCAAACTCGCGGAAATGCCCCAGGCTGGCAAAGACCTGAAAAAGCTCAAGCGGCATCTGAAGGAAAAGCGATTATGTCATCGATAGTGATTCTATTGAAAGTCTTCCCGAAGAACTAAAAATAATAAGGAGAAACAACATGTCTAAAATCGAAATCTTTGATCCTCCCCAGTGCTGTTCCACCGGCGTCTGTGGACCGAAAGTGGACGAGAAGCTGGTGCAATTCGCCGCCGACCTGGACTGGTTGGGAAAAAACGGCGCCATGGTCGAGCGCTTCAACCTGGCCCAGCAACCCGATGCATTCATGGGAAACGACGTGGTGCGGGAGAAGCTGGTAATCGAAGGCAACGGTTGTCTGCCGCTGGTGGTTGTGGACGGAGAGATTGTCTCGTCCGGGAGTTACCCCGACCGTGGCGAGCTGGCCGGGATGGCGCAGGTCTGAATCTTCTGGAGAAACTCCCGTCAGCGCCCACGCGAATCATGTTCTTCACGGGCAAGGGTGGGGTCGGCAAGACCTCGTTGTCCTGCGCCACCGCCGTGGCGTTGGCGGATCAGGGGAAAAAGACGCTGCTGGTCTGCACGGATCCCGCTTCTAATCTGAACGCGGTTCTGGGAACGCCGATCGGCTCGACGATAACTCCAGTGCAGGATATCGACAACCTTTCAGCGATCAACATCGATCCGGAAGATGCGGCCCGGCGTTATCGCGAACGGGTGGTCGGGCCCTATGCCGGCGTGTTGCCGGAGGCATCGGTGACCGCCATCGAAGAGCAGCTCTCCGGCGCCTGCACCACCGAGATCGCTGCCTTCGACGAGTTTGTCAGCCTCCTTGGCGACGATGAAGCCACCGGCCGTCATGATCATGTTATTTTCGATACCGCCCCCACCGGCCATACCCTCAGGCTGATGAAGCTGCCGGCAGCCTGGTCCCATTTCATCGATACCAGCTCCACCGGCACCTCCTGTCTGGGCCCGTTGTCCGGTCTTCAGGCACAACACGCTCTTTATCAGGAGGCCATGCGCAGGCTCGCGGACGCTTCCCTCACCACCCTGGTTCTGGTCAGCACCCCGCGGCGCGCCGCCCTGATGGAGGCGGAACGCAGCAGCCTGGAGCTTGCCAGGCAGGATATAAGAAACCAGATCCTGGTAATAAACGGCGTCTTCATGATCTCTGACGAGAGGGATCCGATCGCCGTGTCCATGTGGGAGGAAAACAGCGAAGCACTCGCGGATATGCCGGCGGTGCTTCGAGTGCTGCCAAAAACTGAATTGCCTCTGCAGGCGCAGCCTTTACTTGGCATTGGGGCCTTGCGTCATTTCGGCGGTTGTCAGGGCGACAGCCAGGGCGAAGCGCCGCCCAAGCCGGCAGATATTGATCTGCTGAACGATTCGCTGCGGATTGATGGACTGGAAACTGTAGTGGAAAACCTCGCAGCTCGTGGTAAAGGCATGGTCATGACCATGGGCAAGGGGGGAGTCGGCAAAACAACCCTGGCCACCGCGCTGGCCGTCGCGCTATCCCGGCGTGGCTTTCCGGTTCACCTGACGACGACCGATCCGGCCGCCCATATCGATCAGACTTTGGCCCACAGGGAAGATAACCTGAAAGTAAGCGTCATCGATCCGGAAGTCGAGACCAGGCGCTACCAAACAGAAGTGATGGCCGTTCAGGCAGGCAACCTGGACGAGGATGGCAGGAAACTGCTGGAAGAGGATTTGCGTTCCCCCTGCACTGAAGAGATCGCCGTTTTCCAGGCTTTCGCCCGCAAGGTGGACCAGGCGCGCCAGGGCTTCGTGGTCATGGACACGGCGCCGACCGGCCACACCCTGCTGCTGCTGGACGCCACCGAGGCCTATCACCGGGAGGTGTCCCGCACAAAAAGCGACCTGCCCGAGGCGGTTACCAGCCTGCTGCCACGCCTGCGGGACCCCGGTTTTACAGCAGTGTTCATCGTCACCCTGCCCGAGGCGACACCGGTTCAGGAAGCCGCCGGCCTACAGGATGACTTGAGGCGCGCCGGCATCGAGCCGGCCGGCTGGATAATCAACCGGAGCCTCATGCCTCTGACCGTGACCGACCCCTTACTCTCCGCCAGGCGGGCAGCTGAGCTGCCGTACATTAACAGGGTTAGACGGGAGCTTTCGAAATCCACGGCGCTGACAGCCTGGCAAAAACAATCCAGCAGGATCGTTATTTCCAATCCGGCCACCGCCGGTCCATAATCATCATAGATGTCAATTCCCGGAAAAATAGTTGAAAGACTCATGCGGAAATACCCCGGCCAGTCCACTGAGGTGGCGTTGCGGTACCTGCCGGTGGTGCACATCCTCAGACAGGCTGGAGTTGGGAAGGTGAAAGTCGGTTCCGGCAGCCTCGGCCTGATGCCTTTCTCGGGTATTCTCAGCCGATTGAATTACGGTGGCTGCTACCGGACCATAGCCGTTATAGACTTGTCTGGTTAGTAACAAATGTAACTAAGCGGTTGAGTATTAGTAGCTTTTCACCTACAATACTTAGGTTCGTCCAGACAACTGAATGATTTCGCCGTTGCGCTGTTCCATGGCAAGCGGCGGCCTCCCGAGTTACTTCCTTTCGCTGGTCTCCTCTTTCTGATTGCGTGCTCCAAGGTATTCTGCCTGTTTGCGCGTGTTTTGATCCGGGGCGAAGTCGCGGCCATGTCCGCCTGGTGGCATAAGACGGCAAAGGGAAATTGAAGGAAGAATATGGTCATTCAGCCGAGAAAAGAGGGCGCGGCGCCCCAGGGAGCGCCATTTTTTATGTGCGGCTACTGGCCGCTCGCGCTGTCACTTTTAAACGAACAGAGGAGTTGCAGCACCTTGTCACCGGGCAGGCGGCAAAAAACGGATGTAAAGCGCCTGCCAGTAATGGAAGCTATTCAGAGGCCCCAGAAGGCCGGAAGGGATGCATGCGTTATGTTGCAATGGCTGTCGCGATTGGATTGCTGGTCGTAGGCGTAGGCGTTTACACCGCACAGGCGGCACAGGGAAAGGCGGCGCGCGGCGGCCGCCTGATCGAATTACCGGGTCGGGAAATCGCGATTTCAGCGAGTTTTCCGCTCTGGCAGAACAAGGCAGAACAGGCCCGCATCGCCTATGTGGCGCTGCAGGAACAGGAAAGACTAAAGCAGGAACAGGAAAGACAGAAGCAGGAGCAGGAGAGGAAGCGGGCTGAAGCGGTGGCAAGCTTCGGTGAGTGGGGACCCTGGCTGGTCGAGGCCGCGGAGCAGTACGGCCAGGACCCGGCGGCGCTCTACCGGACCATGATCTGTGAAAGTGGGGGAGATTCGAATGCCGACAACGGTGTCTGCAAGGGGCTCTTCCAGTTCAATCCCGGCACCTGGGCCGGCACGCCCTTCGGCGGCCAGAGCATCTACGACGGACCCGCCCAGATAAAGGCGGCCGCCTGGATGTGGTCACAGGGAAGAAAAGGGGAATGGACCTGCAGCTAAGCTGTTGCTGAGCAGAATCCTTCGGGAGATAAAACCGTCAAAATAGTTGCACAAATATGTGGCCGGGCTGGTAGGAGCCCGGCCACTCCTGTTCTCCCGGCAACTCCCGCTCTATGCGTGAGCCCGGCGGTACATGTCCCGGAAGTCATCCAGCAGGAAGAAGATGGCCATCAGCAGCGTTGCCATGGCCGCCTTCAGGAAACCGCCACCGCTGATTCCCCAGAGGCCGCCATCAGTCCATAATTTCACGGGGATGGCTATCATCCCCTCGATCATTGCCATGAAGGCGAGCATTCTCGCCAGGCCTGTTCTCATTGGTCCTCCAGTCGGTTTTACAGACGGGTATGACGCCCGTGGGGGCAACGTCCCGAGGATGAGCTTCGCCACTGCCACCGCCGCTCCTGCAAAAAACGTTTCTGCTGGTATAATGTTCGCGGCCCATGGACAAGTACACTCCAGCAGATATCGAAAAAAAGTGGCAGCAGGTCTGGGAGGAAGAGCGCACCTTCGAGGCGCCGGACCCGGAAGAGCCTGCGTATGCCGACCGCTCCGGCAAGAGTTATGTCCTGGAGATGCTTCCCTACCCCTCCGGCACCCTCCATATGGGCCACGTCAAGAATTACACCATGGGCGATGTCATCGCCCGTTTCCGCGCCCGTAACGGCAGTATCACCTTTCATCCCATGGGATACGACGCCTTTGGCCTCAATACCGAGAACGTGGCCATCAAGACCGGTATCCACCCGGCGGAACTGACGAAGATCAATACCGGTAACATCAACCGCCAGCTGCACCGGCTCGGCGTATCCATCGACTGGAGCCGCGAGCTGGCCACCTGCGATCCGGAATATTACCGCTGGACGCAGTATTTCTTCCTGAAATTTTTCGAGCGTGGCCTGGCTTATAAAAAAGAGGCTCCGGTCAACTGGTGTCCTTCCTGCCAGACCGTGCTTGCCAACGAGCAGGTGGTCCAGGGCGGCTGCGAGCGCTGTTCGACCCCGGTGGAGCAGACCAGCCTGGCCCAGTGGTTCTTCAAGATAACCGATTACGCCGAGCGGCTGCTCAAGGATTTTGATCAGCTGCAGTCCTGGCCGGAGAGGGTCATCACCATGCAGCGCAACTGGATCGGCCGCAGCGAGGGCGCCGAGGTCATCTTCCCTGTCGAGGAGCTTGACCTGGACATCCCGGTCTTCACCACCAGGCCCGACACGCTTTTCGGGGCCACTTTCTTCCTGCTGGCGCCGGAGCACGAGCTGGTGGGCCGGATAACCGAGGGCATGGCCGAGGCTGACGCCGTCACCAAATACGCGAACGAGGCGCGGCAGAAACCCCTGATCGACCGCGCCGTGGCCGACCGCGAGAAGACCGGCGTCTTCACCGGACGCTATGCCGTTAACCCGGTCAACGGCGAGAAGATTCCCATCTGGGTCAGCGATTATGTGCTCATGGAATATGGCACCGGCGCCATCATGGCGGTGCCCGCCCACGACCAGCGCGATTTCGAGTTCGCCCGCAAGTACGGCATCGAAGTGCGCGTGGTGGTTTCCGGCGAGGAGGTGGGCGCTGATTCCGGCCCCGGGCTGGAGTCGGCCTTCGAGCAGGAAGGAAACCTGGTCAATTCCGGCCGCTTTGACGGCGTCAACAACCGCGAGGCCGGCGACGCGATCACGGCCTGGCTGGAGTCTGAAGGAAAGGGCAAAACCGCCATCAGCTATCGTCTTCGTGACTGGCTGGTCAGCCGCCAGCGCTACTGGGGGGCGCCGATCCCCATTATCTACTGTGATAAGTGCGGCATTGTTCCCGTACCCGAAAAGGACCTGCCGGTGCTGCTCCCCGATGTCGAGGATTACGCGCCCAAGGGCAAGTCGCCCATCGCAGCCAACCTGGAATTCGTCAACACCAGTTGCCCGCAATGCGGCGGACCCGCCACCCGCGAGACCGACACGATGGATACCTTCGTCGATTCCTCCTGGTATTTCCTGCGTTATACCGACCCAAAAAATGACCGCGAAGCCTTCGACAAGGAACTCGCCGGCTACTGGATGCCCGTGGACCAGTATATCGGCGGCGTCGAGCATGCCATCCTCCACCTGATGTACGCGCGGTTCTTCACCAAGGTGCTCTACGATCTGGATCTGGTGGATTTCGAGGAACCGTTCAACAATCTGTTCACCCAGGGGATGATTTATTATCAGGGCGCCAAGATGAGCAAGTCCAAGGGCAACGTGGTCAACCCCGACGAGCACGTAGACCGTTATGGCGCCGACACGCTCAGGCTCTACATCCTCTTTATGGGACCGCCGGAGCTGGACGTTGAATGGCAGGACCAGGGCATCGAGGGCACCTTTCGTTTTCTGGGCAGGGTCTGGCGGCTGGTCAACGAGATCGTCGAGAAGACGGCGCCGTCGGAGTATTCAGATTTTGCCAAGGCCGACGTCGAATCGGTGAAGCTGGTTCGCAAAGCCAACCAGACCATCGCCAAGGTTAGCGCCGACGTATCTGAACGTTTCCGCTTTAACACGGCCATAAGCGCCGTCATGGAGCTGGTGAATGACGCCTATCTGGCCAAGGACGGACTTTTTGCGACCGAAGCGGGGAACGGCGTACTGCGTTTTGTGGCCGAGACCGTGGTCAAGCTGCTGGATCCTTTTTCGCCGCACATCTGCGCTGAGCTCTGGCAGCGACTGGGCAATGAGCGTCTTTGGACCGAACCGTGGCCCCGGGCTGACGAGCGCTTCCTCGAGGATGAAACTTACGAGCTGGTCGTGCAGGTGAACGGCAAACTGCGGGAACGGCTGCGGGTTTCCCGCTCGGCGGGGAAGCAGGAACTGCTGGCGGCCGCTCATTCCAGTGAAAAGATTGCCAGGCATATCGAAGGAAAAGAGCTGGTCAAGGAAGTGGTCGTGCCGGGGCGGCTGGTGAACCTGGTGGTCAGGTAGGAAAAAAGATCCATTGAATTCCCGGCTGTTCAATTATAGAATCCCGCTACAAAATGTTGACGGGGCGCGGCGGTGCGCTACCGGAGAAGCGGAAATTCGAGCGGAAGTTGTCATGAAAAGAAACTGGAAGTCTCACCCATGCCGGGCCTGTCGCGCCAGCAGCTGATCGCCTGGGCGGCCGTCGGCCTGGTCATCCTCCTCATCGGCGCCAGCTATCTTCGCGGCCAGCTATCTTCGCCTGTCCGTGAAGAGCCGGCGGCGGTTACCCTGGGCATAAAGGAAGATCGTACTTCGGCGCGGCTCAAGGTCCACGTAGTCGGTGCCGTTGCCCACCCCGGACTTTACGAAATCGAACCCGGCTCCCGGGTCGCCGACGCTCTCGAAAAAGCCGGCGGAGCCACCCCCGCCGCCGATCTTAACCAGATAAACCTCGCCGCCAAACTGGCTGACGGCCAGCAGCTGATCGTACCGGAAGCAGGCGCATCAGTTGCGGTCGGAACCGGTGGCGCCGGTTCTGGAGCAGGTGGCGGTTCCGGCACGCCCGCGGCAAACCAACCGATAAACATCAATACGGCGACGGCGGACCAGCTTAACGTGCTTGACGGAGTCGGCCCCAAGACGGCGCAGAAGATTATCGAATATCGCGAAGCAAACGGTGGTTTTAAAAGTGCCGAGGAGTTGCTGGAAGTGCCGGGCATCGGTCCGGCAAAGTTCGAGCAGATCAAAAATCAGGTGGTGATATAGAAATTCCTTCCAAAAACGCCGGCGGCGCCATTACTGGCGCCGCCAGTTGGTAGAAGGTGTCGATCGACAGAGCCGCAGTCCTGGTCTTCCCCCCAGCAAGGAGCAGCATGACCCCTTACAGGAAAGCCCAACATGCGGCTTGATTCTGCGTGATCCCGGACGGGTGGGCCGGGATGAGATCGACACATGGGCTATTTTTACCAAAATACAGTTATTTTTGCCACTATTTTTTCTTTCCGGCTGAACAGATAACAGAAACTTAAATTATTTGAAACGCCCTTTTAAAGCCGAAACGCGCCGGATGATCCGGCTGGCGGCTTATGCTGTTCAGCCACTGGGGCTGCTGGCCGCGTATATTGCCGGTCTGGCGCTGAGCCTGTGCAGACCAGGCCTGGCAATCGCCGCGGCTGCCGGTTTGAGTGCCCTGGTACTGGGCGCGGTTGCATTCAGGCAAATAAAAGGGCGCGCTGATTCGTCGCTCGCTGGTGCGGCGCACCCGGGAATGCTGATTCTGATCGCTTTTGCCTGCCTGGGTTTCTTCATCGGTTCCATCCGGCTGGAAGTGCTCGGCCAGAGCGGGTTCCGCGACCATTACGGCAAGCGGGTGACGGCCGAGATCACCATCAGTGAACCGGTGCGGGTGAAAGCCAACAGGATCTCCTTCACCGGCCAGGCGACGCAGGCGCGACAATTACACGATGAGCTGGATGTCGACGAGGATGCCATGGTGCAGCTGAGCTGTCGTGGCAACTGCCCGCCGGCCGGGGATATCGGTCTGGACGAGGGCGTCAGGATCAGATTGAGCGGTACGGTCAAGGAGCCGGTCTCTACCCCCGGGGCCGATTTTGATTACGCCCAGTATCTGCGGCGGCGTGGTGTGAGTTCGGTGTTGTCCGCCGGTTATGACCAGATAGAGGTTTTGCCTGACCGCCGCGGTGGTATTTCCGGTCTGGTAGACGCCGTCCGGCGGCACTCCCGCCAGGTGCTTAATATCGGCGACTGGGGTGGCGCCAGCGACCTGTTACAGGGCATGGTTCTCGGCGACGATGAACAGGTGTCCGAGGAAGTCATAGCGGATTTTCGCGCCTCCGGCCTGCTGCACCTGCTCGCGGTTTCCGGGCAAAACGTCGTCTTGCTAGGCTTCATAGTTATGTTCATCTGCCGGGCTTTGCTGGTGCCACGACTGGCGGCGGCGCTGCTGTCCGTGCTGGTGATCTGCCTCTACGTGCCGCTTACCGGGGCCGGACCCTCGATCGTGCGGGCCGGCATCGTCGGCGTGCTCGGCCTGGCTGCCTACCTCTTTTCACGCCAGACCAACGCCTGTTATTTCCTGGCCTTGGCCGCGGCCATCATCATGTCACTGAATCCATACAGCCTGCTGGACCCCGGTTTTCAACTTTCCTTCGCCGCCGTCATCGCCATCTTTTTCGTGGCGCCGATGCTGAACGGCCCGCTCGATGTTTTCCCGGCGGCGCTGCGTGAGGTGGTCAGTATCACCACGGCTGCAAGCCTGGTGACAACTCCGATCATGATGTTCCACTTTCAGCAGGTGTCGCTGGTAACTCTGCCGGCAAATGTGGCGGCGGCGCCGGTGGCCGGGCCGGTGATGTTCCTGGGGACATTGGCCATTCTGCTGGCGCCGGTTTCCTCGCTGGCAGCCTGGACGCTCAATTGCGCCTCCGCGTTATGTACCGGCTATCTTATTGCGGTGGCGAACTTTTTCGCCTCACTTCCCGGGGCCGTCTACAATAGCGGACCTCCCGGAGTGGTGGCAATCATTCTTTTCTACGGTATGCTAGCGGGGATGGTGGCCTTGAGCAGATCAATCGGATTGAGCGGGCTGAAGGAGCGGCTGAGTCACCGCCGCGGCTACACCCTGGCGATTGCGCTGCTGCTGGCGGCGCTCATCGGCTTCGCCTGCTTCGGCGCCGGCACCACCGGTCTGCCTCCCACCGTTTACACGGTATCGTTCCTGGACGTCGGCCAGGGGGATGCGACGCTGATCCAGGTGCCCGGAGGCGCCACCGTGCTGATTGACGGCGGCCCCGGTTCCGGAGTGGTCGACCGGTTAAGGGAGAGCGGCGTCACCAGGCTCGATGCCGTGGTCCTGACCCATCCTCACGCCGATCACCTGGGCGGGCTGGACGCGGTGCTCAGCACTTTCCCGGTGACCGCTTTCCACGACGCCGGCTTCCCGTCTTCCAGCCCCCTCTACCGCGATTTACTCAAACTGGTCGAGGCCAAAGGCATCAGCTACCAGCCGTTGCGCAGGGGGCAGAACCTCACCTACGGCGATCTGACCTTCGACTGCCTTAGCCCCGGCGACACCGGGAAGGCCGATGACCTCAACGCCAACTCGGTGATTCTCGTGGCCAGCTACCATGGTCTTGATATACTTTGTCCGGGAGATGCCGAAGAGGAGACGCTCGCCTCGCTGGACCTGCCGCAGGTCGAAGTCTTCAAGATCGGCCATCACGGCAGCAAGGACACATCCCTCAAGCGGACCCTTGATAAATTGAAGCCGGATACTGTGGTCATCTCAGTCGGGGAGGGAAACTCCTACGGACATCCGGCCAAGGACACCCTGGCCAGGCTCAATGAGAGTGGCGCCAGGATATTCAGGACCGACCAGCGGGGGACGGTGCGGATTTTGCTCAACGATTCAGCAGCCGGCTCGGGATTTGAAATCAGGACCGACCGCTAAATAATAATTCTTTTTCCGGCAAGCGCCAGGATTGAAAAGGAAAGAAGTTTGACCCCAAAAAAGAAAGATACACTCAAGCCGGTCTACCTGATCACCGGCACTGACGAGACCAAGGTTGAAAAGGCGATGCGGCGGTTGCGCGACCGCGTGGTCCGGGACTCCGGCACCGATCTGAACGTCGATATTTTTGACGCCTCCCAGGAGACGGCGGCGGCCGTTGTGCAGGCCGCCAGCACCCTGCCTTTCGGCGAGGGTGTGCGGCTGGTGCTGGTCACCAGCGTGGGCGCCTGGAACAAGGCCGACAAGGACCAGATCGTCAACTACCTCGCCATGCCGTCGGAGACAACCTGCCTGGCGCTGGTCGGGGGCGGTATCCGGAAAAATGAGATGCTGATGAAGGCTGTGGCCGATGCGGGGCAGGTGCTCAGCTACGAGGCCCCAAGACCCTCGAACCTGCCCGCCTGGGTGCAGGATCAGGCGGATGAACGGCATCTGAAGATGGAACCGCAGGCGGTCCGCCGCCTGGTGACCATCACCGGCTCGAACCAGCGGGCAATCCTGGGAGAGCTGGACAAGCTGGCGACCTACCTCGGCCGTGGCAAGGTCGGGTTGGAGGATATCGAGGAACTCTGCTGGGTTTCGCCCGAAGTGCGCATCTGGGATCTCACGGATTCCCTGGGCGCCCGGGACCGGCAGGCTGTTTTTCGCCACCTGGAGGAACTACTGGCGGACCGAACTGCGCCGGCCGCGGTCTTCTTCTCGATTGCCAAACATCTGAGGAATCTTTGCGTGGTGGTCAGTGCCAGTGAGAGGGGAGAGGACGTGATGGGCGCCGCGGCCGAGCTCGGCCTCAAGCCCTTCCCCGCCCGCAAGCTGGCCGATCAGAGCCGTAACTTTACCGCGGCGGGGCTGCAGCAGGCCGTGCAGCTGCTCGCCGATCTCGACGCCGACCTGAAAGGCCGCCGCGATCTGCGCCCTGACCTGGCCCTGGAGATGGCCGTGGCGCAGATCATGGATCTGGTCTGAAGATCGGGCAGCCGGTTTTTTGAATCCTCGCGCACTATTCATCATCTAAACCACTGAACCGGCCGAAGGAGGCCGATCGGGGTTTGAAATCCGCATGTAAGGGTTTAGAGAAGATCGGTCTCGAAAATCGTATTGAGGAAGGGAAAGGATGTATTTGATGCAATTTGTCAGAAATATCTGGGCGGGCGTCGCCGGTCCAGGAGTCGCCGAAGTAGACACGGTTGAGGCCGCCCGGCTCATCGATCAGCAGAACGCGGTGGTCATCGATGTTCGCACGGAGGCGGAATACGCAGCCGGGCGCATCCCCAACGCCAGGCATGTCTCGCTCAGGCAGTTGCCGGCTCACATCGGTGGTCTGGAGAAATACAAGGACCGGCCGATCGTGGTCAACTGCCGCACCGGCAGCCGATCCCGGAGCGCGGTAGCCTACCTGGCCGAGAACGGCTTCGAGGAAGTCTACAATCTCAAGGGTGGCCTGATGGCCTGGGCCCGGGCCAGGCAGACGATAGAAAACTGAACAAGACTTAGCTGGCAGGAGGGTGCGTACAGCGCCTGCGAATCAAGAACAACCCTCGCGGTTTGCGCCGTGGGGGTTTTTTTATTTCCTGAGGATTAAAACCGATGCAGTGGTTTATTCCTCGGGGACGTTCTTGGAGATGGCCACCATGGCATTGAGGCGGATTTCCCGATCGGGGTCCTTGGCCAGCCTGCTTAGTTCGGGTATGGCAGGTTCGATAAGATCCGGCTGGGTCATACCGATTATCCCCAGCGCCATAACCGCGTTCTTCACAGCCACCTGGTTGGTGCTGTGCAGGTATCCGACGAGTCGGGGTATCTGTTCCCGTACCATTTCCGGGTAGTGGTATCCCAGGGCGCCGAACGCCGAGATGATGCCTCCGCAGCTGGCTTCCTTGGCGTGCTCGAGGACTTTCACCAGTTTAGGAAAGCTGTCCTTGACGACCTCGGGTGAATTGATGCCGATCTTGCCCAGGGCCTGGGCGCCGGTTTCCCGCTCGTCCTCATCATCTGAATCCAGCATCGACTTTAGGCCCTCGATCTCGTCCTGGACCAGTTCGGGGAAGTTGAAGCCGATGTTGCCGATGGCCACCGCCGCGTCCTGCCGCAGAAAGTTGTCCTCGTCGTGAAAAAGCTTCTTGAGCATCGGCATGACTTCAATGGACTTGTTTTCGGAGTTGAAGACCAGGTTTCCCAGGGCACAGGCTACATCCGATTTAAGCGCCGAGTTCCTGTCCAGAGTCATCATTATGGCCTCGACATGGGGGTAGACCTGTTCCGGATGATCAAAACCGTGGCGACCGAGCACCGAGAGGATGCCTACCTGGGTTTCGCTGTCGGACGTATCCAGGAATTCCATCAACTCGTTCACCAGCTCGGAGTCTTCGTAGAGCATTCTCGAAATAACGCCAAAGCGGCGTTCTTTTAAGAGTTTTTCGATCTCAGATGCCATCGAGGAACAGTTTTATCACATCTGGAAGAAAGAATCAGAAAAAATGCTACTCTTCTGCCTTTTCTTCCTTCTTCTTGGCGGGGGTTTTCTTTTTGGGCTTCTCCTCAGCACCAGCATCAGCCGCAGGTTCCTCAGCAGCGGCTTCGGCGGGGGCTTCCTCTGCTTCAGGCGATGCTTCCTCTACGGCAGGCGTTTCATCTGAGGGAGGCGCTTCGACAGGAGCTACTTCTTCGACAGGAGCTACTTCTTCGACAGGAGCTACTTCTTCGGCAGGAGCTTCCTCTTCGGCAGGAGCTTCTTCTTCGGCAGGAGCTTCCTCAGCTGCGGCCTCCGCAACCGGCGCTTCTTCGGCTTTCTTCGGCTTGGCCTTGGCAGCCTTGGCTTCGGCTTCCGCCTTGACCTTTTGTTTGGCGGCAACCGCGGCTTTCTTGTCGGACTTGGCCTTGGCCCGCCCGGATCGTTTGTCTTCCTTGCTTTCTCCCTTGGCATCCCTGGTCGCCGGGCCCTTTAGCTTGCCGGTTCCCTCGGCCAGTTCCACCATCGAGCTCACGCGTGATTTCTTCCTGGCGGCATTGTTCTCATGGATGACGCCGCGGCTGGCGGCCTTGTCAATTAGTGAGATCAGTTCAATGGCCTGCTGTGAGGCGCGCTCCTTGTCCTCCTGCGCCGCTACTGTGAGCGTTTTGAACATTGTTTTGATACGCGATTTGTATTTAAGGTTCTCCGTGCGCTCACGCTCGGCGATCTTCACGCGTTTACGTTGCTGCTTTGTATTAGCCAACAGGGCTCCCTACGGTTTTATAGACATGAATATTTCACTCGCATGCGATGATCAACACGCAAGGGCGAATAATACCACAAAGAAAGCGGGGAAGGAAACCTCCGTTGACGATTATAGCGGCTGGTTTGCCCCGAGGAAGAGTGGGGCAGGATAAGTGGGAAGCGCGGAGAATTCATCATCTCATGAAACAAGAACCTTACGAACCGTTCTCAAAGCTATGGGATCAGCTGAGCAAATGGCTCAAGCTCGATGCCGCGGGCCCATCTCCGGAAGGCAACGTGCGGCCGCTGCACCAGCAGAAACCGAAAAAGCCCGGCCGCCGCAGGTTCTGGAGCTTTGCCGGCGCGCTGGTCGTCATCCTCTTCTTTTTTCTGGCCCGCGGGATCTACCTGTACACGGAATGGCTGTGGTTTGGCGAGGTCGGCTTCACCAGTGTCTTCTGGAAAATGATTTATACGCAGGTGGGGCTGGCGCTGGCCGCCGGCGCCATCTTTTTCGCAGTTGTTTACGGCAATGTGATGCTGGCCCGGCGCATGGCGCCACGTTATCAGTTCGGGCCGGGCACCGAGGTAATCGAGCGGGCGCCGGTTCCCGACCGTCTGATGCGGCTGCTGATCCCCCTTTCACTGATTCTGCCAACCTTGATCGCCGCCGGGGTCGGCGGCGCCGCCTGGGAAGAATTTCTCAAGTTCCTTAACGGTTCGAGCTTCAGCCTGGCCGATCCGGTTTTCGGCCGCGATGTCGGCTTCTATATATTCTCCCTGCCTTTTATGCGCACCCTGCAATCGTTCGTCTGGTGGACGCTCATTTTTACCCTGCTGGCGACAGCGGCCATCCACTTTTTCGACTACGCCATCAGCTGGTCGGAGGACAGGGTCGTCTTCGCGCCACACGTCAAGGGGCACCTTTCGGTATTGATGGGCCTGATGATGTTCACGCTCGCCGCCGGTTACCTGCTGAAGGGCTACGTGCTGATGTTTTCTCCCCGGGGCGTGGTCTTCGGCGCCAGCTATACCGACGTTCACGCGCAGCTGCCTGTCTATAAGTTCCTGGCGGCCGTGGCGATGGTGGCGGGAGCGCTCTTTCTGGTCAACATATATGTGCGGGGCTGGAAGCTGCCAGTCATAGCTATCGGCATCATCGTGCTGACCTCGATTTTCGCCGGCCGGGTTTATCCGTTCATCGTACAGCAGTACCGGGTTTCACCGAACGAACTGGCCAAAGAAGAGCAGTACATAAAGTACAACATCGACTTCACACGCAAAGCGTTCGACCTGGAGCCTGTCAGGGACCAGGCATTCTCGGCGGTCGACACGCTTACCGCGACGGAACTGCAGGCCAACACCGCCACCGCCAACAACATCAGGCTCTGGGAACCACGCACGCTGGGCCAGACCT
Organism: Thermoleophilia bacterium; assembly: GCA_020053595.1. Lineage (GTDB taxonomy): Bacteria > Actinomycetota > Thermoleophilia > BMS3ABIN01 > BMS3ABIN01 > JACRMB01. The sequence goes on along the minus strand of JAGVMV010000031.1, from coordinate 10,440 downwards.
ACAACCAGATACAGGTGATACGTCCTTATTACAGTTTCAAGGACGTGGACGTCGACCGTTACACGATTAACGGCAAATTGCAGGAGGTCATGCTTTCGCCGCGCGAATTGAAGTCCGGCGCCCTGTCGGCGGCGGCTCAGACCTGGCAGAACGAGCATCTCGTCTTCACCCATGGTTATGGCCTGACTATGAGCCCGGTCGCCCAGTCGACCGCCGAGGGGCTGCCGCAGCTTTTGATCCGGGACATCCCGCCGCAATCCGACTCCCCCGAGCTTGCCGTGCAAAACCCGGCTATCTACTACGGAGAGCAGGGAAACGATTACGTTATAGTTCGGGGCAGCATCCAGGAGTTTGACTACCCCAAGGGCGACGATAACGTATATACGACTTACGAGGGCAAGGGCGGGGTGGACGTTTCCAGCCCGCTGCACCGGCTCGCTTTCAGCTGGCGCTTCGCCAGCCTCAAGCTGCTGGTCAGCGACGCCGTCACCGGTGAGACCCGCATCATGTACCACCGCGACATCGAGGACAGGATACAAAACATCGCCCCCTTCCTTCAGTACGATCGCGATCCCTATGTCGTACTGGTGGACGGCCGCCTGTTCTGGATCCAGGATGCCTACACAACCGCCAGTGATTATCCGTACTCCCAACCCGTCTCTGAAGGATATAACTACATACGCAATTCGGTGAAAGTGGTCGTCGACGCCTACAACGGCGATGTCACTTTTTATGTCAACGATGAAAACGACCCATTGCTGCAGACTTACCGCAAGATCTTCCCGGACCTGTTCACGCCGGGCGACCAGATGCCGGCTGAGCTGAGAAAACATTTGCGTTATCCCGAGGATCTTTTCAAGGCGCAGGCGACGACCTATGCCACTTATCACATGACGGATCCACGGGTTTTTTACAACAAGGAAGACCTTTGGAGTGTCGCCCGGACTACCATGAACGGCAAGCAGGTCACGATGGATCCCTACTATGTCATCATGCGCCTGCCCAACGAACAGCAGGAAGAATTCATGCTGCTACTGCCGTTCAGTCCCAACAACAGGGACAACATGATCGCCTGGATGGCGGCCAAGTCCGACCCCGGGGCTTATGGTGAACGGCTGGTATACAAGTTTCCCAAGGACAAGCTGGTCTACGGCCCCACGCAGATCCAGGCCCGCTTCAACCAGGATCCTTCGATATCGGCAGAGGTGACCTTATGGAGCCAGAGCGGCAGCCAGGTCAGCTACGGCAACCTGCTGGTAATTCCGATCAACGACTCGATCATCTACATCGAGCCTCTTTATCTCAAGGCTGAGAGCGGCCAGATACCGGAGCTGAAGCGTGTCCGCGTATCCTACGGTGGGCGTGTCGCCATGGCGGAAGATCTCAGTGCCGCCTTACAAAAGATATTTTCGGCGCCGGTGGCCGGCCTGCCGCAAAAGACTTCGACCACAGGCACAACGACCACGGGGACTGCGACTACGCCGTCAACGGAGCCCGCGGCAGCACTGACCATTAAACAGCTGTCCGACAGCGCCATGGAACATTACAACAAGGCTCTGGATGCACAAAAGCGTGGCGACTGGGCCACATACGGTGAAGAAATCAAACTGCTGGAAGACATACTGAAGAAAATGCAGGCGACCGGTGCTTGAGAAAAACGCCGGCCGCGACGAAAAAAAACTGCCCCGGGTGACCTTCGGTCTCCCACCTCTGGATCCACACCCGCTCCGTATTCTGATTCATCGTACTCAGCGGTTTTCTTTTCCGCCTTTTCTTTGATTCCGGAGCGCTCCGTCGGTTTGACTTACGGCCTCCCGGGGCTCTTAGGCTAATATCGTCAGATCGGGAAAAAAACTTATTCGCGTTATCTTTCTTTGGTGAGCCACCGGCTGGTCAGATAGAGTATCCTTTGGACTCCGCTCCAGTCTTCACCCCAGGTTTCCGGCCCAGAAAAGAGCCCCAAGTGAGGTTTGCTGACTTTCCAAAGAAAAATCTTAATCCGGTTAATCTGCCGGTAGGAGTTTCAGCCCTTCTCATGTCTTGGGACTCAATATTATTATAGCTCCAAACGGTGGTTTCATAAACATTAATCTTTCAGGACCGGGCCTTTGGGCCGCCTGGCTGAAAATGTATGATGACGGCTATTTATTGATTCTCACTAAAAGGAACGGCTCTTTGGCGGTCGAACAAGTTCTGGACCCGCCGGAAGGAACGATTGTCAGAAATTCCTATAATCGGTGCTGAAACCCCGCCTGTCGGCCGCCGTCTGGCGACCGCGGCGATGATCGTCGTCGGCGCGACCGCCGTCTCGAGGGTTTTCGGTTATATTCGCGAGATCACCACCGCCGCCTATTTTGGCGCCGGCGCTGAAATGAGCGCTTTCGATGTTGCTTTCCTGGTTCCGGCCACCGTGCAGATCATCATCGCCCAGGCGGCCTTGAGCGCAGCGCTGATTCCCGTTTTTGCCGGTCTGCTGGAGAAGGACCAGCGGCAGGAGGCCTGGCTGGTGGCCCGTACGGTTTTTACCCTGGTGACGCTGATCATGGGCAGTATCGTGATTCTCTGCATCCTCTTCGCTCCCCAGATCATGCCAATTTTCGCTCCCGGTTATCGCGATGACCCGATGATGATGTCTGAAATAGTCCGCATGACCCGGCTGTTGTTCCCCACCGTTGTCTTGCTGGCGCTTACCGGCATCGTCGCCTCCATACTTAACTCGTTCGGGCATTTCGCGCTGCCGGCGGTTGCGCCGATTTTCTGGAACATAATCATCCTGGCAGCCATTATTTTTGGCCACGAGCGTCTGGGCGTCGACGCACTGGCCTGGGGTATTCTGTTGGGAACGGTGGTGCAGCTGGCCATGCAGCTGCCGGCGCTGCGCGGGCGTGGCGGGCGGTTGGGCTGGAGCATGGCCTGGCGAAACCCCCACGTACGCCAGGTGGGGGCACTGCTCCTGCCGGTGAGTGTCAGCCTGGGGTTGATCAACCTTAACGGCGTGGTCGATGTCCAGTTCGCATCATTTCTGGGAACCGGCGGTGTGGCGGCCATGACCTTCGCCTTCCGTCTTTACCAGTTACCGGAGGCGCTTTTCGCCATCGCCGTTGGAACAGTGCTCTTTCCTACACTTTCCCGCATTGCCGCCCACAACGACATGGACGCTTTTCGTTCCAAGATAACGTTGGGGCTCAGGGTCATCTTCTTTTTGCTAATACCGGCTTCGGCCTTCTTGCTTGCCTTGCATGAGCCGATTGTGCGGCTGGCTTACGAACACGGGCGATTCACGGCTGAAAATACCGAGCTGGTATCATCAGCCCTGCTCTTTTTCGCCTTCGGCAGCGCCTTCAGCGGCGGCAGCACACTGCTGACCCGCGGCTTCTTTTCACTGGGGCGCCCCTGGTTGCCAACCACTGCGGCAATCGGCAATCTGGCGGTAAATGCTTTTCTCAACTGGATTTTCATCAAGCCATTCGGACTCGGGGGTATCCCCCTGTCGACCTCGGTGGTTTCGGCGGTGACTTTCATTGTGCTGTTAGCGCTCATGCGGCGCGAGCTGGGGGGCATCGATGGCCGGGCCATCCTAAGATCGGGCGTCGCCGTACTCATTGTTTCGGCGATCGCGGCCGCTATGGCATTCTGCAGCTGGTGGGCACTGGATCACTGGCTGGGTCGCGACTTATATGCCCAGATTATCGCCATGGGCAGCGCTTTCACTGCCGGCATCGCCGCTTTCTCCCTCCTGGCTCTGGCCGCCAAAATGCCAGAACTAAAACTGGTCCGCAAAGCCAGAAGGGGATAAACGGAAGCAGTGCGCACATTTGCAGATAAGCTGCTAATTCCGTAATCCCAACAGACCAACGCCTGCAACCAAGGCCACCCATAACAAGCGACTGCACCAGTCCTCTGTTACAATCGTGTAGATACAGAAGCCACATAAATCGATTGGAATGTTTGTCTTGCTCCCGGACCTTCGGACAGGGTCGCTACGACAAACATTCCAATCGATTTAAAACCACCAGGCTTTAATCTACCCAAAACAAACGAGACCATGACCGACCAGAAGCTAATAAGAAACTTCGCCATCATCGCCCACATCGACCACGGCAAGTCGACGCTGGCCGACCGCATCCTGGAGATTACCAACACGGTGAGCGGCCGCCAGATTACCGAGCAGATGCTCGATACCATGGACCTGGAGCGGGAGCGGGGCATCACGATCAAGGCCCAGGCGGCACGCGTGCTATATACGGCCAGGGATGGCCGCGAGTACATGCTGCACTTGATCGACACGCCGGGCCATGTGGACTTTACTTACGAGGTGTCACGCAGCCTGGCCGCCTGCGAGGGCGCGCTGCTGGTGGTCGACGCCGCCCAGGGCATCCAGGCCCAGACTTTGGCAAATACCTACCTGGCGCTGGATAACAACCTGGAGATCCTGCCCGTGCTTAACAAAATCGATCTGCCCGCCGCCGATCCAGAACTGGTCGCGGATGAGGTTTCGGAACTGTTTGGTCTGGACCCGGACCTTGTGCTCAGGGTTTCAGCCAAGACCGGTGAGGGCGTGGCGGAAGTTCTTGATGCCATCGTCGACCATATCCCGCCGCCGCAGGGTGACCTGGAGGCGCCGGCGCGGGCGCTGATCTTCGATTCTGTCTATGACCAGTATCGTGGCGTCATCGCCTACGTCCGTGTAGTGGACGGTTCTTTCCGTAAAGGGGAGGATATCGTGGCCATGGCCCTGGGTACCCGCGCCGAGGTCGAGGAGGTCGGTTTCTTCTCTCCCAACATGATGCCGTCGGCAACCCTTTCCGCCGGCGAAGTAGGTTACATAATAACGGGCATTAAAACCGTACGCGACCTCCGGGTCGGTGACACGATAACCCACCACGGCAGACGGGCGGCCGAGGGGCTGCCGGGTTACCGTGAGGCCAAACCGATGGTTTTCTGCGGTCTTTTTCCCATGGATGGGGACGATTACCCGACGCTCCGTGACGCTTTGGACAAGCTCAACCTGAACGACGCCGCCCTCAGCTATGAACCGGAGACTTCGAGGGCGCTGGGATTTGGTTTTCGCTGCGGTTTCCTGGGGCTGTTGCATATGGACATCGTGCGTGAGCGGCTCGAGCGCGAATATAACCTCGACCTGCTGGCGACGACCCCTAACGTGGAGTACGAGATCAGGCAGACGGACCAGGCGGAAATAGTAGTTCACAGCCCGGCGGACATGCCCGACCCAGGAACCATCGAGGTTATGCGTGAACCTTATGTGCGGGTTTCTATTCTGGTGCCGGGCGACTTTGTCGGCGGCGTCATGGAGATCTGCCAGGAGCGGCGCGGCGACTTTGAGGATATGCAATACCTGTCATCCAACCGTGTGCAGATCCACTACCAGTTGCCGCTGGCGGAGATAGTGCTGGATTTCTTCGATCTGCTCAAGTCCCGCACCAAGGGTTATGCGTCCCTCGACTACGAGATGTCCGGAATGAGGGAAAGCAAGCTGGTCAAGCTGGACATTCTGATCGCCGGAGAAACCGTGGATGCGTTGTCACTGATTACGCATCGGGACAAGGCATATCAGCAGGGCAAGGGACTGGTGGAGCGGCTCAAGCAGGAGATTCCGCGGCAGATGTTCGAGGTTGCCATCCAGGCGGCTATCGGCCGCAAGATCATTGCTCGCGAGACCATTCCCGCGAAGCGTAAGGACGTACTTTCAAAATGCTACGGCGGCGATATCTCCCGCAAGCGCAAGCTGCTGGAGAAGCAGAAAGCCGGCAAAAAGCGCATGAAACAGGTAGGCAACGTGGAGATCCCGCAAAAGGCGTTTCTGGCGGTACTGGACATCGAAAAGAAATAAAGGCGCCGCTTCTTATAACAGGAAAAGAAAAAGCCCCAGGCTAGCCGGCTCTGGGGCTTTCCACTAGGGGGGGTGGCGGTTGAAAGGTTTTGGGCACCTTTCTTCCGAAACAAATGTACCATACCCCCTCAGGTATCGTCAATAATGAAAAACATTACTATTTCTGATAGGCTTAAGAATAATTGCTGATTCTCAATTTACCTGCAATTCGCGGTATTTTCTTCTGTCGCTAACTGCTAGCCATTGAGAATGCTAGTATAAGAACAAATGGGTCGGCAGCCGGTTGCCGGTTCAATAATTCCTTTTCCAAAAGGAAGAACTTTTGAAGATCGGCTACGGAAGAAGCAGAGTCATCTGGTATGTCATCGTCGGGGGAGCTATCGGTTTCCTTCTTCTCGGCATGCACGCTGTGCTCGAGCGATCGATGCCTGGTTATCACAACTGGGTCCTTATTGTACTGGTACCCATTTTTGCCGCCGGTATGGCTTTGCTCGCCTACCGTGAAAACCTGGTTTATCAATGGGGCAGCCGTCTGGACGAGGCGCGTCAGCGTGTAAACGAGCTGATGTATGGCGCCACCACACAAAAGAGCCGCACTCCCTCGTTTGATGAGCCATCGCTGGATACCTGCTGGCAGCGGCTTAACTGTGACAAGGAAGACTGCCCCGCCCACGGCCTCGAGCATTCCCGTTGCTGGCTGATCGCGGGCACTTTTTGCCGTGGCAAGGTACAGGGCAAGTTCGCCCGCAAGCTGCAGGACTGCCGGCTGTGCGAGGTGTACCAGTCGGCTACCGCCGATCCGGTGCAGGAGATTACCGAAAACTTCTACGCGATGAACTACCTGCTGAGCGAGCGTGAGGAGCAGCTGGAAACAGCCTATGGCGAAGCTCGCACCCGCAGTGAAAAGCTGGCGGGTCTGGCATCGCTTTCCGAGGTGGCGCTTTCATCAGTGCACCTCTCGGAGATGATGCAAAACCTTCTGGAGTCGGCAGCGTCCTTTGTCGGCGCCGACTTCGGCCTGGTTTCCATGGCGGACGCCACTGGTGAAAATCTGGCGGCGCAGGTTACCTACGGCCTGCAGCCGGCGGCCCACGCAAAGCTTGCAACCCGGGTGGGTGAAGGAATCATCGGACGTGCTTATGCCGGGAGATACATCGCTGTCGCTGAAGATCTGACAACCGACAGTCGGGCGACCAACATCTATCTCAAATCTCTCAAAGCCAGGACTCTGATCAGCCTGCCGCTGCTTCAGCGTGAGCAGATACTGGGGATGTTGACACTCGGCACTTTCACGCCGCATCAGTACACGGAAGAGGAAAAGGATTCCTTGATCGTCGCCGCGGACCGGATTGCCGCCGCTATTGAAAACGCACAGCTGGCAGGCGAACTCGGTCGCGACCGGGAACAGTTCGAGCTCATGGCGGAAATCACACGCGACGTCGGCTCCGACGACGGCATCAGTGGTGTCTATGATTCATTTGTGCTGCACGCTTCAAGCCTGATCGATTTTGACCAGGCGAGCCTGGCCTTGTGGCGACCGGAGGCGAACGAGGTGGAGATCGTGGCCATGAAGACCCAGGCCAACCGTTCCTGGATGGGCGAGGGGCTGAAACTTCCCAAGGACGCGCTGCCGGTGGGCAAGGTCATCGATAGCCGCCGGCCGCTGATCCGCGACGAGATCGAGGGGGAAGAATATCCCACGGACAAGCTCTTGATCGAAGAAGGTATCCGTTCGGCTGTTTTCTTCCCGCTGATTTCCCAGGGGCAGGTACTGGGCACGGTCAATCTGGGCAGCTTCAAGCCATCAGCCTTCTCGCGCGAGGATGTTGAGCTGCTGGAACCGGTAACGCGGCAACTGGGGCTGGTGCTGGATAATGCCAGGTTGCTGCAGGAAACAAAGCGTGCTTCGCTGATTGATAGTCTTACTGATTTGCACAACCATCGATATTTTTCCGAAGTGGTGAGCCGTGAGGTCGCCCGAGGCCAGAGGTTTGATCGGCCGGTGTCGATTCTGGTCATGGACCTTGACGGTTTCAAGGCATTCAATGAAAGGTCAGGCCATGACGCGGGTGACCGCGCACTGAAAACCATCGCCCGCATTATTCAGTCCGAGGTCAGGGAGATCGATGTCACGGCCCGTTCCGGCGGTGACGAGTTTTCGGTGCTTCTGCCCGAGGTGGGAGTCATCAGCGGCAGCACCGAGGAAGCCGACGCTGTTCATGTAGCCAAGCGGATTCTTGCCGCGATCCAGGCGAAGCCGTTCACATCAGAAGGAGAAGCCGTCATAACCATCAGCATGGGCATTGCGGAGTTTCCCGCCCATGCCGGTGACGCCAACCAGCTTCTGGAGCGGGCGGGCTGGGCGCTCCGCGAGGCCAAGGCTCAGGGAAAGGGAAAGCTAGTGGTGGCCCGTCCGGTCAGATCGCCGGGGTCGGGTCTCCCTTTGCCAGGCGAGGACACCGGTACGACTGGGGCTGATGTCGCCGGCGCCTGAAATACGCATTGGCACTTCGGGATGGAGCTACAGCCACTGGCGTGAGCTTTTTTACCCTAAGGGATTAAGGCAGAAGGACTGGCTGGAATTTTACGGGCGGAGCTTCGACACAGTTGAGGTGAATGCCACATTTTATAGACTGCCCAAGCCTGGACAGGTGGAGAACTGGGCCGGGATCGCGCCAGCGGAATTTTGTTTCGCTGTCAAAGGCAGCCGCTTCCTCACACATATCAAGCGGCTGGGGGATACCGGCGAACCACTTGACCGCTTCTTTGATCTTATCGGCAGGCTGGAAGAGAAAGCTGGTCCGGTGCTCTGGCAGCTGCCGCCGCAGATGAAGCGGGACGACGACCGGCTCGCGGCTTTCGCCGGGGCGCTGCCGGGAGGCTGGCGCCACGCTTTCGAGTTCCGGCATGAGAGCTGGTTTTGTCCGAAGGTGTACGACATCCTGGAGCGGGCGGACGCCGCGCTTTGCATCGGAGACCATCCTGATTGGCCGCAAGATGTCGTGCTTACCACCGGCTGGACATACTTGCGATTTCATCTCGGGGAAGATGATGGTCGATATTCATCCGGTCAGCTCGAAGGATGGGCCGAGCGAATTCAGGGTCTGGTTGCGAAAGGCGCCGACATCTACGCCTATTTCAACAACGACGCCCGGGGGTACGCACTGGAGAATGCCCGTGAACTGCGTGCCCTGCTCGACGCGGGGAAGGCCAAGGCACCATAGGGTGTCCGCGGCCTGGACGACCGCAACGACCGACAAAACCTTCTTTGAGGATCGTAGTGATTCTTTCAATTGTCCGCCGCCTCCGCTAAACTTTATTACCTATGAAGATTTTTGTTGGCATCAGCGGCGCCAGCGGCTCCATCTACGGCGGCCGTTTGCTTGGAGCCCTCGCCCGGACCGAACACGATATCACCGCCTGCATCTCTGAAGGCGCTCTGGATGTTGTTCGTTACGAGGAGCGGCTTGACGTGAATAAGTCCGCCGGCCGTGATGCGCTGGTCGAAGCATTTATGGAGCGCTACGAAATCGGCGACGCCGGGATCCACCTGGTTGATCCGCGGGCAATGGCGGATGTTTTTGCCAGCGGCAGCTCGCTGGCCGGGGCGGCTATCATCTGTCCCTGTTCGATGTCGACCCTGGCGAGCATCGCGGCAGGCGTCACGCGTAATCTCATCCACCGGGTCGCGGATGTCATGCTGAAGGAATCAAGACCGCTGGTGCTGGTGCCGCGTGAGACCCCGCTGAGCGAGATACACCTTGAGAATATGTTGCGGGTCAAGCGGGCCGGAGCGCTGCTCGTGCCGGCCATGCCCGGCTTCTATCATCATCCGCGGACGGTCGATGACCTCGTGGATTTCGTTGCCGGCAAGGTGCTGGACACGCTGCAGATTCCAAACAGTCTTTTTCAACACTGGGAGGGGTGAGCTGATCACGACCGCCAGGCCCAACTCATCTTTTGCCGATCCTGAACCCGGACGCGTGCGAGCCATGTTCGGCGGCATCGCCCGCCGTTATGACCTGATGAACACGATCATGACCGCCGGAATGCACCATCGCTGGCGGCGGCGGGGGGTGGAGCTGGCAGCGCTGGCAAACGGCGATTCAGCCCTCGATGTCTGCTGCGGCACCGGGGACTTTTCTTTAGCGCTTTTCGACGCAGTGGGGCCGCTTGGATCGGTGACCGGTATCGACTTCAGCCGACGCATGCTGGATGTGGCTCGCGATAAAGCCAGGGGTAACGGCAAGCCGGTGGATTTTCGCTGGGGTGACGCCACCTGCATCGAATTTGACGACAATCATTTTGACGCGGCCACCGTCGGTTTCGGTGTGCGCAATATCGAGGATATCCTTGGCGTTTTCACCGAGATGGCCCGGGTAGTGAAGCCGGGCGGCCGGGTGGTCTGCCTGGAGATAACCCAGCCTTCGCGTGAGCCGTTCAAGCGTTTTTATGGTGTCTGGTTTGACCGGCTGGTACCGGCCGTGGGCCGTCTGGTGGGGCGGCATAACTCCGCCTACGCCTATTTACCATCCTCAGTCCGGCGTTTCCCGCCGGCGCCGGTACTCAAGGGCATCATGGAGCAGGCG
>JAGVMV010000020.1 GCA_020053595.1 Thermoleophilia bacterium | reverse complement strand
GGCATCGAACATGGCATGCGAGCCACGAGGGGCGCCATCGAGGCGGTTCAGATCGACCCTTCCAGCGGTGAGCCCCATATCCTCACGATCAGCGGCAAGCAGGCCCTTGGCATCTGCGGCTCAGGAATAATCGATACTGTCGCGGAGCTGCTGGAAGCCGGCATCATCGGCCAGAACGGCAAGTTCAAGGAAGCGAAACAGAGCCAGTGGCTCAGGCACAACGCCGACGGCTTGTGGGAGTATGTGCTGGCCAGCGGTGAGTATACCGCGACCGGCCAGGACATCGTCATAACCGAGCCTGACATCGACAACCTGATGCGGGCCAAAGGCGCTATCTACGCGGGTATAACCACGCTATTGAACAGTGTGGGCATGGACCTGGATGCCGTTGAGCAGGTTTATGTCGCGGGCGGTTTCGGCAAGTACCTGCAGGTCGACCGCGCCGCCGCCATCGGGCTGTTCCCGGAACTGGATCCTGAGCGTTTCACCTTCGTGGGCAACGGTTCCCTGCTGGGCGCCCGACTGGTCTCCTTCTCCAAGGACATGCTGCGGGCCGCCGAGGAGGTCGCCCGCACCATGACTAATATCGATCTTTCTGACAACCAGTTCTTCATGGACGAATACATGGCGTCGCTCTTCTTCCCGCACACGGACATGAAATGGTTCCCGCGGATGGAAGGGATACTGAAAAAGCTGAATTAGCCCTGGGTTAGCCCTGAGGTAGCCCGGGGTTAGCCTAAAATGCGGGCGAACTCCGCTGGATCGACACGGTCGATCTCCTTGATGGCGTCGAAATCCCTGTCGGTCGAAATAATATGATTTATGCCATTATTCAGCGAAACGGCGGCATGCACGGCATCGCGTCCACTGATTCCCTTATATCTTTCAAAAAGATCCGTGGCCAACTGCATGTCATTGGGTTCAACGGGCAGGAGCGGCCGGAAGATGCCCATGGTTTTTCTGGCGAGAAGAACGCCTGTTTCCGCCCGCCTCAAGCTGCTATATCGATGGAGAATCTCCTGGATTACCTCAACGCTGATCACGGCATCAAGACTTTCCGCAATCATTTTTTCCAGCAATAATACACACGGTTGTTTCAATGGGTGCTCAGAACCAGAGGCATAAAGGATGACGTTGGTATCGATGAAATATCGGACTTGATCGGGAAGCTTGCCGGGTTGACTATTCGCCCGCTTCATTTGTCTCCTCATCATCCTGCAAGCCCGAAACATGTCCGCGAATGATTTCTTCCTCCATCTCATCCCAATCTGAAACCGGGAGATTCATCGCGGCAATCTCCTCAACCAGCTTGAGCTTTCGCTCCCTGTCATCATCATAAGCCCTGTCGACTGCTTCGCGTATCAATGAGCCCATCGATTCGCCACGCGACCGCGCCTCGCGCGTGAGCCGCTCATATTGCTCTTCCGAGAGTAGGACCTGGGTTCTTTTGATATATTTGGGCATGATATTTTACTTTACGGTAGTATGCACATGCACATACTATCATATCTTTACTGGAGATGAAGCCAGTAAGCAGTAACCATGAACCATAAATCATGAACCCCTTTTAACGAACCATGAACGGAGGTTTCCATGACCACCATGGCAGTCGCCGGCAAGGGCGGCACCGGCAAAACCACAATCGCGTCACTCGCTGTTCGTTACCTGATAAACAGGGGGAATACCCCAGTGCTGGTCGTCGATGCGGACCCCAATTCCAACATGGGCCAGACCCTGGGCATTGAGGTGCCGATCACTATCGGTTCCGCGCGCGAGCAGGGCTTCGCCGGTAATCGCGACATCGCCGGCGGCATGACCAAGGACCAGTTCGTGGAGTACAAGATACAGGAGGCCCTGGCGGAGGGGGAAGGTTTTGACCTGCTCACCATGGGCCGCCCCGAGGGCGCCGGCTGCTACTGTTTCGCCAACAACATCATCCGCCGTTACATGGACGGCCTGGCCGGCGATTACCGTCATGTAATCATGGATAACGAGGCCGGTCTGGAGCATCTTTCCCGACGCACTACCCGCAAGACCGACGTGTTGCTAGTGATTTCCGACGCCGGCATGAGAGGTCTGATGGCGGCGCACCGGGTTCTGGAGCTCGCCGACGAGATGAAACTGGATGTGGGGGAGAGGATGTTCGTGCTCAACCGCTCCACGCCGGAATCGGCGGCGGCTTTACAGCCTGAAATCGAGCGTTTGCAGTTGCCTTTAGTGGCGACCCTGCCGGAAGACCCCGGACTGTTTGCAGCCGAAGTGGCTGGTCAGTCCCTGATCGAACTACCTGATGATTCGCCGTCAGTTGGCGGTGCCACCCCTCTTTTTGATAAGATTTTCGCCACTGCCTGAAGCGGCTTTCCAAAAGCCGGGACCTCGCAGGGGCGTAACCTGGCTAAAAGCGCACGAGCAATCGCGCCTGATTATGTAAGAAACCCGCAGCGGCAAATTTTAGGGAAAGGATTATCCATGGCAGCAGAAATCATTGACGGCAAGCAGATCTCGGCCGATATCCGCGCCGAGCTGGCTGAAGAAGTGAAGAAGATGAAGTCCGAACACGGAATCACGCCAGGACTGGCGGTTGTGCTGGTGGGAGAGGATCCGGCATCCCAGGTATATGTGAACAACAAGGAGAAAGCTTGCCTGGAGATCGGCTTTAAATCAATCAAGCATGTCCTTCCTGCCGAGACTACCGAAGCTGAACTGCTGGCGCTGGTGGACAGGCTCAATAAACAGGAGGATGTACACGGCTTGCTGGTGCAACTGCCGCTGCCGGGCCATATCAACGAGGACCGTGTAATCCTGAGCATCGATCCTGATAAGGACGTTGACGGGTTTCACCCGATAAGCGTCGGCAGGCTGGCAATCGGAGTGCCCGGCTTTGTGTCCTGCACGCCGGCGGGAGTGATCGAGCTCCTCAAGCGTAGCGGCACCGAACTGGAGGGTGCTAACGCAGTCGTGGTCGGCAGGAGCAATAACGTCGGCAAGCCGGCGGCGCTGCTTCTTCTTGATGAGAACTGCACTGTCACGATCTGTCATTCAAGGACCAGAGATCTTGGCGCGGTTACCCGGAATGCTGATGTGCTGGTAGCCGCGGTCGGAGTGCCTGAGCTGATCAAGGGGGACATGGTAAAAGAGGGCGCAACCGTGATCGATGTAGGAATACACCGTACTGATAACGGTCTTGTCGGTGATGTGGACTTTGAGGCCGCCAGCAAAAAAGCCCGCGCCATTACCCCGGTTCCCGGCGGTGTCGGCCCGATGACCATCGCCATGCTGATGCGGAACACGCTGAAAGCGGCCGAGCTGACACTTGGGCGCTGAAGCTGCGGGAATAAGCTTCGCGATATAAGGGTATAAACAGGGCGGCCCGTCAGGGCCGCCCTGTCGATTTGAACCGGGAAGGGGCTTAAAGTGAAACTTCAGGATTTCAGGATGTCACGCAGATTGATGAAGCGAACTGTCTCTTTGTCGGCCACGTGCCTGATCGTGCTCCTCATGTTCTGGGGTTCGTCCGCGGCCTTAGCCCAGACGCCGCCTTCAGCTGATTGCGCTGCGGAAAGAGGTGCTTTTACCCTGGTCCCCACGCAAGGATCTGCTGGAAGCGGATTCTCCCTGACAGGTTCGGTTTTGCTCGCCCTGGGATTGAGCGAGGCTGGCAATGATGTGCCGTCAGTGATAACCGATGGCCCATTTTTTGAGGTCTGGTGGGTTGAGACCGATATGGCCGGCGCCAGCTTTTTGGGCACCATGCCATCGACATACGATAATGTCTCGATGATCGCGAGCTTTAGCAGCAGTTTCATGGTCCCGGAGACATCACTGCCGGGGCTGCATCAGGTTGCGATCAAGATCGTGGATACCCAGATGACACCGCCTTGCGAGGATTTCACCGTCACGCATACTGTGCAGGAGGATGCCTATACACAGACATCCGTCTTGCCACCCTCGTTGCCGAGCACAGGCCTGGTTCTGCTTGCCCCGATCGCCGGATTCATGGCGATGGGTATTGGCGGTTATATCATCAGAAAGCGCTGCATCTAGACAGACGACATATGCAGCCAGCAAGGCTTCCAGGTCAGTTCGCCCGCGGGCGTCCCTGGAGGCCTAGCGCTTCAGGTACGCGATGACCTCATCACCCGGGTCCGGAAGCCCCGCGATCTTCCATGCCTTGAGCGGATCGATAAACTCCTCGTTGACGCACTCCCGTGGCTGGTGCACGTTCTTGCAGACCGTGTTGAGGATAGGGAATGAGTTGTAGCTCTTGTAGTAGCTTCGCATGAAGCGGATCACATCCATCTTCTCATTGGTCAGCTTGTCGATTCCCTCGTTTTGGGCGATAGCCCTGGCCACATCCTCGTCCCAGCTGTCCGCGTTCACGAGGTAGCCCTGGTCATCGATGTTGAAATTCATGATATCCCCAGATCTTCCTCGAGATCCTTGATATATTGAGCCGCCAACGTCCCCAGATAGAAGCATTGCTGCCCGTCCATGCAGGCATCGGCGTCCTGCTTGTCGAGAAACGCATGCCGGCTTTTCCCGCCTTTTTCGAATGTGATGACCCAGGCGTTTCTTTCCTCATCCATACTGAGCCTCAGCGCTATCCTGTGCTGCATGAGCTCGGGATACATCTCATAGATCTTGTCTTCCAGCCCTACCTGCGTGTAGCCCATTTTTTCCTCTCTTTCCTCGCTTTGGATACCATTTTCCGGTTTTAGCAAAGTGCCGTGGCGACCAGTTTTATGCCAGCGTTTTATAAATAACCGTTTGCCGCGATTATTAAGCATTCCATTCAACTGTTTCCTTCTGTTGTGAATACCATGCAAGGTATCTGCAATACTTATTGACGACTGGCGCTTCCCGGTGGTATTATGCTGCCTTACCGTACGCTTGTGAAACAAAGAACTAAGTACGGCTGTGTTGAGGCGCAACCGGATATGCCCCGCCAGGGACTTAAAGCCGGTTGGTTCTTAATAAAAGGTCTGAGTTCGTCAAGCCGGACGATTGAATTGATGGCTTGCGCCTCGAACCTTTAATTTTTACGGGCTGGGCGGATCCCAAAACTGCATTGCAGCTTTGCCGGAACCTGCCCCCAAATCCAAGTGAAGGAGTGGGTTGCCTTGTCTTTTGAACCGCCAGTTGAAACCTGCAAGGGCACAATCCGGGAAGTAACCCTGGGAACGGACAAAAAGGTCGGCGGGGAGACTACATTTCCCTTTCACCTCTGGGAAGGCGAGATGCCGAACTCACCCATGATCGCCATGGAAGTCTACGACGAGCCCCAGCCCGAATGGCCGGAGGCCGTCCGCAAGGTCTACGAGGATGTCATGAGCGATCCGGTGGCCTGGGCGAAGAAGTGCCAGGATGAGCTCGGCGCCGACGCCATTTGCCTGCAGCTTCGCAGCATCGACCCCAACGGCAGCGACGCCTCGCCGGAGTCGGCGGCGGAAACCGTCAAGAAGGTCGCCGAGGCTATCAACATACCGCTGATAGTCTATGGTACCGGCACTCCTGACAAGGATGCTGAAGTGCTCAAGAAGGTGGTCGAGGCCATGCCCGACGCCAACATTCCCATCGGCCCGGTGGAGGAGTCCAATCATCGCCTGATCGGCGCCGCCGCCATGGGCTACAAGAAGCCGGTAGTCGGCTTCACCTCAATGGATGTGAACCTGGCCAAGCAGTTGAACGTACTGCTGACGCAGCTGGGAGTCCCCGAGGATAAAATCATCATCGATCCTACTACCGGCGCATTGGGTTACGGCCTGGAGTATTGCTATTCTATTATGGAGAGGGACCGGCTGGCCGCACTCATGCAGAACGATGGCAAGATGCAGATGCCGATCCTCAGCAACCTGGCGCCCGAGACCTGGAAAGCCAAGGAATCAAGGGTCAGCGAGGAAGTAGAACCTACCTACGGCAACGTTGAGACCCGGGGCATCCTCTGGGAGGCTATCACTGCTACAACTCTGCTGCTTGCTGGCACCGACATCCTGGTGATGCGTCATCCGGATGCCGTCAAGCTGGTGCGAGCGGCTATAGAAGGTTTACAGACACAATCGAAGGAGAAAGTTGCGTCATAGCTGAGCGTGACATGATCAAGGAGCAGTAATCCATGAGTGATTCCGAAGAATCCAAAGACAAAAAGAAAAAGGCTGAGCCGCACGCCAAGAGTATAGATCCGGCGGCACTGGAGATGCTGCAGAAGGCGGATGCCGCTGGTATCAGCACTGTTTTCTCCCGCGTGGATGAGATGAAGGCATGCCCGATCGGCGCCGCAGGCTCCTGCTGCCAGCTGTGCGCAATGGGTCCCTGCCGTCTGGTCGGCAAGAACGCCGAAGAGAAGACCGGCATCTGCGGGGCGACCCACGGCACCATAGGCGCCCGTTACATGGTACGCGCGATTGCCGGCGGTGTTGCCGCTCACTCCGACCACGGCCGGGATATCGCCAAGACATTGCTGGCGGTTTCCAAGGGCAAGGTTCAAGGCTATGAAGTCAAGGATACTGAAAAGCTCAACGCCGTTGCCGCTTTGATGAAGATTTCCACCGAGGGCCGCGAGGTCAACGATATCGCCGGCGAAGTGGCGCAAAGGGCGCTGGATAATTTCAACGGCGTGGTCGACGATGAACTTACGTATGTATCGCGCGCTCCGAAGAAGCGCCAAGAATTATGGCGCAAGCTCAAGCTCGTGCCGCGGGGAGTCGACCGCGAGGTCGTCGAGAGCATGCATCGCACCCACGTTGGTGTTGATCAGGACGCGGACCATCTTCTCGACCAGGGCATGCGCACCTCTCTTGCCGACGGCTGGGGCGGCGCCATGCTGGCCACCGACCTCTCCGATATTCTCTTTGGTACACCCAAGCCGCTGGTATCAGAAGCCAACCTGGGTGTCCTGAAGGAGGAAGACGTCAACATTATTGTCCACGGGCATGAGCCGACGCTTTCAGAGATGATTGTCGCCGCCGCTCAGGACCCCGAAGTCATCGAGTACGCCAAAAGCAAGGGCGCGAAGGGCATAACCCTCGCCGGCATCTGCTGCACCGCCAACGAGATATTGCAGCGCCATGGAATCCCGCCGGCGGGTAACTTCCTCCACCAGGAGCTGGCGATCATCACCGGCGCTGTGGACGCCATGATCGTTGACGTCCAGTGTGTCCTGCAGGCCCTGCAGCCGCTGGCCGAGAAGTTCCATACCAAGCTGATCACCACTTCTCCGAAGGCGAAGATTCCGGGAGCCACCCACGTCGAGTTCGAGGAAGAGCGGGCGCTCGATATCGCCAAGGATATCGTCAGGATGGGCATCGACAACTACGCCAATCGTGGCGAGGTCACCATCCCGCAGTACACCGGCGATATGGTAGCCGGCTTCTCGCATGAATACATCAACTACATGCTGGGCGGGCGCTATCGCGCCTCCTTCCGGCCTCTGAACGACAATATAATGAACGGCAAGATCCAGGGCGCGGTGGCGATCGTCGGCTGCAACAATCCGCGCGTGACCCAGGATGAGAGCATCATCTACCTGGTGCGCGAACTGATCAAGAACAATATCCTGGTCGTCCAGACCGGTTGCGCGGCCCATGCATCGGCCAAATACGGCCTGCTGGCGCCGGAAACGCTCGAGGAGGCCGGCGACGGACTGCGCGAGGTCTGCGAAACAGTCGGCATGCCACCGGTGCTGCATCTGGGAAGCTGCGTGGATAATTCGCGCATCATGACCATACTCTCCCACGTGGTCGAGGAAGGCGGGCTCGGCGACGATATCTCCGACCTGCCGATCGCGGCCATCTGCCCTGAGTACTACTGTGAGAAGGCCCTGGCAATCGGCACGTATGCCGCCGCCTCTGGCGCTTATGTAGTCTTCGGTGTGCGCAATCCCGTGGAAGACTGCAAGGAAGTCGTTGACATCATGTCCAACGGCTGGGAAGAAAAAGTCGGAGGCCAGCTGGTCTTCGAGCCCGACATGAAAAAAATCCTGGAGATGGTGCTGAACAAAATCCAGGAGAAGAGGGAAGCCCTCGGCATCAACGAGGAAAAAGAGCGCGTGCTGCTGGATATGGCCGCCCGGCGAGAGTTGTAGGAGGAGAGCATGAGTAAAGTTATTGCGACATCAGTAATCGCCGGCGCTCACCAATGGGTAAGTGAGGCCGAAGAAGCGTTGCGGCAGGCGATCGACCAGTTCGGTCCCGAGCAGGCGATCGAACTTCCCAACACAGGATATTACCTGCCCGTCATCTACGGACTGACCGGCATCAAGGTCGAGAAGATCAAGGACATGGAGCAGGTGCTGGAACACGCCCGCGAGCTGCTGCCGGAAGGTCCGGCGGAGCGGTTGTGGACCCCGTACCTGGGCACGGCTCTCGACGCCGGCGTCGCCACCCTGTTCGCCGAGGAGATAATCGAATCGTTGCGCTACCTGTTGCAGCCCGGTTTTTATACCGAAACCGATGCCCCCACGGCCGATAACCTCTGGCTGGGAGCTGCTGATGATGTCATCATGCGTGAGCGCGGCGTCGAGTTCGTCGACGGCACAGCGCCTGGTTTCGCCGCCATCACCGGCGCGGCTCCGGACGTGGAGACGGCCGTAAAGATAGCCCAGGAGCTCAAGGAGAAGATGCTTTACGTCTTCATCGCCGGCAAGAATCAGAACACCGGCGTCAGCTTCGCCGACCAGCTGGTCGAGGGTGGCATGGAGCTGGGCTGGAACACCCGCCTGGTGCCGTTCAGCCCCTTCGTCTCGGGCCACATCTTCTCACTCGGTTTCGCCACCCGTGCGGCGCTCGCCTTTGGCGGCGTCCAGGCGGGCGATTATCGCAACGTTCTCAAGTACAACAAGGACCGCGTCTTTGCCTTCGTTCTGGCGCTGGATGAAGTATCCGACAAGAAATACGCAACCGCCGCGGGCGCCATCTCGTATGGCTTCCCGACGATCGCTGACACACCCATCCCGGAGATCCTGCCGACCGGTGTCTGCACCTACGAGCACGTGGTCAGCAACGTCCCGCACGATGAGATGGTCGCCAGGGCGATCGAGGTACGCGGCCTCAAGGTCGTCGTCACCGAAGTGCCGGTGCCGGTCTCTTACAGCCCCGCTTTCGAGGGTGAGCGCATCCGCAAGGGCGAGTACTGGGTGGAGCTGGCTGGTCCCAAGTCGGCCGGCTGTGAGTTCACCGAGATCGCTGATGACGTGGAAGACGGCAAAGTCACCGTGGTCGGTCCCGAGATCGACGACGTGGAGGAAGGTTCCACAATTCCGCTCGCCGTTCATGTTGAAGTGTCCGGCCGCAAGATGCAGAAGGACTTCGAGCCGATCCTGGAGCGCCAGGGCCACTCGTTCTTCAACGAGGCTGAGGGCGTATTGCACATGGGCCAGCGAGACACCATCTGGATGCGCATCAGCAAGCGCGCCCATGATGCCGGCTTCAACTTCGAGCACCTGGGCAAGATCATCCATGCACGCTACCACGCCGATTTCGGCGAAGTAGTGGACAAGGTGCAGGTCACGATCAATACGCAGCAGGAGGATGTGGAGAAGCTGCTGGAGCGGGCGCAGGTCGCCTACCAGGAGCGGGATGACCGCCTTGGAAGCCTTACTGACGAGAGCGTCGATACTTTCTATTCCTGTATTCTCTGCCAGAGCTTCGCGCCCACGCACGTCTGCGTGATCACGCCGGAGCGACCCGGCCTCTGCGGTTCCTACAACTGGCTGGATGGCAAGGCCGCCTATGAGATGAACCCGACCGGCGGCAACCAGCCGGTGCCCAAGGGCGTGACCGTGGACGAAGAGCGCGGCCAGTGGAGCGGCGTCAACGAGTACGTCAAGGAACACTCCCAGGGTGCGGTCGAGGCTTTCAACACCTACTCCATGCTGGAGAATCCCATGACTTCCTGCGGCTGCTTCGAAGTCATCAGCTGCATCCTGCCCATGTGCAACGGCATCATGACCGTCAACCGCGAGTTCAAGGGCGACACGCCTTCGGGCATGAAATTCTCGACGCTGGCCGGCTCGGTCGGCGGCGGTGTGCAGAGCCCCGGCTTCCTGGGACATTCCCGCTACTACATGGGTTCGCCCAAGTTCATCTCCGCCGACGGCGGCATCAAGAGGCTGGTCTGGATGCCCAAGGAGCTCAAGGAAGAGATGCGTGATATCCTGCAGAAGGCTGGCGAACTGGCCGGCGTTCCTGACCTGGTGGACAAGATCGCCACTGAGGAGAACGGGACCGAAGAGTCGGAAGTGCTTGAGTACCTCACCAAGGTCGGTCATCCGGCCCTGGAGATGGACCCGATGTTCTAAAAGCCGGTTTTGGCCCGCCCGGCCGTCAGTACGGCTGTCAGATATATGTCAAATTCGAAGGGAGAGTGAGCTGTGGCTCTTAGTGGTCTGCAGATTTTCAAGTTGTTGGCCAAGACCAACTGCAAGGAGTGCGGATTTCCTACTTGTATGGCTTTTGCCATGCAGCTGGCGGCTGGTAAAGCCGAGCTGGACCAATGTCCGTATGTGACTGATGAGGCCAAGGCGGCCCTCGGCGAGGCCTCGGCTCCTCCGGTGCGCAAGGTAACGGTGGGCGCCGGCGACATGGCGGTTACGGTGGGTGAGGAAACGGTGCTTTACCGGCACGAGAAGCGGTTCGAGCATATGCCGGGACTTGGAGTCCTGATCACCGATGAAATGGATGACGCCACGGTCGATAGCCTGCTGTTGCAGCTGAAGCAGACCGAGTTCAACTACGTGGGCCAGAACCTGAGGCCGCGGGTGGCCGCGATCAAAGCGGCAGACGCCGGCAAGCTGGCGGCGCTGGTGGCCAAGGCGGACGAGAAGGCTGGCGCGGCGATCATCATCATGCATGATGACGCCGCGGCGCTGAAAGCCGCCGCCGAGCCTATCAAGGACAAGAAGCCGCTCCTCTACGCGGCGACTGAAGCCAATTTTGACGCGGTGGCGGCAGTGGCCAAGGAACTGGATGTTCCATTTGCCATCAAGGCCGACTCCCTGGAGGCGCTGGCGGAGTTGGGTCAGAAGGCGCTCGACGGCGACTTTAAGGAAGTAGTGCTAGATCCGGCGTCGAGTTCGCTGGGCGATGTGCTCCTCGACCAGACGCTCATCCGGCGCGCCGCCATTAAAAAGACATTTCGTGCTTTGGGATTCCCGACCATCGGCTTTCCCTGCAACATGACCGACGACAAGATGCTGGAAGCAGTCTACGCCTCGGTGTTCGTCGCCAAGTATGCTGGCTTCGTAATATTGTCCGACCTGGACCCGGCCCGGGTGCTGCCGCTTCTCTACCTTAGCCAGAATATTTACACCGACCCGCAGCGGCCCATGCAGATGGACCAGGGCGTTTATCCGATCAACGATCCGGGACCCGACTCACCGATCCTGGTGACCACCAATTTCTCGCTGACCTATTTCACGGTATCTTCCGAGGTCGAGGCGAGCAAGGTACCGGCATGGCTGTGCATCATGGACGTGGAAGGCCAGTCGGTGCTCACCGCCTGGGCGGCAGGCAAGTTCGTCGCCGACGCTATCGCGCCTTTCCTCAAGAAGAGCGGCATCGAGGAGAAAGCGCCTCATAAGAAGATCATTATTCCGGGTTATGTGGCCCAGATCTCCGGCGAGCTCGATGAAGAGCTGGGCGACGGCTGGGAAGTGCAGGTCGGGGTTCGTGAAGCCGCCGACATCCCCAAGTTCCTGCGCCAGTGGAGCACGAACTAGCAGATTCGATAAACAGATCTTCGGCGCGTCCCATTACTGGTGACGCGCAGCTACGTGCTCCCTGTGAGGTCGCCTGTCCAATCCATACGCGCGCTCAGAGGTACATCCAGCTGGTCGCCGAGGGCAAGTACGACCAGGCGCTTGCCGTGGTACGCGAGACCAATCCCCTGCCACAGTCCATCGGCCGCATATGTGCCCATCCCTGCGAGGAGTCCTGTCGCCGGGGTAGGGTGGATGAGCCGATCGCCATCTGCAACCTGAAGCGGGTGGCATCCGACGGCGCCAAGGCAACGGGGCTGGGATACGATCCCCCCGCAGTTGAGTTCACCAGCGGCAGGAAAGTCGCCATCATCGGTTCGGGTCCTTCAGGCCTGGCCGCCGCGCACGACCTGGCGCTGATGGGTGTGCAGCCGGTTATCTTCGAGAAGCAGCCGGCGGCCGGCGGGTTCCTCCGGACCGGAATCCTCAACTACCGTTTGCCCAAGAATATACTCGACGAGGATATCGATTACATTCGTGGCATGGGCGTAGAGATACGCACAGCTACCTCCGTTGGGGACGACATAAGTTTTGATGAGCTGGCATCTGAATACGATGCTGTCCTCATCGCCGTAGGCCTATCCGAGAGCCGCTCACTACCTATTCCGGGCGTGGACCTGCCGCAGGTGCTGCTGGCGGTTCCTTTCCTGGAAGATGTTAATGCCGGCCGGGATATACCGCAGCTGGGCAAGGAGATCATCGTCATCGGCGGCGGCAATGTGGCTATCGACGTCGCCCGGTCGGCAAAGCGCATCTCCGGCGGCAAGGTCACCATGGTCTGTCTAGAGGCCGATCATGAGATGCCGGCCCATGACTGGGAGATCGCTGACGCCCGTACCGAGGGCATCGAGATGGTCTGCAGCCAGGGGCCCAATGCCATCGTCGGCGATGGCAAGGTCGAGGGTTTGCAGGTCAAGAAGTGCCAGTCGGTCTTCGACGTGAACGGTCGTTTTGCCCCGACCTTCTGTGAGACCGAGCTATCGGTTGTCCCAGGTGATACGGTCATCATCACCATCGGGCAGATGTCCAACCTGTCGTTCCTGACTAAGACAGGTCCCGATGTGAATGAACGCGGTATTCTTATTTTTGACCGCGATCTATGTACAACCAGCAGGCGTGGCGTCTTCGCCAGCGGCGAGGTGGTCACCGGGCCAGGGGCTGCGGTAAACGCTCTGGCAAGCGGCAAGAGGGCTGCGATCGCCGTCGCTCGATATCTTGGCGTGGACGCGAATTTCGGCCATGAACCTGTGGCGATCGGTGAGGTTCCCGCTGATGTCAGGGAGCAGATCAAGCAGGCTCCTCGCCGCAAGATGCCCGCGCGGGGTACGGACGAACGGCTGACGGATTTCGGGGAAGTAGAGACCGGGCTGGGTGAGGTGGACGGCCGCTGCGAGGCCTCCCGCTGTCTGCTCTGCGGTAGCGGCGCGCGTTATTCCCAGCTCAAGTGCGTATCCTGCCTGACCTGTGTGCGAGTATGTCCTTACGGAGCACCGTGGGCCGACAAGGACGGTTTCGGCGGCATCGACCCTGACAAGTGCCAGGCCTGCGGCATATGCTTCACCCAGTGCCCGGTGAAAGCAATAGACCTCACGGTCATGTCCGAGACGGATATCGAACAGGAGATCGTAGTGGCGATGGCCACAGAGTCGCCGGACATGGAGTTCGGTTGCTGGTACTCCCAGTCACGAGTAGCTCCGGAAGCCGCTTTCGTTGCTTTGCCCTGTACCAGCAGGCTCAGCGTCCGCTTGCTGCTGAATGCCCTGGAGGCCGGGGCGGAAAAAGTGTTCGTCGCGGTATGCAGCGAGGACGACGACGGCCGGTTCGTCCATGGCCACCGGCAGACGAGGGCAGCCGTGGAGGAAGCCCGCAAGTTGCTGGAAGAGGCCGGCCTGGATCCGGAAAAAATTGAATTGAAATTTGTTCCCGAGAAAAAATGCATGAAGGAAGCATGATTAGATGATCGCCGCGGAAAGAAAGCCATTTGAACAGATAAAGCTGGTCACCGACCAGTTTGAGAACATTTTGGTGGTCGGCTGCAACACCTGCGTGGCCGTCTGTCTCACCGGCGGCGAAAAGGAAGCCGAACAGCTGGCAGCCGAGCTTCGCTTGCAGAGGCGGAATGATGGCATCGGCGGCTCCGTGGAAACGGTCACCGTGCTGCGCCAGTGTGAGAACGAGTTTGTAGACTCCATCGCGGCAGATGTGGAGGGCAAGGACCTGGTACTTTCCATGGCCTGCAGCATCGGGCCTCAGCTGATTGCCGAGCGCCATCCCGCCGTCCGCGTGGCCCCCGCCATGAACACCAATATGCTGGCGGTAGTGCAGAAGCATCATGTCTGGTCAGAATATTGCGTCGCCTGCGGCGACTGCGGCATCTTCAACACTGGTGGCATCTGTCCAATCGCCCGCTGCGCCAAGCAGCTGCTGAACGGCCCCTGTGGCGGATCACAGGGTGGACATTGTGAAATCTCCGCCGAGGTTCCCTGTGTCTGGCAGCTTATTTACGAAAAGCTGGCGACATTCGGGCTGGAGGGAAACCTTAGCCGTATCGGCGGGCCCAAAAACTGGTCGAAGTCCAATAGCGGTGGCCCTCGTACGATGAAGAAGGAAGGGTTCGAGCCATGAGATCGGGTTCCATTCTGGAAAAAGTCCTGGCCGATGGCAAGTTCGCCGTGACCGCTGAGCTGGGTCCGCCCAAAGGCGCCGACCCGCAGGTTATCATAGACAAGGCCAACATCCTCAAGGGCCATGTCGACGCGGTGAACATCACCGACAATCAGACGGCCATAGCGCGCATGTGCAGCATGGCGGCGGCTAAAATCGCCATCGATCAGGGGCTCGAGCCGATCATGCAGATGACCTGCCGCGACCGTAACCGCCTGGCGATGCAGGCGGACATTCTCGGCGCCGCGGCGCTGGGCATCAAGAACCTGCTTTGCCTTACCGGCGACCACCAGAGTTTCGGCAACCATCCGGAGGCACTCGGGGTATTCGACCTGGATTCGATCACGCTGATCAAAATGGTCAAGGACATGCGCGATGTGCCGCAGTTCCAGTGCGGCGAGGAGATCACCTTCGCGCCGAAGCTGCTGATCGGCGCGGCGGCCAATCCATACGCGGACCCTTTCCCGTTCCGGGCCGTGCGGCTGGCCAAAAAGGTCGAGGCGGGCATCGATTTCTGCCAGACGCAGATCATCTATAACCTGGAAAAATTTGAAGAGTTCATGCGTCAGTGCGTCGAGCTCGGAGTCACCGAACGGTGCAAGATACTTGCCGGAGTCGCGCCACTCAAGAGTGCCGGCATGGCCAAATACATGAAGAACCGGGTGGCCGGGATGGATGTTCCTGACGAGGTTGTCGAGCGTATGGCTGCAGCCGAGGACGCTCAAAGCGAGGGTATTGACGTCTGCGTCGAGGTCATCAACCGGGTAAGGGATATTGAGGGGGTCGCGGGAGTCCACATAATGGCGGTAGAATGGGAATCTGCGGTTCCTGAGATTTTGTCGCGGGCGGGGTTGCGGGCGGGATCAGGTTCGTAGGGTGGGCGGTGCGCCGGTCCGGGATGTTCCCCGCGCTCCGGCGATTCGCGCACTTGCCTGCTCGAGAATTGTTGCCGGTTGCGCGCGAATAGAGAGTTCTTGTAACTTAACACGGAAACTTGATACCGGAGGTTTTTATGAAGGCGATCGCTGAGAATATCAATGTAATGAGCAAGTCGATCGGGGATGCGATGCAAAACCGCGTTGCCGAACCTATCCAGCAGCTGGCAAAGGAATGCACCGAGGCTGGAGCCCATCTCCTGGACATCAACCTGGGACCGGCGCGCAAGGGCGGTCCCGAGCTGATGGAGTGGGTGGTCCGGACAGTCCAGGAGGCTTCCGACCTGCAGCTTTGCCTCGACACCAGCAACCACGAGGCCATGGAGGCCGGCATTAAAGTCTGCAACCAGCCGCCGCTGCTCAACTCTTTCAGCGCCCAGCCGGACAAGATGGAGAACATCCTGCCGCTGGCCGCCAAGTATGACTGTGAGATAATCGGCCTGACCATGTCGACGCATATTCCCATCGACGCCGACGAGCGCATCGCCATCGCCTACGAGCTGGTGGCCGCGGCTAACGCCTTGGGAATCCCCAACTCGCGCATCTGGATCGACCCGATCATCCTGCCGATCGGCGTCGAGGTCGGCCAGGCGCACGCCGTCGCCGTACAGAACGTGCTCAGGTCCTTCCCCGAACTCTTCGAGGAGCCGGTGCAGTCGACCTGCGGCCTCTCCAATACCTCCAACGGCGCTCCGGATGAGCTGCGTGGCGCCATCGAGCGCGCTTTCCTGCCGATGCTTGCCGCCTGCGGCATGACTTCGTGCATCTGCAACGCCAAGGATCCGGAAATGATGCGCACCATCAGGCTGATCAACGCGCTCAAGAACGAATCACTATATTCCGTTTCCGATGCGGAGCTGAAATAACACCAGGCTGTAAACAGGGCAAAAGGACAAACAGGCTTAAAGAACCAGGAACCACGTATCAGCAACGCGGAACCACGATAGCAAGAGGAGGACATGTACAAAATACTTGACAAAGTAGATTATTCAGATGACGTGTATATGCAGGTCATCGAGGCCCCGGCTGTGGCCGCTGCCTGCCAGCCGGGACAGTTCATCGTCCTGAGGATCCACGAAGAGGGGGAGAGGATCCCGCTGACAATCGCCGATTTCGACCGCGAGGCCGGCACGATCACCATCGTCGTCCAGGCGGTAGGCAAATCGACGCGTCACCTGCAGAAGCTCGGCAAGGGTGACTCGATCGCCAACTTTATCGGGCCGCTGGGCCTGCCCAGCGAGATCGAGAAGGTCGGGACGGTCATCTGCGCCGGCGGCGGCGTCGGCGTGGCGCCGGTATATCCGATCGCCCGCGCTCTCAAGGAAGCAGGCAACAAGGTTATCTCCATTGTCGCCGCCAGAAACGAGAGTCTCCTGCTCTGGGAAGACAAGATGCGGGAAGTCAGCGACGAGTTGATCGTGACCACCGACGATGGCAGCTGCGGACGCCATTGCCTGGTTACCGAGCCCCTCAAGGAGCTTTGCGAGGCCGGTGGCATCGACCTGATTTACGCCATCGGCCCAGGCATCATGATGAAATTCTGCTGCAAGACTACGGAAGAGTACGGCGTCAAGACCATCGTCAGCCTCAACTCGATCATGGTTGATGGCACCGGCATGTGCGGTGCCTGCCGCGTCAGCGTCGGCGGCGAGACCAGGTTCGTCTGCGTCGACGGGCCGGAATTCGACGGGCATCAGGTCGACTTCGACCTGCTTATGTCCCGCCAGCGCCAGTACCTGTCCCAGGAAAAGGAATCATTGGACATCTACGTTGAATGCGGTGGTGATAAAAGATGCATGAAGTAAATACAGACAAACACGGCGACAAGCCGGAAAAGAAACCGAAGCGGCCGAAGCTTCCCCGCACGGGCATTCCCGAGCAGCCGGCCAAGCAGCGGGCGACCAATTTCGATGAGGTGACTCTGGGATACAACGAGGACATGGCGAAACTGGAAGCCAGCCGCTGTCTGCAGTGCAAGAAACCCAAGTGCGTCCTGGGCTGTCCCGTGGGCATCGATATTCCTGCATTCATCAAGCAGATTGAGGAAGGCGATCCGGCTGCGGCCATCGCCAAGCTGAAGGAGACCACCAGCTTCCCCGCCGTCTGCGGCCGTGTCTGTCCGCAGGAGGAGCAGTGCGAGCTGCTGTGCATTCTCGGCAGGAAGCAGGAGCCGGTGGCCATCGGCCGCCTGGAGCGCTACGCGGCCGACTGGGAGTTTGCCCACGGCAGCTCCAGCAAGCCGGTAATCGCTGCCAGCAAGGGCAAGAGCGTGGGTGTGGTCGGTTCCGGCCCCGCCGGAGTCACTTGTGCCGGCGAGCTCGCCAAGATGGGCTACGATGTCACCATCTACGAGGCCTTGCACAAACCAGGAGGCGTTCTCGTCTACGGCATTCCCGAGTTCCGCCTGCCCAAGGCCATAGTCCAGCGCGAGTGTGATTATGTCGAAAGCCTTGGCGTCGAGATCAAGCTCGACTACGTCATCGGCCGCACCATGACCGTTGACCAGATGATGGAAAGCGGTCACGAAGCGGTCTTTCTCGCCAACGGCGCCGGACTGCCTTCGTTCATGAACATTCCCGGTGAGAACCTTAACGGCGTCTATTCGGCCAACGAGTTTCTGACCCGTTCGAACCTGATGAAAGCCTATCTTTTCCCCGAGTATGATACGCCCATCAAGGTGGGCGCGAAGGTCGCGGTCATCGGCGGCGGCAACGTGGCCATGGACGCGGCGCGTACGGCGCTGCGGCTTGGCGCGGAAGTCCATTTAATCTATCGCCGTTCCCGCGAGGAGATGCCGGCGAGGGCCGAGGAAGTCCACCATGCTGAGGAAGAGGGTATCATCTTCAACCTGCTGACCAACCCGACCCGGATAATCGGTGACAACGAAGGCTGGGTCGAGGAGATAGAGGTAGTCGATATGGAATTGGGTGAGCCGGACGCCAGCGGCCGCCGCCGTCCGGTCACCGTCGATGGTTCCGAACGCCGCATACCGGTTGACGTAGTGATCGTGTCGGTAGGAACCAAGGCCAACCCGCTGCTCACCAAGAGCACCAGCGGCCTCGACCTCAACAAGTGGGGCAACATCGTCGCCGACGAACACACCCTGCTGACCAGCAAGGAAGGCGTTTTCGCCGGCGGCGACATCGTCACCGGCGCCGCCACGGTTATCCTGGCGATGGGCGCCGGCAAGACCGCCGCGCGCTCCATCGATCGATACCTGCAGGGCGAGCCGCTTCTGACCCCGGAAGAGGAAGAAGCGATCCAGACCGCGAATGATAAGGCGGCGGAGAAAGCGGCAGCCAAGTAGGCAGGGCAAGAAAAGACCGCTATCAAAACGGCCGCGTGGTTAGGCGGGATTAAGAAAGGCAATAGAACCGC
>JAGVMV010000013.1 GCA_020053595.1 Thermoleophilia bacterium | reverse complement strand
GGGCGGCGAAGCTCCCGTGGTCATCGCCGTGGACGATTCCGGCGAGGCCCTTAAGCAGATCGCATCCCTGGTCGCGGCGCGCAGCGGCGCCACCGTGGTGGCCGTCACCGGCAGTACCGGCAAGACTTCCACTAAAGACATTCTCTCCGGCCTGCTTACACCGCGCCTCGAATACGTCGCCAGCCGGGCCAGCTTCAACAACGAGGTCGGCGTGCCGCTGACGTTGCTTTCAGCTGATGAAGATACCGAAGTCATCGTGGTGGAGATGGGCATGCAGGCGCCCGGCGAGATCGGCGAACTTTGTCGCATAGCCGCTCCTGACATCGCCGTTATCACCAACATCGGGCCGGCTCATCTCGAATACTCCGGCAGCCTGGAGAACATAGCCAGGGGCAAGGCCGAGATCGTCCGGGGCCTGCCGCCGGGAGGCGGCCTGGTAATGCCTTATGGGGAGAGACTTCTTGAACCCTATCTGGCCGGCCTGGACCTGCGGATGATCACCTTCGGTTTCGACCGGCTGGCCGACATCCACCCCGTGTTCCACGAACATGTAGAGGATGGCCGCCTGCATACGGTCATCTCCTGCTGTGGACGCGAGATCGAACTCTGGTTCAATTTCGCACCACACTATCATCTGCTGAACGCGATGGCCGCAATCGGCGCGTATCATCTGCTCGGGCTGCCACTGAAGGAGATATCGGCCGCCGTGGCGGAGATCCATCTTTCCAGCATGCGCGGTGAGCTGCTGAACCTGAACAGCGGAATAACCCTGCTGAATGACTGCTACAATGCCAACCCCCTCTCCATGCGCTCTTCCCTGGATTACCTTGCCAGTGTCGGCACCGGCCGCCGCACCGTGGCCATCCTCGGCGATATGGGTGAGCTGGGGGAAGAATCGCTCGGGTACCACCGTGAGGTGGGCCGGCGCATTGCCGAGTTGGGTATCGACTGCCTGATCGCCGTCGGCGACAAGGCGGCCGGCTATCTGGCAGGCGCTCTGGAGGACGGAGGCTGCGCTGGCTGCTGTTACCACTTCGCCGATCGCGATGCGGCGCTGGCCGAAGTTCCCGGGCTGGTTCAACCGGGAGACGTGGTGCTGATCAAGGCTTCCCGCTTCATGAAGCTGGAAGAACTGAGCGCTTCGCTGGCGGCGGAGCGCTAACCGGCTATGTTTCAACTTCTGGCTGCCGGCCTGGCATCGATGCTGATCACCCTTTTCCTCGGCCCAAAGTTCATCAAGTTCGTCAAGGCAAACGAATTCGGCCAGCAGGTCAGGGAGGAAGGTCCGGAAGCGCATTTGAAGACCAAGTCGGGCATCCCGACGCTCGGAGGGTTGCTAATCATCATCGGTGCGCTGACTCCCTTTTTCATCCTCTGGGAGTGGAGCGTGAAGAGCCTGATCGTGATCATCACCACGCTGGGCTGCGGCGCCATCGGCTTCGCCGACGATTACGCCAAGATCAGGATGAAGCGGTCGCTGGGCCTGCGGGCGCGGGGCAAGCTGCTGTTACAGCTTCTGCTGGCCATATTCGTCGGGCTTATCGCCACACATTATGGCGAGCTTACCGAGAGCATCAGAATACCGATGAGCGACCAGGTCGTCGATGTTGGCCTATTTTACTACCTGATAATTTTTCTCTGGCTGGCGGGATTCTCCAACGCGGTCAACCTGACCGACGGCCTGGACGGCCTGGCCGCCGGTTCGGTGGTGGTGACCATGCTGACTTACATGACCATTGCTTTTCTTACCGATCAGACGGATCTGGGCATCATAGCCGCCTGTATCGGCGGCGCCTGTGTCGGTTTCCTCTGGTTCAATTCTTTCCCGGCTGAGATTTTCATGGGGGATACCGGTTCGCTGGCCCTGGGCGGGGCGATCGCCGCCCTGGCTTTTCTGACGCAGACGGAGCTGCTGCTGATCATAATCGGGGCGATCTTCGTGGCCGAGGCGGCCTCGGTGATCATCCAGGTGCTGACCTTCAAGGCAACCCACAAGCGGGTACGTGTCTTCCGCATGACTCCCATTCATCACCATTTCGAGCTGATGGCCTGGTCGGAGACCAAGATTATCATGCGCTTCTGGATCGTCGGCGCCATTTTCGCCTCCACCGGCTTCACCATATTCTATCTTTCCCTGCCTGGACGATGAGGAGGCGTAGCCCATGATCCTGGCAGCCGAACTGGACGGTATCGGTCGCCTGCTGGTCGTCGGCATGGCCCGCTCCGGTATCGCGGTGGCCCTGGCTGCACGAAAGATGTTGCCGCGGGTCGAGGTGTTGATCGCCGATCGCGAGCCCAGGCCGAAAGAGGCTGCCCAGGTCGCGGCGCTGCTGGAGGCCGGGGTCAGGGTGGAGCTGGGCCGCGAGGACAACGCCCTGCTCGACGGCGCCGGACTGGTGGTCAAGAGCCCTGGAGTGCCCCAGGAGAATTCGCTGCTGCTGGAGGCGCATATGCTGGGAATCCCCGTCTGGGGTGAGGTCGAATTCGCCTGGCGTTTTCTGCCCAATCTCATCGTCGGGGTCACCGGCACCAATGGCAAGACCACGACCACG
The DNA here is from genome assembly GCA_020053595.1 of Thermoleophilia bacterium. Lineage (GTDB taxonomy): Bacteria > Actinomycetota > Thermoleophilia > BMS3ABIN01 > BMS3ABIN01 > JACRMB01. The sequence goes on along the minus strand of JAGVMV010000013.1, from coordinate 18,249 downwards.
GAGCTGTTGGGGCATATTTTATCCTTCGCCGGGCGGTCCTGCCGGGTAGCGGGCAACGTAGGCGTAGCCCTGTCGTCGCTGATCGGGGAAGTGGACGAGGACGCGCTGCTGGTGGTGGAGCTATCCAGTTTTCAGCTGGAGGACAGCATCGACTTTCGGACGGACCTGGCCATCCTGCTGAACCTGGCCGAGGATCATCTGGACCGGCACCCGGACATCGAAAGCTATTTCGCCGCCAAGATGAAGATTTTCGAGAACCAGCATTCCGATGACGTTTCCATAATCAACCTGGACGACCCCAAATGCCGTCGGCCGGTGCCGGGGCAGGCGTCGCGGGTCTGGTTCAGCCGCAGTGCCGGCGACGCCAAACCTGACGCGGGTGAATCGGGAGAACCGTTGGTATTCGTCCGCCAGGGCGTGCTCCGCGCCAACCTGCGCGGGCTGGAAGTGGCGGGCGCGGGGCTGCGTTCGCGTCTGCCGCGAGCCTGGGCGGAAGGTTCTGTTTCTAGGTCGGAAAATGAGGAGAAGCCCGGTCTGGCAACGGCTTCCGGCAGGAATGGCGCTGGAGGCGGCGAAGTCTCAAGCGGCGTCGGCTCACAGGCTGTTCTTGACTGGTCCGAGTCAGCGCTCAAAGGGGACCACAACCTGGATAACTGTCTGGCGGCCGCGGCTGCCTGTCTGAGCCTGGGGCTCAACGTCGGGGAGGTAGCTGCCGGCATCACCAGTTTTCCCGGTGTTCCGCACCGGCTGCAGGAAATCGGGGTGGTGAACGGCGTCACTTATGTCAACGACTCCAAGGCCACCAATGTGGACGCGGCGCTGAAAGCGCTCACCGCCTACCGTCGTGGTGTCCACCTGATTCTCGGCGGCCGCACGAAGGGCTGCGATTTTGATGAACTGGCAGTGGCGGCCTCGGCGCCTGGTGTCAGCGAGGTCATCCTGATCGGCGAGGCGGCCAATGACATTGCCGCCAGCTTTGACCTGGTCGGAGGCGATGTGGTGGTAACGGACAATCTGGCACAGGCCGTCCTGATCGCCAGCGGGCATGCCCAGCCAGGCGATACCGTTCTGCTGTCGCCGGCCTGTGCCAGTTTTGACCAATATGACAATTACGAACAGCGCGGCGATCATTTCGTGAGGCTTGTCGAAGATCTCAAGGAGCGGGGAGCCTGAGATGTTGAATCCGCGGGGGAAGGACTTAAGCTGAAGCTCCATAAACCGAAGATCCGGAAGCGCTCCCGTACGCAAACCGCGAACGGTGCCTATGAATACGTTTTTCTGGCCACCGTGACCATGATGATGCTTGCCCTCGGAACCGTCATGGTTTTCAGCGCCGGGCTGGCCAGCGCCTACTTCGACCAGGATGACAGTTATTACTGGTTGCTGCGGCAGCTGGCTTTCGGTGCTATCGGCATCATCTGCATGTTCTCGTTGTCACGTCTCGATTTTACTCGTCTGCGTAAAACCGCGCCCTTTTTCATGACGGCCTCCCTGGCGCTGTTGCTGCTGGTTCTGATCCCCGGGCTTGGCGTGGAGAACAATGGGGCCCGGCGCTGGCTTGCGCTGAGCGTTGTGAATCCCCAGCCATCGGAGATCGCCAAGCTTGCCGTCGTGCTGTCCCTGGCCGCGGTCATGAGCAGCCGGCCGCGCCTGCTGACCTCGGCGCGGGAAATGTCCCTGCGCATCCTCGTGTTTCCGGCCGCGGTCTGTTTTCTGGTACTCATCGAGCCGGACATGGGGACGGCCATTACCATCGCGGTGACGGTGCTGGGCATGCTCCTCGTCGGTGGCGTGAGATTGAGGGTCATGGCTCCGCCGATATTGGGGGCAACCGTTCTGGGGTTGATGTCGGTGATGATAAAACCACACCAGATGGACCGGCTGACGGCTTTCCTCGACCCGTGGCAGGACGCCAACGGCACCGGCCACCAGATCATCCAGTCCTGGTACGCGATCGGCTCGGGAGGGCTGTCCGGAGTAGGGCTGGGCAACAGCGTGCAGAAGTTCTACTACCTGCCGGAGCCACATACGGACATGATCTTTTCAATCATCGGCGAGGAAATGGGCCTGCTCGGAGCGCTGATGGTGATCGCCGGTTTCAGCGCCTTCGGCTACATGGGTTTCCGCATCGCTATCAAGTGCCGCAATACTTTCGGCAAATACGTCGCCACGGGCATCACCTCCATGGTAGTCGGGCAGGCGGCGATCAATCTTTGCGCCGTCACTGGCCTGATGCCGCTGACCGGTGTGCCGCTGCCGCTGATCAGCTACGGCGGATCCAGCCTGATAATCATCCTTTCCAGCATCGGAATATTATTGAATATTGCCGTCAACCCTCGGAGTAAAATTGCCGCAGCTCCACAGAGAAAAATCAGCGCCGCTGAAAGTGGTAATCGCGGCCGGCGGAACGGCCGGTCACCTGGTGCCGGCGCTGGCTCTCGCCGACGCGCTCACGGCTAGGGGCGCCCGGGTCTCGTTTGTCGGCACCGGCAGGGGGCTGGAAACGGAACTCGTGCCACAGGCCGGCTACGAGCTCGACCTCGCCAACCTTCGAGGGCTGGAGCGGCGGCTATCACCACAGTTCTTCCTCTTCCTCTGGTCGCTGGTCAAGGGCGGCATCGACTGTTTCAGGATTCTGAGGCGGCGCCGGCCTGACGTGGTCGTGGGCGGCGGCGGATATGTCAGCTGGGCGCCGGTGTTTACTGCCTGGCTGCTCGGGACCCCCCGTCTGATAACCGAACTGGATTCTCACATGGGGCTGGCCAACCGGGCACTGGCGCCGTTGGCCACGCGCGTGGCCCTGAGCTTTGCCATCCCGGGAAGGGACGGCGGCAAGTATTTCCTGGCGGGACGGCCACTGTCACGCGAGCTTCTTGAAGCCACAGCCGAAGCCGGCCGGCGAAAATTCGGATTGAGGGATGACCGGCAGGTCGTGCTGGTCACCGGTGGTTCCCTGGGCGCGCGGTCACTCAACCTCGCCTGCGTTGAGGCATTCGGTGTTCCCAGCCTGCCTTTCCAGCTGGTGCAAGTGAGTGGGCGGCGCGATTACGAGATGGTGCGGCAGGCGTTGCACGAGCGCGGCGCCGACCCGGAAAATTATCATTTGCTAGACTATACAGTTGATTTGCCGCTGGCAACGGCGGCCGCTGACCTTGTGGTGGGGCGCTCCGGCGCTTCCGTGCTCGAGGTGGCGGCGCTGGGAAAGCCGGCTCTGCTGGTCCCCTATCCTTATGCTACCGCAGACCACCAGCTGAAAAATGCCGAGTGGATGGCGGCCGCGGACGCCGCCGAGATAGTTCTCGACAGCGAACTGAGCGGGACGCTGCTGAAGCAGAAAGTGGAAGAGTTGCTCGGGGACCGCGAACGGCTGGCGGCCATGGCCGGGGCCAGCGCCGGCCTGGGCCGGCGGGATGGCGGCGAGATAATCGCGGACGAAATCTTTGCCCTGGCCGGGCGTTGATCTGCCCAGCCAGGGGATAAGCCAGGTATTATTCAATTTCGAAACAAGTAAGGTGAGCTATCAATAAGCGAATACATTTCATAGGCATCGGCGGGGCAGGCATGAGCGGCATCGCCCAGGTCTTCCACACGCTCGGATATGTTGTCAGCGGCTCGGACCTCAAGCGCTCCCGTTATACCCGGATGCTTGACGAGAGCGGCGTAAATATCGCCATAGGACACAGCGCTGAAAACCTTGATCGGCCCGACGCGGTCGTCGTTTCCAGCGCCATTCCGGCACATAATCCCGAGCTGGCGGCGGCCGTCGAGCGCGGGATACCGGTGTTCCAGCGCGCCCAGATGCTCGCCGAGCTGATGAGCATGAAGCGGGGCATAGCCGTGGCGGGCACCCACGGCAAGACCACCACCACCTCGATGATCGCAAATACCATGGAACAGCTGGAGCTCAAACCATCATTCGTCGTCGGCGGTGAGCTCAACGACGTTGGCAGCAACGCCCGCGCCGGTGAGGGCGAGTGGCTGGTCGCCGAGGCCGACGAGAGTGACGGTTCCCTGCTGCATCTGCACCCGGAGATAGCCGTCATCACCAACGTGGAACTCGACCACCATTCACACTATGTCTCGGTGGATGAAGTGATAGAGATTTTCAAGGAGTTCGTATCCGGATTGCCCGAGCATGGCGCCCTGGTTATCTGGGATACGCCGCTTCTGAGAGAGATCGCCAGGTCGACCCGCGCCCGGGTAGTCACCTACGGGGTCGAGGAAGGCGCCGACTACCGCGCCACGGATCTGGATTCAGACCGGCAGGGCACTTCTTTTCGGGTTCACTGGCCGGCAGGGAGTGATTCAGCCATGGCTGACGATGCTGCCTCCAGCGACGCGCGAGCTGCTGGTCTGAAAAACGGCAACGCCGACTGCAGCGTCTCGCTCATGGTTCGCGGGGTGCATAACGTGCTGAATTCACTGGCGGCCATCGCCGTGCTCGATCTTATCGGCGTGCAGCCTCCGGCTGCCGCGGCCGCGCTGGGTAAGTTCAGCGGCGCCGCCCGGCGCTTCCAGATCAAGGGTGAGGCGGCCGGCGTAACGGTCGTCGATGATTACGCGCATCATCCCACCGAGATCGAGGCGACCCTTGAGGCCGCCCGTTCCGGTGGCTGGACGCGGGTTATCGGAGCCTTCCAACCGCACCTCTATTCCCGCACCCGTTACCTTCACGACGAGTTCGGCAAGGCCCTTAACAGCTGTGATCTTGCTATCGTCACGGAGATCTTTGGCGCCCGCGAGGAGCCGGAGCCAGGCATCAGCGGCAAGCTGGTGGTGGACTCGGCGCTGAAATGGTCACCCTTCTCCAGCGTGGCCTATATTCCCAAGCAGCGGGACATCGTGCCGCTGCTCTTGCGCGACCTCCGGCCGGGCGACCTGGTGCTGACCATCGGCGCTGGCGATATCTTCAAGGTCGGTGAAGAACTACTGGCAGCTCTGGAGAGGCAGGAAAGCCTTGTTTGATGCCAGTGCCCGTGCGGAGCTCGAGCAGGTTGCCGGCCAGGAGGGTATCGCTGACGCCGACCTGGGACGGCTCACCACTCTGGGCTGCGGCGGCCCCGCGGCCTTGCTGATCGAAACCGATTCAACGAAGCGGCTGGCCGCGGTTCTGGCAGTCACCGCCGCGCGGAAGATCGACTGGTTCATCATCGGCCTGGGTTCCAATCTGCTCGTAGCAGACACCGGCTGGGACGGCCTGGTGATCAGACTTTCCGGAGACCTCAAGAGGTGCGAAGCGCTGCCGGGTGGCAAGCTGTCCGCCGGCGCCGGCGCCTCACTGCCCCGGGCAGCCGCGACAGCCTCCGATGCCGGACTGACCGGTCTCGAACCTCTTGCCGCTATTCCAGGCACCGTCGGCGGCGCCGTGGCAATGAACGCGGGCGCCTGGGGCACGAATATCGGCGACCTTGTCGAGCAGGTCGAGGTTTGCCTGCCCGGGGAGAGCCGCCTGCTCGAAGCGGATTCGCTGACTTTCTCGTATCGAAATTGCCAACTGCCACCGGGTTGTGCAGTTAGCCGCACCGTGCTGGCCATGACCCCAGGCGAGCCGGCGGCCATCCGCGCGGCCATGCAGGATTACCGGCGGCGACGCGAGGAGTCGCAGCCCATTGGCGAACGTACCTGTGGCAGTGTCTTCAGGAACCCGCCTGGTGAAAAAAGCGCCGGCGAACTGTTGGAGCGCGCCGGCTGTAAAGGCATGGTCCGTGGTGCCGCCGCGGTTTCCACGACTCACGCCAACTTTATAATCAACAAGGGTGGCGCCAGCGCCGGCGACGTTATCGGATTGATGGACGAATGCCGCCGCCGGGTCTATGAGGAATCTGGAATCAGCCTGGAGCCCGAGGTCAGGCTACTCGGGGAAATCGAACTGAAACCGGTGCAATAGTGTCCGACGGCCGAATTGGCACATATATATGGAAAGCGTCACTGGCGGTGATCCTTGTGGGTATAGGCGCCGGCGGTTTCTTCTGGCTCAGTCAGTCTCCGGTCCTGGCAGTGAACGATATTGTGGTCGAAGGCAACCACGTTGTTTCCACCGAGGAAATCATGGAGAAGGCCGGTCCGCTGCTTCGCAACCAGAGCCTGGTCCGCCCGCAGTTTGAGGCGGTCCGGGGTGCGCTCGGCGAGCTCCCCTTCATCGAAAATGTCGAATTTGAGCGCGATTTTCCGAATACGGTGATCGTCAGGATCCGCGAATATCGGCCACTTGTGTGTCTGCAGGGAGCTGGAGGAAAGAATTTTGTCCTTTCCTCTGAGGGAAAGGTCCTGTCTGAACTGAATGGGGCCTGCCCGGTTATGCCGGTTCTGTCAACGAAGGAGCCCTGCCTGGCCCAGGCTGGCAGGATGTCAGAATGCGAAGATGCTCTGGTTGGCGCCCGTTTTCTCGGGAACATCCCTGCCAGCTTCAATTATGAGTTTAGCGAGGTGTCAGTGGCGGACGGAGACATCAGGGCGAAGACAAATTCGGGTGTGAACGTCCATTTCGGCTCGCTCGACGGCTATGGCCTCAAATTCGAAGTGCTCCGGCAGATGCTGGCCCGTTCCACGGCCGCCGGGATCCAGGTGACTATTGATGTTTCGGTTCCTGAACGACCGGTGACCAAAGAAGAAACGCCGCCTGCCGCAGTCACGACCTCGACGGCGGCGATCGAAGAAACAGCGCCAGCGGCAACCGGGAACAACGAACTAACGGATAATGGAACCCAGGGCGCCAATGGCGGCTTGTTGGTGACGGCGCCGGAATAGGAATGCCGGAGATGAGGGACGACATCAAACCAGAAAAACAGGAAAAACGGCCACGCAGGAAGCGCAAGCCGGAAAAGATGGCGGGCGAGCAGGCCGCCGGAATCGCCGATGCCGTTTATCCGCCGGTGGTCGCCCTCGATGTGGGTACCACCAAGATCGCCTGCCTGATCTGCGAACTTGACGAAAAAGGGAACCTGTGGCGTCTGGCCGGTCTCGGGCACGTTCCCGCCAAAGGCATGCACAAGGGAGTGGTCGTGGACCTGGAAGAAGCGGCCGCGTCCATACGCAGTTCTTTGAAGGAGGCCGAGGAGGCCGCCGGCTTCGCGGTGCGGGAAGCTTATGTTGGCGTCGCTGGCGCGCACGTTGTTTCGCTGAATCGCAGGGTCTCGATCAGCAATCCCAACGAGGACGGACAGGTGACGACGGCCGAGCGCGAGGCGCTGATGAAGAAGCTCAAACAGGTGGATGTCCCGGGTGATCTGCAACTTATTCATGCGCTGCCACGAGATTACAACCTGGATGGCCAGGATGGCATCAGGCGTCCGGTGGGAATGTGGGCGAGGAAGATCGAGATGGAGGGACACCTTGTCTTCGGTGCTATCAATTCGATCCAGAATCTGGTTGCCGCTGTTCAGCAGGCCGGGCTCAGCACCGAGGATATTGTGCTGGAGCCTCTGGCCTCCAGCGAAGCCTGCCTGGACGAGCAGGAGTTGCAGTCCGGAGTCATCCTTGTGGATATCGGCGGCGGGACCACTGACGTGGCGATGTTCGCCAATGGCCGCCTGGTACACACGGCCGTGTTGCCGGTGGGTGGCAACCACATCACCAGGGACATTTCCGTCGGCCTCAAGGTGCCGCTCGCGGCGGCGGAAGATATCAAGCTCAGGTACGGTCATGCCCAGAGCCACCTGGTCGAGGACATCGAGATGGCCAGGGTTTCCATCATGGTTCCCGGAGCAGCGGAGGAGCGGACCGTCACGTTCTCAAAAAAGTTTCTTTCCCGGGTGATCGAAGCGCGGGTCGCGGAGATATTTTCCCTGGTGATCAGGCAGGCGCGGGACAGCGGCTATCTCTCAAGTGTTGCTGCAGGGATGGTGGTCACGGGAGGCTCAAGCCAGCTTGAGGGTATCTGCGGACTGGCCGGCAACGTCACCAAACTGCCGGCGCGGCTGGGGGTTCCGACGGTCGGTTCGGGGGCTGTTGACATCCCTGGCAATCCTGTTTATGCTACGGCAGTAGGCTTGCTTTTGTATGGAAGCAGGCATATTTTTTCGAGGGGACCAAGTCAGCCGCCGGAACACTCTACCGCTACTGTAGGGTTGTGGAACGAGGTTCTGGCGAAGGTCAAGGGTTGGTTTGGACAATCTGGCAAGACCTAGACCTTGGAGGTTTTGACATAATGCTAGATCCCGGCAGCAGTTACCTGGCAGTAATACGGGTCGTGGGGGTAGGCGGCGGGGGCACCAACGCGGTAAACCGCATGGTTGACGCGGGTCTTAAAGGTGTTGAGTTCATAGCCGTCAACACGGACGCGCAGGCACTGCTCATGTGTGACGCCGATGTCAAGTTGCATATCGGCGGCAAGATCACGCAGGGGCTTGGCGCCGGCGCCAATCCGGAGGTGGGCAGGGAAGCCGCCGAAGAAAGCCGCGATGAGATCCGCGAGGCGATCAAGGGTTCCGACATGGTGTTCGTCACCGCCGGCAAGGGCGGCGGCACCGGCACCGGAGCCGCTCCTGTGATTGCCGAGATCGCCAAGGAGCTGGGGGCGCTGACGGTTGGCGTCGTCACCCGGCCGTTCTCATTTGAAGGCAAGCGCCGCAGCGACCAGGCCGAGGAAGGCATCCGGATGCTGCGCGAGAAGGTCGACACGGTTATCATCATCCCCAACGACCGGCTGCTCCAGGTCGTGGAAAAACGAACATCCATCATCGACGCTTTCAAGGTCGCCGACGACGTCCTCAGGCAGGGCGTTCAGGGCATAACCGACCTGATCACGGTGCCGGGGCTCATTAACCTGGATTTCGCCGACGTCAAGGCCATCATGAAGGACGCCGGCTCGGCGCTAATGGGCATCGGCGTGGCCAGCGGCGAGAACCGCGCTTCCGAGTCCGCCAAGGCGGCCATTTCATCGCCGCTGCTGGAGGCTTCGGTCGAGGGCGCGACAGGAATCCTGCTCAATATCACCGGCGGATCCGATCTCGGCCTGTTCGAGGTCAACGAGGCGGCGGAGGTCATCTCCAGCGCCGCCGACTCCAACTGCAACATGATCTTCGGCGCCGTCATCGACGAGAGCATCAAGGACGAGGTCAAGGTGACGGTTATCGCCACCGGTTTCGACCGGCAGGCGCAGGCCGGGCGTATCGCCCGCACGCGCGACACCACCATCATCACCAAGGGACCCTCCGAGCCGACGAAACGGGACACGGAAGATGTGCCGGATTTCGATGTCGGCGAGGATGTACTTGATATCCCGACATTTCTGAGGGATAAGGACTAGGCGGCATCCAGGAAACTGGACCATAAAGCCGGAGGCTTGATCAAACTGACATGAGGCGGGCCCTGCGGGCCCGCCTCTTTTCGTTAATAAACAGATCCGTGCCGTGGAGGGTGTTCCTATTTGAAAGAACGTTTGAAAAACTGGTTTGCCAGAATGTGGGTATTTCTTGTGAACAGAAACACCGAGGGCTTGTCTGACGGACAGGGTGTTCCCTTCGATAACGACATGGTTGACCTGGTCGATGCTGAACTTGAAAGCCAGGATTCGCCGATCTCCCGGGAGGAGTGGGGCGATATTATCCTCTATCGGTTCATCGATGTACCCAGGGGGATCAAGGCATACTTCACTACGAGGAACGGCGGTGTCAGCAAACCTCCGTATCAATCTCTCAATCTGGGTTTTCATGTAGGCGATGATCCGGAGGCTGTTTCAGGCAACCGCAAGCTGCTCGCCAGCGTACTGGACCTGGACAGTGCCCTGATCACTTCTCCCCGCCAGCGGCATAGTGCCGAGGTCAGTCTGCTTCTCGACCAGACTGATGTCGGAGCGGGCGCTGATAGTGAAGACTCAGCGTTTGATCCCTGCGACGGCCTGATTACTTCTCTCAAGGGAGCGCCGATACTGCTGCATTTCGCGGACTGCGTGCCGGTGATCCTCGCCGCCGAAGGAAAGACGCAGTCGGTTGGCGTACTCCATGCCGGACGCGAGGGGTTGATGCAGGGAGTCGTTGGCAGGGGTGTTCTCTCCATGAGTAATCAGGGCGTGGCGCCGAGATCAATCACGGCCGCAATCGGGCCTGCCATCGGGCCTTGCTGTTACGAGGTTGATGATGAGACCGCCTCCCGTTTCGCGGACCAGTTTGGCGCTGATCTGGTTACCGGGAACCATCTTGATCTGCCGGGCGCCGTCAAGCAGGAACTGACAGGAGCGGGCGTCAATGCGGGAAATATCGCCTGCCTGGATAGATGCACTGCATGCAGTTCCGGATTTTATTCCTACCGTCGCGACGGAGTCACCGGCCGCCACGGCGCCATCGCCTGGATCGAATGACTTTCCGTGGAACATCCGGACTCCACACCGAAGATGCGGTTTCTCGCAGATTCCGCGCAGAGGACGCGGCCACACGCGGGGCCATCTCGTGAAGCGCGCCAGCCGGACCGCCGAAACCCTCGACCCGAACCTCATTCGGGAGAACTTCTCTCGAGTAAAGGAAGAGGTCGCCGAAGCCTGCCGCCGCTCCGGCCGCGGCGTGGGCGAGGTGGAGATTCTCGTGGCCAGCAAATACATCTCGACGGACGGCATGGAGATGCTGGCCGCCGCCGGCATAACGCTGGTCGGTGAGAACCGCGCCCAGGATCTGGCGGCCAAGCATCTGGTCTACGGCGACCGGTTCACCTGGGACTTTATCGGCCACCTGCAAAGTAACAAGGTGCGCCAGGTGCTGCCGGTAGCGAGGCTGATCCACTCGCTGGATTCACTCTCCACAGCCGCGGAAATCGACCGCCGGGCAGAAGGGCCCACCGACGTGCTGCTGGAGGTCAATGTTGGCGGAGAAGCGGGAAAGTATGGTATCATTCCAACCGAAGTTGACCGTTTTTTGGAGGAGACGTTACGTTACCCGAAGGTGAACTTCACCGGCCTCATGACCATGCCGCCGCTGGCGGCGGACCCCGAAGCCGTCCGGCCCCACTTCGCGGCGCTGCGCCGCCTGTCATCCGAACTCAATCAAAAATGGAGCGGCAGCCATTATTTCCGGCGCATATCGATGGGCACCAGCAATGATTACCTGGTGGCGGTGGAGGAAGGGGCGACCATAATCAGGGTTGGCGGCATGATTTTCGGTCAGGAAAACAGAAAAACCTGAACTACGACTAAAGGGATAGCGAGCCGGGCGAAGAAAAATAGACTCGACTCTCTACCATTACTGGAGGTGATTGCCATCAGCAACATGTGGCAAAAGACACTGGTTTATTTCGGGCTGGTTGAGGACAGCTTCGATGAGAAGGACGAGTTCGACGAGGAGGAAGAGCATCTCGCGGCCCACCGCGAGCTGGAGGAGTCATACAAGGAACGGCCCAACGTTCGCAAGATCAGCCGTTCCGGGCGCAAGCGCCGCGTCGACTATGATGACATCTATCCCGAGGAGAACACGCGCAAGGTTTCCCGTGTAAGGCCGCTCAGGGCCGCGGCCTCGCCGGCGAACGTCAGCGTGCACCTGGTGCTGCCCAAGAATTTCAACGACGCCCAGCAGGTGGCCGACAAGTACAAGTCGGACATCCCGGTGATCCTCAACCTGCAGGGCACCGACAACGACCTGGCCAAGCGGCTGATCGATTTCTCCAGCGGACTCACTTACGCGCTGGACGGCGGTATGCAGCGGGTGGCGGACAAGGTCTTCCTGCTCACGCCCCGGAATGTTGACGTCTCCGCCGAAGAGCGGGCGCGCCTGATGGAGAAGGGCTTCTTCAACCAGTCATGAGCATCAAGCGAATAGGTCTCATCGGTACGGGAAACATGGGCTCCGCCATGGTCAAGGGCTGGATCAAGGCCGACCCCGCCATGGTCGAGCGGATCACTATCGCCGACGCCATCCCGTCGGCGGTCAAACGCCTGGCTAAGGAAACCGGCGTCGCGGTGGCGAACTCGAACCTCGAGCTGGTCAAGGGTTCCGACCTGGTGGTGATCGCCGTCAAGCCGGGCGACATCGAGCGCGCCCTCGACGGCTGCCTCGAGCAGTTCGGGCGTGGCAAGATCCTGGTTTCCGTGGCCGCTGGCCGCACCGTCATCTCCCTGGAGTCGATCTTCCCCGTGGATGTGGCCGTCGTGCGCCTGATGCCAAATGTCGCCGCGGAGGTAAACGCCGGCACCATCTGTTTCGCCTCCGGCAACAACGTCGATCCGCAGACCGAGGAAGACGTCGCCGAACTTTTCCGCCCGCTGGGTCGAGTCATAGTACTTTCGGAAAAACTTTTCGCCGCCGCCACGGCTATAAGTGGCAGCGGCCCCGGTTTTGTCGCTCTCTTCGCGGACGCTTTCATCGACGGCGGCGTGATGGCGGGCCTGCCCGCGCCGATCGCCCGTGAGCTCACGGTCACCATGCTTTACGGTACGGCCAAACTCCTGATGGATCAGGGATTGCTGCCCAGCGAGCTTCGGCACAAGGTAACTTCTCCCGCCGGTACCACCGCTTCGGGCATCGCCCAACTGGAGCGGGATGGAGCCAGGTCGGCGATCATCGACGCGGTACAGGCCGCCGCCGGCCGCGCCAAAGAGCTCGGTTAAGCGATGTCGAAGTCAGGCATCATCGGTTTCGTCGACGCCCTTTTTACGGTCTACACCTTCGTGATCATCGCCCGGGCCCTGCTCAGCTTCCTGCCGCGGCCTCCGCAGGGTGGTTTTTATGTCATCTACAAGTTCGTCTTCGATGTGACCGAACCGTACCTGCGCATCTTTCGTCGCTTCATTCCATCCACCAGCGGCATTGATTTCAGTCCGATGGTCGCCATCCTGGTGCTCTACCTCGTCCGATACGTTGTCTTGCAACTCATCGCTGGCATGTAAAAAGCAGGTTCCTTTCCATCCATTCATGGGGTTGATGTTTGTTTGTGCGGTATTTGCGGGTTCAGCGGTTTTCAAGATGAAGAACTTCTAGGCCGGATGCTGGGGGCCCTGGTGCACCGGGGCCCTGATGACGAGGGCAGGTTCAGCGACGGCGATTTTTCCCTGGGTCACCGGCGGCTTTCCATCATCGATCTCGAGACCGGCCATCAGCCGATCCACAATGAAGACGAGACTCTCTGGATCGTCTACAACGGCGAGGTCTACAACTTTCGCGAGCTGCGCCTGGAGCTCGAGGCGCTGGGCCATCGCTTCTACACCAAAACCGACACCGAGGTGCTGCTCCACGCCTATGAGCAATACGGTGAGGATTGCGTCAAGCGCTTTAACGGCATGTTCGCGCTGGCGATTTTCGACCGCACGGCCCGCAAACTCTTCCTGGCCCGTGACCATTTCGGCATCAAGCCGCTTTATTATTACTATGATGATGGCAAGTCCAATGACGGCTCCGGCCAGATGGGCGGCGACGGCCCCGGCGACGGTTCCTTCCTTTTTGCCTCGGAGATCAAGGCGCTGCTGGAATGGGACGGCCTCGAACGCGCTCCCGACGACGAGATCGTCTACGAGTATCTTCTATACGGCTGGCACGAGCATCGCCCGGAGACTTTCTTCAGGCGGATAAAGAAACTGCCGGCGGCTCACTATATGGTGGTGGATGAAAGCGGTGTACGCACCGAGCGTTACTGGGACATCGAGAACCCCGACTGGCCGGTGACCGGCGGCGGCGAGTTGCCCAAACAGGCTCGGGAATTCGGTGATCTCCTGGAGGATTCAGTGCAGCGGCGGCTGATCAGTGACGTGCCGGTGGGCTCCTGCCTGAGCGGCGGGCTTGATTCGTCCGCCATCGTCTGTATCATGGACAGGCTTCTGAAAAAAAGCGTTCCTGAATCAGTGGCGATCGGGGACCGGCTGAAGACCTTTTCGGCGGTCTATCCCGGTGAGCACCTGGATGAGAGTGAATATATAGACCTGGTACTCAAGGAGACCGCGGCCGAGGGGAATTTCATCTACCCGGAGCACGACGAGTTCTTCGCCGAACTGGAGAAGTTTGTCTTCTACCAGGAGGAGCCGCTGGTCAGTACCGGCCCCTACGCCCAATGGTGTGTCATGCGCGATGTTGCCCGCAAAGTAAAGGTTGTCATCGACGGCCAGGGCGCCGACGAGCTGATGGCCGGCTACACGCCCTACTTCTTCGTCTACTTTCAACAGCTGAAGGCCGAGCGGCGTTACCTCGCCATGCTCAGGGAGATGCTGGCGGCCCGCGACGTGGCCCTGCCCTTCTTCCGGAATTATCTCAGCGACCGCTTCAAGCCGGGCCGCAAGGTCGAGGCGCGCTCGCTGATCGCCAGCGGTTTTTACGAAAGATTTCAGCCTGACCAGCGGCGGCGCCACTCGGCGAAGACACTTCGCGGCCGGCTCTATGAGGACACTTTCGTCCACAGCCTGCCGGCGCTCTTGCGCTACGAGGACAAGAATTCCATGGCTTTCTCGGTGGAGTCGCGGGTGCCGTTCCTGGATCCGCGCCTGGTGGAATACATTTTCTCGCTGCCGGCCGAGGCGATCATCGGCGGCGGCTGGAACAAGCGGGTCATGCGCGAGGCGCTGTCCGGCATCCTGCCGGAAAAAATACGCCGGCGCCGCTGGAAAGTCGGTTTCACCACGCCGGAGATGGCCTGGCTGATCGCGCGCAAGGATTTGGTTAATGATATCTTTGACTCGGACAGTTTCAACTCGCGGCCGTATTTCGACGCCGCCGCCGTGCGCGACGCCTTCGAGCGCATCTGCGCCGGCAGCGCCGAAGAGACACTGGCGATCTGGCGGGTGCTGAACCTGGAAATCTGGCTACGGGTCTTCTTCGATAATCAGGAGGATCAGGCAAATTGAACGAGTTCGGCCACCCCAATCCGGGCAAGGAACTCTATATAGAAACGCCCGCGGGACGCTTCGCGCGTTATCCCCTGTTCTCACACCTGGTGACCGCCAGCGATGATATCGTGGCCGTCGTCCGCGAACACGCCGAACCCTACCTGGAGCATGGCGACATCCTGGCCATCAGCGAGAAGATCGTCGCCATCTGCGAGGGCCGCGCTTACCCGCTGGACGAGATCCAGCCGACGCGCCTGGCGACCTTCATGGCGAAATTCGTCACCAAAACACCCCACGGCATCGGCATCGGCAGCCCCTGGACCATGGAGTTCGCCTTGCGCGAGGCCGGCGCGCCGCGTATCTTCGCCGCCGCCTTCGCCAGCGTCATCACCAAACCGTTCGGCAAAAAAGGCGTCTTCTACCGCGTCGCCGGCCCGAAAGTGGCCGCCATTGACGGGCCTACCGACGGCACTATTCCGCCGTACAACCGTTGTGTGACCCTGGGTCCGAGTAATCCGGAAAAATCAGCGGCGACAATCTCGGCGGTGCTTGGCGGCCAGGCGGTCGCGATAATAGACGCCAACGATCTGGGCGTCAACATTCTTGGCGCTTCGGGCGTGGAGCCGGCGCTGGTTGAACAGGCATTCAGCGACAATCCGCTCGGCCAGGGTGAGGAACAGACGCCCATGGCCGTTTTACGCAGGGTGGAGGGATAGCCGGCGGCAAAACCCCGGCGCCAACGTCAGCGGCTGGCAGGAATCCGGCCCGGCAGGGAGAAGGGAGTCAGAACAGGCACAACTGCATTATCAATCCGGATCAGACGTAAGCACTCTGTAAAATTACTCAAACAGGGAGGAAAAACAGATGAGACTTACACCGCTGGACATCAGGCACAAGGAATTCGCCCGCTCCATGCGCGGCTACAAGGACCTGGAAGTCGACGAGTTCCTCGATGACATCGCCGACGAGTTCGAGCGACTCTTCAACGAGAACATCGATTACAAGGACAGGCTGGAAACCCTCGAAGAGAAGATCGAACAGTACCGGAACATCGAGGACACCCTGAAAAAGACCCTGATATCGGCGCAGCAGCAGGCCGAGGAGATGAAGCAGAACGCCAAGAAGGAGTCCGACCTGATCCTGCGCGACGCCGAGCTCAAGTCCCGCAGTATCATCAACGACTCTTATGCCGAGCGCCAGAAGGTCCAGCGTTCGGTGTCGGCGCTCAAGCAGAAGCAGGAAGACCTGCGCTTCCAGCTCAAGTCGGTGATCGAGTCCTATGCCAAAATCCTCGAACAGGACGGCGATTATGATCTCGCCGAATCAGACGACCTTGAGATCGCCGCCGGCGCCGAGTCCGATTTCGCATCCCTTTCCGAAACCGCGGTGGCTTCAGCCGATGAAGAGGAGGCTCCTCCGGGTGTCGAAGAGGCCGTGTCCCGGGAGATCCTCGGCGAAGAGGCCGCCGTCACAGCGGATAACAACGAGTCCGGCGACAGCTTCCTGGCCGAGGAAGTAGAAGGTGAGCCGAAAATGGACAAGGAACCGGTCCGTATCCCGCCACTCGATCCCGCCGCCAGGAACGCCGACGACGAGGACCCATTCGCCGATGTCGAGATAGACACCGACGATCACAAGTTCAAGTGGTAGAGTGCTTTCCGGTACGCCGGATGGTACGCTGCTGAAGCTCCGGGTAACTCCCGGCGCCAAAAAGTCAGAAATCATCGGGGAAGCCGGGGGGCGGTTGAGAATCCGCCTGCAGGCTCCACCGGTGGAAGGCAAGGCAAACCGGGAACTGGTGCGATTCATCGCCCGCGAGCTGGG
Source organism: Thermoleophilia bacterium (assembly GCA_020053595.1). Classification (GTDB taxonomy): domain Bacteria; phylum Actinomycetota; class Thermoleophilia; order BMS3ABIN01; family BMS3ABIN01; genus JACRMB01. The sequence continues at coordinate 1,694 of JAGVMV010000013.1, read as the reverse complement.
GCTGAAGAAGAACCGGGTGGTACTGGCCAGCGGCGAAAAATCACGGGAAAAAACCGTTTTGCTGATGGATCTGCCCCTGCCGGAAGCGCATGCCCGGTTACAATCCGTCCTCGGCGAGGAATAAACACTAATAGGGCGGAAAAACGGGTTACCAACAGACCGTTATGAGAATGCCGGTTCAGGTCTGACCGGCGGAAAGAGTGAGCATTATGCCTGCCGAAGTATCAAAAAAGCAGATAGAGAAACTCGAGGCGATCCGCGAAAAACTGAGGGGCGACCTGGTGCGGCTCGAAGAGGATCTGGAAACCGCCCAGCGTGAGCTGGCCGAGGAGGCCAGCAATGATGATCGCATCTCCGAGATCGCTTCGATGGCGGTGGGCCGCGAACTGGATATGTCTCTGGAAAAAAACGTCCGGCTGCTGCTGATCCGGGTAGAGGAGGCGCTTGAGGCTATCACCAGCGGCAACTACGGCATTTGCAGGTCTTGCGGCAAAAAGATCCCGAAGGAGAGGCTGGAGGCGCTCCCTTACGCGCCCCGATGCGTCGAGTGCCAGCGCCGCCAGGAAACAAGATAAAGTTCCTTGCGCCGCCCCCCGGTCAAATTACTGCTCTTGACCCTTTGCCTGCTGGCGGCGGATCAGCTATCCAAGATTGTTGTCAGCCGGCGGCTGGAACTCGGCGATTTCGTTCAGGTGATGCCGTTTTTCCGGCTGCAGCGTGTTCAGAACCAGGGCATCGCCTTTGGCATGATGAACGAGCGCAGCGCCCTGATCATCGCGGTAAGCGGCGCCATCGTGCTGGTGCTGGTAGCAGGGGCGCTGATAATGAGAAACGACAGGCGGCTGCTTTGGCCCATGGCGCTGCTGGTAGCGGGAAGCGCGGGCAACCTGATTGACCGGGTTATAAACGGCAGCGTCACCGATTTTCTGCAGGTTCCTCACTGGCCCGCTTTCAACCTGGCCGACAGCTATATCGTTATCGGTGTGGGGCTGCTGGCCGTGCGATTGATTTTCTGGCCGAAACCGCCGGCAAGCAAAGAGCGCGAAAACGTTGAGCCCCCGGGAAGACATTTTGACAAAAAGTGATACAAATGGCTGTTTGACTATCTCTGTCCTGCCGGCTCAGACAGGGCAACGGCTCGACAAATTTATCTCCGAAGCGCCGAAAATCGGGTCACGGGCCGCGGCGCAAAAACTGATTGCCGCCGGACTGGTCACGGTCGGCGGCCACGAGCGCAACAAGAATTTTCGTGTCGGCGAAGGCGACCTGGTCGAAATCCGGGTGCCGCCGCCGGCCGAGCTGAAACTGGAGCCCGAAGAGATGGATCTCTCCATTCCCTACGAGGACGCGCATTTGCTCGTAGTGGACAAACCGGCGGGCATCGTCACCCACCCGGCGAAGGGCCATATCAGCGGCACCCTGGTCCATGGACTCCTGGGCCGCCAGATCGCCGGCGGTGAGAACCCTCACCGGCCGGGCATCGTGCACCGCCTGGACAAGGACACCTCCGGCCTGCTGATCGTCGCCCGCGATGATCAAACCCATCGGCGTCTCAGCGAAGCGCTGTCGCGTCACAAGATCGAGCGCACCTACCTCTGCCTGGTCTGCGGGCTCTTTGAGACCAGGGAAGGGACGATCGAGGCGCCGCTGGGCCGCGACGCCCGCGAGCGCCAGCAGATGGCGGTCACCCGCCG